>NZ_JBVIWA010000002.1:0-667710 GCF_055595065.1 Streptomyces sp. NPDC040545
CAGCCAGTAGTAGGCGCCGGCCGTGCGCCGCTTGAAGAAGGTGTCGGTGCCGCGGTCGCCGCGGACGCCGTAGACGATGTCCAGGTCCTTCTCGCGGGCCAGCTCGTACATCTCGACGATCTTCTCCGGCGGGTCCTGGAGATCGGCGTCGATGCTAACGACGTAGTCGCCCAGGGCGCGGTGGATGCCGGCGGTCAGGGCGGCCTGGTGCCCGGAGTTGCGGGCGAAGCGCACGATGCGCAGCTCGGGCCACTCCTGGCGGATCTTCTGCATGATCACCGGAGTGGCGTCGGTGGACCCGTCGTCGATCCCCACGACCTCGTAGCTGATCCCCATGCCGTCCAGGATCGGGCGCAGGCGCGCCACGGTCAGGGGCAGGGCCTCCTGCTCGTTGTAGATCGGGATCACGACGGACAGCACGGGTGCCGGCCGGTCGGCTGCGTCGCGTGCCGGGGCTGCTGCGTTCTGCATGGAGGGGCTTGTCTTCAATCTCCGAGTGCGGAAGACCGCCGGCGGGTGCCTGACGATCTGGCCTGCCGAGAGCAGGACGTCGGCAGTGGACCACCAGGCCGACGACGCGGAGGCGCACCAGCTACCGGAGCCCTTGGTGCCACAGGGCGGAAGCGAGTGACCCGGGCGAGCGGCAACAATATCATCTGTAAAGCAATCATCATGTGGCCATCTTTGATCCCCACGGGTCCCCAGGCGGGCCGAAGGCCCCGCCCCGCACGGCCCCGACGCCTCGGTAGGGTTGCGGCGTGACCACCGCAGATGACTACGCCACGTACATCGCGAGCCTGCCCCGGGTGCTGGCCGGCGCGGCCGCCCTCTACCGGGACGCCGAGGGCCGGGTCCTGCTCGTCGAGCCCAACTACCGCGAGGGCTGGGCCCTGCCGGGCGGCACCGTCGAGTCGGACCAGGACGAGTCTCCGCGCACCGCCGCCCGGCGCGAGAGCGCCGAGGAGATCGGCCTCGACCTCCCCCTCGGCCGTCTTCTTGTCGTCGACTGGGTCCTGGGCCCGGGCCGCCCGCCGCTGGTCGCCTACGTCTACGACGGCGGCGTCCTCGACGAGGCCCAGCTCGCCTCCGTCACGCTGCAGGAGGAGGAGCTGATCTCCTGGCGGCTGGTCGAGCCCGCCGAACTCACCGCCTACCTGCCCGAATCGCTCGGACTGCGCATCCAAGAGGCCTACCGGATCGTGCAGTCGGGCGAGGGCACCGCGGAACTCGAGAACGGCCGGCGCCCGGTCACCTCGTGACCGGGCGGGCCGTAACACCGGACTTACCCCGACCAGGACAGAATCAGCAGATGATCACGATGTACGCCTGGCCCAGCACCGCCGACGGGCCCGACGCCCTTCCGATGGTGCACTTCACCACCGACCAGCAGGCCGGTGGTGAAGTCACTCCGGAGGGGACCCCGGTCTGGCTCTTCGACACCGCGATACGCGAGGGCGGCTGGGCGCAGTTCACCGATTTCGAGGGCTGGTCCGTCCCGGCCGCCGGCTGGCAGGCCTTCTACCGCCGCGAGGACGACCTCCTCGCCGTCACCGGACCCGGCTCCTGCGAGGGCTGGTACCAGGGCAACCTCGGCGCCGACCCCGACTGGGTGGAGGCCGCCGCCACCCAGCAGAGCGTGGTCCTGCTCGCCGCCCCGGTCCAGCACCCCTCGCTGTACGGCTACGCCGTTGAGGCCGGAGCCGCCTTCGCGCTGCTCGTTCCGCTTCTCGTCGTCTGACCCGGCCGGGTCAGGTCAGGCCAGGAGCTTGGCCTTGGCGCGGTCGAACTCCTCCTGCGTGATGTCGCCCTTGTCCTTGAGGGCGGAGAGCTTGTGCAGCTCGTCCGCGCTGCCTCCGGAGCCCGCCGTCTTCTGGACGTAGTCCCGGAAGGCGGCCTGGTTCTCCTGAGCCTGCTTGAGGTCCCGCTCGCCCATGCTCTTGCCCCGGGCGATGAGGTAGACGAACACGCCCAGGAAGGGCACCAGGAGTACGAAGATCAGCCATCCCGCCTTCCCCCAGCCGCTGAGGCTGTGGTCACGGAAGATGTCCGTGATGACCTTGAAGAGCAGGAAGAACCACATGATCCACAGGAACAGGTACAGCATCGTCCAGAAGATGTTGAGAAGCGGATAGTCGTCCATGCCCGACTCCGATCATGTAGCGGTATTCCATTCATACAACCGCTTCAAAAACTCCGCATTTCGGAATGGGGCAGGGCCGGACCGCCCTTCGGGACCGGCCTTCGGGACAGAACTCAGGCCTGTTCTCCGGACTCGAAGGCCAGCAGCCGGACCTTGCGGTCGAGCCCGCCGCCGTAGCCGGTCATCCCGCCCGACGCGCCGATCACCCGGTGGCAGGGCACGATGATGCCGACCGGGTTCTTCCCGTTCGCCAGGCCCACCGCGCGCGAGGCGCTGGGCTTGCCCAGCCTGGCCGCGAGCTCCCCGTACGACCACGTCTCGCCGTACGGGATCCGCACGAGCTGCTCCCAGACGCTGCGCTGGAAATCCGTGCCCTCCAGGCGCAGCGGGAGGTCGAACTCCGTGAGCTCCCCGGCGAAGTACGCGGTCAGCTGGCGCGCCACCTCGGGGAAGGGCTCCTCGGCGGCGGCCACCCGCTCCCCGAAGGACTCCTCGGCCGGCCGGTGGCGCTGCCCGGTCATGTAGAGGCCGCTGAGGACCCCGTCCGTGGCGACCAGGGTCAGCGGGCCGTAGGGGCTGTCGACGACGGTGTGCGTCTTGGTGCTGTTCATGGTGGATCGCATCGCTGGTGCTCCTCAGGCGGGCAGGTGGTTGATGGGGTGGGCGTCGGTGGCCCACAGGTACTGGACGGCGTACGCGCGCCAGGGCCGCCATGCGGCCGCCCGCGCGGTGAGCGCCGAGGGGGTGGACGGCAGCCCGAGCCCCTGTGCCGCCCGCCGGATCCCCAGATCGGACGGCAGGAAGGCGTCCGGGTCGCCGAGCGCCCGCATCGCGATCACCTCGGTGGTCCACGGGCCGAAGCCGGGCAGCGCCGTCAGCTGGGCCCGCGCCGCCTCCCAGTCACTGTCGAAGCCGAGCACCAGCGAGCCGTCGGCGAGCGCCGAGATCAGGGTGGTCAGCGTGGCGCGCCGGCTGCGCGGCAGGGCCAGCGCCTCCGGGTCCAGCCCGGCGAGCGCCTGCGGGGAGGGGAACAGGTGGGTCAGCCCGCCCAGCGGGTCCTCGACCGTCTCCCCGTGCGCGGCGACCAGCCGGGCCGCGTGCGTGCGCGCCGCCGCGGTGGAGACCTGCTGGCCCAGCACCGCCCGTACGGCGAACTCCGGCGCGTCGACCGTACGGGGCACCCGGCGCCCGGGGGCCTTGTCCACGAGGGGGGCCAGCAGCGGATCGGAGCGCAGCTGCTCGTCGACCGCCTCGGGGTCGGCGTCCAGGTCGAGCATCCAGCGGCAGCGGCTGATGGCGATGGTGAGGTCGCGCAGGTCGGTCAGGGCGAGGCGGCAGCCGATGTGGTCGGGCTGCGGGGTCAGGGCGACGACACCGGTGCCGTACGGCAGGCGCAGGGTGCGGCGGTAGGCGCCGTCGCGCCACTCCTCGACCCCGGGGACGGCGGTGGCGGCGAGGTGTCCGAAGAGGTTGTCGGGGTTCAGCGGGGCCCGGAACGGCAGCCGCAGACTGATCGTGCCCGGGATCCGGGGCGGGGCGTTCCTGCCGCGGCCGGCCTTGACAGCACGCTCCCGCAGTTCGCTCGGGGCGAGGGCGAAGACCTCGCGGACCGTGTCGTTGAAGGTCCGGATGGAGGAGAACCCGGCGGCGAAGGCCACGTCGCCCATCGGGAGCTCGGAGGTCTCGATGAGCAGCCGGGCGGTCTGGGCGCGCTGGGCCCGGGCCAGGGCCAGCGGACCGGCCCCGAGCTCGGCGTTCAGCTGCCGCTCGACCTGGCGGGCGGAGTAGCCCAGCCGTGTGGCCAGGCCCGGCACCCCCTCCCGGTCCACCACGCCGTCCTGGATCAGCCGCATCGCGCGCGCGACGGCGTCGGCGCGGGCGTTCCACTCGGGGGAACCGGGACTCGTATCGGGCCGGCAGCGCTTGCACGCGCGGAATCCTGCCTGCTGGCAGGCGGCCGCGCTGGGCAGGAAGGTCATGTTCTCGACCTTCGGCGGCACGGCGGGGCAGCTGGGCCTGCAGTAGATCCGGGTGGTCAGGACGGCGGTGAAGAACCAGCCGTCGAAGCGGGCGTCCTTCGACTGCACGGCCCTTACGCAGCGCTCGGTGTCGGTGTGCATGCGTCCAGCTTCGGGGTTCCGGTTACGCCGGGCTGGCGGTTTTCCGACATCAAGGTTATGCCGTGTCCTGGCCGGGGGCTCGGAGGTGGGCGGGGGCGGGCTGGGCCGGGTCCGGTGGCGGGGCGGGGGTCGTCCGGGGTAGGCATGATTTATGGCCCCACGGCGGAATGAGAACCGGCCCGGCGGTCCGGGCCAACAAATCACGTTTTATACCCCGGACAACCCCCACCCCACCACCGGCCCCGACCCCGCCCTCGGGTGGTCGGTACGGGCCAGGAACCGCAGGACCATGCCCACCGGGGGCGGGGCTGCAGGAGGGGGCCGCGGCGGGGCGGGGAGTGTCCGGGGTGTGGCCATGCTCCGAGTCCTGTGGCACTCGCCCCGGGGGCCATAAATCATGCCTACCCCGGACACTCCCCGCCCCGCCGCCGCCTCCGGCCCCACTCCGACCCCGGCACCAGGGGAACCGCAGAGGCCCCGGGCCCCGGGAAACGGCAGAAGGCCCCCAGATGCCGATGGCATCCGGGGGCCTTCTCCGGTACAGCTAGCGCAGCGTCGCGGCGCGGGCCTCGCGGCGATTGTGGCGGAAGGTGTTGGCCTTCCGGGTCGTCGCGAAGAGCGGAATCGTCGCCGCCATCGCGATCTGCAGGGCGCATCCGGTCTGGAGCAGCAGCTGACCGCCCGGGGCGTCGAACGCCCAGGCCGCCAGGAGCCCCATCGCGCTGATGATCCAGCAGAGCATCGCCACGGCGAGAACACCCCGCGGCTTGGGGTACTCGACCCGGCTCACCATCAGCCAGGCCACCCCGATGATCGCCAGCAGCGTCGGGACGAACGGCAGCTCCAGCAGCACGATCGAGACGACCGTCAGCGCGCCGAAGGGGCTCGGCATGCCCTGGAACATGCCGTCCTTCATCGTCACGCAGCTGAATCTCGCGAGTCTGAGCACCACGGCGAGCAGCACCACGATCGCGGCCAGCGCCGACATCTTCTGGTGCGCGTCAACGGCGACCATGCCGTAGACGAGCACGAAGTAGGCCGGCGCGAGGCCGAAGCTGATCAGGTCGGACAGGTTGTCCAGCTCGGCACCCATCGGCGAGCTGCGCAGCTTGCGGGCCACGATGCCGTCGAAGAGGTCGAAGACCGCGGCGAGCAGCATCAGTATCACTGCCGTCGCGGCGCTGTTACGGGCCATGCCCGATTCGCCACTGCCGGTGAGGTGCGGGATGAGGATTCCGGTGGTGGTGAAGTACACCGCCATGAATCCGCACGTCGCGTTACCGAGCGTGAGGGTGTCCGCTATCGACAGCCGCAGCGACAGCGGCATGTCGTCCTCGGCGGACTCCTCCTCGGCAGGTTCGGGAACCCAGCCGGCGGCCGGAGTCTCAGGGTCAGTCACGGTCAATTCGTGTCACCCCCGCGGTGGTGGCCTGACCGACCTCGACCGCGACCTCGACGCCCTCGGGGAGGTAGATGTCGACGCGGGAGCCGAAGCGGATCAGACCGATGCGTTCGCCCTGCTCCACCTTGGTTCCGGCCGGCAGGTACGGGACGATCCGACGGGCGACGGCGCCGGCGATCTGCACCATCTCGATGTCACCGAGTTCGGTGTCGAAGTGCCAGACAACGCGCTCGTTGTTCTCGCTCTCCTTGTTGAACGCCGGGACGAATCCGCCGGGGATGTGCTCCACGGACGTCACCGTGCCCGCGAGGGGCGCGCGGTTGACGTGGACGTTCAGCGGGCTCATGAAGATCGCGACCCGGGTCCGTCCGTCCTTCCACGGCATGATGCTCTGCACCACACCGTCGGCGGGCGAGATGACACGCCCCTGAGCGATCTCACGCTCGGGGTCGCGGAAGAACCACAGCATGCCCGCGGCGAGCGCGGTGGCGGGCACGGCCGCCGCGGCCCAGCGTCCGGACTTGCGGGCCCGGGTGAGGCTGAGCGCCGCGGTGGCGACGGTCGGCAGAAGCCACGGCGATGCTCCGCGCGCGAGGCGTACGCCAAGGAGGCTGTCGCGAGGTGCAGAGGTTTGGCTGTGGGGCATGGATGACCTTCGTAGCGGGTGATTGCCGCGCCGTAAACGGGGGGACGGGACGGCGGCTTTACTGGAATGCTATCGGTTGCGCGCAACAACTGGGCAAGCCAGAAGCCGAGTCGATGACGGTCAGCCAGTCACTGCCAGTGATCCTTTCGCAACGAACCCATGGATGATTCGCTGCAAAAGGGACTTTCAGCCCTGAAGCCGGTACTCCTCGAGCAGGCGTCGCCCGATGATCATTTTCTGGATCTCGGCGGTACCTTCACCGATCAGCAGCATCGGGGCCTCCCGGTAGAGACGCTCGATCTCGTACTCCTTCGAGAACCCGTATCCACCGTGGATACGGAAGGCGTCCTCGACGACCTCCTTGCAGTACTCGGAGGCGAGGTACTTCGCCATCCCTGCTTCGAGGTCGTTTCGTTCCCCGGAGTCCTTTTTGCGTGCTGCGTTCACCATCATCGCATGGGCGGCTTCGACCTTGGTAGCCATCTCGGCCAGCTTGAACTGAATCGCCTGGTGCTCGGCGATCGGCTTGCCGAAAGTGTGACGTTGCTGGGCATAGGAGACACCCAGTTCGAAAGCACGCTGAGCGACGCCGCAGCCACGCGCTGCCACGTTGACGCGGCCGACCTCGACCCCGTCCATCATTTGGTAAAACCCTCGGCCCGTCTGACCGCCGAGTACCCGATTGGCCGGAATGCGCAGTCCGTCCATGATGAGCTCGGTCGTGTCGACGCCCTTGTAGCCCATCTTGTCGATCTTGCCGGGGATGGTCAGGCCGGGACGGACCTCACCGAAGCCGGGCTCCTTCTCGACGAGGAAGGTCGTCATCGACTTGTGGGGCGCGGTGCCCTCGGGGTGTCCTTCGTCACTGCGGACGAGAACGGCCACCAGGGTGGAGCTGCCGCCGTTCGTCAGCCACATCTTCTGGCCGTTCAGGACGTACTCGTCGCCGTCCTTCACCGCCTTGGACGAGATGGCCGACACGTCGGAGCCCAGCGCCGGCTCGGACATCGAGAACGCGCCGCGCACCTCGCCCAGGGCCATGCGCGGGAGGAAATGGTCCTTCTGCTCCTGCGTGCCGTGCTGCTTGAGCATGTACGCCACGATGAAGTGGGTGTTGATGATGCCCGAGACGGACATCCAGCCACGGGCGATCTCCTCGACGCACAGGGCGTACGTGAGGAGCGACTCACCCAGGCCGCCGTACTCCTCCGGGATCATCAGGCCGAAGAGGCCGAGTTCCTTGAGACCGTCGACGATCTGCTGCGGGTACTCGTCACGGTGTTCGAGCTCGGTCGCGACCGGGATGATCTCCTTGTCGACGAACTCCCGGACGGTCTTGAGGATCTCCCGCTGGACGTCGGTCAGCCCGGCGGTCTGGGCGAGTCGGGCCATGGCTACTTCCCCTGTTCCTTCAGCGTGGGGCGGCCGGGCTGCTCGCCGCCGCGCTCCTTGATGTACGTCTCGGTCGGGACCATCACCTTGCGCCGGAAGACGCAGACGAGGGTGCCGTCCTGCTTGTAGCCCTTGGTCTCCACGTAGACGATCCCGCGGTCGTTCTTCGACTTCGACGGGGTCTTGTCGAGGACCGTGGTCTCGCCGTAGATCGTGTCGCCGTGGAAGGTCGGCGCCACGTGCCGCAGGGACTCGATCTCCAGGTTGGCGATGGCCTTCCCGGAGACGTCCGGCACGGACATGCCGAGCAGCAGCGAGTAGATGTAGTTGCCCACGACCACGTTCTTGCCGAAGTCGGTCGTGTTCTCCGCGTAATTGCTGTCCATGTGGAGCGGGTGGTGATTCATGGTCAGCAGACAGAAGAGGTGGTCGTCGTACTCGGTGACGGTCTTTCCGGGCCAGTGCTTGTAGACCGCCCCGACCTCGAACTCTTCGTACGTGCGTCCGAACTGCATCGGGATCAGGCCTCCGCCGTCTTCTCGGTCGAGGGGTGTTCGAACTTGGTGGTGCGTTCCATGCCGGCGGCCCGGCCCTTGCCCGCGATGACCAGGGCCATCTTGCGGCTGGCCTCGTCGATCATCTCGTCGCCGAGCATCGCGGAGCCCTTCTTGCCGCCGGCCTCCGAGGTGCACCAGTCGTACGCGTCGAGGATCAGCTCGGCGTGGTCGTAGTCCTCCTGCGAGGGGGAGAAGACCTCGTTGGCCGCGTCGACCTGGCCCGGGTGCAGCACCCACTTGCCGTCGAAGCCCAGAGCGGCGGCCCGGCCGGCCACCTCGCGGTACGCGTCCACGTCACGGATCTGCAGGAAGGGACCGTCGATCGCCTGGAGGTTGTGCATGCGGGCCGCCATCAGGATCCGCATCAGGATGTAGTGGTAGGCGTCCGCCGGGTAGCCGGGCGGCTGCATGCCCACGACCAGGGACTTCATGTTGATCGAGGCCATGAAGTCGGCCGGGCCGAAGATGATGGTCTCCAGCCGCGGCGAGGCGGCGGCGATCTCGTCGACGTTCACGAGGCCCTTGGCGTTCTCGATCTGCGCCTCGATGCCGATCTTGCCGACCTCGAAGCCCATGGTCTTCTCGATCTGGGTCAGCAGCAGGTCCAGGGCCACGACCTGCTGGGCGTCCTGGACCTTCGGCAGCATGATGCAGTCGAGGTTCTGGCCGGCGCCCTCGACCACCGTGACGACGTCCCGGTAGGTCCAGTGAGTGGTCCAGTCGTTGACGCGCACGACGCGGGTCTTGCCGGTCCAGTCGCCGTTGTTCAGCGCGTCCACGATGGTGTGGCGGGCGCCTTCCTTGGCGAGCGGCGCGCAGGCGTCCTCCAGGTCCAGGAAGACCTGGTCGGCCGGCAGGCCCTGGGCCTTCTCCAGGAACCGCGGGTTCGAGCCGGGCACCGCGAGGCAGGAGCGACGCGGGCGAAGGCGGTTCACCGGGTGGACAGGCGTGGTCATGCGGGGACCTCCGTGCTTGCAACGAATTCGTTGTCTATGTCGAGGGGGGCGAGCTTGTTTGCCTTGCGGATCTCGTCGACGATACGGCCGATGATCTCCGTGATGCCGAAGTCCTTGGGCGTGAAGACCGCGGCGACACCCGCGGCCTTCAGGGTCACGGCGTCGGCGTTGGGAATGATGCCCCCGACGATGACGGGGATGTCACCCGCCCCCGCCAGTCGCAGCCGTTCCAGGACGTCCGGGACCAGAGCGCTGTGCGAGCCGGACAGGATGGACAGTCCCACGCAGTGCACGTCCTCGGCCAGCGCCGCGGAGGAGATCTCCTCCGGCGTCAGCCTGATGCCCTGGTAGACCACCTCGAAGCCGGCGTCGCGGGCCCGGACGGCGATCTGCTCGGCGCCGTTGGAGTGCCCGTCCAGGCCGGGCTTGCCCACCAGCAGGCGCAGCCGGCCCGAGCCGAGCTCGTCGGCCGTACGGGACACCTTCTCGCGGACCTCGTGCATCGGCGTTCCGGGCTCGGCGGTGACCGCGACCGGGGCCGAGGAGACCCCGGTGGGGGCGCGGAACTCGCCGAACACCTCGCGCAGGGCGCCGGCCCACTCGCCGGTGGTGACACCGGCGCGGGCGCACTCGAGCGTGGCCTCCATCAGGTTCTCGGTGCCCGCCGCGGCCTCCTTCAGGCGCTCCAGCGCCTGCTGGGTGGTGGGGAAGACGAACGGGTCGCCGTTCCCCTGCCGGTCCGAGGACTCCTGACGCTCTGCCCGCCAGCGGACGATGCGCTCGACGGTGAGCGCCTCCGTTGCCGGGTCGACCGTCATGATGGCGCCGTCCAGGTCGGAGGTGAGCGGGTTCTCCTCGGTCTGCTGGAAGCAGTTGACACCGACGATCTTGTCCTCGCCGGCCTCGATCCGCGCCCGCCGCTCGGCGTGCGAGGAGACCAGCTCGCCCTTCAGGTACCCGGACTCGACGGCCGCCATGGCGCCGCCCATCTCCTGGATCCGGTCGATCTCGGCCAGGCAGTCGGCGACCAGGGAGTCGACTTTGGCCTCGATGACGTGGGATCCGGCGAAGATGTCGTCGTACTCCAGCAGGTCGCTCTCGAGCGCCAGGACCTGCTGGATGCGCAGCGACCACTGCTGGTCCCAGGGCCGGGGCAGGCCCAGCGCCTCGTTCCAGGCGGGCAGCTGCACGGCGCGGGCGCGGGCGTCCTTGGAGAGGGTGACCGCGAGCATCTCCAGCACGATGCGCTGGACGTTGTTCTCCGGCTGCGCCTCGGTCAGACCGAGCGAGTTGACCTGGACGCCGTACCGGAAGCGGCGCTGCTTGTCGTTCTCGATGCCGTAGCGCTCACGGGTGACCTTGTCCCAGATGCGGCCGAAGGCGCGCATCTTGCACATCTCCTCGATGAAGCGGACGCCCGCGTTCACGAAGAAGGAGATCCGGGCGACGACCTCGCCGAAGCGCTCCTCGGGCACCTGGCCCGAGTCGCGCACCGAGTCGAGGACCGCGATCGCCGTGGACATCGCGTACGAGATCTCCTGGACCGGGGTGGCCCCGGCCTCCTGGAGGTGGTACGAGCAGATGTTGATCGGGTTCCACTTGGGGATGTGGTTGACCGTGTAAGCGATCATGTCCGTCGTCAGCCGCAGGGACGGCCCCGGCGGGAAGACGTGCGTCCCGCGCGAGAGGTACTCCTTGACGATGTCGTTCTGGGTGGTGCCCTGGAGCTGGGCGATGTCCGCGCCCTGCTCCTCGGCGGCCACCTGGTAGAGCGCCAGCAGCCACATGGCCGTGGCGTTGATCGTCATCGAGGTGTTCATCTGCTCCAGGGGTATGTCCTGGAACAGCCGCCGCATGTCGCCCAGATGGGAGACCGGGACCCCGACCCGGCCCACCTCGCCGCGGGCGAGGATGTGGTCGGGGTCGTATCCGGTCTGGGTCGGCAGGTCGAAGGCGACCGACAGACCCGTCTGGCCCTTGGCGAGGTTGCGGCGGTACAGCTCGTTGGACGCCTCGGCCGTGGAGTGGCCGGCGTACGTCCGCATGAGCCACGGACGGTCCTTCTGGCGCTCTGTCATCTCAGGCTGTCCCTTAGGCCTTTGAACGGTCTCAGACGTTACGGAAGCGGTTGATCGCATCGAGGTGCGTCGCGCGCAGCTCGTGGTCACGCACGCCCAGGCCCTCCTCGGGGGCCAGCGCGAGGACGCCGACCTTGCCCTGGTGGAGGTTGCGGTGGACGTCGTAGGCGGCCTGTCCGGTGTCCTCCAGGGAGTAGACCTTCGACAGGGTGGGGTGGATCTTGCCCTTGGCGACCAGGCGGTTCGCCTCCCACGCCTCGCGGTAGTTCGCGAAGTGCGAGCCGACGATCCTCTTGAGGGACATCCACAGGTAGCGGTTGTCGTACTCGTGGTTGTAGCCGGAGGTCGAGGCGCAGGTGACGATCGTGCCGCCCTTGCGGGTGACGTAGACGCTCGCGCCGAAGGTCTCGCGGCCCGGGTGCTCGAAGACGATGTCCACGTCCTCGCCGCCGGTCAGCTCGCGGATGCGCTTGCCGAAGCGCTTCCACTCCTTCGGGTCCTGGGTGTGCTCGTCCTTCCAGAACTTGTAGCCCTCGGCGTTGCGGTCGATGACCGCCTCGGCGCCCATGGCCCGGCAGATGTCCGCCTTCTCGGGGCTGGAGACCACGCAGATCGGGTTGGCGCCGCCGGCGAGCGCGAACTGGGTCGCGTACGAGCCGAGGCCGCCGCTGGCGCCCCAGATCAGGACGTTGTCGCCCTGCTTCATGCCGGCGCCGTTGCGGGAGACCAGCTGGCGGTAGGCGGTGGAGTTGACCAGACCGGGGGAGGCGGCCTCCTCCCAGCTGAGGTGGTCCGGCTTCGGCATCAGCTGGTTCGACTTGACCAGGGCGATCTCCGCCAAGCCGCCGAAGTTGGTCTCGAAGCCCCAGATGCGCTGCTCGGGGTCGAGCATCGTGTCGTTGTGGCCGTCCGAGGACTCCAGCTCGACCGAGAGGCAGTGGGCGACGACCTCGTCGCCCGGCTTCCAGGCGTTGACGCCCGGGCCGGTGCGCAGCACGACGCCCGCGAGGTCGGAGCCGATGATGTGGTACGGCAGGTCGTGGCGCTTGGTCAGCTCCGACAGGCGCCCGTAGCGCTCCAGGAAGCTGAAGGTGGACACCGGCTCGAAGATCGAGGTCCACACGGAGTTGTAGTTGACCGAGGAGGCCATGACGGCGACCAGGGCCTCGCCCGGGCCCAGCTCCGGCACCGGGACGTTGTCCAGGTGAAGGGACTTGCGCGGGTCCTTCTCGCGTGTCGTCAGCCCCGCGAACATCTCCGCCTCGTCCTTGTGCACGGTGATCGCGCGGTACGAGTCGGGCAGCGGCAGGGCCGCGAAGTCTGCGGCGGTGGCGGACTGCGACTGAATCGCGTCCAGGATGTCCTTCACGGTAGAGCCTCCGGCTAGCGCTGATGAGGGTGCGCTGAGGGGAACGGGGGTGCGTGGTGCAGATGTGGTGTGCCGTCGGTCCGGCTGGTGCGGTGAAGCTGGGCGACGCCCGTGGTGAGGCGTGCGGTGCCTGGTGACGCAGGCAATCCGGGGCGCGTTCCATGCCGTGTGGGCGTGGGTCGCGGGGACATCCGGACGACTTCAACGTATGGCACCCGGTGTCACCCGGCAAGGCACCGCGTGCCAAAACTTTCTCTCATTTGCCGATTGACCTGCACCGATGAGCGATGATCGATCAGAGTTACCCGCGAGTAGGGGCAAGCCGGACATACGAAAGCGGCCGCCCCCGGATCGGGAGCGGCCGCTGTGACGAGAGTGACTTCTACTTGGCGCGCAGGGCTTCTTCGATGGTTCGCATGACCTCGTCCAGCGGGGCATCGGTGCGGGCCACCGCCACCAGCACCTCGCCCTGCGTACGGACGGCCGCCGGCGCGGCCTGGGCCGTGCTCAGGGTGCGGCCCGCGCCGATGCCCGAACCGAAGGTGTTCCGGACGATCGAGAACGCGTGGTCCAGCTGCGCCTCCACGTCCCCCTGGCCACCCGCGCGCAGCCAGCGCCGCAGCACGTGGTTGTGGGCGGTCACCACCGCCGAGGCGGCCACCTCGGCCAGCAGCGGGTCGTCGTTGCCGTCGTGGTGGTCGTGCTCGTCGAAATGGGCCAGCAGGTAGCGGGTGAACAGCCGCTCGTACCGGGCCACCGAGGCGATCTCCCGCTCCCGCAGCGCCGGCACCTCGCGGGTCAGCCGGTAGCGCTCCACCGACACCGCCGGCGAGGCGGCGTACATCTTCATGACTTCCTTGATCCCGCGGCACACCGTGTCGAGCGGGTGCTCGTGCGCCGGGGCCACGTCCAGGACGGCCTCGGCGCGGGTCAGGGTGTCGTCGTGGTCCGGGAAGATCGCCTCTTCCTTGGACCGGAAGTGCCGGAAGAAGGTCCGCCGCGCCACCCCGGCGGTCGCGGCGATCTCGTCGACCGTCGTCGCCTCGTACCCCTTGGTCGCGAAGAGCTCCATGGCCGCGGCGGCGAGCTCACGGCGCATCTTGAGCCTTTGAGCGGCCGCCTTGGTGCCGGCCGGGCTCTCCGGGGTGTCGGAGGAGGCGGCGGCGCGAGGCGAGGTCTTGGCGGGCTGGGACATAGAGCGAAAGTACTTCATTCGTGCAGGGGAGCGCGCCTGTGGGGGGTGGGAGAGGGGTGGATGCGGGGGAGAGCCCGCACTGGGCTCGTGAGGGTTGGCCCGCCGTGAGGGTCCGGCGGGCCCGAGCAGCCCTCCCCACGCATCCGGCTCGTGGCCCGACGGATTACCGGCGGGCGGCGTACTCACGGAATCCGCGGCCGGTCTTCCGGCCCAGGCAGCCCGCCGCCACCAGGTGCTCCAGCAGCGGGGACGGGGCCAGGCCCGGGTCGCGGAACTCCTTGTGCAGGACCTTCTCGATGGCCAGCGAGACATCCAGGCCGACCACGTCGAGGAGCTCGAACGGGCCCATCGGGTAGCCGCCGCCCAGCTTCATCGCCGCGTCGATCTGGTCGATGTCGGCGTAGTGCTGCTCGACCATCTTGATCGCGTTGTTGAGGTACGGGAACAACAGCGCGTTCACGATGAAGCCGGCCCGGTCGCCGCAGTCCACCGGGTGCTTGCGCACCTTGAGACATATCTCCCGGACCGTGGCGTGCACGTCGTCGGCCGTCAGGACGGTCCGGACCACCTCGACCAGCTTCATCGCCGGCGCCGGGTTGAAGAAGTGCATGCCGATCACGTCCTGCGGACGCGAGGTCACGCGGGCGACCGCGATCACCGGCAGCGAGGAGGTGGTGGTGGCCAGCACCGCACCCGGCTTGCAGACCTTGTCCAGGGCCGCGAACAGCTCCTGCTTGACCGCCAGGTCCTCGGCGACGGCCTCCACGGCCAGGTCCACCTCGGCGAAGGCGTCCAGCGAGCCGGCCGGGGTGATCCGGTCCAGGGTCTGGGCCGCACCCTCCTCGGTCAGGCGGCCCTTGGACACCGCACGGCCCAAGGACTTCCCGATCGCGGCCTTGGCGGCCTCGGCCTTCTCCTGGCTGCGGGCGGCGAGCACCACGCTGTAACCGGCCTGCGCGAAGACCTGGGCGATCCCGCTCGCCATGGTTCCCGAACCGGCCACGCCGACCGAGCTGACGGGACGGCCGCTGCCCACCAGGGACCCGTCGAGCGGGGTCTGCAGGTCGCGGGCGATCACCGAGCTGCCCGGCGCCTCGTACGTGTAGAAGCCGCGGCCGGACTTCTGCCCGGTCAGGCCCGCCTCGGCCAGCTGGCCCAGGATCGGGGCCGGGGCGTGCAGGCGGTCGCCGGAGGAGGCGTACATGGCCTCCAGGACGGTACGGGCGGTGTCCACGCCGATCAGGTCGAGCAGCGCGAGCGGGCCCATGGGCAGCCCGCAGCCCAGCCGCATCGCCGCGTCGATGTCCTCGCGGGAGGCGTACCGCGCCTCGTACATGGCGGCGGCCTGGTTGAGGTAGCCGAACAGCAGGCCGTCGGCGACGAAGCCGGGCCGGTCGCCGACCGGAACGGGCTCCTTGCCGAGCTCGCGGGCCAGTTCGGTGACCGCCTCGACGGCCGGCGGGGCGGTCAGGACGCAGGAGACGATCTCGACCAGCTTCATCGCCGGGGCCGGGTTGAAGAAGTGCAGGCCCAGCACGCGCTCGGGGCGCAGGGACTCGGCGGCCAGGCGCGTCACCGACAGGGCGTTGGTGCCGGTGGCCAGGATGGTGTCAGGCCGCACGATCGCGTCGAGCTCGCGGAACACCTGCTGCTTGATCTCGTACGACTCGGGGACGACCTCGATGACCAGATCGGCCTCGGCGGCGGCGCCCAGGTCGGTGAAGGTGCGGAAGCGGGCGAGCACGTCGGCCCGCTCCTGCTCGGTGAGCCGCTCCCGGGCGACGGAGCGCGCGGTGGCGGCGGCGAGGGCGGTCGCGGCCCGGTGGGCGGCGGCCTCGCTGATGTCGATGCCGATGACCTCGCGGCCGGCCCGGGCGAGGACCTCGGCGATGCCGGTGCCCATCGTGCCGAGGCCGACGACGGCGATGGTCTGGAGGGTGGACTGACTGGACTGACGGTCCATCGAGGGACTCCAGTGGAAGAGGGTGACGACTGAGGGGCGCGCGGCGCACGGCGCGCGCGGATGCCGTACGGAAGAGCCGTGCGGTGAAGGACCCGGGGTGAGCGGGCCCGAGGAGAGGAGCCCGCGGGGAGCGAGTCCCCGGGGCGGAAACGGCGGAACCCTGTCCCGGGGTCACACCGTGGAGAAATGAACCGACCGGCACGAGGCGGCTGCGTCACCAGGCCGCCCTCGTACGTGTTGCAACGACAGTAACCCGCCGGTAACTGGTCCGCCAGAGCTGGGAGATGTGACCTGTACCGCCGAAATGTACCGATCATCGATCATCGATCAACCGGCTGTCGCTGATGTCCGGAAACCCGGCGCGGCGACCGCTGTGTCCCCCTAGGGTGGCCGGGTGAACGACGTGCTGGAGCGCCTGCGGGCGGAAGCGGGACCGTCACCCGAGTACCAAGTGCTGCTCGCGGCCGCCCCCGACGCCCTGGCCGCTTCCCTCACTTCGGCCGGACTGCCCCTGTGGGCCCGCGAACTGGCCGCGTACCGGCTGGGCCTCGCCGGGGACCGCCGCGCCTTCGAATCCCTCGTCCTGCTCCTCAACCACCGGGAGCCGGCGCGCTGCGCCGCCGCCGCGGAGGCGCTGGCCGTCCTGGACGACCCGCGCACCGCCCGCGCGGCGGCGGCCCTCGCCACCAACGGCCTGCGCACGGCCTACGCCCTGCAGCCCGTGCGGCTGCTCACCGCCCTGCGCGCCCCCGAGTCCGTACCGGCCCTGATGGCCACCCTGTCGCGGCTGCTGTCCCCGCACGAGCCGTACTGGCGGGTGGCCCTGGCCTGCGTCGAGGGGCTCGGCACCCTCGGCGACCCCCGTGCCCGCGAACTGCTCGTCCGCGCCCAGTCCCACCCCCGCCTCGCGGTCGCGGCGACGGCGGCCCTGAACAAGCTGCGCAGGCCGTGCTGAGGCGACCGGCGGCATGAGCCGTCCACAGCACCAGGGGGTGTCCGGCCTGATCGGCAAGACACCCCCTGGAGTCACGACTGCCCGCCTCCTCAGCCGGAGACCGAAGCCCTCTCGTCCGACGCCCGGACGGCCGCCTGACCGTCCGACCCGGCCTCCGGCCCCTGGTGCGGGACCGCGGCGGGCGCGGCGGGCGCGGCGGGCGCGACCGCGGCGGCGCCCGGCCGACGGCGCTGCGCCGCCCGCTGGACCCGTCGGCCCAGGCGCTGCGCGGGCAGCTCGACCAGGCGGTACATCAGCCAGCTCGCGACCATCAGCGTGCTGAGGAAGATCCCCGTCCAGGCGATCTTTCCGAGCGGGGACTCCGGCAGCGGCGGGACCCCCAGCGGCTTGGCGATCGTGTGCAGCAGCGGGATGTGCAGCAGGTACATCGAGAAGCTGACCGCACCGAGCCAGGTCATCTGCTTCGGGAAGCGCCGCCCCCGCAGCAGGAAGAAGATGCCGAACAGGACCCAGGCCGCGAGGTACGACAGTGACCAGGCCTTCCAGCCGGAGGTCCAGGTGTGGTCCTGGATCCCGTTCCGGTTGTAGAGCCATCCGACGAGCACGCCCGCGACGAGTACGAAGCCGCAGGCGAGCAGCGCCGGAACCCGGCGGATCGTGCCGTGCTGCGCCCGGTACACGACGGTGCCGGCGAACATGGTCGCGAAGATCATCAAGGTCTCGAACGCGACGGCCCGGCCGTTGAGGATGGCCAGCACCAGGCCGATCGTGCCGAGCAGCAGTGCCCCCGCCGAGGTCGCCCTGCGGTTGCCGCCGAGCACGCACCAGAAGCCCACGAGGATGAGCGGCGTGACGATCATCAGGAGCTGGCGGACCGTGACGAACTCCCGCAGCAGCAGCGCGGGGGCGAGGGCGGTGCCGATCACCAGCGCGGCACCGGCGAAGACGATGGCGATCGGCGCGCTGTGCCGGTGCAGATTCCGGGTGAACAGGGCCGTGACGAGGAAGTAGAAGACCATCTCGAAGCAGAGCGTCCAGGTGACGTTCATGCCGTTGACGACACCGAGCATGTCCTGGAGCATCAGGCCGTTCGCGACGAGCGAGGCGAGGTCGTCGTTGGTGCGCAGCAGCGCGATCGAGCCGTTCTCGGGCGGGAGCATCAGGATCGAGACGATGAAGGCGACGATGACGGCCGGGTAGATGCGGAAGAGCCGGCCGATCCAGAAGCCGCGGACGTCGCCCCGGCGCTCCAGGGAGGCCGGGATGATGTAACCGCTGACGATGAAGAAGAGCATGACCCCGAAGAGGCCCAGGTCGAAGTTCCGCCAGACCATCCCGCCGAAGGGGAGCAGCCGCAGAATCTCGAAGTGCTGCATGACCACGACCAGGGCGGCGATGCCGCGCAGCGCGTCCAGCCAGCCGAGTCGGGCGCCGGCGGCGGAAGCGGCGGCGGGGGTCGAGGTGCCGGCGGTCGAGGGGCCCGGGGCCGCTGTGGCCGCACGTCGGGCGAAGGGGGGTATCAGCTTCTTCACCGCTGGACCTTAGCCCATGTCCGCCCGTCCCGTCCGCGTTCACACGGGCGTTGGGGACGGGACGGACGGAATCAGGTCAAAAGGGCATAAAAGGCTGCGATTCGAGGCCTACCCCCGGAAGCCGAGCAGGCCGTGCAGGGCCGCGCCGCCCGCGGAGGCGGGCACGGCGCGGGTCGCCGTGGTCGGCTTCGGGGCCGCCTGGGCGGGACAGGTGGCGTCCGCGGCCCTGCCCGTCGTCAGATAGGCCGAGACCTTCTCGTCCAGGCACTTGTTGCCGCTCAGGGCGATGCCGTGGTTGCCGCCGCCCTCCTCCACCACCAGGGCCGAACCGGACAGCTTCTCCCGCATGCTGAGCGCCCCCTCGAAGGGGGTCGCCGCGTCGTCCGTCGCCTGGAGCAGGAGGGCGGGCGGGAGATCCGCGTTGGTCACGTCCGGCGCCTGCAGCGGTTCCGTCGGCCAGAAAGCACAGGGGGCGTTGTACCAGGCGTTGTTCCAGGTCATGAACGGCGCCTTGGTGTGGGTGCGCCACATGTCCGCGCGCCACTGGTTCCAGTCCTTCGGCCAGGCCGAGTCCCGGCACTGGACCGCCGTGTAGACGCTGTAGCCGTTGCCCGCGGAGGGCTCCACCGCGCCGAACCGCTCGTAGGCGGCCACCAGCGGCTTCGGGTCCTTGGCCACCGCGTACGCGGCGAAGGCCTCGGCCAGGTGCGGCCAGTAGCCGTTGTAGTACCCGCCCGGCATGAAGGTGTCCTCCAGCTCCGCCGGGCCCACCTTGCCTCCCGCCGGACTCTCGCGCAGCGCGTCGCGCATCGCGTACCAGGCCTCCTCGACCGAGGCCGGGTCGGTGCCGAGCTTGTAGGTGGCGTCGTACCGGGCCACCCAGGCGAGGAAGGCCTTGTGGCGGGCGTCGAAGGCGAGGTCCTGGGCGAGGTTGTCCTCGTACCAGACCCCGCCCGGGTCGACCACGGAGTCCAGGACGAGCCGGTGCACGCGGCCCGGGTGGAGCTTGGCGTACACCGCCCCCAGGTAGGTCCCGTACGAGTAGCCGAAGTAGCTGATCCGCTCCGCGCCCAGGGCGCCCCGCAGCGCCTCGATGTCCCGGGCGGCCGAGACGGTGTCGATGTACGGCAGCACGTCCGCGTGCTTGGCCCCGCAGGACTCGGCGAAGGAGCGCACCCGGTCCAGGTTGGCCTGCTCGGTGGCCTCGTCCATGGGGACGGAGTCCGGCCGGGCGGGCTTGAAGTGCCCGGCCGCGCAGTCCAGGGCGGGCTCGCTCTTGCCGACGCCCCGGGGGTCGAAGCCGATCACGTCGTACTGGGCGGCCACCTCCTTGGGCAGGGCGGAGGCGATGTAACCGGCCAGGCTGCGGCCGCTGCCGCCCGGCCCGCCGGGGTTGACCAGCAGCGGACCCTGGGAGGTGGGGCCGGTGTGGGGGACCCGGGTCAGGGCGAGGGTGATCTGCCGGCCGTCCGGCCGTGCGTGGTCGAGGGGCACCTTGAGGGACGCGCACTGCAGCGTGGGGTACCGCGGAGTGGAGCAGCCGCTCCAGCGCAGCGCGGCCCGCGCCGGGGCGGCGGGATCGGCCGGGGCGGCGGGCGCGGCCGTGACCGGGCTCGCGAGGGCGGCGGCGACGGTGGCGGCAACGGTGGAGATCGACAGCAGGACAGCGGCGCGCTTCTTCAAGGGGTGGAGCATGGGGCCTCCCAGCCGAGGGTTCTGGGCGGAATCGTCCCGGAAACCACGCCTGGAAGGCGGGATTGGGCCGCCGATTGGCCCGATGTGATGACCGTTCAGGCGGCGCCTGCCGTCACAGGAGGCTGAGCTGCGTGGCTTCGGCGGGCGCGGAGCCGTCCGGACGCTCAGGTGCGACGATCTTGCGGACCTCGCCCCGGCGGGCCGGGCCGATGCCGAATTCGGCCGCCAGTTCGTGGACTTGGCGGGTGATCCGGCGCTGGTACCAGGTGGGCGCGTACGACCCGCCCGCGTACATCCGCTCGTACCGGGGGACCAGGTGGGAGTGGTGGGCGGCCAGCCAGGCCATGAACCACTCGCGCGCCCCGGGCCGCAGATGGAGTACCAGGGGTGTCACGGAGGTCGCGCCGGCCCCGGCCACGGCCCGTACGGTCGCCCGCAGCTGCTCCGGCGAGTCCCCGAGGAAGGGGATCACCGGGGCCATCAGCACCCCGCACTCGATCCCGGCGTCGGTGAGCGTCCGTACGGCGCCCAGCCGGGCGGCGGGGGAGGGGGTGCCGGGCTCGACGGTCCGCCAGAGCCCGGTGTCGGTGAAGCCGACCGAGACCGAGATGCCGACCTCGGTGACCTCGGCGGCCTCCCGGAGCAGGGGGAGGTCGCGCAGGATGAGCGTGCCCTTGGTGAGGATCGAGAAGGGGTTGGCACGGTCGCGCAGGGCCTCGATGATCCCGGGCATGAGCCGGTAGCGGCCCTCGGCGCGCTGGTAGCAGTCGACGTTGGTGCCCATGGCGATGTGCGCGCCGGTCCAGCGGGGCGAGGTGAGCTCGCGGCGCAGCAGGTCGGGGGCGTTGGTCTTGACGACGATCTGCGAGTCGAAGCCGATGCCGGTGTCGAGGTCGAGGTAGCTGTGCGTCTTGCGGGCGAAGCAGTACACGCAGGCGTGGCTGCAACCCCTGTAGGGGTTCACGGTCCATTCGAACGGCATGCGCGAGGCGCCGGGCACCCGGTTGACGATCGACCGGGCGCGTACCTCGTGGAAGGTGATCCCCCGGAACTCGGGGGCGTCGATGGTCCGGGTCACGACGGCGTCGGCCCCGAAGAGCGCGGCCGGCCCCGCGGACCCCTCGGTCAGGTTCTCCCAGCGCATGATGCGCCTCCCTCGGTAGCTCGGGGCCCGAGAATAGAACAAATGTTCCCATGATCGTGCGGACCGGATTTCCTTCGATCGCGCCGGGGCCGCGAGGCCGGGCCCCGGCCACCGTCACGACCAGGTGGCTGGAGGAGCTGCCCGGGGACACCCTCCCGGTCCGCCTCCGCTGCCACGTCCGATCCGGATTTGGGTCACCGCCCCGAAGGTGGTTGGCTTCGCCGTGACGAGCGATCACAACTGCTGGAGGAACAGCTATGGCGCAGGTCGAGGCCACCACGGAGCGGATCATCGCGGCTGACGCGGAGACCGTGTTCGACGCGCTGGCGGACTACACCGGGACCCGCAAGAAGCTGCTGCCCGAGCACTTCAGCGAGTACGAGGTGCGCGAGGGCGGCGACGGCGAGGGCACCCTGGTGCACTGGAAGCTCCAGGCCACCAGCAAGCGCGTGCGCGACTGCCTGCTGGAGGTCAGCGAGCCCACCGACGGCGAGCTGGTGGAGAAGGACCGCAACTCCTCCATGGTCACCACCTGGCGGGTCACCCCGGCCGGTGAGGGCAAGTCCAAGGCCGTGGTCACCACCGTCTGGAACGGCGCCGGCGGCATCGGCGGCTTCTTCGAGCGGACCTTCGCGCCCAAGGGCCTCGGCCGGATCTACGACTCCGTGCTGGAGAACCTGGCCACCGAAGTGGAGCGCTGAGCAACGGCGTTGACGGTGAGGCCGGGACAGCGGCCTCACCGGATCGGGTGAACCGGGCGCGTCCGCGGGCCGCAGCTCCCGGGCCGAAGGGCCTCAGCCCCCGGGCCGACGGGCCGGCGGCCGGGGCCGAGGCGTCGGGTGCCGACGGGCCGCGTGCCGAGGGGCCGCGTGCCGAGGGTCACCCACCGCGCGCCGCGCCGGAGCGTGAGCCCCACGGCCACCGGGGGCCCCGGCGGCTAGGGTGGCCCCCTGAGCGCAACCGACCGCCCGGGGGCCCGATGAAGATCCTCATCTCCGCCGACATGGAAGGCGCCACCGGCGTCACCTGGCCCGCGGACGTGCTGCCCGGAACCCCGCAGTGGGAACGCTGCCGCGCGATGTTCACCTCCGACGTCAACGCCGCCGTACTCGGTTTCTACGACGGCGGAGCCGACCAGGTCCTCATCAACGAGGCGCACTGGACCATGCGCAACCTGCTCCTGGAGAAGCTCGACGCCCGCGCCGAAATGATCACCGGCCGCCACAAGACCCTCTCCATGGTCGAGGGCGTCCAGCACGGCGACGTCGACGGGATCGCCTTCGTCGGCTACCACACCGGAGCCGGCTCCGAGGGGGTCCTCGCCCACACCTACCTCGCCAACTCCATCACCGGAGTCTGGGTCAACGGGACGCGCGCCAGCGAGGGGCTGCTCAACGCACACGTCGTCGCCGAGTACGGGGTCCCCGTCATCCTGGTCACCGGTGACGACCTCACCTGCGTCGACGCCGCCGGATACGCCCCCGGAGCCGCGACCGTCGCCGTCAAGGACCACGTCTCGCGCTACGCCGCCGTGTGCCGCACCCCGGCCCGTACCGCCGCCGACATCCGGGCCGCGGCCAAGGAGGCCACCGCCCTGGCCGTGCGCCACGATCCGGTCCGCGGCGGCCCCTTCACCGTGGAGCTGGAGTTCGACGCCGCGCACCTGGCCATGTCCGCGACGGTGGTCCCCGGCGTGGAACGGTCCGGGGAGCGCAAGGTCGCGTACACCAGCGAAACCATGTACGAGGGGATCCGGGCCTTCAAAGCGGTCACGACGGTCGTCTCGGCGGCCGTGGAGGAGCAGTATGGCTGACATGTGCGCAATCAACGCCGAGATCCCCGCGGGCGCGGGCGCCGGCGCCGTCGACACCGCGGACCCGGTGGACACCGCGGGCGGGGCGGGCACGGCGAGCGTGGTGGGCGTGGTGGACGTGGTCGACGAGGTGGCTCTCGGCGAGGCTGTCGAGTTCACCTCCGGCCTCATCCGGATCGACACCACCAACCGGGGCGGCGGCGACTGCCGCGAACGCCCCGCCGCCGAGTACGTCGCCGAGCGGCTCGCCGCCGCCGGCCTGGAGCCGCTCCTGCTGGAGCGCACCCCCGGCCGCACCAACGTGGTCGCCCGGATCGAGGGCACCGACCCCTCCGCCGAGGCCCTCCTCGTCCACGGCCACCTCGACGTGGTCCCGGCCGAGGCCGCCGACTGGAGCGTGGACCCCTTCTCCGGCGAGGTGCGGGACGGCGTGGTCTGGGGGCGCGGCGCCGTCGACATGAAGAACATGGACGCGATGGTGCTGGCCGTCGTACGGGCCTGGGCGCGCGCCGGAGTCAAGCCGCGCCGGGACATCGTGCTCGCTTACACCGCCGACGAGGAGGACAGCGCCGTCGACGGCTCCGGCTTCCTCGCCGCCCGCCACCCGCACCTCTTCGAAGGCTGCACCGAGGGCGTCAGCGAGTCCGGGGCCTTCACCGTGCACGGCGGCCCCGGCGGCCGCGCCCTCTACCCGATCGCGGCGGGGGAGCGGGGCACCGCCTGGCTGAAGCTGACCGCGCACGGCACCGCCGGCCACGGCTCCAAGCCCAACAGGGCCAACGCCGTCAGCCGGCTCGCCGCCGCCGTCGCGCGGATCGGCGAGTACGAATGGCCGGTCCGGCTCACCGACACCGTCACCGCCTGCATCACCGAACTCGCCTCCCTGCAGGGCCTGTCGGTGGACCCCCGGCGGCCGGGCCTCGACGTCGACGAGCTCCTGGGCGCACTCGGACCGGCCGGCGCCCTGGTCCGCGCCACCGTGCGCAACAGCGCCAACCCGACCATGCTCAGCGCCGGTTACAAGCTCAACGTCATCCCCGAGCACGCCACCGCCTACGTCGACGGCCGGACCGTGCCCGGCGGCGAGGCCGAGTTCGCCGCCACCCTCGACGCCCTCACCGGCCCCGACGTGCGGTGGGAGTTCCACCACCGGGAGGTCGCCCTCCAGGCCCCTGTGGACGGCCGGACGTTCGGGATCCTGCGCGAGTCCGTCGAGCGGTTCGACCCGGCCGGACACGTGGTCCCCTTCTGCATGGCGGGCGGCACCGACGCCAAGCAGTTCTCCCGCCTCGGCATCACCGGCTACGGCTTCTCCCCGCTGAAGCTGCCGCCCGGCTTCGACTACTGGGCCCTCTTCCACGGAGTGGACGAGCGGGTGCCCGTCGAAGCCCTGCACTTCGGCGTCCGCGTCCTCGACCGCGCACTGCGGACCCTGTGAGCGGGGCCCGGTGATGACGGCGGCGACCCGGCCCTACGGCAGCTGGCCCTCACCCATCGACGCGGGCCTCGCCGCCTCCCTCGACGGGCGGCCCGAGTACCTCGGCACGGTCGGACCCGAGGTGTGGTGGACCGAACCCCGGCCCGAGGAAGCCGGCCGCCGCACCCTGGTGCGCCGCCGCCTCGCCGACGGCGAGCCCGATATCACCGAACTGCCCGCCCCGTGGAACGTGCGCAGCCGCGTCACCGAGTACGGAGGCCTGCCCTGGGCCGGGATGGAACGGCCCGCCGGCGGACCCCTACTGGTCTTCGTCCACTTCGCCGACCAGCGGCTGTACGCGTACGAGCCCGACGCCCCCGGAGGCCCCGAGCCGCGGCCCCTGACCCCGGTCTCCCGGACCGGCGGCGGGCTGCGCTGGGCCGACCCGGTGCTGCGCGGCGGCGAAGTGTGGTGCGTGCTGGAGGAGTTCACCGGACCCGCGCCGACCGATGTGCGCCGGGTACTGGCCGCCGTACCGCTGGACGGCTCGGCGGCCGGGAACCGCGGCGCGGTGCGGGAGCTGACGCACGACCGGTACCGGTTCACCACCGGGCCCCGGCTCTCCCCGGACGGCCGGCGGGCCGCCTGGCTCGCGTGGGACCACCCGCAGATGCCGTGGGACGGTACCGAGCTGAGGGTGGCCGAGGTCACCGGGGACGGGGAGCTCGCCCACGCCCGGACCGTGCTCGGGGGCCCCGACGAGGCCGTCGCCCAGGTCGAGTGGACGGCCGAGGGGACCCTCCTCGCGGTCAGCGACCGCGGCGGCTGGTGGAACCCGTACAGCGTCGACCCGCGGACCGGCTGGGCGATCAACCTCTGCCCGCGGGAGGAGGAGTTCGGCGGCCCGCTGTGGAAGCCGGGGCTGCGCTGGCTCGCACCGCTCCCCGGAGACACCCCGCACCCGGCGGGCCCGGGGGCCGGGCTCGTCGCCGTCCTGCACGGGCAGGGCTCCCCCGTGCTCGGCGTCCTCGACCCGGAGAGCGGCGACCTGGTGGACGCCGCCGGGCCGTGGACCGCCTGGCAGCCGACCCTCGCCGTGCACGGCACCCGGGTCTACGGGGTCGCCGCCAGCCCGCGCAGCGCGTACGAGGTGGTCGAGCTGGACACCGCCACCGGGCACGCCCGTGCGGTCGGCGGACAGCGCCCGGACCCCGTGGACCCGGCCTACTACCCGGAGCCGCAGAGCCGCACCTTCCTCGGCCCCGACAACCGCCGCATCCACGCGCACGTCTACCCGCCGCACCACCCGGCCTGCCGGGCCGCCGCCGACGAACTGCCCCCGTACGTGATCTGGGCGCACGGCGGACCCACCGACCATGTGCCGCCCGTACTCGACCTGCACATCGCCTACTTCACCTCGCGCGGCATCGGCGTGGCCGAGGTGAACTACGGCGGGTCCACCGGCTACGGCCGCGCCTACCGGGAGCGGCTGCGCGAGCAGTGGGGCGTGGTGGACGTGGAGGACTGCGCGGCGGTCGCCCGCGCGCTGGCCGCCGAGGGCACCGCCGACCCCGCCCGGCTCGCGATCCGGGGCGGCAGCGCGGGCGGCTGGACGGCGGCGGCCTCGCTGGCGGCCACCGACCTGTACGCGTGCGCCGCGATCATCTACCCGGTGCTGGACCTGCTGGGGTTCGCCGGGGAGACCCACGACCTGGAATCCCGCTACGTCGAGAGCCTGGCCGGGCCGCCGCAGACCCTGGCCGTACTCAACCGCGAGCGTTCCCCGGTGGCCCGTGCCGAGGGGATCACGGCGCCGTTCGTCCTCCTCCAGGGACTGGAGGACCCGGTCTGCCCGCCGGCCCAGGCGGAGCGGCTGCTCGACGCCCTGCGGGGCCGGCCGGTACCGCACGCGTACGTGACCTTCGAGGGCGAGGGCCACGGCTTCCGGCGGGCCGACACCATGATCCGCGCGCTGGAGGCCGAACTGTCGCTGTACGCGCAGGTCTTCGGCATCGAACGCACCGACGTGCCGCAGCTGGACCTGGCCCCCTAGGCGACCGGGGGTCGACGGGACACCTGATGCTACGGCGGGAAACGGGGCGCGCCGTCTCCGCCGTAGCATGGGGCCCGGTGGTCACCGGGAAGTGGCGGGGGGCGCGTGGTCAGCCGGGACGTGCGGGTCATGAGGGCAGTGGTCAGGGCGGCGGGCATGGGATCCGGCCCTGCGGCGGATGCGGGAATCGCCCGCTCCTCGCCGTGCGCCGCGGACCTGGCCACTCTCGCTCGCGCTGCCGCGGGGGTTCGCCCGGCTGGCCGCGAACGCCCTGCTGATGTGGTCGACTTGGCAGCGGTGCTGGCTCGTGTGCCGGACCTTCAGCGGGCGTTGGACGTCGTCCGCCTGCTTCACGGACCCGCTGAGCAAGCGCCGGCGTGGCTCGCCGTCGTACGCGAAACCGCCGCCGGCGGCGATCACACCGCCGCCCTGGTGCTGGTCGAAGCGATGGAGCATAGGCCTTCGCGGGCCGAGGCGGCAGGGATGCTCGCGCAGGTCCGCGCCCGGAACGGCGAGCACGAACAGGCCCGGGCTCTTGCGGAAACGATTCCTTACCCGCATGCCCGTCTGCTCGCCTGGGCCATGCTGGCGCAGGCCGCGGCCGATTCCGGCGATCACCCGTGGACGCTCGAATTCCTCGACCGGGCAGAGCAGGTCGAGACGGGGCACGACGAGTGGACAGCGCCCGCCATACCCGTCCTGATCCGCGCGGCCGCAGCCGTCGGCGATCGCGACAGGACCCTCGCATGGATCGAGCGGCTCGAAGGGGTGGCACGGCGTGAGAGCGCCGCCCGGACAGCGCTCCGGGCGGGGCGGGACGAGTCCCGGTCGAAGACGAGTCCGCTGAGCGACACCCCGACGCTGCAGCCCCTGCTCCGGACAGTGGCCGGTGTCGGAGAACACGAGCGGGCAGAGGCCTTGTTGAAGTCGGTGCGCGACAAGGCCCACCGGGCCGTGGCGACGGCGGCGGCTGCGCGGGCATGTGCGCAGTACGGCGACCGCGTCCGTGCCCTGCGTCTGGCACGCTCCATCGAGGACCCCGGTCACCGGGCCGGAGCCCTGGCGGCGGTCGCGGATGCCGCCGCTCGTGCGGGCGACGTAGACATGATCAACACGGTGGGCGAGCTGGTCACGGACGGCGAGCAACTGGTGGATGCCGCAGCTGTCCTCGCGGTGGGCGAGGCGTGGGCCCGAGTGGGTGCGGCCGACCGGGCCGAGGCCTGGACCCGGTCGATCCGCACGCCCGCGCTGCGCCACGAAGCGCGGGCGGTCGTGGCCGAGGGGTTGGCGGGGGCAGGCGACCTCGAGCGGGCAGAGGCCCTCGCCCGTACGCTCGGCGATCCGGAACTCTGTGCGGAGGTGCTGGCCGAAGTCGTTTCCGCCCTGGCCCTGGCGGGATCGACGGGCCAGGCCGAGGCGGTGGCCTACTCGATCCACCGGTCCACCTGGCGGGCACGGGCCCTGGCCGTCGTGGCAGTCCACGCTCAGGACCCCGATGCGCGCCGACTGGTCGTACCGGCACTGGAGCGGGGTGACTGGCCCTCGGTCATCGAGGTCCTGGCCCGGGTGGAGCCGGCCGCGGTGGCCGCCATCGCCGACGAGTCACTGCTCCGGGCCGCCGACCGCCGGAGATGAGGACAGCGGCGCCGCCCACGCCGGCTGCCGAGGCGTCGTACAGGGAGACGAGGAGACGACAGGTGGTGCAGGACTTCGACGGGACCGCCCGCGTGGCGCAGACGGCTCGCGCGCGAGTGGGTTTCGACGGCAGAGCCGTCACCGCACGTCTGCGCCCCGCACCCGGCCTGCCGTGGCGATCCACCACGTACGGCCTCCAGCGGGTGCTGGGCGCGAATCTGGTCTGGCTGGGAGGTGAGGGGGAAAGGCGTCGGTTCGATCTCCACCTCTCCAAGGCGCCGACCCTCGGGATCTCCGTGGCTGTCGGCCGCAACCCCCACCAGGAGGCCAGCCGGAGTACGGCAGAAATAGGCAACAGGCATGACGGCGGTCAGTTCTCTTCTTGATCCGCCTTGGCGCCTGCGCTGAGCAGGTCGGCCAGGCCCTGGAGATGGGCGGCCGGGCCGAGGTCGGTGAATGTGGAGTCGTCGGGCAGCGGCGGCAGCTGTGCGGGGATGGGGGCCTGTTCGAACCGGACGTCGCGCTCCGCGAGCGAGTCGGCGATCTCCTACAGGTGGCGGATGGAGCGGCCGAGCCGGTCGAGTTTGGTGATGGTGAACTCGTCGCCCTTGCGGGGCCCCTTGAGCGCGGTGCGGAGCTCGGGCCGGTTGGAACGTGATTTCGACGGCGCGTCGCCTAGTGTTGATCATGTTCCGTAGACGACCGTTTCCGAACAGGGCACCGAGCCGAGCCGTTGTCACCTCATGTGACACCAAACTGCATGCTCTGGCTGATTTGTACTTGATCTCCACATTGCGGGCTATCGGCAGGGATCGGTGGTGTCAGCGGACTCGCCCGGTGAGACGAGTCCTGTCTCGTAGGCGAGGACGACGGCCTGGGCCCGGTCGCGCAGGGTCAGTTTGGCGAAGATCCGGGCGACGTGGGTCTTCACCGTCGCCTCACTGAGCGTCAGTTTTTGCGCCAGTTCGGTATTCGAAAGACCCCGGCCCATAAGCGTCAGCACCTCGCGCTCGCGCGGCGTCAGTACGGCCAGGTCTCGGTGGACGGCCGGGGTTGCGAGGCGCGAAACGGTTCTGGGGGCGTTGGAGGCGAAGCGCTCCACCAGGCGGCGGGTAATGGAGGGTGCGAGTAGGGCGTCACCGGTGTTGACCAGGCGTACGGCGGCGGCCAGATGCGCGGGGGTGACGTCCTTGAGCAGGAATCCGCTGGCTCCGGCGGCGAGGGCGGCGTAGACGTAGTGGTCGAGGTCGAAGGTGGTCAGCATGATCACCCGGCAGTCCGGGGACTGCGCGAGTATGCTGCGGGCGGCTTCCAGGCCGTCCATGGTGGGCATACGGATGTCCATCAGGACGACGTCAGGCTGCAGCCTCCGCACGGCGGCCACGGCCTCGGCCCCGTCACCGGCTTCGCCCACCACGTCGACGCCGCGGGCGGTCAGGATCAGGCGGAAGCCGGTGCGGACCAGCTCCTGGTCGTCGGCGATCACGACGCGCGGGGCGCGCTCGGTGTGCGTCGTCATGGCCGGTCCAGCGGGATCCGGGCGCGGACGCGGTAGCCGCCGCCGAGGCGACGGCGGGCATCCAGGTCGCCGCCGTAGACGGCGACCCGCTCCCGCAGGCCGAGCAGCCCGCGTCCTGTTCCGTCCGCCCTGCGCGGGGCCAGCTCCTTCCGCGCGGGCCGGCTGCCCGACAGAACGCTCGGTCCGCTGTTCAGCACCTCGACCCGCAGGTAGTGGTCCGCGTATCGCACCGTCACCTCGGCTTTCGCTCCATCCCCGTGTTTGAGGGCATTGGTCAGAGCCTCCTGAATGATCCGATAGGCGGTGACGTCGACCCCGGTCGGCAGCGGGCGCGGCTCGCCCGAGATGCGCATCTCGACGGGCAGGCCGGCAAAGGCGATCCGGTCGACCAGCGGGCCGAGCCGGCTCAGGCTCGGCTGCGGTGACAGGTCGATGTCGTAGGGCTCGTCGTCGCCGTTCTGCGCGGGTGCGAGCAGGCCGAGCAGGTGCCGCAGCTCGGTCATCGTGTTCCGGCCCGCGGTCTCGACGGCGCTCATCGCCGCCGCCGCCTCCTCGGGCATCGTGGCCAGCACCTCGCGAGCGGCCCCGGCCTGGACCACCATGAGGCTCACGTTGTGGCTGACGATGTCGTGGAGCTCGGCGGCGATCCTGGCCCGCTCGGCGTCGACCGCCGCCCGCGTCGCGCTCTCGCGCTCCCGCTCCAGCAGCCAGCCGCGCTCCTCGATGGCCGCCCGGTGCCGCCGCCGCGCCCGCACCGCCACCACGCCCAGCCACCCGGCGGCGCCAACTGCCGCCAGCAGGGCGATGACCAGCCAGATCGTCCAGGATTCCACCAGATCATCTTCGCAGGTGCACGACGCGCCCCGCATCGGCCGCCGGATGCAGCTCTGTACATCCCCGGGATGACCTGCCCGGACGGATACATCCGGGGGGTGACGCCCCGTCATCGGCCCCGGCCTAAGTTCGAGCCATGACAACTGATCACGACAGTGCCCGGCAAGTGGTGGTGCGGCTGGACGGCGTGCACAAGGAGTACGGCGACGCGAAGGCCCTGGACGGCCTTTCGCTGGAGATCCGGGCGGGCGACGCGGTCGCCGTGATGGGCCCCTCCGGCTGCGGGAAGTCCACCTTGCTCAACATGGTGGCCGGCCTGGACCGGCCGACCTCGGGCACGGTCGAGGTGCAGGGCCACGACCTCGGGAAGCTGAACGAGACCGGCTTGGCGCTGTTCCGGCGGCGGAACGTCGGCATGATCTTCCAGTTCTTCAACCTCATCGACGATCTGCCCGTCCTGGACAATGTGGCGCTGGCCGCGCAGCTGACCGGCACCCCGGCCCGGCAGGCGCGCCGCCGTGCCCTGGAGCTCCTGGACGAACTCGGTGTCGCCGAGCGCCGGAACAACTATCCGGCGACGCTCAGCGGCGGCGAGCGTCAACGCGTCGCCGTAGCACGGGCATTGATGAACCGCCCGGCCCTGCTCCTTGCCGACGAGCCGACCGGCGCCCTCGACAGCCGGTCGGGCGAGCAGGTGATGGACCTGCTGATCGACCTCAACCAGATCGGCCAGACCCTGTTGATCGTCACCCACGACCCGCAGCTGGCCACCCGCTGCGCCAGCCGGCTCATCGAAGTCGCCGACGGCCGGGTCGCCCGCGAAAGCACGCTGGAGGCGACCGCGTGAGCGCCGTATGGAGAGCCTCGCGCGCGGCCGTGAAGCGCCGTCGGCTGCAGACCTTCGTCATCGGGCTCGTCGTGCTCTGCTCCACCACGACCGTCCTGCTCGCGCTGGGGCTGCTTGCCGCCGCCTCGGGCCCCTTCGAGAAGGCGTACGCCGAACAGCGCGGTGCCCATACGGTGGCGACTTTCGACACCACGAAGGTCTCGCAGGAGCAGCTGGCGCGGACCGCCCGGCAGCCTGGGGTGGAGGCCGCGGCCGGGCCCTTCGGGCAGGCCGTCGTCGACATCCCCAAGGACTGGCTCTGGATGCCGGGCGGCACCCTCACGGTGGTGGGCCGGGCCGATCCGGCGGGCCCCGTGGACCGGATCGAGCTGCTGGAAGGCCACTGGGCCACCGCGCCCGGCGAGATCGTCGTCAACTGGTCCGTCCAAGGCTCCCCCGGCCCGGAGCTGCTGGGCACCAAGCTGGAGACCCCCGGCGGAGCGACGCTGACCGTCGTCGGATTCGCCGCCAGCATGAGCAAGTCGGCGAGCGCCTGGGTCTCACCCGGGCAGATGGCCGCACTGCACCCGTCCTCCGCCCAGATGCTCTACCGCTTCACGGACTCCTCGACGGAGGCCCAGCTGAGCGCCGGGCTGGCCGGGGCCACCGCAGGGCTGCCCGAGGAATCGCTGACCGGCGCACAGACCTACCTCACCCTCAAGCAGGCCTTCTCCGCGCTGGCCGACTCCTACCTCCCGTTCATGACGCTCTTCGGCATCCTCGGCCTGCTCGTCTCCACCCTGATCGTCGGCAACGTGGTCAGCGGGGCGGTCGTCTCGGGGTACCGGCACATCGGGGTGCTCAAGTCCCTGGGGTTCACCCCGAACCAGGTCGTCGCCGTCTACCTGACGATGCTCTCCGTACCGGCGGTGGTGGGCTGCTTGCTGGGCACTCTGGCCGGCAACGCGCTGGCCCGGCCGATCCTGAAGGTCGCGTTCGCCGGCATCGACGTGGGCCGGGCCTCGGTCGGCGACATCAGCCCGTGGGTGTCCGTGGCCTGCCTCGTGGGCATGCCCGCCCTCGTCCTGCTGGCCGCGCTGGTCCCCGCCCTGCGAGCCCACCGGCTACCCGCCGCGCAGGCGATCAGCGCGGGCGGCGCGCCGCGGGCCGGGCGCGGGCTGCGCGTCCAACGGGTGCTCGGCGCCACCCGGCTGCCGCGCCCGGTCAGTCTGGGCCTGGGCCAGCCGTTCGCCCGCCCCAGCCGCACCCTGCTGACCATGGCGGCCATCGTCCTCGGGGTCACCACGGTGACCCTGTCGACCGGACTGACCAGCACCATGATGGCGTACGGCGAGGTCGGGCGGGAGGACCGAGGCGCCAGGATCCACGTGACGACCGGGGGGTCCGGCAACGACCGGACCCCGCCCCGGCTCAGTGACCTGCAGATCGAGAAACGGCTGCGGTCCCTGCCGGGTGCGGAGGGGGTACGGGCCCGCGCGCTGTCCCAGGTGAACATGACCGGGCAGACCCAGCCCGTCTTCGCCGACTTCTACCGTGGCGACGATTCCTTGTACGAGCACACCATCGTCAAGGGCCGTGCGCCGGCCGCGGCGGGCGAGATCGTGGCCGGGCCGGCGTTCCTGACTCAGCGCGGGCTGAAGCTCGGTGACCGGGTCACCCTGGAGCTGAACGGCAGGAAGATCACCGCGACCGTCGTGGGTCAGCTCATAGAGGGCAACGCCCGGGCCCTGGAGGCCGCTTGGGACAGTTTCGCCCAACTCGCACCGGACGCCCACGCCACCGAGTACACGGTGCGGCTCGCCCCCGGCGCCGACGCGCGCGCCTACGCCGAGGCGGTCGCGGCGCTCGACCCGGGCCTGCACGCCTCGGTGATGGACTCCGGCAACGCCGGCACCGCCACCGTCATCACCTTCTCGACGGTGTTCACGGTGCTGCTGACGCTCGTCGCGTCGCTCGGTGTCTTCAACACCGTCCTGCTGAACACCCGCGAGCGGCGCCGGGACCTGGGCATGCTCAAGTCGATCGGGATGACCCCCCGGCAGGTGGTGGTGATGACGGTGACCTCGGTCGCCGGGCTGGGCGCGGTCGGCGCGCTGCTCGGCATCCCGCTCGGGATCGTGGCGCACCGCCTCGTCGTGGACCATGTCGGGGTGGTCGACTTCCCCGCGTATATGAAGGACGTGTGGCACGCGCCGCAGCTGGCCGCGATGCTCCTGGCGGGTGTAGCGATCGCAGTCCTCGGCGCCCTGGTCCCGGCCCGGTCGGCGGCCCGGATGACCATCGCCTCGGTGCTGCACACCGAGTAGATCCCCGTCAGCACCAGCCTCTGGAACCGGCCCAAGGCAGCCGACGGCGTCAGCCGTCGGCTGCTGGCTCTACGGTTACGCCCGTGTGCTGCTGACCGTCGCGGGCGACGGCACCGCCGAGGGCCAGCTGCTGGGCGGCGCGGTCTCCTTCATGTCCGCGCGGAACCACGCCGCCCCCGTCTGCGGCAACCCCGCCCACTGGGCCGCCGGCCTCCCGGAGAAGGGGCGGGCGGCCCGGCACAGCCCGGAGCGGATCAGCGCCGCGGCCGAGGAGGCATTCCACGTGCGGTTCCTCGTCCAGTCCGCGGTGTCGGACGCACAGATGACAGAAGTCACCGTGCACGATGTCGACGGTCACCTCGGACTCGTTCTTCAGCAGCCCCTCGAACAGATACACCGCCTCCCATACCCCGCACGGGATGAAGTGGCTGAACAGCGCGATGTAGGTATCGGAGACATGCCGTAGCGAGAGCCCGCCAAATCCCCCGTACCGGATGTGGGACTCGGCGAGGAGGTTGTTCTCCCAGGTGTCGTACTGGGAGCCTAGGGGGTGCGCAGGCTCCACCAGACGGAGCCGAGCAGCAGGACGCCGGGGGCGATGCCCGCGACGGCCGCGATGACGGCGAGGGAGGCCCCGCAGGCGGCCAGGACCAGACCGGCGGCGCCGCAGGCGGCCATCGTGGCCGCCAGCAGCCGGAGCGCCGGCATGCGCCAGACGACCGCAAGACCGGAGAAGTGCAGGCCGACGACCAGGGAGATCCAGGCCACCGTGGCCTGGGGGACGTGCAGCACGAGGTTGATGACGAGGACGCCGGCCAGCGCGGCGGCCACCTCGGCGGCCACCACGAGGACGTAGCCCCGCCCGAACATCCTCGGCGCCGTACCGGGGCGGGTGTCGCCGCCCACGCCGCCGGCCGGGGACGTACGTGCCCGCCGCAGTGCGATGAACAGCCAGATGAAGGAGGCGATCGCGAGGAGGCGCAGGGGAACGGCGGCGGCCGTGGGCAGGGCTCCGGCATTCGCCACGACGAAGACGAGTCCGAATAGGGCGCCGATGAGTCGGCTTGTCTGATGCGATGTCACGGCGTCAGTCTCACCCGAAGTTGATCACTGGGCCAAAAAGCCAGACCCGCAGCGGGCCGATGGGGGCGAAGCCGCACCGGATCGCCGCCTCCAGGTCCTCCCCGCGCTCGTAGCCGACCACGTCCAGCTCCGGCCACCGGGCGCAGACCGCACCGAGGACACCCGCCCAGGCGGCCCCGAACAGGTTGGACACGCCGACCACGCCCCCGCCGGTGCTCGCGACGGCCCCGGCGACGATCCTGCCGTCGGCGCGCCCGGCCAGGAAGACGATCCCCTCGCCGAGCAGGCCGGGCCGGAACAGCCCGTCGCCTTCGGCGCTTTCCCCGCCGCCGAAGGCGGCCTCCCAGGCCACCAGCTCCCCGGCACCCGAGACCTCGGACCACTCCAGCCCCGCCGCTTCCCCCTCGGCCTCGGGGAGCGGCGCCCCGGCGGGCCGATGGATCCACTGCGCCTCGAACAACACCTCGAAGCCCGCCCCGGTCAGGTCCAGGTCGGCGAAGCTGTCCTTCACGGAGCAGCCGGGGGAGGCGGTGTCGACGCCCCGGACCACGCTCCCGGCCGGCAGGGCCGGTTCCAGGGTCACGGCATCGGGATACATCGGCGGAGTCCGCCGTGTGCTGAACCACAGGCGCTCGCCGTCGTGGCCGGGCGTCAGCCCGTGCGCACGGCAAACCGCGTCACACCACGCTGCGTTGTTCACCGCGGCCCGGCGGAGGATCGTCGTCTTCGTCGTCTCGTCCGTGATCACGCGGTGATGGTGCCACCGTCCGGCGGCGGTGTCGATCGGGTTGTGCGATCAAGATATTGTTCGTCCTTTGCGTGTGCATCATGCGGAGGGAACACGGCGCCATGGGACTGACCGAACGGATAGCCAGTTGCCGTGAAGGCCGGGGGGATCCGGCGCGCTTGGTGGGGGAGTTCCGCCGCACTGCCCTCCTCGTGCCGCTCACCACGACCGACGTCGATGCGGATGCCGAACGTCCCTTTGTTGCCGCCGGTGGTCTGATGTCGGCGGTGTCGGGCGGGATCCGCTGGCTGTACGCGTTCACGGACGAGGAGGCCCTCGTCCGCTTTGCACAAGCGCGGGGAGAGGGCAGCCGGGACTGGCCGTACCTGGCGATGCTCGGCGCCCGGCTGCTGGATGCGGTCGTGCCGATGTCGGACGGTCCGACGGGAGTTGCCGTCGACGTTGCGGACGGTGACGGATCGATGCTGTTCCCGCCGGTGGCCGGGATCGTCCCGGATGCCTTCGCCGTCGACCTGCGCCAGGGTGCCGACAGCGACAGCGACAGCGACAGCGACAGCGACCGCGGAGCGGTGGCCTGATGGCGGGCGACGGCGACCTCGAGGTCTCCCCACAAGCGGTCGCGGCGATCCAGTCCGGCCTGCGGGCCGCGATATCCGAGCTCCGCGAGTCCGGGGACGCGGCGGGCGCCTCGCAGGGCGCCGGCTTCGAGAACCTGTCGATGACGGGGATGGAGACCGGACACGCCGGACTGGCGGCCGACTTCGAGGACTTCTGCGAGCGCTGGGAGTGGGGTGTGCGCGCCCTGATCCAGGACGCGTCGACGCTGGCCGCGAACCTGGGGATCGCGGCGGGGACGATGTGGGAGGAGGACCAGTACATCGAGGGCGCCTTCAAGGTCGCCGCGAACGCCGCGTACGGAAATCCGTTCGCGAGCGAGGACGAGATCGAGAAGAAGAAGTGGGGCGACATCTTCCGCGCTGACGTCTACAAGCCGGACTACAGCGACGAGTCGTTCGAGAAGGGCGCCAAGGACATCAAGCAGACGTGGTCGGACACCAAGGACACGGTGACCTCGAACGGCAAGATCGGTTCGCTGATGGACCTGCTGGACCAGTCCGGCGTGAGCAACGGGGGAAAGGGCTAGATGGGCTGGCGGGATTGGGTACCGGACTCGGCGGAGGACTGGGCCGAGGACCGGGCGGAGGACATCGGTGACTTCGTCGAGTGGGGCGGCGACAAGGCCGCAGGCTTGGCCGACGAGGTCGGCGCGCACGACGCGGGCAACTGGCTGCGGGACAAGAGCCGCTCCGCCGCGAACCAGCTCGGCGCGGAGGTCGGCGAGCTCGAACTCGGGCAGACCGACGACCCGAAGCGGCTGGTCTACGGCAGCACTGCCAAGATCCGCGAACAGGTCGCCCATCTGAACGACTTCAAGAAGGCCTTCGAGTCCGTCGGCAACGGCCTGAAGAACCTGGCCGAGCCCGACGGGCTCAAGGGCGCGGCCGCCACTGCCTTCCGCGAGTCCGTCGCGAAGGAGCCGCCGCGCTGGTTCGACGCGGCCGACGCGTTCGGCAAGGCCGCCGATGCGATGAACCGGTTCGCCGAGACCGTCGAGTGGGCCCAGGGCAAGGCCAAGGAGGCCCTGGAGGACTACAACAAGGCGCTGAAGGCCTCCCAGGACGCCTACGACGCGCACGAGAAGCTCCGCAAGACCTACAACGACGCCCTGAAGGCGAAGTCGGACCACCTGCCGCCGCGGCCGTCGGAGGACTACCCCGACCCCGGGAAGGAGATGGAGAAGGCCGCGAAGGAGAAGCTCAACAGCGCCCGCAAACAGCGCGACGAACAGGCCGACACCGTCGCGGCGGCCGTCCGCGCGGCCCGGGAGTCCGCCCCGCGCAAGCCCTCGTACAGCGAGCAGCTCGCCGACGGCGTCGACTACCTCGACCTGGCCTCCACCCACCTGGTCGGCGGCCTCGTCAAGGGTGGCGCCGGCGTGGTCAACTTCGCCCGCGGACTCAACCCGTTCGACCTGTACAACCTGTCCCACCCCGCCGAATTCCGGACCAACCTGAGCTCCACGGCCGCCGGCCTGGTCGTCATGGCCAACGACCCCGTGGGCGCGGGCAAGCAGATGCTCGACGAGTTCATGAAGGACCCCACCGAAGGAGTCGGCAAACTCATCGCCGAAGCCATCGGCTCCAAGGGCACCGGCGCGGCCAAGAAGCTCGCCACCGCCACCAAGCACCTGGACGATGTCAAGGGCCCGGCCCGCAACGGACTGGACACGGATGGTCCGCACCACTCGGAACGGCCGGACAACACCAAGACGAGCGGTAAGACGGACCCCATCGACCTGGCGACGGGGCGGATGTACCTCCCCCAGACCGACGTGGTCCTTCCGGGTACGCTCCCCCTCGTCTTCAGCCGCCGGGCGGAATCCGGGTACACCGCCGGACGCTGGTTCGGGCCGACCTGGTCGTCCACGATCGACCAGCATCTGGAGATCGATCCCGAGGGCATCGTTCTCGTCACCGAGGACGGCCTTGTCATCGCCTATCCGCACGTGGCGCCCGGCATTGCGGTACTACCCGTCTCCGCGTCGGCGCCGCAGCGCCGGCTCGAGCGCCTGCCGGAAGGTGACTGGACGGTCACGGACCCGGTGACCGGCCACTCCCGCCGTTTCAGCCTGCCGGCCGGATCCACCGCGGGAGACGAGCACGGCGAGGTGAACGGCATTGCGCCGATCGTCGAGCTGGAGGATCGCCACGGCAACCTCATCACGTTCGAATACGACGAGCAGGGCACTCCGAACGGCATCAGCCACAACGGCGGTTACCGGCTCCGGCTCGATTCCGCCGATGGTCGCATCACTGCGCTGCACCTCGACGATGGGCCGCGCATCCTCTCGTACGGCTACACCGACGGGAACCTGACCGATGTCACGAACTCGTCCGGCCTGCCGTTGCGTTTCACCTACGACGAGCACGCACGGATCACCTCCTGGACCGACAGCAACGGGAGCAGCTACGCCTACACCTACGACGAACTCGACCGGTGTGTCGCGGAAGCAGGAGAAGCCGGTCACATCGCCCTGACCATCACGTACGGGGAGGCCGATCCCGAAACCGGTCTCCGTACGACCCGGTTGACCACGGCTGCCGGCCAGTCCCACCGTTACCTCATCGACAAGCGCTGCCGAGTCGTCGCGGAGATCGACCCGCTGGGTGCCGAGACCCGCAACACGTATGACCTCAAAGGCCGTCGGCTCGCCCAGATCGGGCCGCTCGGCATGACCACGCAGAACGCCTATGACGATGAGGGACGTTTGGTCTCGGTCACGCGTCCGGACGGCCGCGCGGCACGAGCCGAGTACGACGTACACGGGAACGCGGTCAAGCTGGTCGGCTGGGACGGCAATGTCGTCCGTCAGACCTTCGACGACCGGGGCAACCGGACGTCGATCACCCGGGCGGACGGTTCCGTCACCCGGTATACCTACAACGATCGTGGGCACCTCACCACGATCACGGATCCGCTTGGGTCGGTAACCCGTATCGCCTGCAATCCGGCAGGTCTTACCGTAGCGGTCACAGACCGTCTGGGCGCCACCACCGCGTGCAAGAGGGACGGCTTCGGCCGACCGGTCGAGGTCACCGATGCCGCGGGCGGTGTCACCCGCACCGAATGGTCGGTCGAAGGCAAGCTGCTACGCCAGGTCGGACCGGATGGCGGGGAGCAGCGTTGGGTCTACGACGGCGAGGGCAACTGCCTCTCGGAGGACGACGGTTCCGGCACGGCATCCACGCGCTTCGAGTACACCCACTTCGATCTTCTTGCCGCGCGAACCGACGCGGACGGTGCGCGCCATGAATACACCTACGATGCCGCCCTGCGCCTGACAGGGGTGCGAAATCCGCAGGGCCTGCTCTGGGAGTACGAGTACGACGCGGCCGGACGGCTTGTCGCGGAGACGGACTTCGACGGTCGCTGTCTGCGCTACGAATACGACGCGGCATCACGGCTCGTCGCCCGCACCGACGCGCTGGGACAGCGGGTCACGTACGAGCGCGACACCATGGGCCAGGTCGTCCGCAAGGACGCTCAAGGCTTTGTGACATCGTACGAGTACGACATCTTCGACAAGGTGGCAAGGGCTGCCAGCGCCGACTCGGTACTGGTCCGTCTGCGCGATCGCACGGGACGGCTCCTGCGGGAGACCGTCGACGGCCGCACCCTCACCTTCGACTATGACGCCGCTGGCCGTCGTACGGGTCGAACCACTCCGACCGGTGCGAGCACAGAGGCTGGGTTCGATGCGGCGGGGCGTCGGGAGACGCTCACCACCTCCGGACGGCCGATCTCGTTCACTCACGACGCCCTGGGCCGCGAGATCGGCCGCGCATACGGTGACGTGGTGTCCTTGGTCAGCAACCGGGACGCGGTCGGCAGGCTGACGGGCCAGTTGCTGACCGATCGGGACGGGCGCGTTCTTCAGCGCCGCGGCTACGCCTACCGGGCCGACGGACACCTGACCGGCATGGACGATCTCCTTGCCGGGCCGCGCACCTTCGAACTCGACGTGCTCGGCCGCGTGACGGCGGTCCACGCCGAGGACTGGACCGAACGGTATGCCTACGACGTGGGCGGCAACCAGACGTCGGCCTCCTGGCCCGATTCCCACCCGGGCGGCCAGGACGCCGGCGGCCCCCGCATTTACGACAACGGCCGGTTGGTCCGTGCAGGTGGAGTGCGGTACGAGTACGACGGACTCGGCCGCATCACCCTCCGCCAGAAGACCCGGCTGTCGCGCAAGCCCGATACTTGGCTGTTCAAATGGAACGCCGAGGACCAGATCACCGAGGTCACCGATCCGGCCGGCACCCGGTGGCGGTACACCTACGACGGACTCGGACGGCGCACCGCCAAGGAGAAGCTGACGGCCGACGGCCGGGAGGTGGCCGAGCGGACGGTCTTCACTTGGGACGGCGAGGTGCTGTGCGAGCAAGTGACCCATGCTCCCGCAGACAGTCGGTCGACCGGAGTGGCGATCACCTGGGACCATCAAGGCTCCATACCTATCGCACAGACCGAGCGCGTCCTCTCGGACGCAGAAGTGGTCGATGAGCGATTCTTCGCAATCGTCACAGACCTCATCGGTGCACCTCGCGAGCTGGTGGACGAAGACGGCAACATCGCCTGGCGAACCAGATCCACCCTCTGGGGCAGCACCACATGGAATCGCGATGCCTCCGCGTACACTCCGTTGCGGTTTCCCGGCCAGTACTACGATCCCGAATCGGGCCTGCATTACAACTATTTCCGCACCTATGACCCGGAAACCGCTCGGTATCTTTCCCCGGACCCGCTAGGGCTGGCGCCTGCTGCGAACCCGGTGGCCTATGTCCAGAACCCTCATCGGTGGGCCGACCCGCTCGGCCTCTCTCCGTACGATCTGGAGGATTTGGGTGACGGCTGGTTCCGTAGCCGGGAGGGACTGGACTACGGACCGGGCCGGAACGGTGAGCATCGGATCACGCATGTGATGGACCATGGGCATCCGAATCCTGCCAAGCCTGATCACGGTGTCTTCGATACGGGCAGCAAGGGCATCCTCGAAACAGTTGACGAGGCGTGGGTGAAGCGAGACCTTGCCGTGAATGTGAACGTCCAAGGGGCGCGTACCACCTATATCATCCCCATGAGCAGACAAGTCGGCTATGAATTCGGGCAGGACTATATATCGATAACCGTCGAGCACGGAAACGAAGTCATCACCGCCTTTCCCAGGAGCTTCCCATGAGCAGCAAGGTCGTCTGTCGTCACTGCCAGCAGGACTGGCTGGCCCCGTACGAAGTCAAATCCACGGGCGAGAAGTTCTTCATGTGCCCGGAGTGTGAATCGATTTGGCTGGGTCACCAGGACACGTCCGAGGAGACGGAGGATTATCTCAGCGAGTTCCTCGAGTCGAGAGGGCTCTCCTGGAGTGACCTCGAAAGGCGGGAATCCTAGATTCGCCGAACTCACATTGAGCGACCGCGGTCCGTGGCGCTGACAGCCGTCGCGCGGCCGCTCCGGGGAAATGCCGGGCCCCGAGGGGGCGCATCGCACAGGATGAAGGCATGCGAACCCTCGTGCTTCTCGATGCCCCCTCCAACCTCGGACTGCGCCCGCCCGCGCCCGGCGCCGTACCCGGCGTATACAAGCTCGCCGGGGCCCTGCGCGAGCAAGGCCTGCTGGCCCGGCTCGGTGCCATCGAGGGCGGGGTGGTGGTGCCGCCGCGCTACGACCGCGGCGACTGGCGGGAGGGTGACGGCGTGTTCCACGCCGAGGCCCTCGCCGCGTACACCGTCACCCTCGCCGACCGCATCGAACGGCACCTGCGGGCGGGGGAGTTCCCCGTCGTGCTCGGCGGCGACTGCTCCATCCAGCTCGGCGCGGCCCTCGCCATGCGCCGCCTCGGACGCTACGGACTGGCCGCCATCGACGGCTCCGCCGACTTCCGCCACCCCGGCAACGAGGCCGTGAACGGACCTGTCGGCGCCGCCGGCGGCGAGGAGCTCGCCCTGTCGACCGGCCGCGGCCAGGCGGATCTCGCCGAGCTGGAAGGGCGCGGCCCCTACCTGCGCGACGAGGACGTACGGCTCTTCGGGCTGCGCGACGGCGACCCGGACCTGGCCGAACTGCACGCGGCCCGGATCTCCGTCGCCACCGTCGGGGAGATCCGGCGGCGCGGCGCGGGACCGGTGGCCCGGGCCGCCCTGGACGGACTGCACCCGCCGGAGACCGCCGGGTTCTGGGTGCACCTGGACGCCGACGTGCTGGACCCCGCCGTCATGCCGGCCGTGGACAGCCCCGACCCGGGTGGCCTGCTCCCCGACGAACTCGCCGAACTGCTCGCCGTCCTCGTGGGCTCGCCGCGCTGCGCCGGGCTCAACGTCACGATCTACGACCCGGACCTGGATCCGGACGGACGTGCGGGCGCCCTCCTCGCCGACCTGGTCGCGGGCGCCTTTGCGTAATCCTGACCGGTGGTGATCCGCGGAACCCCTGTGCACCGGCCGCCGTGGCGTGTTCCATTTCCCTCATGGCCACCACCGTCCGACGCGCCGTACTGACCCTCCCCGCAGCCCCGTTGGGCTCGGACAACCCGCTGCCCGCCCTGCGCGCGCCCGACGAGGCGCACGTACTGGACGAGCGTGCGCGCCAGGGGATGCCGCGCGACATGGCACGCCAGATCGGCTACGAGCCACTGCGCTCGCTCCTGCCCGTCCGGATCCGCGACGGGTACGGACGGGAGCGCGCGGAGCGGGAGTTCGAGTCGATCGTCATCGAGAACGACCACCTCCGGGTCACCGTGCTCCCGGGCCTGGGCGGGCGCGTCCACTCGCTCGTGCACCTGCCGACCGGCCGTGAACTCCTCTACCGCAACCCGGTGTTCCAGCCCGCCAACTTCGCGCTCAACGGCGCCTGGTTCTCCGGCGGCATCGAGTGGAACACCGGTGCGACCGGACACACCACCCTGTCCTGCGCCCCGGTGCACGCCGCGCTCGTCCCGGCCCCCGACGGGGGCGTGATGGTCCGGCTCTGGGAGTGGGAGCGGCTGCGCGACCTGCCCTTCCAGGTGGACCTGTGGCTGCCGGAGGACTCGGAGTTCCTCTACGTCGGCGTCCGCGTGCGCAACCCGCACGAGCGGCCCGCCCCCGTGTACTGGTGGTCCAACATCGCCGTCCCGGAGGACCACGGCACCCGGGTGCTCGCCCCCGCCGACGAGGCCTGGCACTTCGGCTACGAGCGCGCGCTGCGCCGCATCCCCGTACCGGAGTGGGAGGGCGCGGACCGCACGTACCCGCTGCGCGGCGAGTATCCGGCCGACTTCTTCTACGAGGTCCGGGGCGGGGCCCGGCCCTGGATCGCCGCCCTGGACGCCGCCGGGCACGGGCTCGTGCAGACCTCCACCGCGCGGCTGCGGGGGCGCAAGCTGTTCGTGTGGGGCGCGGGCGGTGGTGGCCGGCGCTGGCAGGAGTGGCTGACCGAGCCGGGCACCGGTGGCTACGCGGAGATCCAGGCCGGGCTGGCCCGGACCCAGCTGGAGCACGTACGGCTCGAGGGCGGGGCGGAGTTCAGCTGGCTGGAGGCGTACGGGCCGCTGTCGGCGGATCCGGAGCAGGTGCACGGCGCGGACTGGGCGGCGGCCCGTGGCGCGGCCGAGGGCGCGCTGGACGCCGTACTGCCGCGGGAACGGGTGGACGCGGCGTACGAGGCGTGGCGCGGCCGCGCCGACGCCGAGCCGGGGGAGCGGCTGGCACAGGGCTCCGGCTGGGGCGCGCTGGAGCTGCTGTGCGGGCGCTTCGAGCTGCCCGGCACCCCCTTCGCGGAAGACACGCTCGGGGAGGAGCAGGAGCCGTGGCTCCAGCTCTGGCGCACGGGCGTCCTGCCGACCCCGCGCCGGGTGGTTCCGCCGGGGCCGAGCCTGGTCGCCACGCACTGGCGGGACATGCTGGAGACGGCCCCGGCGGACCCGCTGACGGAGTACCACCTGGGTGTGGCCCAGTGGCACGCCGGGGACGTGGCCCAGGCGGTCCGCAGCTGGGAGCGCGGGCTGGCGCTGGCCCCCTCGCGGTGGCCGCTGCTGCGGTGCCTGGCAGTGGCGGACGCCCTGGCGGGCGACACGGAGAGGGCGGCCGACGGATTCGCGGCGGCCTTCGAGGACCTGGCCGTGGAGAGCCGCGGCAGCGAGCCGTGGACGGCCGCCGAGTCGGCGCTCGGCCAGGAGGCGATGGCCGCCCTCCTCGCGGCGGGCCGGCTGCCGCAGGCCCGCGCCGTCTGGGACCGGATGCGGCCCGCCCTGCGCGAACAGGGCCGCTTCCGGCTCCTCGCGGCCCGGCTCCTCGCGGCGGAGGGGCATGTGCGGGCGGCGCGCCGGGTCTTCGAGGACGGCTTCGAACTCCCGGACCTGCGGGAGGGCGAGGAGACCCTCGCCGAGGTCTGGTCCACCCTCACCGACTGCCCGCTGCCGGCCCGCTACGACTTCCGCATGCGGCCGCCTACTTCTTCTTGATCCCGTCGAAGCAGAGCACGAACCGCTTGCCGGACTTGTGCCGGGCCCTGTCGGCCTGCTCCTCGTAGCCGATGTCCGACACCCCCAGGCACCTGGCGGTGTCGACCGTGTCGTGGAGCACCTGGACCACCTTGTATTCGGCGTCGGCGTCGCCACAGTCGACCACGCGCAGGTCGGGGAAGATCGGGTCCCCGTCGTTCTTGAGGCAGTCGCCGGCCACGGCACGGTCCGCGCCGTCCTGGCTCAGGAAGTAGTAGCCGACGCCGACCCCGACGGCGACGAGGACGGCCAGGGCCCCGATGATCGCCAGGGCCTTCCGGCCGCCGACGCCTCCGCTCCGGGACGGCGGCTGCGGGAGCGGCGACTGCTGGGGCGGGGCTCCCTGCGGCGGTTGGGTCATGGGTGTGTCCCCCGGTGTGCGTGACGTGCGTATTGACGTGCACACGCTATATCAACGGGCTGACACTCCCGGGGGCGAGGCGAGGCCGCCTGGCATCGGACCCGGCGTCGGACCCGGCGTCACGCCCGGCACAGGATCTCGGCGTTCAGGACCGAGAACCACGCGTCGGGGTCCGCGCCCCAGGCGTGCCAGGCGTCGGCGACGGCCGCCAGCTCCGCGGCCGTCGTGTGGCCGCCGCGGGTGGCCACGGAGGCGTATGCGGAGGCCTGCGTACGGTCCGCCCACAGCGCCGACCACCAGGCCGTCTCCTCCGGGGTGGCGAAGCACCAGGCCGCCGCCGAAGAGGCCACGTCCGTGAAACCGGCCTGCCGGGCCCAGGCCCGCAGGTGGCGGCCCGCGTCCGGTTCGCCGCCGTTGGCGCGGGCCACCCGCCGGTACAGGCTCAGCCAGTCGTCCAGGCCCGGCGCGGCCGGGTACCAGGTCATCGCCGCGTAGTCCGCGTCGCGCGCGGCCACGATCCCGCCCGGCCGGCACACCCTGCGCATCTCGCGCAGCGCCTGGACCGGATCGCCGACGTGCTGCAGCACCTGGTGGGCGTGGACCGCGTCGAAGGAGTCGTCCGGGAAGTCCAGGGCGTGGACGTCCGCGGTGGCGAAGGACACGGAGTCGTCCAGGCCGCGCTCCGCGGCGTACGTACGGGCCTGCTCCAGGACGTCCTCGGCGGCGTCGACGGCGGTGACGTGGCCGCCCGGCGCGACCAGCTCCGCCAGGTCCGCGGTGATCGTGCCCGGGCCGCAGCCGACGTCCAGCACCCGCATCCCGGGGCGCAGCTCGCCGATCAGGTACGCGGCGGAGTTCTGGGCGGTGCGCCAGCGGTGCGAGCGCAGCACCGACTCGTGGTGGCCGTGCGTGTAGACGGCGGTCTCCCTGGCGGCGACTTCGCTGGCGGCGACTTCCCTGGCGGCGGTCATGGCCGGACCCCTCCTCGTTTCCTCGTCGAAGCGTTGTCCCCACCGTAGAGGATCAGTTCGTCATATGAGATCGCCGTTTTGACATGTGGACAGGGGTGTTGTGTGCCAAGGCGATCGGGTGGGGCGGTGGCAGGCCGATGCGGGTGCGAGGAGAGTGGCTTCAGGGGACACAACCCCATGGCGGAGGGCGGTGAGGGTCATGACGGACACGCTGCTCGAACGGCACGCCGAGGCACTGAGGCTCTTCGGCGAGCGGGTGCGTGACGTCCGTGGCGGCCAGTGGGGGGAGCCGACCCCGTGCACGGAATGGAACGTGCGGGAGCTGGTCAACCACGTCACGGCGGAGCAGCTCTGGATCCCTCCACTGGTCATCGAGGGCCGGACCGTCGAGGAGCTGGCGGGCAGGTTCTCCGGCGACGTGCTGGGCGAAGACCCCGTCGCGGCCTGGGACCGGGCCTCGGCCGCCGCGCACGCCGCCTTCGCCGCGTCCGGCGCGATGGACCGGACCGTGCGCCTGTCGTACGGGCCCGCGCTCGGATCGGCGTACTGCTCGGAGCTGACCGCCGACTGTGTCGTGCACACCTGGGACCTCGCGAGGGGCATCGGCGCGCAGGACCGGCTGCCCGACAGCCTCGTCGAGTTCTCGATCAAGGAGATCATGCCGTACGCCGACGGGCTCGCGGCCAGTGGCGCGTACGCCGAGCCGGTGGAGGTCCCGGCGGGCGCGGACGCGCAGACCAGGCTCCTGGCGATGGTGGGGCGCAAGGGCTGACGCGCAGAGGCGGGTATCCGCATAACAGGCATCCAGTACTAAATAATCGTATAAAGGTCAGGTCTGGCGGGGTGTCGTGGTGCGTCGCGGGACCCGGCGGGCGTGGCAGGGCGAGCGCGGAAGGCGGGAAGCGGTGGAGGGGATGCAGCGCACGGCGGCCGAGGGCCGCGGCCCGGTCCGGTACGGCCCGCCCGCCCCCCAGCCCGGCCTGCCCGTGCTCCCCGAGCTGCTCTCCGTCCTCGCCGCGGCCGCCGGACGCGCCGCCCCCGAACCCCCGGGCGGCGGCGAGGCCGTACGGGCGGCCGCCTGCCGGCACTGGGGACGGCGGGGGCTGGCCACCTCCCCCGAGAACGTGGCCGCGGGCCCCGGAGCCCCCGCGCTGCTCCTGGCCCTGCTCGGGGCATACGGGGGAGACGTGATGCTGCCCCGGCCCTGTCCCGCCTGGTGGACCCCGCAGGTCCGGCTGCTGGGACGGCGGGCCTACCACGTGCCGACCCCGGCCGAGTGCGGCGGAATTCCCGACCCCTACGCCCTGCTGGAGACCGTCCGTCGGGTGCGCGCCGAGGGCGGTGACCCGCGCGTGCTGCTGCTGTCGGTCGCGGACGACCCCACGGCGACCGTGCCGCCGCCCGAGATGCTCCGTGAGGCCTGCGAGGCCGCCGAATCCGCCGGACTGTTCGTCGTCAGTGACGAGAGCTGGCGAGACACCGTCCACCGTCCCCACGACACCCTGGTCCTGAGCCCCGCCGAGATGCTCCCCGAACAGGCGGCCGTCCTCGTCGACCTGTCCGGGGCGATGCTGCCGGCCGGCTGGCCCGCCGCCGTCGTCCGCTTCCCCGACACCCCGCGCGGGACCTGGCTGCGCGCCCGTACCCTCGACGTCCTCACCGCCACCGGGGCGATGGTCGCCGGACCCGTCGCGGGGGCCGCCGCGCACGCCCTCGACGAACCCGACGCCGTCACCGGGCGTGCCGGCGCCGCCGCCGCCCTGCACGGGGTGGTGGCCGCCGCCGCGCACCGGCGGCTGCTGGAGGCCGGGGCGCTGGCCCGGCCCCCGCAGGCCGGCCGGCACCTGTACGCCGACCTCACCCCGCTGCGCGCCGGACTCGCCCGGCACGGGGTCGGCGACGCCATGGAGCTGGAGGACTGGCTCGGCGGCCGGCTCGGCGCGCCCACGCCCGGCGGGCAGCGGTTCGCCGACGAACTGGGCGCGCTGCGCGTGCGGTTGTCCACCGGACCGCTGCTCGGCGCCACCCCGCAGGAGCGGCTGGCCGCGCTCACCGCCCGCGACCCGCTCGGGCTCCCGCACGTACGCGACTCCCTCGAACTCCTCGGATCAGTCCTGGCCGGGCTGGCCTGACCACCCGACCCCGGTGAACGGAGACTTCGCGATGAGGGACCGGACGGACGCCCCCGCCCATGCCCCGCCCGTACGTCCGCCCGTACCCCCGGCGCCGCAGCCGGCCCGGCCCCCGCGGCGCCGCAGCCCGCGTCCGCGTCCGCGCCGCGCCCGCTCGGTGCGCACCGCCGGTGGCCCGGCTCGTTCGCTGACCGGCTGACCGCCCCGCTCCCCGGGGTCCGCAGCTACGCCCGCCTCGCCCGCGAGGGCGCCTTCCGGCCCGGCCCCGAAGGGCTGCGCGGCATTCCCGACCTGCCGTACGAGCCCGGCCCGCTGCCCCCGGCGCCCCCCGGCACCGTCTGCGTCACCTGGGCCGGACGCGCCAGCTGGGTCCTGCGGACCGGCGGGCTGACCAGGAACCCCTGCACCGCACCGTGGCCGCCTGGCACCGGGCCGGCCTGCCCCGCGAGGACCTCTGGGACCTGCCGATCGGCGCTTCCCGCACGCTGGCCCCGGAGGCCTCCCGGACCGGCGGGTGAGTGGCGCCGCCGGGCTCAGTGGTGCCAGGCCCGACCGGCCGCGTTGTGGATGAACCGCTGGAGCACCTTGAGGGTGATCAGGTACTCCTCGTCGGAGATTCCCGCGTGCCGCTCGTCCCACAGGTCCTTCTGCAGGGCTGCGGCCCTGTCGAAGAACACCCGCCCCTCGGGAGTCATCTCCAGGCGCCCTCCGGCGTCCTGCGTGATCCAGCCCCGGACGATGACCGTGTCCATCTCTTCGGACAGCGCCTCCTCGCCCACGGCGAGGTAGCCCCGCAGGGTCTCGGTCAGCCCGTCCCCGGTCCTGACCTCGTCGCCCGCCAGGGCGACCCGGGCGAGGATCCACCACTGCGGCTGGGTGGTACCGAGCTCGGCGAGCGCGCCGCGGGTGCGGCTCACGATCGCGTCGTAGGCGGCCCAGCTCCAGTAGCCGATGGGCTGGCGGATCAGTTCGGCGTCGTCGTGCGAGTACTCCATGGCGGATCGACTCCCCGTCGGTGGTGCGGGGTGATGCGGTGCGGTGCGATGCGCAAGACCCTATGAACTCAACCGCACTTGAGGTCCAGCCCCGGGCGGACCCGTCCCGATCCCGCCCCCCGCGCGGGTGCGGCGGGGCCTGGGCGTTCTGTCCGGGGACGGTCTCCCCGGGTGACATCACGCGGGGCGAGGCCGATCCGCCGGACGCGCGGGACCACGGCATTGGAGTGGCCGCCGGCCGTTCCGATGGCGTGGCTCCCGCACCGGCGCCCGGCGCTTCCTAGGGTCGGCGGGGGTACGGCACCGGGCCGGCCGACCGTCCGGATCAGGTGGGTGAGTCGTGGAACGCATGACGGCCGAGTCACGAACGCAAGCACCCCGGGCCGCCCGGCGGTGGACCCGGCGGCTGGCCGCAGCGGTGGCGCTGCTGATGCTCTGCGCGCTCCCCGCAGGCGCGGCGCAGCCCGCGGACCCGCGGTCGCCCGCCGGCCCGCCCCTGTACGTGTCCGACTACGGCAACAACCGGGTCGTGACCCTGCCCGCGGACGGCGGCGACCAGAGCACCGTCCCCCTCGACGGTCTGGTGCGCCCGACCGGCCTGGCCTGGGACGCCGCGGGCCGGCTCTACGTCGCCGACACCGGCAACAACCGGGTCCTCGTACTGCCCCCGGACGGTGGGCAGCAGGCCGTCGTCCCCACCACCGACCTGTCGCGCCCGCTGGGGCTCGCCGTCGACCCGGCCGGCAACCTCTACATCGCCGACAGCTTCAACGACCGGATCGTGAAGGTGCCGGCCGGCGGCGGGGGCCAGACGACCGTCCCCACCACCGGGCTGCTGCACCCCTGGGGGCTGGCGTGGGCGCCCGGCGGGGAGCTGTACGTCTCCGACTTCGTCAACGACCGCGTCGTCGAGGTGGCCGTGGACGGGAGCGGCCAGAGCACCGTGCCCACCACCGGCCTCTCGCAGCCGACCGGGCTGGCCCGGAACGCCGCCGGTGACCTCTACATCGCCGACAGCGGGAACAACCGCGTGGTGAAGGTGGCCGCGGGCAGCGGCGCGCAGAGCACGGTGCCCACCACCGGCCTCAGCTCACCGCTGGGCCTCGCGCTCGACGGCTCCGGCCACCTCTACGTGGCCGACGGCTTCAACAACCGGGTGGTCCGGGTCCCCGAGACGGGCGGCGCACAGGTCACGCTCGCCTCCACCGGCCTCAACACGCCGACGGGCCTCGCGTTCCCCCCACCCGGCGCCCGCCCGGGACACGACCGGGACCGGTAGGACCCCGCAAGGCCCCGCTGGGCCCCGCAAGGCCCCAGTAAATGCAGGCAGGCCGTGAGGGCCGGCTCAGGGGCGGCGGCGCAGGCGGCGCCAGAGCGAGGGGCCCGTGCTGATCGCGAGGGCCAGGCCGACCGCCAGGGCCACGCCCTTCCAGGGCTCCGCGAAGAGGGTGCCGCCCAGGATGCCGATCAGACCGTACGTCGCCGCCCAGGCCAGGCAGGCCGGGGCGTCGCCGCGGGCGAAGCGGCGCAGCGGCATCTGCGCCAGGAGACAGGCCAGCATCACCGGGATCCGGCCCGCCGGGACCAGCCGCGACAGGACCAGGACCAGTACCCCGTGCTCGTCGAGCCGCGTCCGCGCCTGCTCCAGCCGCTCCGGCGTGGCCCGGCCGCGCAGCGTCTCCAGCCAGCGAGAACCGCCCCGTGAGCGCACCCCGCGCTGCCCGAGCCAGTACAGCGTCATGTCCCCGGTGAACGCCGCCAGCGCCGACACCGCGAACACCAGCAGCACCCCGTAGGGCAGCGACTGGTGGTGGAAGGCCACCACCGCCGCCGAACTCACCAGCGCACCCGTCGGGATGACGGGTACCAGCGCACCCAGGGCGACCAGCAGGAACAGCGCCGGGTACCCCACCGCCTGCTGGGTGCTCTCCGGCGGTACCTCCCCGGCCGCCGCGGCGAACTCGCGCCACGTCACGGCAGTCGCACCCGCTCGCCGTGCCGCGGCACCCGTACGGTCACCTTGGGCGCCAGGTGCCGCGCGAGCCGCTCGAAGTCCTCGCCCGGCGCGTGGAATTCATGCGGCCGCACCGCGTCCATCCCGACGGGCCAGTAGGTCCCGTAGTGCACCGGGACCGCCGCCGCGGGCGCCAGCCGGGCCAGCGCCTGCGCCGCCCGCCCCGCGTCCAGGTGCCCCGGGCCGAGGTACGGTCCCCAGCCGCCCACCGGCAGCAGGGCCACGTCCACCGGCCCGACCTCCTCGGCCATCGTGTCGAACAGCCCGGTGTCCCCGGCGAAGTACGTCCGCGCCGCGCCCCGCACCACGTAGCCGAGCGCCGGACACCGGTGCGGCCCGAACGGCAGCCGTCGTCCGTCGTGCCGCGCACCGACCGCCCGGATCCGTACGCCGTCCCGTACGGGGACCTCCTCGCCCGGCACCACCTCCGTCACGGCCAGCCCGCGCAGCCCGGCGACCCGCGCCAGCCCCGGCACGGCCCGGCGCGCCCCGCGCGGCACCAGCAGCCGGGTGCCGGGCGCGAGGCGGGCCAGCGACGGCAGGTGCAGGTGGTCCGCGTGCAGATGGGAGACCAGCACGACGTCCGCCACCGCCGCCTCGGGCGGGGGCACCGCCCCGCGCCGCCGTCGCAGGTGCGCGAGCCGCCGCGCGAACAGCGGGTCCGTGAGCAGCCGGACCCCGGAGTCCTCCACGGTGCACGTGGCATGACCCCACCAGGTGATCTCGACCGGCACCCGGCCCTCCCTCCCTCACGCCTCGCTCACGAGCCTAGGTCCTGTCGTCGAAGTGGCGTCGCGGGCCCGACGGGACTTTGACGGCAGGGCCTAGTAGGGGGTGTCTGCCCCGCACGGCCGCTCGGAACCGGATCTCGGCCGCCCCCTCCTCTACGGCGGAGTATCGGAGTAGGGTCCGGCGGCATGGAAGAATTGCGCGTGGCCGCGATCACCAGCCTGGCCCCGCTCGAAGACCTCGACGCCGACCCCTTCGCCGTGGACACCCGCGGCCAGCACGCCATGTGCGCGCGCTGGGCCGCCGACCGGGGCTACGTCGTGACGAAGCAGTTGCTGGTCTACGGGCTGCGCGCCGACCACTGCGGGCTCTGGTCCGACGTCGACACCGGGCAGGTCGACCTCTTCGTCGCCGCCAACCACCGGGTGCTGGCCCGCGCGCTGCGCTCCGTCGAGGAGTTCACCGCCGAGTGCGAGCGGCGCGGCGTACGGCTGGAGACCGCCGGGGGCGAGGAGCCCCGGTACACCTCCGCGATGAAGGCCGAGGTGCACCGCAGGCTGTCCATGCCGACCGCCGGCTACGACGGCACCTGACCGGGCCGGGACGCGCGGCCCGCCCTCTGCGGCCTGCCCCGCCCCCGTCCGCCCCGATCCGGCCCGCCCCGCCCCGCCGGCCATGTGCCCCTGTGCGCCGTCCGCTTCGCCCGACCGGGTGCGCCGGGCTGTGCGAGCCTGGAAGGCGGGACCGGGCGCGCGGGAGGTGGCGGCGTGGGGCGAGGACGGTGGCGGACCGCGGGCAGCGCCCTGGTGCGGGTGCTCCTCGTCTGGGCCGTGTCCACCCTCACGATGCTCGCCCTGGCCGGGATCCTGCCGGACTTCCGGCTCCAGTCCGACGACGGTGACAGCATCACGCAGATCGGGCTGACCGCCGCCTGGACCGCCGGGGCCTTCGGTCTGCTGAGCGCGCTGGTCTGGCCGGTGCTCGTCCGGGCCCTCCTGCTGGTGCCCGCCCTGGTGCTCGGGCTGCTCGTCTTCTTCCTCAACGGCTCGCTCCTGCTGATAGCGCTCAGCCTGATCCCGGACGGCCGCAGCGAGGTGGCCCCCGAGACCGCGGTGGTCGTCGCCGCCGTGATGTCGGCGGTGGCGTCGGCGACCTCCACCGCCCTCGCCGTGCGCGACGACGAGGCCTACCGGCGCCGGCTCTACCGGCTCGCCGACCGGCGCCGCCGCAGGCAGGGCGGGGCGGGCCCGTCCCGGGCGGCCGCGGAGGCGCCGCCCGGCCTGCTGATGCTCCAGCTGGACGGGCTGGGGTACGAGGAGTTGCGCCGCGCGTGCGGCAGCGGGCTGATGCCCACCGTCGCCGGCCTGCTGGAGGACAGCCACCGCGCCCGGCCTTGGCATACGGACTGGTCGAGCCAGACCGGTGCCAGCCAGCTCGGGATCCTGCACGGCTCCACCTTCGACGTGCCCGCCTTCCGCTGGTACGAGAAGGACACCGGCGAGGTGATGGTCTGCAACCGGCCGACCAGCGCCGCCGAGCTCCAGCGGCGGGCCATCGGGCGCACCGGTGACGGCGGACTGCTCACGCTCGACGGGGCGAGCCGGGGCAACCTGTTCAGCGGCGGCGCCGACCAGCTGGCGCTGGTGCTGTCGGTCTCGGCCCGGCGGGGGCGGGCCAACCGCTCCCGCGCGGGCTACTTCGCGTACTTCTCCGATCCGGCCAACGCCGTCCGTACGGCCGGGTCCTTCGCGGCCGAGGTGGTCCGGGAGATCGTCCAGTCACTGCGGGCGCGGATCCGCGGGGACCGGCCACGGGTGTCGCGCGGCGGGCTGTACCCGCTGATCCGGGCCTTCGCGACCGTGGTCGAACGGGACGTGGTCGTCGCGGCCGTGATCGGCGACATGCTCGCCGGGCGCACCGCGGTCTACGCCGACCTGGTCGCCTACGACGAGGTCGCGCACCACTCGGGCCCGCGCGGCCGGGACACCGACCGGGTGCTGCAGCGCCTGGACCGCAGCCTCGCGCTCATCGCCCGGGTCGCCGAGCACGCGCCGCGCCGGTACCGGATCGTGCTGCTCTCCGACCACGGCCAGAGCCCGGGGGAGACCTTCCTCGGCCGGTACGGGCTGACCCTGAAGGACCTGGTCCGGGCGGGCTGCGGGCTGCCGGTACCGCGCCGGGCCGGCCGTACCCGCAGCGGGGCCGAGGCCCGGGCGGCCGTGCTCGCGGCGCTCCACCGGCCGGTGGAGGAGGGCGAGGAGGCGCGCCCGGGCCCGGGCTCCGATCCGGTGGTGCTGGCCTCGGGCAACCTCGGACTGATCTCCTTCCCGGACATCCCCGGCCGGGCTTCGCGGGCGCGCGTCGAGCGTGCGCACCCCGCCCTGCTGACCACGCTGGCGAACCATCCGGGTGTGGGATTCCTGCTGGTGGGCGGGGTGGTGCTGGGCCGGGACGGAAGGGTGGCCCGGCTGGACGTCCCGGGGGAGGCGGAGGAGCTGCTGGCTCCCTTCGGCCCGGGCGCGGCGCAGGCCGTCCGCCGGACCGACGCCTTCCCGCACGTGGCGGACGTCATGGTGAACTCGGCGTACGACCCGCGGACGGGCACGGTGCACGCCTTCGAGGAGCAGATCGGCTCGCACGGCGGGCTGGGCGGGGAGCAGGGGCACCCGTTCCTGATGTGGCCCGCGGAACTGTCCGACCCCGGGTCCGGGGAGGAACTGGCCGGCGCGGAGGCGGTGCACGCCGTGCTGCGGCGCTGGCTGCGGGAGGCGGACGGGCCGCAGATACCGGTGGCCGCACCCCGGGCCGCGCCCCTGGCCGCGCCCCTGACCGTGCCCCTGGCTCCGCCGGTGGAGGAAAGCCCGCCCGAGGACGGAAATAACGGAAGCCTTCCTTCCGCAGGGGTGCCCGCACGGGACGAAATCCGCTGATTTTGTGGCGCATTCAGGGTGGTCAACCATGTGTTGACCTGCCCAGCATGTGAGACATCCAGAGGCGCACCACCGATGACCAGCACCGCAACCCTGCCCGCCGAGGCCGCCGCACCCCCCGAGCAGGGCCGCGACCCCCGCGCGAGCCGTGACCCCCACGTGCGCCGCTTCGGCCTGCCCGTCGCGACCTGCCTGGTCATGGGCAACATCATCGGCGGCGGGATCTTCATCCTCCCCGCCTCGGTGGCCCCCTTCGGCACCATCAGCCTCGTCGCCTTCGCCGTCCTCACCGCCGGCGCGATCGCCCTCGCCCTGGTCTTCGGCCGGCTCGCCGAACGCCACCCGCAGACCGGCGGCCCCTACGTCTACGCCCGCGCCGCCTTCGGCGACTTCGCCGGCTTCCTCGCCGCCTGGAGCTACTGGATCACCGCCTGGGTCTCGAACGCGGCCCTGGCCGTCGCGGCCGTCGGCTACCTCACCGTGCTGTTCCCCGCCGCGGGCGAGCACAAGTGGTCCATGTGCCTGGCCGCCCTCGCCGTCCAGTGGCTCCCGGCCCTCGCCAACCTGGCGGGCACCCGCTACGTCGGAGCGGTGCAAGTCGTCGCCACCGTACTGAAGTTCGCCCCGCTCCTCCTGGTGGCCGTCGGCGGGCTGTTCTTCTTCGACCCCGCCAACCTCGGCCCCTTCCGGGCCACCGACCAGAGCGCGGCCGGCGCCGTCTCGGCCTCCGCCGCGATCCTGCTGTTCAGCTACCTCGGAGTCGAGTCCGCCACCGTCAGCGCCGGCGAGGTCCGCGACCCGGCCCGCAACGTCGGCCGGGCCACGGTCCTGGGCACCGTGGGCGCCGCCACCGTGTACCTGCTCGGCACGGTCGCCGTCTTCGGCCTGGTCGCCCACGACCGGCTGATCGCCTCCACCGCCCCCTTCACCGACGCCGTCAACGCCATGTTCGGCGGCACCTGGGGCGGCACCGTGGTCGCCTGCGCCGCCGTGATCTCGATGCTCGGCGCCCTCAACGGCTGGACCCTGCTCAGCGCGCAGACCCCGTACGCCGCCGCCAAGGACGGGCTCTTCCCGACGGCCTTCGAGACCAAGAAGCGCGGCGTCCCCGTCGTCGGCGTGATCGTCACCGTCTCCCTGGCCTCCGCCCTCACCGTCTACAACTACACGGCCGCAGCCCAGGGCGTCTTCGAGAGCCTGGTCCTGATCACCACCTTCACCGCCACCGTCCCGTACCTGCTGGCCACCGCCGCGCAGATCTACTTCCTGCTCTCCGGGCAGCGTGAGCGGGTCCACCCCGGCCGCCTGGCCCGCGACGGCGTCCTCGCCGCCCTCGCCTTCGGCTTCTCGATGTGGCTGGTCGCGGGCTCCGGCTACGCGGCCGTCTACCAGGGCGTGCTCTTCCTCTTCGCGGGCGTCCTCGTCCACGCCGCCATGTCCGCGAGGAAGCACCGCGCCGCCGCGTCCCCAGCGGAGTAGCGTGGAGGAAGGGGCCGGCCAGGGGGCGCCAAGGAACCATCATGTCCGCGATGAGGAAGAGCATCGACATCGACCGCAGGCCCGAGGACGTCTACGCGTACCTGACGGACCCCACGCACCTGCCGGAGTGGCAGGACAGCGCCGTATCCGCCGTCCCGATCGGCGATCTCCCCGTGCACGTCGGTTCGAGGGTGCTCGTCACCCGGCAGATCGGCCGCCGGCGGGTCCCCACGACCATGGAGTTCGTGGAGCTCGACCCGCCGAGGAGCTGGCACGTGCACGGGGTCGACGGCCCGGTACGACCCGATGTGCGCGGCACCGTCGAACCCCTTGACGGCGGCGCCCGCTCCCGCCTCACCCTGGACATCGACTTCGAGGGCCACGGCGTGGGCCGGGCCCTGGTACCCCTCGTGGTGAGGCCCATGGTCCGCAAGGAGATGCCCCGGGGCGAGGAGAAGCTCAAGCACCTCCTCGAGGCCTGACGGCTCGCGGCCGGGGCCGGGTGAACAGCCGGGGGAAAACCGGATGCCCCGCGGTCCTCGGCGGCCTGGCCAGCGGCCTGAAGAGGCGCATCCGGCGCGAACACGCCTATCTGATCCCCCAGGGCGCCTCCCTGCCGTTCACCCCCAGGGGACCGGTCTTCGGCCTGGCCTGACCTGACCTGGCCGGCCCCGTCCTGGCACGCGGCCGGATGCAGAACGCCCCCGACCCGCGCGTCCGCAGGTCAGGGGCGTGCTGGAGGAGATCGGCTCAGTCGAGGTAGTCGCGCAGCACCTGCGAACGCGACGGGTGGCGCAGCTTCGACATGGTCTTGGACTCGATCTGGCGGATGCGCTCACGGGTGACCCCGTACACGCGGCCGATCTCGTCCAGGGTCTTCGGCTGGCCGTCGTTGAGGCCGTAGCGCATGGAGACCACGCCCGCCTCGCGCTCCGAGAGCGTGCCCAGGATGGACTGGAGCTGCTCCTGGAGGAAGGTGAAGGAGACCGCGTCCGCCGGGACGACCGCCTCGGAGTCCTCGATGAGGTCACCGAACTCGCTGTCGCCCTCCTCACCCAGGGGGGTGTGCAGGGAGATCGGCTCGCGGCCGTACTTCTGGACCTCGATGACCTTCTCGGGGGTCATGTCGAGTTCCTTGCCCAGCTCCTCCGGGGTGGGCTCACGGCCCAGGTCCTGGAGCATCTGGCGCTGCACACGGGCGAGCTTGTTGATGATCTCGACCATGTGCACGGGGATGCGGATGGTGCGCGACTGGTCGGCCATGGCACGCGTGATCGCCTGGCGGATCCACCAGGTCGCATACGTGGAGAACTTGAAGCCCTTGGTGTAGTCGAACTTCTCGACCGCGCGGATCAGGCCGACGTTGCCCTCCTGGATCAGGTCCAGGAAGAGCATGCCGCGACCGGTGTAGCGCTTGGCGAGGGAGACCACGAGGCGGAGGTTGGCCTCCAGCAGGTGGTTCTTCGCGCGGCGGCCGTCCTCGACCAGGATCTCCAGCTCGCGCTTGAAGGCGGGCTTGTGGTCCTCCTCCTCTTCGAGCTTGTACTCGGAGAACAGACCCGCCTCGATGCGCTTGGCGAGCTCCACCTCCTGCTCGGCGTTGAGGAGCGGCACCTTGCCGATGAGCTTGAGGTAGTCCTTGACGGGGTCGGCGGTGGCACCGGCCACCATGACCGTCTGAGCCGGGGCGTCGTCCTCGTCGTCGTCGGACAGGACGAAGCCCTGGGTGCCGCCGGCCTTGGGCGCCTCGTCCTCGGCCTCGTCGGCGAGGTCCTCGGCAGCCCAGTCCTCGCCCTCGACGACGGGGGTCTCGCCCTCGTCGGCGTCCTTGGCGCTGGTCTTCTTCGCCGCGGTCTTCTTCACGGCAGTCTTCTTCACGGCGGTCTTCTTGACCGTGCGCTTCTTCGGCTCGGCGGCGGCCTCGGCCGACGCCTCGTCCCCGATGGCTGCGGCCGACGAAGCGGATATCGCCGTGGCGGTGGTGGTGACGGCCGTCGCCGCGGCGGTGGCCGCGGTCTTACGGGCGCCGATGGGGCGCGGCGCCGCGGTGGCCTTCTTGGCCACGGTGCGGGCCGGGGCGGCGGCAGCCTTGCGGGGCTTCTTGGCGGCAGCCTTGGTGGCGGGGGCCGCGCTGACGTGGAGGGCGACACCCTCCTCGTCCAGGACCTGGTTCAGGCTGCGCAGGACCCGCTTCCACTGGTCCACCGGGATGCGGCCGGCCTCGAAGGCCTGGCGCACGTCGTCACCGTTGATGTGACCCTGCTCGCGGCCGCGCTCGACGAGCGCGACAAGGGCCTCGGATTCGGCGATCTCCGGAGGGAACGTACGGGACGGGCTGAGCGACACAAGGAGCCTCTCGTTGCGAACAGATTAAGGGTGGGCGGGACATCATCGCGCGAACTCGGGAAACAGACCCGAGGGGGGTCTGTATTCCGGGCCGCGCGAGGACACCTGTCGGTTCATCGCATGCCCGAGTCGATTCGTTACGCGCTGAATTGAGTGACCTGCGCCACGCTGTGGCCACGCAACCCGATCCGGAGCAGATCCGTCCGCCCTTCAGATCAGCCCGTTTTACGGGCCTCGATGAGGAAGCGGGCGGTGTGAGCGACGAACGGACCTTCGCGTTCGATCCGTTCGTGGAGCTCACGCAACCGGTCCCGGTACTGCCCGACCGTGAAGCCGGGCACCATCCAGATCACCTTCCGTAGAAAGTAGATCACGGCTCCGATGTCGTGGAACTCCGTGCGCAGACGTTCGGAGCGCAGATCGAGGACTTCGAGGCCGGCCGCGGTGGCGTCGGCGACCGCGTCGTCGGGGTGCCGGGCCCGCCGGATCTCCTCCGGCTGCGGGCCGAGGAAGTACTCGACGAGCTCGAAGACGCTCGCCGGACCGACCTGCTGCGAGAGGTAGCTGCCGCCCGGCGTCAGCACCCGCGCGATCTCCTCCCACCAGATGGTCACCGGGTGCCGGCTGGTCACCAGCTCGAAGGCCGCGTCACCGAAGGGCAGCGGCGGCTCGTCGGCGTCGGCGACCACCACCGCGCCCAGCGGGTGCAGCAGCCGCGTCGCCTTCCCGACGTTGGGCGGCCAGGACTCGGTGGCCGCCGTCAGCGGCGGCAGCGGAGCACACCCGGCCAGGACCTCGCCGCCACCGGTCTGGATGTCCAGCGCGGACCGGACCTGGGCCAGGCGCTCGGCCATCAGCCGCTGGTACCCCCAGGAGGGACGCTGCTCGGTGGCCCGGCCGTCGAGCCAGGAGAAGTCCCAGCCGTCCACCGAGACGGACTCGGCCTCGGCGACAAGATGGTCGAAAGTACGCGTCATGCATTGATCGTCCCAGGTCGGGCGCCCGACAACCACCGGATATGTCGACTACAGTGGTCGGCGGGCCGTGACTGGCGTTCGGGTGGATCACCACCGGGGAGCGGCCCGGCGTACCTGTGGACCTCCGGTACGTCGGCTGCCGCGCGCCTGGGCGAACCGCGATCCGCAGCGACGTTCAGGAGACCCCGTGACGACTGCCCAGACTGCCTCTGCCACCGCTTCTGCCGCCGGCTCCGCCCAGCTGATGGACGGCACGGCCCTCGCCCGCCGCATCTCGGAGCAGACCGCCGCCTACGCCGCGAAGATCACCGAGCGCACCGGCACCGCGCCCTGCCTCGCGACCGTGCTGGTCGGCGAGGACCCGGCCTCCGTGACCTACGTCCGCATGAAGCAGAACCGCTGCGCCAAGGCGGGGATCACCTCCCGCCACGTGGAGCTGCCGGCCGAGACCACCACCGAGGAGCTGGTGGCCACCCTCACCGCGCTGTCCGAGGACCCGGAGATCAGCGGCATCCTGCTCCAGCACCCCGTCCCGCACCACATCGACGAGCGCGCCGCCTTCGAGGCCATCGCCCCGGGCAAGGACGTCGACGGGGTCACCATGCACTCCTTCGCCGCCATGGGCTTCGGGCTGCCGGGCTTCGTCTCCTGCACCCCCGGCGGCATCATGCGCCTGCTCGCCGCCTACGACGTGGACCTGACCGGCAAGCACGCCGTCGTCGTCGGCCGCAGCGCGATTCTGGGCAAGCCGGCCGGGATGCTGCTGCTGGAGCGGAACGCCACGGTCACCTACTGCCACTCGCGCACCCAGGACCTGCCCTCGATCGTGCGCCAGGCGGACGTGCTGGTCGCCGCCGTCGGCAAGGCCGAGTTCATCCGGGGCGAGGACATCAAGCCAGGCGCGGTGGTTCTGGACGCCGGTTACAACGAGGGCAACGTCGGCGACGTGCACTTCGAGTCGGCCGCCGCCCGCGCCTCGTTGATCACTCCGGTGCCGGGCGGTGTCGGCCCGATGACCATCGCCGTACTGCTGGAGCAGACCGTGCAGGCGGCCGCCGCGCAGGCCGGGCTGGACCTCGCGGAGCTCTGATCCCACCGCGCGGATCCCGCGTACGGCGTACGCACGCGCTCGCACACGCATGCCCGCACGCCCCGGCCGGCTCTCGGTCCGGGGCGTCGCGTTTTCCCCGGGGCCGTGTGCCTCAGACGCCGACCGGCTCGGGGTTCAGGTCCGGCGTGCCGGCGCCGGCCGCCTCACGGGCGGCGACGACGATGTCGGACGTACGGAACGCGTCGGCCAGGGCGGTCAGGGGCCGCCGGCCCAGACGGTAGGGCTCCGGGATCGCGGCCGGCCCGGGCAGGGATCCGCGCGCGGCGGCGGCCTTGCGGTGGCAGGCGGCCGCCAGGACGGCCGCGTCCGCGACCGTGGCGGCCCGCGCCTCGCCCATGCCCCGGCCCCGGGCCTCCTCGTACGCGGCGCTGCGCACCCGGGGGTCGAACCAGCCGGCCAGCGCCAGGATGCCGTCGTCGATGACCGACTCGCGGTGGACGAGCCGGATCCCCACCGGGGACCACCAGGCCAGCGGGACGGTCCGCCCCTGGGTCGCGGCGACTTCGTGCAGGGCCTTCCACAGCGGGCGCAGCCGCCGGTACTGGCTGAAGGCCAGCCATGTCGCCGACCCGCCGACCAGCGGCACGACGAATCCGGCACCGAGCAGCAGCCCGGCGGCCCCGGCCAGTGGCGGCGCCACGTCCGTGGACAGGAACACCAGGTCGTGGCCGGTCCAGCGGGCCACGACCGAGGCCCACTTGGCGGCCAGGTAGGCCAGGTCCATCAGCCCGGCGACCACGATCAGGGCCAGGCCCGTGCGCAGCGGGCGCAGTGCGCGGTCCGCGCGCGTCAGCCACTTGCCGCACAGCCAGGTCAGCGCCGAGGTGCCCATGGTGTGCGCCACGAGGAAGCAGACGATCATCTCGCGGATCCAGGGCGTGGTCGCGTAGTACGTGTCCAGGTCCTGGAGCCGTTCCACCGGCGCGTCGCCGATCACGAACAGGACGACGATGGCCGCGGTCGCGGTGCCGAACAGGGCCGTGGTCAGCCGGGTGGCCCGGCGCACGGCCGCGGGCCGCCCGCCGCGCCACTGCAGGACCAGGACGACGCACAGCCCGGAGAACACCGTGCACAGGCCGAACACCAGGGGCGCGGAGAAGTTGACCACGCCGGTGCGGCGGTTCACCGAGGCGATGGTCGACGGCGATGCGAGGAAGTTGATGGGTGCCCCGACGGCGAGCAGCGCGCACGCCGTCCGGTTCAGCGGCCGGTCCCGGTCCCGGCGCAGCTTCGGCAGCTTGATCAGCAGCGCCAGGACCATCAGGGAGGCGGGCAGGAGCGGCAGGATCCTGCCGCTCATCGGGCCTGTCCGACGGCGTCGGCGGGGCCGACCGGGTCCGCCGACGGGCCGGTGCCGGTGGCGGTGGCAGTGCCGGTGCCGGTGCCCGCGCTGGTGTGGGTACCGGGCTTCGTGCCGGGCGCCCGGTCGAGCCCGGCGACGGCCCGCTCGGCGGCGGTGAGCGGCGGTGCCTTCAGCGCACCCCGGTCCGAGGCGCGCAGGACGTGCCAGACCACCGACGGACGGAGCCAGTGGGTGGGCGCCATGCTCATGGTGAGGACGTTGAGCAGGGCGGCGGTGAGCGCCTCGTCGGTGGTGGCTCCCGTCATCAGCCGGTTGACGTACCCGTTGAGCAGACCGCTGCCGGCGCGCGGCGTCATCCCGGTGGCCCCCGGATACAGGATGTCCTGCGAGGTGGCGAGCTCCCAGGCGGTGCTGACCTGCGGCGCGATGGCGCGCTGCGCCTCGCGGCCGATCCCGGGGTGCTCCAGTCCCTTCGCCCGCAGCAGGGTGCGTACGGCCAGGATCCCCTGGGCCGCGACGCTCATACCCTGTCCGTACAGCGGGTTGAAGGTGGCGACGGAGTCGCCGACGGCGAAGAAGCCGTCGGGCAGTTCCGCCTTCTCGAAGTAGATCCGGCGGTTGGCGGTGCCCTGGGTGACGGCGACGTCCGTCAGGGGCTTGCGGCCCTCCAGGAGCTCACCGACGATCGGGTCGCGGACGGCCTTGGCGAACGGGATGAACGCGTCGGGGTCGCTGGTCGGCTGGCCGCCGCGGGTCCCGGAGAGGGTGGCCTGCCACTGGCCGTTCTCGATGGGCACGATCGTGGCCGTCCTGCCCGGGACGGGCACCCGGGGGTCGGACTGGACGTTGACGATGGGGAAGCCCATCTCGTGGGCTCCGGGCGGGGCTTCGAAGATCCGCGTCGCGTAGACGAGGCCCGAGTCGACCTCGGCCTGCCGGATCCCGGTGACGCCGAGCGCCTGGAGCCAGGTCCGGGCGCGCGAGCCGCGGCCGCTCGCGTCGATCACGAGGTCGGCCGTCAGCAGCCGGCCCACTTCCTCAGAGGTGTCGACCAGCACGCCGGTGACCCGGGACGCCGTGCCCTCCAGGGCGCGGACGCGGCTCCGCTGGAGCGTGGAGACCCCCTTCAGCCCGGTCACCCGGGCGCGGACCACCGAGTCGAGGAGATCGCGGCTGCAGGAGATGTTGAACTGCTTCTCCCCGCAGCGCGGGATCCATCCGTGGGCGGTCTTGCTGACCAGGTCGGTGGGCAGGCTGCGGCGGATGGCCCCCGCCCTCGTCCAGTCGTCGGTGAGGCCGGGCAGGATCCGCTCGATGGCACGGGCGCCGCCCGACCACAGGAGGTGGGTGTGCCGGGCCTGCGGGAGTCCACGGCGCGGGGCCGGACCCTCGGGCAGCGGGTCGGCGTCGATGACGGTGACCGTGGCGTGCTCGGCGAGGACGGCCGCCGCGAGGAGGCCGGCCAGACTGCCGCCTATGACGATCGCGTGGCGGGGCGGGGTGGACTGGTTCATCGTGGCGTGCTCTCTGTCAGGGCCGTGCTGAGGGCATCGGCGTGAGGGATGCCGCGACCGGCTGCTGCGGGTCGCGGCGTGGCACGGGGCTTCCCCAGCCGAGTGAGGACTTGATGCGCTCGATGGCCTCGGGGAGCTGCTGTTCCCGGGGCGAGGGCAGGTAGGAGCGCAGGGTGTTGCCGAGGTGCAGGCCGAAGGTCTCGGCCCGGATCTCCGCCGGATCCCCGTGGTCGGCGCGGGCGGCGGCCTGCCGGACCACGGCCTCCAGCCCGGAGCCGGAGGTCAGCAGGTCGGCGAGGCGGCCGGGGCGTCCGGCCAGCCGGGCGGCCACCAGCATGCCCGGACCGAGGCTCTCGCAGGTGCCCTCGTCCAGGTGCCACAACTCGTGGCAGGCGATGACGAGCTGGTGTTCGGGCCGGGTGTGCTGCTCGACGACGATCAGGTCGACGTCGTCCAGCTCCAGCCAGAGCCCGCTCGCGGTGTCGGGCGGGAAGGAGGTGAAATGGACATCGACCTTCCGCTCTCCGCCACGCCGCTCGGAGTAGGCGGCGCACAGCGCCCCGATGATCTCCCTGGCATCGGCCGGCGGCGTCAGCCGCGCGCCCTCCAGCAGCTCGGAGCCCAGCTTGCGCATGGCCCGTGTGGTCCTCATGGTGTTTCTCCCTCGGCGGCGGCGCCCTCGGCCGGCGCCCCGCCCTTCGTGCCCGGAACTCCGAGCTGCCCCTCGCGCGCGAGGAGGTCGTCCAAATGATCGGCCAGCGACTTCCAGCCCTGGGGCGACAGCCGCCCGGCCCGCGTGACGATGCTGCGTAGGTCGTGCGCCCGCAGCACCGCCAGCATCGGGTTCTCCCGGTCGCGCACCGCGGACTCCAACTCCCCCTCGATCAGGGCGAGGGCGCTGGAGAGCGCCTCGGTGTCGTCCGCCAGCAGGAAGCCGCCCTCGACGCCGTAGAAGCGCTGGATCCCGGCCGCCGCGGCGAGGTTCGGCAGGCCCTCGCCCTGGGCGAGGCGGGTCAGCGACTGCCCCGACGCGTCGAAGGACTTGGCGATGGCCGCCAGCGAGTGGGGCTGGCCGTCCTCCCGTACGCGGGTGCGGCGCAGGTGCTCGAACCGCAGGTGCACCTGCTCCTTGAGCGGGAGCCGGGGCGGCTTCCCCTCGAGGGTGAGCCGGATGGCCTGCGGGGTCATGCCGGTGAGGTACGACAGGTGCTCCAGGTCGTCCCGGCCGTCCGAGACGGTGGTGGCGGACAGGGCGAGGGCCCGTTCCACGGCGCTCTTGCTGTCGGCCAGGAGGAAACCGGCATGGACGCCGAAGAACCGCTGCACACCGGCCGCGTGACCCATCCGGGGCAGCCCGGTCCCGGCGTTGAGCGGCCCGAGGGAGGCGCCGGGGGCGCCGAAGTCGTCGGCGATGGCCGCCAGCGACCACTCCCGGCCGTGCTTGTCGCGCCGGGTCGCACGAAGCCGCAGGAACCGCTGGCGCACCCGCCGCTCCAGCGGCGCCTCGACGGCGGTGCCCGCCACCACCTGGGGTACGCGCCCGGGTTCGACCCCGGACAGATGACTCAGCCGCTCCACCGAGAGCACCTCGGCCGGATCCTGCCCGTGCTCCTGCGCCAGTGCCCAGGTGCGGCGCCAGACGGCGGCGAGATCGGGTCGGGCGGCGGCTCGCACCGGCGGTTTCTCCATATGTCGACAAGACGTTCGAGTGATTCGGGCTCCGTGAAGCCTAGCCTCCCGCCCCTGGCCGAACCAGAGGAACCCCCAACGTTTCCTGCCGTACAGCTCAAAAAGGGTTGGCATCCCCCACCCCCGCAGCCGCACGCCAAACTCCGCCGGGACAACAGGTGTTGGACGGGAGTCCGGCCCGATCGGCAAGGCGCCCGCTAGGATCGCGCCATGACCTCACACCAGGCGGATGCCGCGTAGATCCCCGCGCGCGCCGAGGGCCACTGCGCCCCACAGCCGGAGCGACAGCACGACGAGCACGCTGCTCATCAGCGCGTGCCCCGGGCCGCCGGCGTGCGCGGCCGTCCACACCTACCTCTTCGTCGACGGCCTCGACGTGGTGACGCGCAGCGACATCAGGATGGCCGGCCTCGGCCCGAGGCAGCTGCTCCGCCCGGGCGGGCCGCTCCATCCGACGGACACACCGCGCAGCGCGGCCGTGGCGACCCAGGAACCACCCGAATCAGGCCCGGACCGGCTGACCATCCGGATCCGGCTCCGCGGCGGGACGGTCATCTGGTCCGACCTCATGTACCCGGGCCCCGACGGCACCACCGTAGAAGAGGTCCGCTTCGACCTGGAGCAGTACCTTGGCGAGATCGAGCGAGCCTACGCGGCGCTGAAGCACCACTCCTGGGACGGCCCGTTACCTCCGGGGTAATCGACCCTCCCCGCAGGCCCCGGCACAGTGGACGCATCGGGTTCCGGGGCCGCGCACTCGGTCCCGGGATCCGTGTCCCACCTGGCCGTTCGACCTCGATGGAGGCTGATTCCCATGTCCGCGACCCCGCTCGCCGGCTTCGCCCGCAACCGCGTCCCGCAGACCGCGCTGCGCCGGTTCCTCGCCCTCGACTCCGTCGTCACCACCGCCAACGGGCTCGCGTACGTCGCCTTCTCCGCCCCGCTCGGCCGGCTGCTCGGGGTTGGGCAGCCGCTGCTGCTCGAACTCGGGGTCCTCCTCGTCGCGTACGGGGCCGCCGTCGGATGGCTCGGCTCGCGGCGGCAGCCGCCCGTCCTTCCCGTGAAGCTCGTCATCGAGACGAACTACGCCTGGGCCGCCCTCAGCCTGGCGTCACTGGCGCTCTGGTTCGAGCCCACCACCGCCGGGATGCTGTGGATCCCGGTGCAGGCCGTCACGGTGGCCGGCTTCGCCGTGCTCCAGCAGCTCGCCCTGCGTTCGGGCTCAGCCGCCCAGTGAGCGCAGGTACTTCACCGTCGCCGGGTCGGCCGGGAGCATCGTCTCGATGGCCAGCTCGGCGACGGTCACGTCCATCGGCGTGTTGAAGGTCGCGATGGACGACACGAAGGACAGCAGGTGCCCGTCGTGCTCGATGACCAGCGGCAGCGCGATGTACGCGGTGGGCTCCTCCGGGGCGCTGTCGCCCGGGCGCTCGGCGACCGGATAGGCCGACACCTCCTCGTACAGGGCGCGCAGCGGCTCGGAGCGGGCCAGCGCGATCTGCCGCTCCATCTGCGCCAGCAGGTGCCCGCGCCACTCCTTGAGGTTGTGGATCCGCGGAGCCAGGCCCTCGGGGTGCAAGGTGATGCGCATGGCGTTCAGCGGCGGGGTCAGCAGGTGCTCCGGCAGTCCGTCCAGCAGCATCGCGATGCCCTGGTTGGCGGCGACGACGTTGTACACGGCGTCCACGACCAGGGCCGGATAGGGCTCGTACCCCGTCAGCAGGCGGGCGATGCCCTCGCGCAGCGTCTCCATCGCCGGGTCGTCCAGCGCGGTGTGCGCGTAGCGCGGGGCGTAACCAGCCGCCAGCAGCAGGGAGTTGCGCTCCCGCATCGGCACGTCCAGATGGCCGGCGAGCCGCAGCACCATCTCTTCGCTCGGCCGGGACCGGCCCGTCTCGATGAAGCTGATGTGCCGGGACGAGGAGTCGGCGCGGCCCGCCAGCTCCAGCTGGCTGATGCCGCGCCGCTCCCGCCACGCGCGGAGCAGTGGGCCCACACTCGTCGTCGTCATGCGCACGACGTTAGCCGAGGAGGGTCAGCCCAGGTCGAAGACGTTCCGCAGGCCGAGACGGTAGCGCCACCGGTCGTGCCGTTTGGCGGGCTCCAGCTCCGGCGCCCGGTACATCGGACGGACCGTGCACCGCGGTGCGCCGGAACCGTCGCGGTCCAGAAGGGAGTTGACGGCCGCGCGCGCCGACGCGTTGGCCCCTTCCATCGTCGCGAGGTCGATGTCGACGGCGACGTAGTCCCCGCTGAGGAAGAAGTTCGGGATACGGGTGCCCGCGCTCGGCCGGTTGTACAGGGTGCCGACCGGGTGGATCAGCAGCTCGTCCTGGTTGGTGGGGTGCGGGGTGCCGAGCCCGTCCACGCCCGGGTCCAGGAACCACGAGTGCAGCGTGGAGTCGCTCAGCAGGGTCCGCCCGGTGTCGTTGAGGGAGGCCTTCAGCTGCGCCCACACCTCGCGCGCCACCTCCTCGCGCGTGCACTGCTTGGCCGTCTTCCCGTACAGGATCCCCGGCTTGTCCCACTCGGAGATGTCCACCGACAGGCAGTCGACCGCCGTGCCGTCGCCGTAGTCGGCCGGGAAGTCACGGGACGGCCAGTGCTCGGCCTGCTGGATCGCCGTCAACGACCAGGGGGAGTCGATGCAGTTGAGGTGGCCGTGCACCAGCTCGGCCCGCTCGGTCAGATAGAACTGGATGCCGGTCATCCAGTCCGTCTCCAGCCTGTCGCAGCGCCCCAGCATCGGATCGGCGGCCCGCAGGGCGGCGCTCCACGTGCGGCGGGCGTGCTCGACGGGCAGCGCGCTCACGTAGTGGTCGGCGGTGACGGTCTGCGCGGCGCCGTCCGGCCCCTCGACGGCGACCCCGCTCACCCGGCCGCCCGCGTACCGCACCTCCCGCACGGTCCAGCCGATCCTGAACTCCACACCGAGGGAGCGCAGATGGGCTTCCCAGGGGTCGATCCAGGCCTCGTTGGTCGGCAGGTCGAGGATCCGGTCGGGCGGCCCGTCCGCCCCGCGCCCCAGCAGGTTGAGGACGAAGGCCTCGCCGAGGGTGCCGACCGTACGGGTGGAGGCCTCCTCGGCCTTGGTCGCCACGATGTTGCGGGTGATGCCGACGGCGAGGATGCGCCGGTACTCGTTCGACATCCGCTCCGCGCGGACGAAGTCCCACCACGGCGTCCGCTCCCAGACCTCCTCGCGACGCTCGTCGCAGCTGGTGAGGAAGACCAGCACGCGGTCGACGAAGTACGCCGTCTCGTGCGGCGGGAGCCGGACCAGCGTCTGCAGGATGCCGGTGAGGGCCCGCCGGATCTCCTCGGGCGTCAGCTCGGCGGGGGAGTGCCCGGGCCAGGGGATGGGTCCGCGCAGGTCCTCGCGCCCGGCCGCCCGGGCGAACATCATCTCGCGTGGGGCGACGAGGTTGTCCCACACCCCGGCCGCGTTGCCGGGGAAGGGGATGCGCCGCATGGTGTCGGGCAGGTTGTGGTAGATGCCGGGGATGAAGCGGAAGCCGTGCTCGGCGGGCAGCGGCCGGCGCCCGCCGCGGGCACTGCCGGGCACGTCCATGCTGCGCGCCTTGCCGCCGAGGGCCCGGCGCTCGTACACGGTCACGGCGTAGCCGCGCTCGGCGAGTTCGTGCGCCGCCGTCAGGCCCGCCACACCGCCGCCGAGCACCGCGACACGCCGTCCGGCAGGCGGTGGTCCGGCCGCGTCGGCCGCCGCCGCCGGCGTCGCCCCGGCCCCGGCGAGGACCGCCCCGGCGGCGGCCGCCGCGCCCGCGCCCGCGATGAACGTACGCCTGGAACTTCCTGTGCCGGTCATGGCGAATGCCCCTCGTTACCGCTGGTAACAGTGCGTTCGGCGCAGGAGCATATGGGGGGTGCGGCGGACCTGGAAGGCGTAGAAGTACCCGGGCGCACTATGGCGCGAAAGGATTGGTCCGGCGTGCACTGTGGGAACCTTGACTACACGTCACGGGGAAAAGGAGCCGGTGCATGCCGAGTGAGCCGCTGTCACAGAAGGAGATCGAGGACCGGTTGCGGGAGCTCCCCGGCTGGTCCTTCGAGGACGACCGGATCTTCCGCACCTACCGGCTGGGCACGCACTTCGCCGCGAGCGCCCTCGTCGTCCATATCGCCACCGTCCAGGAGGAGTTGAACCACCACTCCGACCTGACCCTCGGCTACAACACGGTCCGGCTCTCCGTGAACAGCCATGACGCCGGCGGTGTGGTGACGGAGTCCGACTTCGCCCTCGCCGAACGCGTCGAGGCCCTCGCCCCGGCCCACGGCGCGAGCTGATGACCACGCACATACCGTCCGTGAGATCCCTGCTCGACTACGACGCCGAGGCCGAGGCCTACGACACCACCCGCGGTGGCATCCCGCGCGCCGAGGCGGCTGCCGCCGCAGTCCTCGAACTCCTCCCCGCGGACGCGCACACCCTCCTCGACCTCGGCTGCGGCACCGGCATCGTCACCAGCCGGATCAGCCGCCCCGCCCTGCGCGTCCTGGGTGCGGACGCCTCCCACGGCATGGCCGCGATCGCGGCACGGCGCGGCATCCCGGTGACCCTCGCCGACGCGGCCCGGCTGCCGGTCCGCTCGGCATCCCTGGACGCGGTCAGCGCGGTGTGGCTGCTGCACCTGCTGCGCGAGCCGGGACTGGTGCCGGCGGTGATCGCCGAGGCCGCCCGGGTGCTGCGGCCCGGCGGCGTCTTCCTCGCCACCGTGGACAAGGACTCGGCACACGATGTCGGCAGCGACATAGACGCCGTCTTCGCCGCGCACCTGACCCCGACCCCCTCGGACGCCTCCGGGGAGGTCGAGGCCTACGCGGCCCGGGCAGGCCTGCTGGCGGTCGGCGAGGCCCGGTTCACCGGCCACGGCCAGGGCCGCACCCCGCGCGGCTCCGCCGAGTCCCTGCTCGCGGGCCGCTACGCCTCCCGGATCGTCCCGCGCGGCATCACCGCGCAGGAGCTGGCGGCCCGGCTGGAACTGCTGCCGGACCAGGACGTCCCGCGCGCAGAGCCGACGTACCGCATACGGAGCTTCGTACGCGTCTGACCCGCGGGCAGGGCCGCCCGCACCCGGACCCGGACCCGGACCCGCACCCGGACCCGCACCCGGACCCGCACCCGGGCCCGCACCCGGGCCGGGATCCGTGCCGGGACCCCGCCCCGGATCCCGTCACACGTCGAATTCGGCCGGGTCCGGCCCGATCCGGCGGCCCGCCGCGCCCGCGCCCAGGGCGTCCAGCGCCGCCATGTCCGCGGCCGCCAGCTCGAAGCCGAACACGTCCAGGTTCTCCCGGATGCGCGTGGGCGTCACCGACTTCGGGATCACGATGTTGCCGTGCTGCAGGTGCCAGCGCAGCACCACCTGCGCGGCGCTGCGGCCGTACGCGGCCGCGATCGCCGTCACGGCCGGGAGCGTCAGCAGCTCCTTGCCCTGGCCCAGCGGGGACCACGCTTCGGTGGCGATCCCGCGCCGGGCGTGCACGGCGCGCAGCTCGGCCTGCGGGAAGAGCGGGTGCAGCTCGACCTGGTTCACGGCCGGGACCAGCTCGCTCTCGGCGGCGATCCGCTCCAGATCGGCCGGGCGGAAGTTCGACACGCCGACCGCCTTGGCACGCCCGCTCGCCGCGATCTCCTCGAAGGTCTTCCAGATGGCGAGGAAATCGTCGCGCATCGGACGCGGCCAGTGGATCAGGTACAGGTCGACATGGTCGAGGCGCAGCTTGGCGAGGGAGTCGTCGAAGGCGCGCAGCACCTGGTCCCGGCCCCACTTCTGCTTCCGGCCGTTCCACAGCTTGGTGGTGACGAACAGCTCCTCGCGCGCCAGCCCGGAAGCGGCGACGGCCTTGCCGGTGCCCGCCTCGTTGCCGTAGACGGCGGCCGTGTCGATGCTGCGGTAACCGGCCTCGAGGGCGGTCCCGACGGCGCGCTCCGCCTCCGCGTCCGGCACCTGCCAGACGCCGTAGCCGAGCTGGGGCATGAGCGTGCCGTTGTTGAGCTTGATGGCGGGGACCTGGTTCACGTCTGGTCGTTCCCTCGGTTCGTCGCTTCGTCGCTTCGTCGCTTCGTCGGTTGGTGGTGCGGCGGCGGTGGAGCGTCGCACGAGGGGCGATAACCGGCCCCTCGTGCGACGTATTCCCGCCATCCCTTCCGTACGCACCCTCACGCGGACCCGAGGTACGCCTCCCGCACCAGCGGGTTCGCCCGTACCTCGGCCGCGGTGCCCTCGGCCAGCACCGTCCCGAGGTCCAGTACGACGACCCGCGCGCACAGCTCCATCACGAAGGCCACGTTGTGCTCGACCAGCAGCACCGCGCAGCCCTCCCGCTCCGCCAGCCGCCGCACGACCTCCGCGAGCCGGTCGCGCTCGGGCGCGGACATGCCCGACGCGGGCTCGTCCAGCAGCAGCACCCGCGGCGGATCGGCCACCGCGCGGGCCAGCTCCACCATCCGGGCCTGCCCGACCGGCAGCCCGCCGGCGTACGAGGCCCCGAGCGCGCCGATCCCGCAGTCGGCCAGCACCCCCTCGCCGCGGGCCCGGCGCTCGCGCTCCCGGGCCCGCCGGGCCGGGAGGGCGAGGAGATCGGCGGTCGGCCCGCCCCCGCCGCCCCGCCACTCCTGCCCCACCAGCACGTTGTCGGCCACGCTCAGCTGCCCGAACAACTGCTGCCGCTGGAAGGTCCGGCGGATCCCGTGCCGGGCCCGCCAGACGGGGGAGCGGCGGGTGACGTCCGACCCGTCCAGCAGCAGCCGCCCCTGGTCGGGGCGGCGGATCCCGGACAGCACGTCGAACAGCGTGGTCTTGCCGGCGCCGTTCGGTCCGATCAGCCCGCACACCTCGCCCGCGCGGATCCCGAGATCCACCCCGGTCAGCGCCCGGACGCCGCCGAAGCGCACGCCGACCCCGCGGGCCTCCAGTACGTACCCGCCCTCGCTCATGTCGCCATCCCCAGGTAGGCCTCGGTGAGCCGGTCCGCCTCCACCTCGGCCCGGGGGCCGCACCAGGAGACCCGGCCCTGGGAGAGGCAGGCCACGGTGTCGGCGATCCCGAGGATCTCGGCCGCCTTCTCCTCCACCAGGAGCAGCGCCGTCCCGGCGTCGCGGAGTTCGGTGAGCAGCTCGTACACCTCCTCCACCACGCGCGGGGCGAGTCCGAGCGAGGGTTCGTCGGCGATCAGCACCGCGGGCGGCCGCTGGAGCAGCGGAGCCAGGGTCAGCATCTGCTGCTCCCCGCCCGAGAGGGCTCCGGCGGGGATCCCGCGCCGTTCGGCGAGCCGGGGGAAGCGCGCGTAGACGGCGGCCCGGGAGCCGGCGTCCCGGAGGTACAGGGCCAGGTTCTCCTCGATGGTGAGCGCGGGGAAGATCCCGCGCCCTTCGGGGGCGAGCAGCACCCCGGCCCGCGACCGGCGTACGGCCCCGTCCCGCGTCGCGTCCCGGCCGCCTACGTACACCGCCCCGCCCGTTGCGGGCAGCAGCCCGGCGGCGACCCGGCAGGCGGTGCTCTTCCCGGCGCCGTTCGGCCCGAGCACGGCGAGGATCTCGCCCGCGCGGACGGTGAGATCGACCCCGTGCAGCACGAGCCCCCCGTCGTACCCGGCGGTGACGCCCCGTAGTTCAAGCGCGTACGCGGCTTCACCGGGCGGATTCGGCCTCGCCGGCGATTGTGGCGCGGGGTCCGGGGCGGAGCCCCGGGGATCGGCGGCGCGCTGTCCTGCCGGCCCCGGCTGCGCCGGTATCCGTGACGGCGGCGGTTTCGCGGCGCGCTGCCGCGCGAGCCGGACCGGCACCGCCGCGCAGTACCCGTCCAGGTCATTGGCCAGGGCCAGCCCGGCCAGGCCGAAGAGGATCACCGGCAGGTGCGCGGACCCGGTCACGTAGTCGGACAGCAGCCGCGGGGCGACGGCGAACACCAGCCCCGCCACCACCGCGTACTGCGGCCTGCGCACGCCCGCCGCCACGACCACCGCCAGCCACACCAGCCCCGTCATCGCCGTGAAGTCCGTCGCCGTGATCCGGGTGTTGTACGACGCGTACAGTACGCCCCCGAACCCGGCCAGCCCCGCCGACAGCGTGAAGAGCAGCAGTTTCGTGCGCAGTACGGAGACCCCCGAGGCGACGGCCGCCGCCGGGGCCGACCGGACCGCCAGCATCGCCCGCCCCGACGGGGAGTTCCGCAGCGCGGTCAGCCCGGCCGCCACCAGCGCGACCAGGACCACCAGGGCCACCCCCAGCGCCCGGTCGTCGGAGAGGTCCACCGGTCCGAACACCGGCCGCGGGATGGACCACCCCGCGTCGCCGTTGCGCAGCCAGCGCAGCTGGAACAGCACCTGATCGGCCAGGAAGGCCAGCGCCAGCGTGGCCAGGGCCAGCGACCTGCCCCCCAGTCGCAGCGCCGGCAGCGCGACGAGCGCCCCCAGCACGGCCGCCACGCACGTGCCCACCGCCAGCGCGGCCACGAAGGGCCAGCCCCGGCTCATGAGCAGCCCGGCCACGAGCGCGGCGCCGGTCACGAAGGTGCCCTGCGCCAGCGACACCATCGCCCCGAGCCCGGTCACCACCGTGAAGGACATGAACACGAGCGCGATGGCCAGCCCCTGCGCCAGCAGGCCGCTCCAGAAGGGGGTGGTCACGGTGTAGAGCGCCACGCACAGCGCCGCCGCGCCCGCCGCCCACACCCCCCACCGCCGCCCCCACGAGGCCCCGGCCAGATGGTCGGCCGGCGGCGCGTCCACGGCCGCGACCCCCGCCGTCCGCGCCGTGCGGGTCAGCACCAGCAGCCCGCCGAACAGGATCAGGAAGGGTACGGCCGTCCGGAAGCCGGTGACCGACTCGGCGAAGGACGTGTACCCGGCCACCAGGTTCTGCAGCACCCCGAGACCGAGCCCGCCCGCGAAGGCGAGCGGCACGGAAGCGAACCGCCCGATGACCGCCGCCGTGGCCGACACGAACAGGAACAGGGTGAAGTCGTGCGCCGACAGCCCCAGCAGCGGGGTCGCCAGCACACCCGCGAGCCCCGCCAGGCCCGACGCGATCATCCAGGCCACCGACGACAGCCGGTCGGCGCTGATGCCGCGCAGCTCGGTCAGCGAGCGGTTGTCGACGGCGGCCCGCAGGTGCAGCCCCAGGCGGGTGTGGCGCATCAGCACCCACAGGGCCACCGCCACCAGCGCCGTCACCACCCAGGTGATCAGCTGGTCGGAGTCGATGCCGACGCCGTCCGTGAGCTGCCAGGACCTCGCCGGGCTGGGCCCCACTCCCGGCAGCCCGAACTGGTTCTCCGCGGGCTTCACCGGCGCGCCCGCCTCCGCCAGCAGTTCCACCGCCCACAGCCCGGCGGCCGGCAGCGCCACCAGCAGCCCGATGGCGGCGACGATCTGCGCGGTCTCGCCGACCCGGGCGAGCCGCCGGAACATCAGCCGGTCCAGCCCCCAGCCGAGACCGGGGGCCAGGACGAGGACCACCAGCAGGGCGGCCGGGACGGTGGGCCAGCCCAGCCCCGAGCGCAGCTCGTAGAAGGTGAGCGCGCACAGGTAGGCGGTGGCCCCGTGCGCGAAGTTGAACAGTCCGGACGCCGAGTACGACAGCACCAGCCCGGTGGCGAGCAGGGCGTACAGGGCGCCGGAGACCAGACCGCTCAGCATGAAGACGAGCAGATCCCCCATGCCGCGGCCCTACTTGAAGGGGACGGGTTCGTAGCACTTGAACGGCACGGAGACCTCGTACGCGCCGTTCTTCAGCTGTACGAGCGCCCCGCAGCCGAAGCTGTCCTTCTGCCCCTTGGGCAGCGCGCGGTCGCCGACGAGCGTGCCGGTGTCGGAGAAGCCCTGCGCGGCGGCCTGGAAGGACTCGACGGTCAGGTTCCTGCCGGCTTTCTGCGCGATGGACAGGAAGAGGTCGGCCGACATGTACCCGGTGAGCATATGCATGCTGAGCGGCACGTCCTGGCCGCCCGCGGCCGCTTTGATGTCGGCCTTGAACTGCGCCATCTTCGGGTCGGCCGACTCGAACGGCTGGAACTGCAGCAGCACGTGCACCCCGTCGAGGGCCTGCTTGGTGGCGTCCTTGGCGAGCAGCCCGGGGTCGTAGTCGGTCGGGTCGGAGAGCAGCCCCCGGTAGCCGCTGCGCTTGAGCGCGATGAACAGTCCGATGTTGCTCGGGGTCTGCATGACGGAGACCACGGCGTCCGGGGCCTTGCCGTCGTTGCCGGTGAGGATCTCCTTCACGTACGCGGACCAGTCGCTCGGGACGGCGGTGGCGGGCACGGAGGCCTTGGCGTAGGTGACCTTGAACCCGGCGCTGGTGAAGCCCTGCTGGAAGGTCCGGATGCCGAACTTGCCGGCGTCGCTGTCGTTGGCGATGAGCGCGACCGTTTTGCCCTGGGCCCCGCCGAGGATCCGGCCGATGCCCTCGGGCCAGGTCTGGTTGAGGGTGCCGCCGGGGGTGGGGACCAGACAGCCGTTGAAGCCGTAGATGTGCTGGGGGCCGCAGAAGGCGGGCAGGGTGCCCCAGCCGAAGGTGGGGACCTTCTCCTGCTCCAGGAAGTCCGCGCCGGAGAAGGTCACCGAGCTCATGGGGGAGACGGCGAAGACCTTGTCCTGCTGGACGAGTTTGCGGGCGGCCGACAGGTTCTTGGCCGGGTCCTGGCCGTCGTCCTCCGCGCCGAGGTAGTCGATCTTGCGCCCGTTGATCCCGCCCTCGGCGTTGGCCCGGAGATAGCGGGCCTTGGCGCCGAGATCGGTGTCCTTCTTGCTGTAGCCGCTGGCGCTGGTCATCGACACGATCCCGCCGACCTTGATCGAATCGGCGCTCACCCCGCGGGAGTTGCCCGGCGCGTCGCCGGGTTTGCCGGGGGAGGTCCCGTTGGTGGAGGCGGAGTTGCAGGCGGAGACGAGCGCGAGGGCCGCCGCCGCGGCGGCCAGGGTGCGGATCGGTCGCGACATGTCGGGGATCCCCTCCGGTTGGAATCCCCGCATTCTGTGCGTGACCTGACGGATCGTCAATATTGTCGGCGAATGGAAATGACGATCCGTCAGTTTCGTGTACGCGCACCCGGTGGACGGCCCGGACCTGCCGCGACGGCCCGACGGCCCGCACCGCCGGACCCGGCTCAGGAGGAGTACAGCGCCGCGACCTCCTTCGCGTACGCCTTCTCGATCGCCCGGCGCTTGAGCTTCAGCGAGGGGGTTAGCAGCCCCCGCTCCTCCGTGAACTGCTCACCCAGCACCCGGAAGGTGCGGATCGCCTCCGCCTGCGAGACCAGGGTGTTCGCGGCCACCACCGCCCGGCGCACCTCCGCCGTCAGCTCGGGGTCACCCACCAGCTGCGCGGCCGGCAGCTGCGGCCGGCCGCGCATCGACAGCCAGTGCGCTATCCCGTCCATGTCCAGGGTGAGCAGCGCCGCGATGTACGGCCGGTCGTTGCCCACCAGCACGCACTGCGACACCAGCGGATGCGAACGGACCCGCTCCTCCAGCGCGGCCGGCGCGACGCTCTTGCCGTTGGAGGTCACCAGGATGTCCTTCTTGCGCCCGGTGATGGTCAGGTACCCGTCGGCGTCCAGCCGGCCGAGGTCCCCGGTGGCCAGCCAGCCGCCGCGCAGGACCGCCTCCGTGGCGCGGGGGTCGTTGAGGTACCCGGAGAAGATGTGGCTGCCGTGCAGCCAGACCTCCCCGTCGTCCGCGATGTGCACCGTGCTGCCCGGGATCGGCCGCCCCACCGTGCCGTACTTGGTCGCACCGGGCGGGTTCGCGGTGGCCGCCGCGCACGACTCGGTCAGCCCGTACCCCTCGAACACCGTGATCCCGGCCCCGTCGAGGAACAGCCCCAGGCGGCGCGACATCGCCGACCCGCCCGACATGGCGTGCCGCACCCGGCCGCCCATCGCCTCGCGGACCTTGCCGTAGACGAGCCGGTCGAAGAGCTGGTGCTCCATGCGCAGCGCGGCCGAGGGCCCCGGCCCGGCGCCGAAGGCCTTGCGCTCGCGCGCCTCCGCGTACCGCACGGCCGTCTCCACCGCCCGGTCGAAGGGGCCCGTACGCCCCTCCGCCTCCGCCTTGCGGCGGGCGCCCGCGAAGATCTTCTCGAAGACGTACGGGACGCCCAGCACGAAGGTCGGCCGGAAGGCGGCGAGGTCCGGCAGCAACTCGGCCGCTGCCAGCACCGGTTGGTGGCCCAGCTTCACCCGCGCCCGGACGGCGGCCACCTCCACCATCCGCCCGAACACGTGCGCCAGCGGCAGGAAGAGCAGGGTGGACGGCTCCTCGCCCTGCCGGGCCTGGAAGACCGACTCCCAGCGGCTGACCAGGGTGTCGGTCTCGTACATGAAGTTGGCGTGCGTGAGCACGCACCCCTTCGGCCGGCCCGTCGTCCCGGAGGTGTAGATGACGGTGGCGGTCGCGTCGGGCGTCACGGCGCCCCGGTGGCGGTGCACGACGTCCTCGGCGACCCCGCGGCCGTCGGTGACGAGCCCGTCCACGGCCCCGGCGTCGAGCTGCCACAGCCGGCGCAGATGGGGGAGCCGGTCGATGACCGACCCCACCGTCATGGCCTGGTTCTCGTCCTCGACCACGCAGGCCGTGCAGTCGGAATCGAAGAGGATCCAGTGGACCTGATCGGCGGAGGACGTCGGATACACCGGGACGGGCTGGGCGCCGATCGCCCACAGGGCGAAGTCGAAGAGGGTCCACTCGTACCGGGTGCGGGACATGACGGCGACCCGGTCCCCGAAGCGCACCCCCTGGGCCAGCAGTCCCCGGGCGAGCGCGAGCACCTCGGCGGCCAGCTCCCGGGACGTCACGTCCCGCCAGAGCCCGTCGGTCTTCCGGCCCAGAACCACCCGGTCCGGCTCCTCGCGAGCGTGCTGGAAGACGATGTCGGCCAGGCCGCCGACGGGTGCGCCCGTGACGACGGGTGGGACGGTGATCTCGCGCAAGGCCCCGCTCCTCTCCGCGCGCCGCGGTGAACGTACCGCACGGTCAACAGGGGGTGACCGGCCTTCGGATACCTCCACAAGACCTCCCCAGTGATCACGGTGTTCACGCCGTTGACGTGCGACTGAGCCGGTCGGCGCCGAAGAGCACGGCCGCCGCCGGCGCCTCGGCCGCGGCCGACGGACGCGGCCCGCGGAGCAGGGCGAACTCCACCGGCCCGAGCTCCGGCAGCCCGCCGACCCGCACCAGCCCCGGCGGGATCAGCCCCCGGGCGTGCGCCATCACGCCGAGCCCGGCCCGGGCCGCCGCGATCAGGCCGCTCAGGCTGCCGCTCGTGCACGCGATCCGCCACGCCCGCCCCTCGCGCTCCAGCACCTCCAGCGCCCGGGCGCGGGTGATGCCCGGCGGCGGGAAGACAATTCAGCGGAACAGGGCGCTCCGGGTCCACCCGCAGCCCGTCCGCACCGATCCACACCATCCGGTCCCGCCGGACGAGCCGGCCCCGCTCGTCCCCGGGCCCCCGCCGTTTCGCCAGCACCAGGTCCGGACGGCCCGCCTCCAGCCGCTCGTGCAGGGTTCCGGAGAGCTCCACCGACAGCTCCAGATCCACCTCGGGGTGCTCGTGCCGGAACCCTTCGAGGATCTCCGGAAGGCGCGTCAGCACGAAGTCCTCCGAGGCCCCGAACCGCAGCCGCCCGCGCAGCCGCGTCCCCGCGAAGAAGGCCGCGGCCCGTTCGTTCGCCTCCAGGATCGTCCGCGCGAAGCCGAGCAGCGCCTCGCCGTCCTAAGAAGAGCCTGGCCGCCGGACTTCCCATGGCCGGCGTGCTGTTCGGGGCCCATGCAGCCCTCGCCGTGCTCCCGCTGATGCTCTTCCACCAGATGCAGCTGAGGGTCTGCGCGGTCATCGCCCGGCGCCGCGCCCGGGACCCGCTGCCCGAACTCACCGCCGACCGTGTGGCGGACGTCTCGCCCGCGCGCCAACGGCCCGCGCCCCGGGCCCGTTAACGTTCGGTGGTGACCTGGATACGCCCGCTCGCCGCCCACGCCGAACGCCCCTGCACGCTGGTGGTCTGCCGTGGCTGCTGCTGCGGTGACCCGCGCAAGAACCCCGGCTCCGACCACGCCGGCCAGCTCGCCCGGCTGCGCGAGGCCGCCGCCGCTTCCGGGGGCCGCCTGGCCGTCCGTACGAGCGAGTGCCTCGGCCCCTGCGCCCAGGCCAACGTCATCGTGGTCCAGCCCACCACCGAGGCCCGCCGCCGCGGCGCCCGCGCGACCTGGTTCGGCTGGGCCCTGGACGACACCGCGACCGACGAGATCATCGCCTGGGCCGAGTCCGGCGGCCCGGGCACCACCCCGCTCCCGCCCACCCTGGACCTGCACCGCATCGACCCGCCGACCCCGAAGGCCCCCTCGCCCTCCGTCGCCTCCCGGCGCGCCCGCCGGGGGCGCTGACGTGACCAACCTCGCCCGGGCGGCGACCATAGCGCTCAGCGTGCTGTTCGGTCTGCTCTTGCTAGTGGCCCTGGCCTTCGGCCGGCTGGGCGGATCCTCCGCGCTCCGCTGACGGAGGAGGACGTCCTCGGTACCTGGCACGGCGACCGCGGCGCCGGGTTGGAGGTGCTGGCCGACGGCCGGGCCCGCCTCTCGGACGCTTCGGGCTGGCAGTGCGCCCGGGGCGGGCAGCCCGGCATGTTCACCGGCGAGGGCAACTGGACGCTCGGCCAACCCTCCGACGAGAACCCGGGGATCCGGATCCGGTTCAGCCCCGAGGGAACGCCCGAGATCCAGCAGTGCAACGACTGGTTCACCTCAGCGGCACCGGCAAGGGGAGCACCGGGGGAGACGGCAGCAGCGTGTGGGCCACCTTCTTCGGCTACAAGCGGGGAGCCGAGGAGCGGTTCCGGCGCGCGCCTACAGGGTGATCCGCTCCTCGCCCGCGTAGATGTTCATGTCCGGCCCCCGCAGGAAGCCGACCAGGGTCATCCCCGACTCCAGCGCCAGGTCCACCGCCAGTGAGGACGGCGCCGAGACGGCCGCCAGCACCGGGATGCCCGCCATCACGGCCTTCTGCACGAGCTCGAACGAGGCCCGGCCCGACACCAGCAGGACCGCGCCCGCGAGGGGGAGCCGCCCGGCCTGGTACGCCCGGCCCACGATCTTGTCCACCGCGTTGTGCCGGCCCACGTCCTCCCGCAGGTCGAGCAGCTCGCCCTGCGCCGTGAACAGCCCGGCCGCGTGCAGCCCGCCCGTACGGTCGAAGACCTTCTGGGCCGCGCGCAGCCGGTCCGGCATCGCGCTGAGGACCTCCGCGGGTACCCGTACCGGATCGGCGGTGATCCCCGGGAAACGGGTCGCCGTACGGACCGCGTCCAGGCTGGCCTTGCCGCACAGGCCGCAGGAGGAAGTGGTGTAGACGTTCCGCTCCAGCGTGATGTCCGGCACCGGGACCCCGGCGGCCAGCTGCACGTTCACCACGTTGTAGGTGTTCGACCCGTCCTCCGTGGCCCCCTCGCAGTACGTGACGGCCTGCACGTCCGACGCGGCCGCGAGCACCCCCTCGCTGACCAGGAAGCCCACCGCAAGCGCGAAGTCGTCGCCCGGCGTCCGCATCGTGATGGCCAGCGGTTTGCCGTTGAGCCGTATCTCCAGCGGCTCCTCGGCCACCAGCGTGTCCGGCCGGACACCCGCCGCGCCGTTCCGGATCCGGACGACGCGACGACGCTCGGTGACCCGTCCCATGGTGATCAGCACACCCCTTCTGTTCCCGCCCGTTTCCGACAAGCTCATTGTCGCGGTTCCGCTTCCCGTGACGCCCCCGGCAGGTGGATCCTCGGGAAGCTCCAAAATCCGGGGCGGGAATCCTGTCGGGTCACACGCACCCGTACCCACCAGTAGCAGGCAAAGCTGGGTGATCCTGACTTCCGTACAAGGGGGGACCCTGCCCATGACCGGTTCACGCGTGGTGGCTCTAGGGCACTACCAGCCCGCGAAAGTGCTCACCAACGAGGACCTCGCGGCCATGGTCGACACCACCGACGAGTGGATCCGTTCCCGCGTCGGCATCCGCACGCGCCACATGGCAGGCCCGGACGAACCGGTGGACGAGCTGGCCTACCAGGCGGCGGGCAAGGCGCTGGCCGGCGCCGGCCTGACCCCGGACGACATCGACCTGGTGCTGGTCGCCACGTCCACCGCGATCGACCGTTCACCCAACATGGCCGCCCGCGTCGCCGCCAAGCTGGGCATGGGCGGCGGCCCCGCCGTGATGGACATCAACGTCGTCTGCTCGGGCTTCACCCACGCTCTGGCCACCGCCGACCACGCCATCCGGGCCGGCTCCGCCACCCGCGCCCTGGTCATCGGTGCCGACAAGATGACCGAGATCACCGACTGGAGCGACCGCACCACCTGCGTGCTCACCGGCGACGGAGCGGGTGCGGCCGTCGTCGAGGCCTGCGAGGAGCCGGGCATCGGCCCGGTCCTGTGGGGTTCGGTCCCGGAGATGGGCAACGCGGTCCGGATCGAGGGCTCGCCGCCGGTCTTCGCCCAGGAGGGTCAGTCCGTCTACCGCTGGACCACCAGCCAGCTCCCGCCGCTCGCCCGCAAGGTGTGCGAGAAGGCCGGCGTCACCCCGGAGGAACTGGCCGCGGTCGTCCTCCACCAGGCGAACCTGCGGATCATCGAGCCGCTCGCCGCGAAGATCGGCGCCGTCAACGCCGTCGTCGCCCGCGACGTCATCGAGTCCGGCAACACCTCGGCCGCCAGCATCCCGATGGCCCTGTCGAAGCTGGTCCAGCGCGGCGAGATCCCCTCCGGCGCCCCGGTCCTCCTCTTCGGCTTCGGCGGCAACCTCTCCTACGCGGGCCAGGTCATCCACTGCCCGTAGGCGTCGCGCTGCAGCCCGGGGTCCAGCGGACCTCGGCTCCCAGCGGCCGGCCCGTCGAAGAACCCGGCGGCCAGCACCGGCACAGCGCGCACAGCATGGTGGGGAACGCGAACCAGAGCACTCCGAACCCGTGCGCCTGCGTGCAGGGCGCTGTGCACGAGGACCACGAACACCTACCCCAGGCCGAAGGCGATCCCGCCGGCGCCCAACGCGGTCGGCACGGCCGGCGCGCACACCAGGAACGCCCCCATGGCCAGCCCTGCGGACCGGCCCGCCCCCGACGGTGGCGAGACGGTCCGTCCCGCTACGGCCTTCGGTGCATGCGTGCAGGTCAGCCCGGCGTGGCGAAGGATCACCGCCCGGATAAGTGGTCGGAGCCACGCCGATCCTTTGCTATTGTTGTCCATGTCGCCGCGGGAAACCGGGGCCGACCACCTGGTCCGGGTGGCGGAATGGCAGACGCGCTAGCTTGAGGTGCTAGTGCCCTTTATCGGGCGTGGGGGTTCAAGTCCCCCCTCGGACACATGAAGCAGGAGCCCCACACATCGTGTGGGGCTCCTGCTGTTTTCCCGGACCGGCCGGGCAGGACAGGGGCGGTCACGGACCCAGGACCACCAGACCCGTCGGAGTGGTGAGGCTGCCGGGGACGACAGACGTGAACGTGTGGGGCATCGACAGGCGGGGCTGGTCGGAGTCCGGGGCGGCGTCGAAGAGATACGCCGCGCCGGCGGCGGTGTCACTGACCAGGTGCGGGCCGACCGCCGCGGCCGTGCTCCCGGTCAGCGGGGTACGGAAGAGCCGCCGCAGGTGCCGCAGGGTCTCCGGGGTGACCGGCGTGACCGGGGCCCGCATCGGCTCGGGCCGGTCGGCCGGAGTCTGCTCCGTGGCGGCCGGCGCCGGGGCGTCCGGGGGGATCGCACCGGTCAGGAGCAGGGCGAGGAGGACCGGTACGGCCTTGCGGCGCAGCGCCTCGGTGGCCGGGCGCAGCCGGTGGGCATGGGCCGCCGGCAGCGACAGCGCCAGGCTCCCCGCGGCGCCGCCCGTGGCGATGGGCACGGCCGAGCAGACGACCCCCGGGGAGTACTCGAGGAGGTCGAAGACGGGCGCGCCCGGAGCCACCGCGTCCAGCGCCGTGAACAGGGCCCGGCTGTCGGTGATGGTCTGCGGGGTGAGCCGGGCGGGCCGGTGCCGGGCCACGTGGTCGGCGCGGCGGTCGTGGTCGAGCTGCGTCAGCAGGCACTTGCCGACCGCGCTGGCATGCGCGGCGTCCCGGAAGTCGACCCACTCCCGGACCGGCGGGGTCGCCGGCCCGGCCGCCATCTGCGTGATGTGGACCTCACCCCCCGCGTACCGGCTGAGGTACACCGCGGCGCCCGCGCTGTCCCGGGCCAGGGACAGGGTGCGCTGGAGCTGCCCGGCCAGGCCGTGGCCGCCCGGGGCGGCGAGCCGGTCCAGGGCCGGGCCGCGCCCGTACACCCCCACCCCCGGCCGGTACGCATACTCCTCCTCGCACAGCATCGCCAGAAGGGGGCGCAGCTCCGCCTCCGCGAGGCCCGACTCCCGCGCGAGCCGACCGGTCCGTACGCCCAGCGGATGCCGCTCCAGGACGCGTACGACGGCCAGCGCGCGGCGGGCCTCCGCCAGCGCTTCGCCCGTACCGCCCTGTACGACGGTTCCACGGGCCGCGGCCGTCAGTGCCGGGTGGCGCAGCGGCCCGGCGGCCGGCCGGGCCGCCGGCCGCGGCACCGAGGCCGACGCCGTGACGGGCTGCGGCAGGAACGCGGCCAGCACCCCGGACAGCCCGGGCCTCGGCAGGGGCACCGGGCCCAGGTCGGGATCCTCGAGCTGGTCGACGTAGCGCAGCACGGCCGCCTGCGTGCACAGCCGGACCTCCCGCAGATCCCGCCGGCCGCCCGGCCGGAAGCCGCGCCGGCCCAGCTCGCGCGCCCAGTGCCGGGCGTCGTGGTGCTCGCCGCGCCGGGAGTGGTCGAGGAAGAGGCAGTACGCGGCCGCGGAGGTCCGCGGGCTGCCCGAACCGGCGGCGAACTGCCACCAGAACCGGGCCCCTTCGCGCAGACCGGCCAGGTGCAGCAGACAGCCGAAGACGACCGCCCCCGCCAGGTCGGTGTGTCCGTCGGTGAGGAACGAGTCGAGGTGCGCCCCGGCCTTGGGAGCGCACGCGGAGGCGAGGCAGACGGCCTTGAGGTCGCGCCGAGCCCGTTCGGCGTCGAGCGGGCAGTCCCGGGCGGGGTCGCTCCAGCCGTGCACCGACCGGCGCCGGGCGCGGTGCCCGGAGGCGGGCGGGTGCGGTGTGGCGCGCAGCAGCCGGGCCTCGGCGGCGCCGAGGTCGTAGTGCCGGTAGCGGTCGCGGACGCCCGCCCGGGCCAGGAACTCGGCGAGGGAGCGGGGGACCGGGTCGCCGTCCTGCAGCTCCTGCCGTTCGTAGTGCCTCATGATTCGGCTGATTCGGCTGATTCCGCTGATTCGGGCGATGCGGCGGAGGTGGCGGACGTGGCGAGCAAGCGGGCGAGCCGCCGGTGGGCCTGTCCGAGGTAGGAGCGGACCGTGGCCTCGTCGACGCCCATCACGGCTGCGGCCTCACCGGGGGTGCACTGGAGCCCGTACCGCAGCATTACGGAGTCGCGTTGCCGCTCGGCGAGCCGGGAGACGGCGGAGTAGAAGCGGATGGTGTCGGTCAGTACCTCGTACTGATCGGCGTGGGCCTCCTTGAGGGCGGCCTCGAAGGCGCTGATGTCCGTCGGCTCAGGCGGCTGCTGCCACGGATGGCGCCGGCGCTGCCGGTCGACCAGGCAGTGCTTGAGGACGGTCCAGGCGTAGGCGTCGAGGCGGTCCATGTGGAGCATCCGCAGCCACTCACCCATGATCGAGTCGAAGGCGGCGTCCACCGCCTCCTCCGCCGCCGCGTCGGAGCCCAGCTGCAGATACGCGAAGCGCATGTACGCGGGCCGCCGATTGGCGTGGAAGGCCCAGTACGACAGGCGCGCCGTCGGATCCCACTGGCTCATGGGAGTCGGCCGCCGACGCCGGCTCGGTAGTCCCACGGCCCCACCGGACTCCTCCGGTCCGCCATCGTTCACCGCTCCACCTCATCCCCTGTGCGCTGAACAGGAAAGCAGCGCGGGCGCACTCGGAGGGCGCAGAGAAGAAACCTGGAAGCAATGCGTCGCGGATGATCGACCCGTGATCGATCTCGATCGTGCACGGCTCCAGCCAGCACGTATGCATATGCCCGCAGCTGGTGCCATCGCAGGTGCCGCCGTCACCGCCGCCGTCACCGCCGCTGTCGCCGCTGCCGCTGTCGTCGCCCGGACACCGGTCGGGTGCGCCGCGGTCCGGCTGTAACATGGGCCCGATCGCGAGGGCCGTGACGGAGAGGTCACTGCCCTCGCTTTTGCTTTACGTCCACCCATGAACAAATGCGGCGCGTGGCTTCGCGGCGGTTCGATACGATGAACCGCATTCACAATCCGTTACGTCACGTTGTACCGCACATAGGAAATGGAGCATCCGAGGATGGCTCGACACCTGATCACCAGCGCGCTTCCGTACATCAACGGGATCAAGCACCTGGGCAACATGGTCGGGTCGATGCTTCCGGCGGATGTGTACTCCCGGTACCTCCGCCAGCGCGGCCACGACGTCCTGTACATCTGCGCCACCGACGAGCACGGCACCCCCGCCGAACTCGCCGCCAAGGAGGCCGGCATCTCGGTCGCCGAATTCTGCGCGCAGGCCCACGACGCCCAGAAGGCGGTCTACGACGGCTTCGAGCTGTCCTTCGACTACTTCGGCCGCAGCTCCTCCGCGCAGAACCGCGAGATCACCCAGCACTTCGCGCGGAAGCTGCAGGAGAACGGGTTCATCGAGGAGCGCGCGATCCGGCAGGTGTACTCGCCGGTCGACGGCCGCTTCCTGCCCGACCGCTACGTCGAGGGCACCTGCCCGCACTGCGGCTACGACAAGGCCCGCGGCGACCAGTGCGAGAACTGCACCCGCGTCCTGGACCCCACGGACCTGATCGAGCCCCGCTCGGCCATCTCCGGCTCCACCGAGCTGGAGGTCCGCGAGACCAAGCACCTCTTCCTCCTGCAGTCCAAGCTGCAGCACGAGGTCGAGGCCTGGGTCGCCGAGCACGAGGAGGAGTGGCCGCAGCTCGCCTCCTCCATCGCCCGCAAGTGGCTGACCGAGGGCCTGCACGACCGCGCGATCACCCGCGACCTCGACTGGGGTGTTCCGGTCCCGGCCGACACCTGGCCCGAGCTCGCCGCCGAGGGCAAGGTCTTCTACGTCTGGTTCGACGCCCCGATCGAGTACATCGGCTCCACCAAGGAGTGGTCCGACCTGGACCCGGCGAACCGCGACTACAAGTCGTGGTGGTACGAGGCCGAGGACGTCCGCTACACCCAGTTCATGGCCAAGGACAACGTCCCGTTCCACACGGTGATGTTCCCCGCCACCGAACTGGCCACCCGCGAGCCGTGGAAGAAGGTCGACTACGTCAAGGCCTTCAACTGGCTGACGTACTACGGCGGCAAGTTCTCCACCTCGCAGAAGCGCGGCGTCTTCACCGACCAGGCGCTGGAGATCCTCCCGGCCGACTTCTGGCGCTACTTCCTCATCGCCAACGCGCCCGAGTCCGACGACTCGTCCTTCACCTGGGAGCACTTCCAGGCCACGGTCAACAAGGACCTCGGCGGCACCCTCGGCAACTTCGTCAACCGAGTGCTGACCTTCTCCCGCAAGAAGTTCGGCGACGAGGCCCCCGCGGGCAGCCCCGCGGGCGAGGCCGAGGCCAAGCTCGGTGAGCAGATCGCCGAGCTGCTGGCCGAGTACGAGGGCCACATGGACTCCCTCCAGTACCGCAAGGCCGCGGCCGCGCTGCGCGCCCTGTGGTCGGCCGGAAACGCCTACCTCGACGAGAAGGCCCCCTGGACCGAGGTCAAGACCGACCTGGAGGGCGCCGCGCTCACCCTGCGCACGGCGATGAACCTCATCCACCTCTACTCGGTGGTCTCCGAGCCGTTCATCCCGGCCTCGGCGCGTACCATCCGCTCCTCCTTCGCGCTCGCCGACGACACCGCCACGTGGATCACGCCGGAGCAGGCCCGGTCCCTGGACGCTGTGCCGGCCGGCACCCCGTTCACCGTGCCGCCCGTCCTGTTCGCGCGCGTCACCGAGGAGGACCTGGAGTCCTACCGCGAGCGGTTCGGCGGTAACCCGGAGGCCTGAGCCCGAGGCCCGAGGCCCGCTCACGGCCCGGTGACATCTGGGTGAGGGGCACGACCCGACGGGGTCGTGCCCCTTTCGCATGCCCGGAGGGAGGCCGGAAGAAGGGAAAGGCGAAGAGGGGAAAGGCGAAGAGGGAAAAGGTAGGGGAAACCCCACCGCGGACCGTCCACCTGGCTGTGCAGACCCGGCGGGGCCGCGCGGCTGGAATGGGCCCATGACCCTTTCCCTTACCGCCCGGTGGGCCACCGGCTGGCTGCTCGCCGCCGCGTGGGCGCTGTCCTTCCCGCTGTTCTCCTCGCTCGCGCCGCACCGGCTGTGGGGATGGTGCGCCGCCGCCGGATACCTCGGGGCCGCCGCGGCCACCGCACTCGGCCGCCGTCGCGCGGCGCTCGCCACCGCCCTGGTGGGTGCCGTCGCCGTACCGCTCCTGTGGCTGGTGCTGACCGGACAGGGGCAGTCGGAGGTGACGGTCGTCGAACGGTCCGCGCGGCTCCTGCTGGAGTCCGGCCGGCTCTACGTCGACCGGCCCGCGCACGTCGGGGAGTACACCCCCTACCTGCCGGGCATGGCGCTGCTCGGCATACCGCGGGCGCTGCTCGGGGGCGGCGGCAGCGGTGACGGCTGGGCGGTGCGGCTGCTGGGGGACGCCCGGATCTGGTGCACGGCCGTGCTGTTCGGCTGCCTGTGGGCGGCCCGGCGGCTGCTGGGTGGCGGGCCGGGCCGTACACCCGGCGGTGCGCCGGGCCGGTTGCTGCCGGTCCTGGTGGCCTCGCCGGTGGTGGCGCTGCCCCTGGCGGTGAGCGGGGTGGACCTGCCGCTGGCCGGGCTCTGCTGCCTGGCGCTGGCGGCCGCGGCCGCCGGGCGGCCCGTCCTGGCCGGGGCGGCCCTCGCCGGGGCGTGCGCGCTGAAGTGGACGGCGCTGCCCGCGGTCGCGGTGGCCGTCGCCCTGCTCGCGGTCTGCCGGGGCGGGCGGCCGGCGGTGCGCTGCGCGCTGGTGGCGGCCGGCGGCACGGCCCTGCTGGTGCTGCCGGCGGCGCTGCTCCAGCCGGCGGAGCTGTGGCGCCAGGTGTTCGCCTTCCCCACCGGGCGGGCGGAGGTGCCGACCCCCGCGAGCAGCCCGCTGCCCGGGCACCTGCTGGCCGGACTGGGTCCCTGGGGCTGGTACCTGACGGTGGGCCTGCTGCTGATGGGAGGCCTCGCGGTGGCCCTCTCCCTGCTCGCCCGGCCGCCGCGTACGGTGGCGGCCGCCGCCGACCGCCTCGCCCTCGGCCTCACGCTGGCCTTCCTCCTGGCCCCTGCGGGCCGCTTCGGCTACCTGGCGCTGCCGGTCCTGCTGGTGGTCTGGGCCCGCTCGGTGGCCGTACCCGGTGTCTCGCGCGTGGTGACGGGCTCGTTCCGGCTCCGGCTCCGGCTCCGGCCGTCGGACGGGCGGCCGGAGGTACACGGCGAGCGGCCGGGAAGGCATTTCGCCTGATGGTCCCCGCATATTGGATAGTTGCCCTATCCTTCGGTCCGTGGATCAGCTGATCGCCGAAGACCCGAGCCGTATCGGACCGTACCGCCTGATCGCCCGGCTGGGCGCGGGTGGCATGGGACTGGTCTATCTGGGCCGCTCCGAGGGCGGCCGTACCGTTGCCGTGAAGGTGGTCCAGGCGGAGTTCGCCGGGAACCCGGAATTCCGCCGGAGGTTCGCCCGCGAGGTGGCCGCCGCGCGGCGGGTGGGCGGCAGCTGGACGGCGGCGGTGCTCGACGCCGACACCGAGGCCGCCGTGCCCTGGGTGGCGACCCAGTACATCCCGGGGCCCGACCTGCAGACCGTGGTCGCCCGGCAGTTCGGTCCGCTGCCCGAGGATTCGGTGCGGACCCTCGCCAACCGGCTCGCCCTCGCCCTGCGGGCCGTGCACGAGGCGGGCCTGATCCACCGCGACCTCAAGCCCTCCAACGTGCTCGTCACCGTCGACGGGCCCCGCGTCATCGACTTCGGCATCGCGCGGGCGATGGACAGCCTGACCGGGGACAGCCTGCACACCCGCACGGGCATGCTGATCGGGTCGCCGGGGTTCATGTCCCCGGAACAGGTCCGCGGTCTCGAACTGACCCCCGCCAGCGATGTCTTCTGCCTCGGTGCGGTCCTCGTGTACGCCGCCACAGGACGCATGCTCTTCGGCGCCAAGGACACCGGTCTGAACGCCCACCTCTTCCGGATCGCCGAGGAGGAGGCGGACCTGACCGGGGTTCCGGAGTCGCTGGCCGGCCTCGTCGGCGCGTGCCTGCACAAGGACCCGGCCCGGCGGCCCACCCCCGAGGAGGTGGCCGAGCGTACGGCGGAGGACGCCGCCGGGGAATGGCTCCCGGGCAAGGTGCTGGCCCAGCTGGGCCGGCATGCCGCGCAGTTGCTGGACTACGCCCCGGCGTCCCCCGTAGGAGCCGGAGCCGGCGGCGGGGCCCCGACCGAGGAGTCTCCCGCCGAGAAGGCGCCGGCCGAGAAGTCCCCCGTCGAGAAGACGCCGGATCCCCGCCTCGTGCCGTCGCAGTCCCGGCAGGACGCCTCCCCGTACGGGACACCGCCCCCGCCGCCCGCGTACGCCCCCACGGCCCCCGGCCACTTCGGTCCCGCGGACGGCTTCGGCCCGCCCCCGGGCCCCGTCCCCGGCGACCCGTCCGTCCCCGCGCCCCCGCACCCGAGGCGTTGGTGGGGCCTCGCGGTCCTCGCCCTGATCCAGCTGCTGGTGCTGGTCGAAGCAGCGCAGTTCAACCTGCTCGGACCGCGGATCCATGCCGAATTCGGCCTCGGCTACGACGGCCTCGGCCCGCTCTTCAGCGCCTACCTGGCCGCCCTCGGCGGACTGCTGCTGCTCGGCGGGCACCTCGTCGACCTGCTCGGGGCCCGGCGGATGCTGGTGACCGGCCTGATCGGATGCGCGGTGGCCGCCGTACTCGGCGGCGCGGCCGGCGGCTCCGGGCTGCTGATCACCTCCCGTGCCCTGCAGGGCGCCTTCGCCGCCCTGCTCGTCCCGGCCGCGCTGTCCCTGGTGGCCACCGGATTCACCGACCCGCGGGAACGCGGCCGGGCCTTCGGGATCTACGCGGCGGTCGCCGCGGGCGGCGGTGCACTCGGCGTGTTCACCGGCGGGTGGCTCACCGAGACCCTGGACTGGCGCTGGGCCCTGTGGTCGGTCGTTCCGCTCGCCGTGCTCGCCCTGATCGGCGCGCTCACCCTGCTGCCCGACCGCCCGGGCCGCACCGGAGCCCGGTTCGACGGACTCGGCGTACTCCTCGGCACGGCGGGATCCGCCGCCCTGACCTACGGCCTCGCCGAGGTCGAGACGGTCGGCTGGAGCGTCGCCCTGAGCCTGTTGCTGATCGTGGGCGGCATCGCGCTGCTCGCCGCCTTCCTGTGGTGGCAGACCAGGGCGTCCGGCCCGCTGCTCCCGGCGTACGTCCTCGCCGACCGCAGCCGCCTCGCCTCCCTCCTGGTCCTCCTCTGCACCGGGGTCGCCGTGGTCGCGCTCCTCCCGGCCCTGGGCTTCTTCGCCCAGCAGATCCGCGGCGAGGGCCCGGGCGTGTCCGGGACGGCCCACCTGCCCCTGGCCGCCGCGGCCCTCGTGGCCGCCACCCAGATCTCCGCGCGCCTGCTGCCCCGCCTCGCGCCTCGCGCCCTGCTCCTGGCGGGGCTGGCGGTCACGGCCCTCGGGCTGACCCTGCTGGCCGGTGTGGGTGGCGCCGCCACGTACGCGACCGGGGTGCTGCCCGGCATGCTGCTCACCGGCGCCGGCCTGGGCCTGGCCCTGGTCCCGCTCTACGCCGTCGCGACCGCCGGAGTGGCCCCGCAGCACGCGGGCGCGGCCTCGGCGGCCCTCGGCGCGGCCCACCACCTGGGCCAGTCGATCGGCGGGGCGGTGCTCGGCACCGTTCTGATGAACCGCATGAACCGGGTCTCGGACGACACCGACGTGTTCGCCCGGCTGCTCGACGCCTACACCACCACCCTCTGGTGCGGGGTCGGCGCCCTCCTGCTCGCGGCCCTGCCGGCCGCCCTGCTGATCAGAACCCCGCGGCGGGACCCGGGTGCGGCCGGCTAGGCCGGGGACTGCCTAGAGGTCCTGTCGTCAAAGTGGCGTCGCGGGCCCGACGGGACTTTGACGACAGGGCCTAGCCCTCCTGGCCCGAGAGGTGGGCCAGGACCGCCAGGACCCGGCGGTTGCCCTCGGTGGCGTCCAGGTCGAGCTTCATGAAGATGCTGGAGGCGTGTTTGACGACGGCGGCCTCGGTGATGAACAGCCGTGCCGCCAGGGCCTGGTTGTTGAGGCCCGAGGCCATCAGGGTCAGCACCTCCCGCTCGCGCGGGGTCAGCCGGGCCAGCGGCCGTTCCTCGGACTGCCGGCTGAGCAGGACCCGTACCACCTCCGGGTCGATGACCGTTCGGCCCTCGGCGACCTGCTGGAGGGCGTCGAGGAACTCGGCCACCTCGCCGACCCGGTCCTTGAGGAGATAGCCCAGCCCGGCCGCCGAGGCACCCGTGAGCAACTGGGTGGCGTAGGCCGTGGCCACGTACTGCGAGAGCACCAGCACGGGCAACGAGGCGTCCCGGGAGCGGAGTTCGAGTGCGGCCCGCAGACCCTCGTCGCGGAAGCCGGGCGGCATCCGCACATCCGTCACGACGGCGTCCGGCCGCTGCGCCTCCACCGCCCGCACGAGCTCCTCGGCGCTCCCGACGGCGGCGAGGACCTGGTGCCCGCCCCGGGTGAGGAGTTCCGTCAGCCCCGCGCGCAGCAGTACGGAGTCCTCGGCGAGGATCAGCCGGAGCACGGGACCTCCACCCGGAGTCGGGTCGGTCCGCCCACCGGACTGGACACCACCAGCCTGCCCTTCAACATCGCCACCCTGTCCGCGAGTCCTGCCAGGCCCGCTCCCGCGCCGGGATCGGCGCCGCCGCGGCCGTCGTCGGTGACGGTGAGAGTGAGCCGGTCACCCTCGACCTTACCGACGACGGCGACGCGCGAGGCGCCGCTGTGCTTGGCCGCGTTGGCGAGCGCCTCGGTGACGGTGAAGTACGCCGTGATCTCCACCGGTTCGGCCAGCCGGGGCACGTCGAGGTCCACGGTCACCGGTACGGGATGGCGCAGGGCCACCTCGGCGACGGCCGCCGCGAGCCCGTGGTCGGTCAGGACCTGCGGGTGGATACCCCGTACCAGGTCGCGCAGTTGCTCCAGGGCGACCTTGGCCTCTCCGCGTCCCCGGGCCACCAGGGCGGCGGCGCCGGCCGCCTGCGGGATACCGCGCAGTTCCAGCTCGGCGAGGCCCAGGGTCATGCTGAGGGCGACCAGCTGCTGCTGCGCGCCGTCGTGCAAATCCCGCTCGATGCGCCGCCGTTCGGCTTCGAAGGCGTCGACCAGGCGGACCCGGGAGCGGGTGAGCTCCAGGATCCGGTCGGCCTCCACACGCGGTCCGAGCAGCAGGCGGGCGGTCTTCACCTGGGCCCCGGCGAGCAGGGCACCCGCGTACGCCGCCACCACCATGCCGGCCAGGCCGACGGCCGTGCCGCCGAGGGCCTCCAGCGGCCCGGAGACCGCCCGGCCGGGGATCAGCATCACCGTGTCCGGGGCGATGGCCCAGACGATCGCCGGCGTCGCGACGAGGATCAGGGCGAAGGCCAGCAGCGTGACCACGGCGAACCCGGCCGCCCCGAAGACCGGCCCGAGCAGGGTGGCGTACGCGAGCTCCCGCCAGGTGGCCCGCTCCCGCAGCCGGGTCCGCAGCCAGGCCGCGGGCCCGGCCCCGGCGAGGGAGGCGTGGGGGTCCGGCACGGCCTCGGGCTCCACGCACCGCAGCCGCCACCGCTCCAGCGCCCCCAGCGGCACCACGGCGACGACTGCGCCCAGCAGGAGCAGCAGCCCGATCCCGACCACCGCCAGCGCCACCCCGAACCCGAGGAGCAGGACGAGGACGACCAGTACCGGATAGCCGATGAGGAATCCGCTGCCCAGGTACGCCCAGCACCGCCAGGGCCACCACGAGCCGAGGAACCGCAGCGGCCGGCGTATCGCGGCCAGGACGGCGACCGGTGGCGGGTCGGCGGGTTGGGGGAGGGGCGGGGACTCGGACATGTCTCCCCAGCCTAGGCGAGACGTCGGGCCGTGACCCTCGCGGGGCCGTGACGTACCGTCATATCCCTGCGCCCAGCGCCAGGAAGCCGCAGATCAGCACGAGGAGGATGGCCGGCAGGGCCGGACGAAGCGCAGGTACTTGTCGTGGCCGAGGGCCGGCATCACCGGCACCGGCGGACCGTAGAAGCCGAGGGTCCCGGATGAACCGGGGCGCGGTGGCGGGCGTCAGCCCGCGGTGCGTACGAAGGTCCGCACCGCGGTCTCGAAGTAGCCCCGGGCCTCGTCACCCTGGCGGACCGGTGAGGACACCCACACGTCGTAGAGGCGGCCGTCCTCCTCCCAGCACAGGTCGCGGGTGTGCCGCGGGCCCTCGGCCGTCGAGAAGCCGTCCCAGGTGAACAGCCACAGGGCGGCCTGCCGGCCGTTCTGCGAGGTGGTCACGACCTCGGCGTCACGGTAACCGGGGTTGGTCCCCGGCCCCTTGGCGTGGGCGCGCTGATGGACGGCGAGCGGGCCGCCCGACTCGGGTTCGGCCACCTTGATGCCGATGCGGAAGGTCTCACCGGGTGACATGTAGAAGATCCGCGGACCTTCCACCTTGCGGGTGAAGCCGAGCGGGACCGCGAGCGAGAAGCCCTCCGGGTCGGTGACGACGCGGTAGCCGGCGGGTGCGGGCTTGTCGTCGGACGAGGGGGAGACCGTGTCGATCTTCTCGCCGGTCGCGGCGGAGGTGGGTGCGTGCGGCAGTCCGGCGGCCCCGCTCGTGGACGTCTGCCCTCCGCGCTCGCCGTCGTTCATGAGCAGCGCGGCGGACACGCCCGCACCGGCGATCGCGGCCACCAGCAGACCGGCGATCAGCGCCGCCCGCGGCCGCCGCTTCCCGGGGGTGCGTACGGGCCCGGGCGCGGGGTCCGGTACGGGGGCCGATACGGGCGTCGGCGCGGACTCCGGGGCCGCGCCGGGCTGCGTCGTGCCGTGCGGGACCGGAGCGGGCGCGGCGGGCACCGGAGCGTGAGCCTGCGGGGCCGGGGCCGGAGTGGGCGCGGCCGGGGCCGGGTTCCGCGGGGCGGGGTCCTGCGGGGCCGGGGTGTACCGCGTCGGGGTGTACTGCGCCGCCGTCTCCGCGCAGTCCCGCAGCATCTGCTCGGCCCGCTCCGCGCCCAGCCGCCCGGCCGGATCGCGCTCCAGCAGCCCCCGCACCACCGGCAGCAGCGGGCCGCACGCCTCCGGGGGCCGGATCTCGTCGAAGACCACCGCGTGCAGGATCCCGCCGAGCGAGTCCCGCCGGAAGGGCGAGGCGCCGCTGAGGGCCGCGCACAGCAGGGCGCCCAGCGACCACAGGTCGGCCTCGGGCCCCGCCGGCGTCTGCCCCGACATCCGCTCGGGCGCGGTGTATTCGGGGGAACCGACGAAGGACCCGGTGGTGGTCAGCGTCGTGGCGCCCGACACCTGCGCGATGCCGAAGTCGGTGAGCACGGGCCGCCCGCCCGGCGCCTCCAGCAGGACGTTCGCCGGCTTGATGTCCCGGTGCAGCACCCCGGCCGCGTGCGCCGTGCGCAGCGCGCCGACCAGCGCGATCCCGATCCGGGCCGCCTCGGCGACGTCCACCGGGCCGGTCCGGGAGAGCCGGTCGGCGAGCGAGCCGCCCTCGACCAGTTCCATGACGATGTACGGGAGTTCGCCGTCCTCGACGATGTCGTGCACCACGATGATGTGGGGGTGCTTGAGCTGCGCGGCCGCCCGTGCCTCGCGGAGCGTGCGCTCACGCTGGTGCCGGGCCTCTTCCTCGGACAGCGCGGGGTCGAGCGCGACCTCCTTGACGGCGACGTTCCGGCCGAGCAACTGGTCGGTGGCGCGCCACACGATGCCCATGCCACCGCGCCCGAGCTTGGCGTCCAGCCGGTAGCGCCCTGCGATCAGCCGGGCGTTCGCCCCCTCGGTCCCCATGGCGACATCATGCCGCATCACGGATCAGCACCCGTCCGCGGCGTGTCGAAGCCGCCCCTTGATCGTTTCTTCAGCGGTAGCCCTTACTTCTGCTGCGGATTTCGGGAGGCGCGCGGTGACCGCTTGGCAGTACTTCGCCGGGGCGGGCCTGGTGGCGGCGCTCTGCCCGCTGCACGGCCATGTGGCGGTCGCGAGCGAGGACGACGGCGACGGCTACGGAGCCCGCGTCGACCTGTGCGTGCCGGCCGGGGAGCCGGAGAGGCCGGTCTTCCGGCCGCCGTCCGGGTGGCCCTCGGTACGGGTGGCCGTGCCCGGCGCCGAGCGGCCGACGGTGCGTCACCCGGGGCGGCCCGCGGAGTCCGCCACCCCCACGGGGCGGCCCCTGCGGCCGGCCGAGCCCGGGCGGCCGCGTCCGCCGGGCGCGGCCGTGGAGCGTTCCGCGGAGGCGAGGGCCGGGGGGTCGGAGCCGCCGCAGCCCGCGGCGGGTCCCGAGGTCCGGGAGGAACCGGCGCCGGCCGACGCACCCGCCCCGCCCGCGGCCAGGGCCGCCGCCGCACGGGTGAGCGCCTTCCACGTGCGTCCGTACCGCTCGGTGGCCCTGGAGCGGCGCGGCCCGGGCGGGATGTCCACCGTGATGCTCATGGTCGTCGTCACCACCCCGGCCGTCCTTGCCGCCGCCGCCCTGCGCCCCCGCTCCAAGAGCCGCAGCTGACCGCTGCAGCCCCTTCACACCCCCGTCCGCCCGATCCACCGATCCACCGATCCACACCGGGAGAATCCACGTGTCCGAATGGCTGGTCCTGGCCATCGCCATGGCGCTCGTCTGCGCCCTCGTCCTCGCCATCACAGCGATCCGGCACCGCCGGGCCGCCGACGACGAGGACACCAGCGAAACCCCCGATGTCATCGAGTACATGACGATGATGGTGGGCGTGGTCTACGCGATCGTGCTGGGCCTGGCCATCGCGGGCGTCTGGGAGGCGCGCGGCGCCGCCGAGGACAGCGTGCGCCGTGAGGCCCAGGCCCTGTACGAGGTCACCCAGCGCGCCGACGTCTACCCGGCGGCCGTCCGCGACCGGATCCGGGGCGAGGTGGACGCGTACGTCTCCCACACCGTCGCCGTGGACTGGCCGCGGCTGACCGCCGGCGACAGCGCCTCGGCCGAGGGCGCCGCGCTGCTCGGCAAGCTGCGCACCGACGTCACGCACCAGAGCCCGGCCAACGAGCTCCAGGCGCAGGCCTACCAGCCGCTGCTGGACCACATCGCGGCCGCCGACGACGCGCGGCACTCGCGGACGCAGAGCTCCGAGTCCACGCTGCCGGGCGTGGTGTGGTTCGGGCTGCTGGTCGGCGGGCTGGTCACGGTCGGGCTGATCTTCACCCTGCAGATCCGCCGCTCGGGACGGGAGCTGCTGCTCGCCGGACTGTTCAGCGCGCTGATCGTGTTCCTGCTCTTCATGGTGTGGAGTTTCGACGCGCCGTACGGGCGGGAGGGGATCGACTCGGCCGGACCGTTCCAGGACCTGTTCCCGGCCACGGCGGCGGCGTCCGTAGCCAGCCGCTGAGGGACGGCCGGCGGACGACCAGGAGGTGTCCTGCCGATCAGGCCGGGCCCGGTCGGCAGGACACCTCCGGTCGCCGCTACACGGTCACCTCTCGCCGGACCGCCTGCACCACCGGTGAGTGCCGCAGCGCGTCGGAGATCCGCAGCAGGTCGCGCGGACCGTCGGCGGTGTCGGGGACGGTTTCCTCGTCCTCCCCGATGGCCTTTCCGTCGGGGTCGGCGGAGCGGGCCCGTACGGCGGCCGCGACCATGGCGGCCTCGGCGACGGCGCGGGCCGTCTCCTCGTCGGCACCCCCGGCGACGGCGCTCTCGTAGGCGTCGTCGCCGAGGCCCTTGTCGAAGTACGGCCCGAGGTGCAGGAAGCCGTCGTGGATGTCCGACTCGCGCTGGATCACCCGCAGTTCCGCCGCGGACCACCAGGCCATGTGCACGGAGGGCGTGCCGCTGGGCGCGGAGATCTGCACCTCGTGCCAGAGCGGGCCGAGCCGGCGGTACGTCGCCCAGGTCTGCCAGTGGTCCGACAGGCGCTGGCAGACGAGCGGGACCACGAAGCCCATGGCGCTGATCAGCGCCCCGAGGGAGGCGAGCGGCGGAGCGGCGTAGGTGCTGAGGCCGTCCAGGTCGTGGCCGGACCAGCGGGCGACGACCGCGGTCATCTTGGTGGCGTCGTAGGAGAGGTTGAAGATGTAGCCGATGACGATGATCACCAGGCCGACCCGCAGCCAGCCGCGGACCTGGAGCGACCAGCGCCAGCACAGGACCACCATCACCACCGCGGCCACGAAGTGCGCCAGCAGGTAGAGGGCGATCATGTGGCCGATGTAGGGCGTGTTCGCGTAGTAGGTGTCGAAGTCGCGCAGCCGCTCCACCGGGGTCTCACCGAGGGCGAAGAGCGCGATCAGGGCGAGGACCACCACGCTGTAGCCCAGGATCCAGCGGCGCGAGACGCTTCGGGTCTCTTCGGGCGGGCCGCCCCGCCAGTTGACCATCAGGATCAGGCAGGAGGCGCTGAATGCGGTGATCAGGCAGTAGACCAGGGGGGCCGAGACGTTGACGATCCCGGTCCAGCGGTTGACCGCGGCGATCGTGGGCGGGGCGGCGAAGGTGAACACCGCTCCCGCCAGGGTCAGCAGGGCGACGACCGATCGCAGGAGCGGGTCGCGCCAGTTGTGCCGCAGGGCCGGCAGCTTGAAGGCGAGTGAGACCGCCATCGCGGCCGCCGGTATGTAGTAGTCCTTGCCGTTCAACGCTCGTTCCTGTGCCCCCGGTAGCCCAGCGAAGCCTCGATCCGGCCCGCCAATTGATCACGCTGGACCGGAGCGCGGTGGCCGGCCGATCCGGCGAGCCAGTTCCGACACCGACTACCCAGCAGTAAGCCGAAGGTTTCGGCCTCGGTCTCCTCCTGGACATCGGCGCGCGTGCGCGCGGCGACGCGGCGCACGGTCTCGCCGATGTCGGCCTCGTCGGTCAGCAGCCGCGCGGCGACGGCGGCGCCGTCGACGTGGTGACTGCAGTGCCCGGCCTTCATGTGCCACAGCTCGTGGCCCAGGATCACCAGTTGGTGGTCCGGCGCGGTGCGCTCCTCGATGACCACGAGATCGCGGTCCGCCATGTCGAGCCACAGGCCGCTGGCCGTCCGCGGCGGGAACGCGGCCATCCGGAAGTCCACCCGGCGGCCGCGGTGTCTGCTCATGCCCTCGCAGAGGGCAGCGTAGAGGTCCACGGGCTCCACGGGCGCGGTCAGCCGGATCCCGGCCACCAGCTCCCCGCACAACCGCCGCTGCTCTCTGCCTATGCTCACCGTTCTCCCCGTCGGCGCGGATCCGGATCAGGACTCAAGGATCAGACCCAGACTCTCGACTGGGTCAGGATTCGTTCGGTTTGACGCTTTCGAGGAGCATGTCCAGCCATTCGGTCACCTTGTCCCGGTGCTTGTCGCTGGGCAGTTGGGCGGCGCGCCAGGCGATGCCCCGTACACCGTGGTTCTGGAGGAGTCTTGCCAGTGGATCGCCCGCCGATGCGGCCGAGGCCGGTACGGTTTCCCGCGCCCGCCCCGCGAAGTCCTGGAGCAGCTGTTGCTCGGTCCGCTGGAGCGCGTCGGTGAGGGCGTCGGAGTCGTGCGCCGTGAGGAACCCCGCGTGCACTCCGAAGAACCGCTGGATCGCGTCGCAGTGTTCCATGGTGGGACGCCGGTCGCCGTTGATCAGTGCTCCGGCCTGCTGCCGGGACATGCCGGCGCCGTCCGCGATCTCCTGCTGCGTGTAGCGGCGGCCGTTCGGTTTGACACGTGTCCGCCGGAGAAGGTCGAGACGCTGGAGGAACCGGGTCTGCAGATCGGGTTCGCCGGCCGGCCTGCCGTCGAGCAGGTTCCTGACCACGTCCGTGGGTACGCCGGAGGCTTCGGAGAGCCGCCGCAGGTCGAAGACCTGGTTCAGGTCGCGGCCCATCTTGCCCGCGAGTTCGGCGACCCGCGCGATGGTGGCTGCCATGGGTGCGTCGGCCACCGCGACGGGAGCCGGGAAGCCGTCTGTCACCAGTGGTTCTCCTAGATCGCGCGAAGTCGGTATGGGCACATGGTCGGCTTCTGGAATCTAGCCGCTCTCGCCCGGAAGGGCTAGAACGTGCCACAGCTGTGGCGGGAATGAGCTGTCAAGAGGCTGGAATTGCCACAATAGTTGACACTCGAATGAAGTCGGTAGCAGGATCGCCACACGGAAATGAAGATCCAGACCGGAGGAGGGGGAGCTCTCAGTGCCACATCTCGCAGCGGTGGGCCCGTCCGATGGACTCGCCCGAGCCGGTGAAGAGCGTCTGGCGGGCGAGGAACCCGCCCGCGGCGCCGTGCGGTCGGAGCGACGCAAGGAGATTTTGCGCCAGCGCCGCGAGGAGCTGGGCCTGAGCCAGGAAGACCTCGCCGCCCGGCTGCGCATCAGCGTGCGCGCGTACGGGAACTGGGAAAGAGGTCTGGTCAAGGAGTGGACAGACCGCAAACTCCTCGCCCTGGCCGAGGCTTTGGAGATGAGCGAGCGCCAGTGCTTCTGGCTGTTCCGCGTCATGGTCGACCGCGATCCGCCGCCCACGTGGCGGGCCGCCGAGGAGAACCGGCTGCCCGAGGACCCGGCGCAGCGCGACTACCTGTGCGACTACGCGGCCCTCATGGAGTCCGTGCCGTACCCGAGCTTCCTGGTGGACCACCGCTGGGACGTCGCCCTGACCAACTCGGCCTTCGACCAGCTCTTCCAGTCGGTGAGACCGCACCCGACGGCCCTGCCGGACGACAACTTCCTGCGCTTCGTGCTGTTCCACCCGGACGCGGCCGCCGTGCTGGAGGACCACGAACCGGCCTGGTGCGTACCGCTGCTGGCCCAGTTCGCCACCGCGCTGACCGGGGCTCCCGAGGACGAGGGGCTGCGCAGCATCCGCCAGGAGGTGGCCCGTGACCCGTTCATGGAGGCGGCCTACCGGTACGGGGTGCCGCACTGGCTGAGCACGCACGGGACCGACGCCGCCGAGCTCGACGGGGCGGTGCGCACCGTGCGCCACCCCGACCCTCGGTGGGGGCTGGTGCGGTGCCGGATGGTGGCCGAGACCAGTCGGATGCTGGGCGAGATGGGGCTGACCCGGATCACCCTGATCCTGTCGACGCCCACGGGCGCACCGAGGGGCCCCCTCCTCGGCGGCGCCGGCTTCACACAGCAGCAGGGCGCCAGACTGCGCGCCGTGCCGTCGCCGGTGGAGTGACCGACCGGGGCAGACTGGTGCCGGCGGACGTGTGCCGTGGCCCTTCGTGTCACCGATCGTGTCATCGATCGTGGCACCGGCCGTCACGGTGGCGCGGGCAACGGGATCTGCACTGGCGAAAGGCGGTAGGGGCGTGCGGCTGACGATCCTCGGCGGGGGCGGCTTCCGGGTACCGCTCGTCTACGGAGCCCTGCTCGGCGACCGCGCCGAGGGCAGGGTGTCCCATGTGACGCTGTACGACGAGGACCCGGCGCGGCTCACCGCCATGGCCCGTGTGCTGCGCGATCAGGCCGCTGCCGCGTCGGCGGCCGATCCGGCGGTCGACGCCCCGGCCGTCACGGTCACCGGTGACCTCGACGAGGCCCTGCGCGGGGCCGATTTCGTGTTCTCCGCCATCCGCGTCGGCGGCCTGGACGGGCGTGCCGCGGACGAGCGGATCGCCTTGGCCGAGGGAGTCCTGGGCCAGGAGACGGTGGGCGCGGGCGGGATCGCGTACGGCCTGCGGACCGTGCCGGTGGCGCGCGCGATCGCCCGCAGGATCGCCCGTACCGCCCCTGAGGCGTGGGTCATCAACTTCACCAACCCGGCCGGGCTGGTCACCGAAGCCATGGCCGAGGAGCTCGGCGAGCGGGTGATCGGCATCTGCGATTCCCCCGTGGGCCTCGGCCGGCGCATCGCCCGGCTGCTGGGCGCCCGCCCGCAGGAGGCCTGGATCGACTATGTCGGCCTCAACCACCTGGGCTGGGTACGCGGGCTGCGCATCGGCGGCCGTGACGAGCTGCCCCGGCTGCTGGCCGACACCGAGGCCCTGGAGTCCTTCGAGGAGGGCCGGCTCTTCGGGGCCGAATGGCTGCGCTCGCTCGGTGCGATCCCCAACGAGTACCTGCACTACTACTACTTCAACCGTGACACGGTACGGGCGTACCAGGAGGCCAAGCAGACGCGCGGGGCCTTCTTGCGCGACCAGCAGCGCGGCTTCTACGCCGAGGCCGGCCGGGCCGGGGCACCGGCCGGAGCGGCGCTGGCCGCCTGGGACCGTACCCGGGCCGAGCGGGAGGCCACGTACATGGCCGAGAACCGCGAGGCGGCCGGTGCCCCGGAGCGCGAGGAGAGCGACCTCGAATCCGGGGGCTACGAGAAGGTCGCGCTCGCGCTCATGCGGGCCATCGCCCGGGACGAGCGGGCCACGCTGATCCTCAACGTCCGGAACCGCTCGACGCTGTCCGTCCTCGACGCCGAGGCCGTCATCGAGGTGCCCTGCCTGGTCGACGCGAACGGCGCCCACCCGGTGGGCGTCGCACAGCTGCCCCTGCACGCGGTGGGGCTGGTGACGGCGGTCAAGGCGGTGGAGCGGGAGATCCTGGCGGCGGCCGCGAGCGGTTCGCGGGCGGACGCGGTCAAGGCCTTCGCGCTCCATCCGCTGGTCGACTCGGTGGGGGTGGCCCGGCGGCTGCTCGACGGGTACGCGGCGGAGCACCCGGGCCTGGCCTACCTGCGCTGATCCCGGCGCACGCGGCCCGCCGGGCCGGGGCGGCGGGCGGCCTCTGTCCGGCGCGGCGCGCGTCCCCCGTTCGGCTCGGCGCCGCATGCGACCCGGCGGGCGCGCTGTGACAGTGCGAGGGTGACCACTGCCCCCGCCACGGCCCCCGCGCCCCCAGAGATAGACCGGCGGCGGCGCAACGTCATCTTCGGCACGATCATGCTCGGCGTGCTGCTGGCGGCGCTCGACCAGACGATCGTCGGTACCGCGCTGCCCACGATCGTGGGGGATCTGGGCGGCGGCGACCACATGTCGTGGGTGGTGACCTCCTACCTGCTCGCCGAGACCGTGGCGACGGTCCTGGTCGGCAAGTTCGGCGACCTCTTCGGCCGGAAACTGATCTTCCAGATCTCCGCCATCGTCTTCATCAGCGGCTCCTTCCTGTGCGGTCTGTCCGGCAACATGACCTTCCTGATCGTGTGGCGCGGCGTCCAGGGCATCGGGGCCGGCGGCCTCATGGTCACCGCGATGGCGCTGATCGCCGATGTGGTGCCGCTGCGCGAACGCGGCAAGTACCAGGGCATGATCGGCGCCGTCTTCGGGGTCGCCACCGTCATCGGCCCGCTGCTCGGCGGGTTCTTCACCGACCAGCTGAGCTGGCGCTGGTGCTTCTACGTCAACGTCCCGATCGCGATCCTCGTCGTCATCGCGGCGGCCAGGACGATCCCGGCCGTCCGGGCCTCGGGCAAGCCGGTGATCGACTACCTGGGCATCGCGCTGGTCGCCGCCGGCGCCGGCGCGCTGATCCTGGCCACCAGCTGGGGCGGGAACGAGTACGCCTGGACCTCGCAGGTCATCATCGGCCTGTTCGCGGGCGGCGCGGTCGCGCTCGCGCTGTTCTGCCTGGCCGAGACCCGCGCCGTGGAACCGATGCTGCCGATGCGGCTCTTCCGCAATCCGGTCTTCTCCGTGTGCTCCGTCCTGAGCTTCGTCGTCGGATTCGCGATGCTCGGCGCGATGACCTTCCTGCCGACCTACCTCCAGTACGTGGACGGGGACTCGGCCACGATCTCGGGCGTCCGGACCCTGCCCATGGTCATCGGCCTGCTGATCGCCTCGGTCTTCAGCGGCAACGTCGTGAGCAGGACCGGCCGGTACCGGATCTTCCCGATCGTCGGCAACGCGGTCATGGGCGTCGGCCTGTACCTGCTGTCGCGGATGGGACCGGGGACCGGCACCCTGCTCGAATCGCTGTACATGTTCGTGCTCGGTGTGGGCATCGGCCTGTCCATGCAGGTGCTGACCATCGCCGTGCAGAACACCGTCGACTACGCCGACCTGGGCACGGCCACCTCCGGCGTCACCTTCTTCCGTACGCTCGGCAGCGCCTTCGGGACGGCGGTCTTCGGCACGATCTACGCGAACCACCTGGGGCCCGCACTGGAGGCGGCGTACGCGGAGGCGGCACGGCTCTCCGGGCAGGATCCGCAGCAGCTGGCCAGGTCCGCGTCCACCCCCGAAGGGGTGCACCGGCTCGATCCGGCGGTCGCCGCCCCGGTGATCGACGCGTACGCGCAGGCCCTGCAGGCCGTGTTCCTGTACACCGTTCCGGTCGCCGTGTCCGGTTTCGTCGTGGCGCTCTTCCTCAAGCAGGTGCGGCTGCGCGACAGCGCCCGGGCCGGGTCCACGGACATGGGCGACGGGTTCGGCTCACCGGCCACGGCCTCGGGGGATTCGGCCAAGCTGCTGGAGCTGGCCGTCGGCAAGCTCGTACGGAACATGGGCGCGGACACGGCGCGGGGGATCGTCGCGGGCTCCGACACCCGGCTGGACATCGCGGGCGCCTGGGCGGTGATGCAGGTGGAGCTGATGACCCGGACCGTCGGCCACGCCAGCCTCGGACTGATCGCCGGCCGCCGGTCCCTGCCGCCGGAGGTGCTGATCCCGGTCTACGAGCGGATGGCGGACGAGGGCTTCGTCAGCCGCGAGGACGGCTTCGTCACCCTCACGGCGGCCGGGCGGCGGGAGGCCGACGTCATCTCGAAGGCGTGGGCCCGGTGGCTCGGGGACCAGCTGGAGAAGGACCGGGGACGGCCGCGGAGCGCCGAGCTGCGGGTGGCGGCGGACGCGATCGCCAAGCGGTTGCTCGCGGAGGACCTGGGGGAGGGCAACTTCGCGCCAAAGGTGGTGGTGCGGCGGTAGACCCGGACCCGGAAGGGAACCTCGCGGGTCGGTCGCTCGTCATCCCCTACGAGGCAGTAGGACAGCCGGACGGACCGGCAGACGGACGACGGGGGGCCGCTCGTGAGGATCACACTGGCCGAGGAGATCATGCTGCTGTCCCTGGACGACGAGTCCGGGGCGGCGCGGCAGCGGCAGTCGGCGGGCTGGGCCGTGGCGGGCGCGCTCCTGCTCGAACTCGTCATGGCGGAGCGGGTGTCGGTCTCCGGCAAGTACCTGGAGCTCAGGAACACCGAGTCCACCGGGGAAGAACTGCTCGACGGCCGGATCCGGTTGATGGAGACCTGGCTGCGGGGCCGCGGCAAGCGCCGGGTGACGGACTGGCTGACGAAGGACCAGCCCAAGGCGGTCAACGCGGCCTTGGAGAGACTGGGCGAGCGCGGGCTGGTGGTGGCGCAGGTCCACAAGGTGTTCGGGGTGTTCCCGCAGCGCCGCTACCCGGAGGCGGACGGCACGGTGGAGCGCGCCCTGCGCGAGCGGCTCCGCGACGTCGTCCTCGGCGGCGCCGAGCCGGACGAGCGCACGGCGGGCCTCATCGCCCTGATCCACTCGGCCAAGCTGCACCGGCTCGCCTTCCCCGGCAGGCGGTCCGACGAGGTGGCCGCGCGGATGGCGGAGATAGCCGACGGCCAGTGGGCGGCCGAGAGCGTCCGGGTGGCCATCCGGGACATGCAGGCCGCGATGGTGGCGGTGACCGCGGTGACGGTCCTGACAGCCACCAGCTAGGACATGGTCCAGCTAGGACATGTCCGTGGTGCCGGCCGCCCCGAAGGGCGGCCGGGCTTCGCGGACACGGCCTGGCGAGGCCGGAAAGGCCTGCCGGTCACGGCACCGGGCCGTCCGGGCGGGCGCGCGGCGGACGTTCAGGAGGTCGGCGCCGGTGCCGCGCCCGAGATCGGATAGTCGTACGAGGCGACGTGCGGCAGCGTGGTGAGGTCCGGGCGCCAGGCGCGCAGCACGGCCGCCGACGGGGCGTAGAGGGCCGAGGGGATCTCGGCGGGGGCGAACCACTGCCAGCGGGTGATCTTGTGGGGCTCGGTGACGGCCGGGACTCCCTCCGCCGAGATGGTGACGGCGGCTGCCGTCAGCCGGGTCAGGACGGACTGCGCCTCGATCTGCACGGACAGGACCCGGATCGCCTCGGGGGCCGCCCGCAGGTCCGTCTCCTCGGCGAGTTCCCGGGCGGCGGCCTGCTCGAAGCCCTCCCCGGGGTCGACCTTGCCGCCGGGCAGCTCCCAGCGGCCGTCGTGCGCCTGGCCGAGCAGCACCCGGCCGTCCGCCGCCAGGACGACCAGTCCGACGCCGACCACGGCATGGGGCTGAGGCGCGGCCCGCTCGGGGCGTTCGTGGGTGGTACTCATGGACGTCCTTCCGATGGAGGGGTGGGCCGGGCCCGGACATGGATCCGCTCGCCCTGGGGACCGAAGAGGCTGAGGAACTCCGCAGGCTGCGGACCCGCGTTGAAGAAGGCGTGCGGGGTGCGCGTGTCGAACTCGGCGGCCTCGCCGGGGCCGAGGACGAGGTCGTGCCCGCCGAGCAGCAGCCGGATGCGCCCGGAGAGCACGTACAGCCACTCGTAGCCCTCGTGGACCTGCAGCTCGGGCTCGGGCGGCGGACCTTCGAGGGGCGGGAGGATCTGCTTGAAGGCGTGCACCCCGCTGAACTTCCGCGTCAGCGGCACATAGGTGCTGCCGTGCCGGACGAAGGGGCGCGGGCGGATCCGCGGGTCCCCGGTCTCCGGGGCGCCGACCAGCTCGTCGAGCGCCACCCCGTGCGCCCTGGCCAGCGGAAGCAGCAGCTCCAGCGTCGGCCTGCGCTGCCCGGACTCCAGCCGGGAGAGGGTCGAGAGCGAGATGCCGGTGGTCTCGCTGAGCTGGGCCAGCGTGGTGCCGCGCTGCCGCCGCAGGGCGCGCAGCCGCGGGCCCACGGCGGTGAGCACGACGGCGAGTTCCTCGTCCTGCTCCTCGGTGGCCATGGATCCATTTGCCGCTTCGGCAAGAACATTTGTCAAGCGGGCCGCCGTGGGCGGACCCTCGCAGGTATGGACAACGCAAGCGACAGCTCCTTCGACGTGGTGGTCGTGGGCGGTGGGGCCGCCGGGCTGGCCGGGGCGCTCACCCTGGTCCGGGCCCGCCGCTCGGTACTGGTCATCGACTCCGGCAGCCCGCGCAACGCCCCGGCCGCGCACATGCACGGCTACCTGGGGCAGGACGGGGAGAGCCCCGCCGCACTGCTGGCCAAGGGGCGCGCGGAGGTGACCGGCTACGGCGGGGAGATCCGGCCGGGCACGGCCGTGGCCGCGGACCTGCTGCCCGACGGGAGCTTCCTGGTCCGCTGCGGGGACGGCAGGACCGTACGGGCGGGCCGGCTGCTGGTCGCCACCGGCCTGGTGGACGAGCTCCCCGCCGTGCCGGGCCTCGGGGCGCGCTGGGGGCGGGACGTGCTGCACTGCCCGTACTGCCACGGCTGGGAGGTCCGGGACCGGCCGATCGCGGTGCTGGCCGACGGGCCCCTCGCCGTGCACCAGGCCCAGCTCTGGCGGCAGTGGAGCGGGCGCACCACCCTGCTCGCGCACACCTGGCAGCTCACTGCCGAGGACCGGGAACTGCTGGCCGCCCTCGGTGTCCGGGTCGTCGAGGGCGAGGTGACCGGGCTCGCGGTCCAGGGCGACCGGCTGACCGGCGTGACCCTGGCGGGCGGCGCCGTGGTGGAGTGCCGGGCTCTGGTGGTCGCCCCGCGGTTCACCGCCCGTTCGGGTGTCCTGACCGGCCTCGGTCTGCCGACCACGGTGGCGGAGCGGGACGGCCGGGCGATCGGGACCTGCGTCGAGTCGGATCCGGACACCGGAGCCACCGCCCTGCACGGGGTCTGGGTCGCGGGCAACGTGACCTCCCCGCTGGAGAAGGTCCCGGGCGCGGCCGCCCAGGGGGTGCGGGCGGCTATGGCCATCAATGCCGATCTGATCGAGGGGGAGACCCGGCGGGCCCTTCAGGCCCACCGCGCGGGCGCCGGCGTCTGAGCGGGGACGGGGGCATCCGGGGCGTCGGGGGCGTCCGGGGCGTCGGGGGCGAGTGCTGGAGCGATTCTCGGACATCTGTGCGGGTTTCGGTCGGCTTCCGTTCGCGCAGGCTCTGTGCGGTGTGATCGTCGTACGGTCCAATGGCTCGGGGGGACGTTCCATGGCACATGTGCTGGTTATCGGCGGAGGTGTCGCGGGGGCCGCCACCGCGCTGCTCGCGGCGCGGCGCGGACACACGGCGGAGGTCTTCGAGCGCGATACGCGGGCCCCCGGCACGGCGCTCGACCGTGACTTCTTCGGCTGGCGGCGGCCGACCGTACCGCAGGCGGCCCAGCCGCACGTGCTGCTCGGAGCCGCCCGCAACGTCCTGCGCGGTGATCTGCCCGACGTCCACGCGGAGATGCTCCGCCTCGGCGCCCGCGAACGCCACGAGCTGGACTGGTTCGACGTACGTCCGCCCGCGCGGCCGGGCGACGAGGACCTCGTGATGCTGCAGGCACGGCGCATCGTGCTGGAGAGTGCGCTGGCCACGGCGCTGCGCGCGGAACCGGGGGTCGTCGTCCGGTACGGGGAGCCGGTCACCGGGCTGATCACGGCCCCGGAGGCGACCGAGGGCTCCGGGATCCAGGTGACGGGAGTGACCACCGAGAGCGGGAGCTACCCGGGGGACCTCGTCGTGGACGCCGGAGGGCGGCGCGGCGGCACCGAGCGCAGGCTGGCCGAAGCGGGCTGCCGGCCGCCCGTCGTGGAACGGCACCGCACCGGGCTCGCGTACTTCTGCCGCTGGTACCGGTTGCCCGCGGGCATGGACGAGGGGCCGCGCCGGCCGTGGGCGGTGACCGGAGGGCCCTTCGCCGGATGCGCCGTCTTCCCGGCCGACAACCGGGTGTTCGCCGTGACGCTGTTCGTGCACACCGCCGACTCCACGCGGTCGGCGCTGCGCGACCCCGCCGTCTTCGAGGCGGCGGCGCGCGCCTTCCCGCCCGGCGCGGCCTGGCTGGGACTGGCCGCCGAGCCGCTGTCGGGCGTCCTGGCGACGGCGAGCCTGGACAACCGGTGGAGCGCGCTGGTCGACGAAGCGGGCCCGGTGGTGAGCGGGCTGGTGCCGGTCGGGGACTCGATCACGCACACCAACCCGACCCTCGGGCAGGGCACCTCGCTCGCGCTGTGGGCGGCGCGCAGGGTGGCCCGTACGGCGCACCGGGACCCGGGGTCGGCGCGGTACGCCGCCGAACACCACGCCTGGGCGGAGCGCACCCTGAAGCCGTGGTTCGACTTCCAGGTCGTCGCGGACGCGGCCATCGGGGAGCGCTTCGCGACCCGGGCGGTGCGCGGCGGGACGGCGCGCGAGGTGTCCGCGCTGTTCGACTGCGCGCTGGAGGATCCGGAGGTGATGCGGGCGCGGGCGAGGGTCCGGCACCTGGCGGATCCGCCGGAGCGTGCGTACGCGGATCCGGAGATCCGCGCCAGGGTGGCGCGCTGGCTGGCGGCCCGGCCGCACTACGCGCCGAACGCGACGGGGCCGGACCGGGAGGAGTGGGAGAAGCTGACGGCGGGCTGAGTCGGGCTGAGTCGGGCTGAGGCGGGGTGGTGGCGGTCGGGTGGTGGTGGCCGCTCAGCCGCGGGTGCCGTCGGCGTCGGCGGCTCCGGCGGTGGGGCCGAGCACCTCGGCGAGGTCGTAGCCGACGACCTCCTCCAACTGGGCGTAGGTGCAGCTCTCGGGCGTCCGGTCGGTGCGCCAGCGGTGGAACTGGGCGGTGTGCCGGAAGCGGTCGCCCTCCATGTGGTCGTACTTCACCTCCACGACCCGCTCGGGGCGCAGCGGCACCCAGGACAGGTCCTTCTTGCCGGTCCAGCGGCTCTGCGCGCCGGGCAGCCGGGCACTCTCGTGGGCGGACTCCTCGGCCCAGGCGGCCCACGGGTGGCCGGCCGGGTCGGGCATCCGCAGGGGTTCGAGTTCCTCCACCAGCTCGGCGCGGCGCTTCATGGGGAAGGCGGCGCACACACCCACGTGCTGGAGCGTGCCGTGGGCGTCGTACAGGCCGAGCAGCAGCGATCCGACAATCGGACCGCTCTTGTGGAAACGGAAACCCGCGACGACGACGTCGGCGGTACGTTCGTGTTTGACCTTGAACATGAGGCGGGCATCGGGCCGGTAGGGGAGATCGAGGGGTTTGGCGATCACCCCGTCGAGCCCGGCGCCCTCGAACCGCTCGAACCACTCCTGCGCGAGCGCGGGATCGGTGGTCGCGGGCGCGAGATGGACGGGGGGCCGAGCGGTGGAGAGGGAACGGACGAGGGCGGCACGGCGGTCGGCGAGCGGGGTGTCGAGCAGCGCGTCGTCGCCCAGGGCGAGCAGGTCGAAGGCGACGAAGCTGGCGGGGGTCGTCTCGGCCAGCAGGGCGACGCGGGACTGTGCGGGATGGATCCGCTCGGTCAGCCGGTCGAAATCTAGGCGCCCGCCATGAACGATGACGATCTCACCGTCCACGACGCAACGGGCCGGAAGGTTGCTCTTGAGAGCCGTGACCAGCTCGGGAAAATACCTGCTCAGAGACTTACCCGTGCGGCTGCCGAGCTCGACCTCGTCGCCGTCACGATGCACGATGGCCCGGAAGCCGTCCCACTTGGCCTCGTACTGCATCCCCGGCGGGATCTTTGCGACGGACTTGGCGAGCATCGGTTTCACGGGCGGCATCACTGGCAGATCCATGCCTTCGATTCTGCGGTGGTACGTCCGGACCTGCCCGGTATGCGCGCATGACCGGGCCCGCCTACCGTGGCGCACATGGGTGCTGCCGGTAATGCGATCGAGCTGGACGCGGGCGGGCGGAAGGTGCGGCTGTCCAGCCCGGACAAGGTGTACTTCCCGGAGCGCGGCCTCACCAAGCGAGACGTGGCCGAGTACTACCTGGCGGTCGCGCCCGGCATCACGCGCGCCCTGCGCGACCGGCCGACGACGCTGGAGCGCTTCCCGGACGGGGTGGACGGCGAGTCGTTCTTCCAGAAGCGGGCACCTAAGAACCTTCCCGACTGGATCCCCACCGCCCACATCGCCTTCCCGAGCGGCCGTACGGCCGACGAGATCTGCCCCACCGAACCGGCCGCCGTCCTGTGGGCGGCCAACCTGGGGTGCCTCACCTTCCATCCCTGGCCGGTGCGGCGCGAGGACACCGACCGTCCCGACGAACTCCGGATCGACCTGGACCCGCAGCCGGGCACCGACTACCACCACGCGGTGGCGGCCGCCCATGAACTGCGGGCCCTGCTGGAGGAGTTGGGCCTGCGCGGCTGGCCCAAGACCTCGGGCGGCCGCGGACTGCACGTCTTCGTGCCGATCGAGCCGCGCTGGACCTTCACCGACGTCCGGCGGTGCGCCATCGCCCTCGGCCGGGAACTGGAACGCCGCATGCCCGGCAAGGTCACGACGGCCTGGTGGAAGGAGGAGCGCGGCGAGCGGATCTTCGTCGACTACAACCAGACGGCACGCGACCGCACGATCGCCTCCGCCTACTCCGTCCGCCCCCGCCCGCACGCGCCGGTATCGGCGCCGCTGCGCTGGGACGAGGTGGACGACGCGGAGCCCCGCGACTTCGACATCGTGACGATGCCGGCCCGCTTCGCCGAACTGGGCGATCTGCACGCGGACATGGACGAGCACGCCTTCGCCCTGGACGCCGTACTGGAACTCGCGGCCCGCGACGAACACGAGCACGGCCTGGGGGACATGCCCTACCCGCCGGACTACCCGAAGATGCCGGGCGAGCCCAAGCGCGTCCAGCCCAGCCGGGCGAAGCACGAGGAGTGACGGGGGCCGGCTGTCATGCGGCGGCGTCCTGCCCGGGGAAGGGGGCGAGGTCGGGTTCCACCCAGCCGTCCTTCGCCCGCGGGGCAGCCAGTGTGGCCGGACGGTAGTAGCGCGTCAGCAGGCGCTTGTCGAGTAGTGCGGGGTGGTGGTCGGCGAAGGCGGCGTAGTCGTCGTCGCCGGACTCGGCCGCGTGGTATCCGACGATCTCCACCCAGGCGCGGCTGACGGTCACGTGGTACTTCTGCGGCGCACCCGCGTAGCGGGCGGTCCGCTGGATGCCGTCGCTGACCAGGTCGATCGCCGCGGGTATGCCGCAGCGGCGCACGGCCAGCCAGGTCAGGTGGACATGCTCCCGGTGGCCGAACCGCTCGGCGGTCGCCATCACTTCGGCCATCAGTGTGTCAAACGTGGGTTCGGTCATCGGGTGACCTCGGTCAGAGCGTGCAGTGCCGCGCGTAGCCCGGCGACGGCCTCGGCGGACAGGCGGCCGAGCGCGCGGTGCTCCAGGTCGGTGATGGCCCGCCGGATCGTCGCGGCGGCCAGCTGCCCGGAGTCGGTGAGCTCGACGAGCACCGCCCGGCGGTCTCCGGGACGGGTGCCCCGGGTGATGTGCCCACGCCGCTCAAGGCGGTCCAGCACGCTGGTCAGCGTGCTGGGCCGGGTCCCCACGGCCGTTCCCAGCTCGGACACGGTACGCCCGTGGCCGTCGGCGAGATTGGCCAGCGCATTGATCTCGGAGGCGGTCAGCTCCAGGTCGACCAGCTCGGTGGCGAGCACCTGGAGGGTGGCATGGGTGGCCCGCTGGAGCGCCAGCAGGGCCGACCATTCGGATGGCACGGTTTCGGACTTCACACTTTCGAACTATACGATTTCGTTGTATCTGCCGCAAGCGGGCAGGTCTGGCGTCAGGCGACCCGCCGACGCTCGGGCGCCGCCCGCGTCTTCACCCCGCCGGCGGTGAGCGCCAGCCCCACGGCGAGAACGTCGGGGCGGGCCGTATGGGTGCCGCCCGGGGCGGAGAGGGTCCATGAAACAACACGAACGATCGTGCTAATATCCTCCCATTGGCTCGCCATCGGCATCTGGCTGCCCTGAGGAGAATTCCGGAGAACCCGCACATGCACCCCATGGCTTCACTCCTGAGCACCACCCTCAACACCACCAGCCGGCTCGCCCCGCGACTGGCCGGGCCCCGGGTCTTCGCGCTCTTCGTCCGCCCCCTCGGACGCGCGCGACTACGGCCCGAGGAAGCGGAGGTGATGGCGGGGGCGGAGAGCGGGCGGATGGTCGTGCACGGCACGGCCGTGACCACCTACCGCTGGGGAGACGGGGGCCGCCCCGTGTTGCTCGTGCACGGCTGGTCCTCGCGCGCCTCGCGGTTCGCCGGCTTCGTCGAGGCGCTGCGCGCCCAGGGCCGTACCGTGATCGCCTTCGACGCGCCGGGGCACGGCGAGTCGGACGGCCGGGCCTCCACGATCCGCGACTACCGCGCCATCATCGGCCGACTGCACGCCGAGCACGGGGACTTCTCGGCCGTCGTGGCCCATTCCTTCGGCGTGCTCGCCATCTTCTCCATGCTGCACGACGGCATGCGGGCCGACCGCGTCGTCGGCATCGGGGGCGTGGCCCACTTCGACTACCTGGTCGAGCGGTTCCGGGCCGGGCTGAACCTCGGCGAGGGAGTCGGGCGCGCCCTGCGCACCCATGTCGAACGACGCCTCTTCCCCGGCGACCCCGACGTCTGGCAGCGCCTCGACGCCCGCCGTCGCCTCCCCGGCACGCGGGCGCCGATCCTCCTCTTCCACGACACGGAGGATGATGTGATCGACCCCGCCCAGTCCCGCGCGATCGCCGCCGCCTACGGCCCGCAGGCCCGCCTGATCGAGACCACGGGCCTCGGCCACCGCCGCATCCTGGCCGACCCCGGCATCATCGCCGCGGCGGTCGATTTCGCGCTGTCCGAGCCCGCGACGGTGCCCGCGCCCGCGGCCGCGCGAAGGGCGTGAGGAGAGGGGTCAGGAAGGCGAGCTGAACGCAGGCGGTCGTTCCGGGAGTTCGTCCGGAGCGGCCGCCACCGCGCGCAGCCGGCGCAGGATCCCCCGGCCGGCCCGCTCGTACGCCAGAGGATCGCCGTGCAGGACGGAATGCGCGTTGGCCAGTTCCATCAGGGCCGTCAACTCGAAGGCGACCTGCGCTACCTCGTCCGCGTCGGACGCGTCCCGGAACCCGCCCGTCAGCCGCGCCTCGTCCAGCAGCCGCTCGATGTAACGCGTCCAGTCGGACCGCGCCTCGGCGATCTCGTCCCGTACAGGGCCGGGGCGGGCATCGAACTCCGCGGAGACGGAGTAGAAGAAGCATCCGCCGGGGAAGACCCGGCGCCCGGAGTAGTCGAGCCAGCGCTCGCACAGCTGCCACACCTTGGCGAGACCGTCGGGGTCCCGGTGCACGGGCCGCACCACCTCGTCCTTGAACACGTCCACGGCGGCACGGACGGTGGCGAGCTGCAGATCCTCCTTGGAGCCGAAGAGCGCGAACACCCCGCTCTTGCTCAGGCCGAGATCCGCAGCGATCTTCCCCAGGGACAGGCCTTCCAGACCGTCCACGGAAGCGATGTTCATCGTCCGGTCGAGAACGGCCCGCCGCGTCTGGTTGCCGCGTTCCACGCGTCCGTCAGCCATGGAGCCATCTTACCGAACGCACGGTCGTTCACTCGGTGGAGGAAGAGGGGCGCTGTCAGTGGCGGGTGCGATGCTCGTCGGACGAGGCGGGCGGCAAGGCGCGCCTCACCCCGGAGTCGATGGAGGGAGTCGGCCGGTTCGCCAAGCTGGCGGACCCCTTCGGGGCGCAGTTCGCGGTCATAGCCGGCGCGCCCGCACCCGGGTCATGACGAGCTGTTGATCAGTCGTTGATCGGACGTCCATCGGCGGCGGTCAGGATCTCCGGCATGTCGATTAACACCACTGCCGCAACCACTGACACCGCTTGGTACGACCTCGCCCTGTGCGCCCAGACGGGCCCCGGCTTCTTCTTCCCGGAGCCCGGCTCCTCGCTGCGCGACGCGAAGCGGCTCTGCGGGGCCTGCGAAGGGCGGGCGGCCTGCCTGGAGTACGCCCTGGCCAATGACGAGCGCTTCGGGGTCTGGGGCGGCCTCTCGGAGGCCGAGCGCCAGGCCTTGCGTTCCAGCCGTAGCTGATCAGGTGCGCGTCCCCTTCCCGCTCCCACGGACCAGCCCCACACGCCGCGCGAGGTCGAACCCCTCGCCGCCGCACTCCTCCCGGCGCGGCGTGTGGGGCACGACACGCACGGGGTAGTGCCCCCCGACGGGAGACACGACGCCACCGAAGCGGGGGTCTCCGGCGAACCAGATCCGGTCCGGGTGGCCGTCCTCCAGCGTTGCGAGCGGGACGGGGAACGGGATGATCCGGAACATGGCCGTGAAGTCCTCCCGGAACGGGATGGCAACGGTCGCGGGACTTCCGTTCACCCTGCGCTGGTGGCGGCACGGGAACTCGCGCCAGGGGTATGCCTGGAGCACGGCGGCGACGCGGCGCCGACGGAAGTAGGCGACGATCACCCAGGGCAAATAGGGGGTGTCGAGAATAAGCATGAGGCCGAAGAACCACGCCGCGTGCTGGACATGGCCGATGCAGGCGAAGGCGGCGAGCGGGGGGCTCCCGAGACAGAGCACCCAATTGAAGCGGCGGACGGCCAACCGTTTGTAGCCGGCCACCGTCGGAGGGTGGTCCCAGGCTGCCTTGGTGAGTGTGACGCTCATAGGAGTACCTCCAAGATGCGTGAGGTTCCGCTGGCCTTCGGCAAGATCGGGTCCGGGTCGGTGAACTGGAGGGTGTGCGCGACCGCTTCGAGGATGTCCGTAAAGGCGGATGCATGTTCGGTGCAGGCGCTCGTCAGATCGAGGACGAGCAAATGGAGTCCATCCGGATGCACCGTCGCGATCCTGGCCTGAAACAGGTGATGATCGATATCTGGAACGGAAATAATCCCGGCGACCAGACAGCACGGAAGAGCCGACGGCAGGTCTATGAACCTGCGGACTGAGCTGTCCCACAGCGTTGAGCGGGCGATGGCCAAAGCCGTACGTGCCACGGCGAGTCGGGGGTTGGGCTGCTCGACCTGCCGGATCGTCAGGGAGAACAGTGAGGTTGTGACCCCGACCGGCTCCTCAGGATGGAAGCCGAGGGCGGTGTGTACGACGTCGTGCCCCGCCAGTTGCTCAAGGCTGTCCATGAGCTCGGACAGTTCTCGTTGGGCGGCTGGGCTGTCCAAGGCTTGCGCGAACGCGTCCAAGAATGCTGCATCGCCAGGGGCGATGTCATGGAAGCCCGGGGGCAGACGGAACCAGACCGGCGGCAAGCTGCTGTTCTGCGTCATGGCCGCAGCGCCGACCAGACGTGGCTCGTTTTCCTGATGGCTGAAGGAGCATCGTCCAGGACCCCTCGGGTGCCGTCCACAGCCGTCGAGCTGTGCTCGACCGTCTCGTTGTCCGGGCCATAGTCGCCTGCGGCGGTCACCGCACCTGTAACCGCCACCGCCACGCCGACGCGTTCTCTGGCGTCTGGTGTCGATGACCGCATTGACCATCCGATGAGCGGGCTCTCCAGCTGGCGCAGGTCATCCGAGGTGCTCCATGCCGCCTGCCTGAAGGCGGTGGCTCCGGGAGCCAGCCCCACCACCGCGCTGCCTTCCGGAGCGGCGGCCATCGCCGCTCGGGCGGCTGCCGTGCCGGCCTTGGCGCCGGAGGCGACCGCTGCGACACCCGGTACCGCGCCGACCGTGTCTCCGAGGAGCGTCACGCTGCTCTTCCAGAAGTCCGCGTCGAACTGCCCCTTCGTGAAGCCGTCGGACAGGGACTTGCGGAACTTCGGGTCCGAGGTGTGCATCGCCAGAGCCGCCAAGGACAGGCCGCTCCCGACGAGCATGATCGCGAGTCCCGCCGGCGGGCAGACGAGGGCCACGCCCGCCCCGATCGCACCCAGGATCGCCGACGCGTTCGACATCGCGTCCGCCGGGTCGTCGACGATCTTGTTCCAGATGGAGGCCAGCAGGCCCGGTTCCTTCGGGGCCAGTCGGTCCGTCGCCGCGTTCAGGGTCTGGGCCACCCGGCGGGCGGCCGCGCCGTGCTCGGCGGCGAGTTCGTGGGCCAGGCGGCGGGCATCGGTGAGGGCTTCCTCCGTCTTCGCCGCCGCGGCCTGGGCCTCGTACCGGGTGGCCAGTGCGCGGTGGGAGACCAGGGTGTCGTGCCACCCCGTGAGCTGCCGGGCCGCCTCCGCGAGGGAGGTGTGGGCCGCGCCGAGGTAGCGGGGGAGATCCTGCGAGAGGGAGGCGCGGAAGGCGGTGGCGGCCTCGCCCTGCCAGGCCGAGCTGTGGGAGACGAGGTCCTTCACCACCCGCGAGGCCTCCCCGAGGGAGGTGGCCGAGGCGCTGAGCTTCTTGGCCAGGGCCAGAACCGTCGCGGGATTTCCTGGGGCCGGGTCGAAGCCCAGCGTCGCGTGTTCAGTCACGCGCGGCCGCCGCCCGGAGGAAGGCCGCACGGACGGCCTGATCGAGCTCCGCGTACTCGGCGGCGCTGCGGTCCACGCCTTCCCGTACGTCCTTGACGCGTTTGGTCAGCTCCTGCGTGCCGTAGGCCCAGCGTTCCTGGAAGCCGTCACACGCCGTGTCGAGCTCCGCGGTGCCCAGCTGGTCGGGCCGTACGTGGTCCAGTGCGCGCCGGGCCTCCCGCAGGGAGACCAGGGAGGAGTCCAGGACGCGTGTCAGACGGGTCAGCTGGTCGATGTCCACCTGGAGCGAGGTCATGACGCGAAACCCTGGCAGAGCGCGGCTCTGCCAGGGCAATCGGCTTCACTCGCCCGAGCGAGCGGAAATCGGTCAGGCCTTGCGGGCGGCGAGGCGGGCCGCGCGGGCGGCCAGCTTCTCGTCGAACTTGCGGGCCTCGGAGTCCAGGCCGTCCATGAACAGCCCGAGCTCCTCCTGGGCCTTCTGGCCCTCGGGGCCGAGGCCGTCGATGTCCATGATCTTGAGGAAGCGGATCACGGGGCTCAGGACGTCGTCGTGGTGGATCCGCAGGTTGTACACCCCGCCGATGGCCATCTGCGCGGCCATCCGCTCGAAGCCGGGCATGCCGTGTCCCGGCATCCGGAAGTTGACGACGACGTCCCGCACGGCCTGCATGGTCAGGTCCGGGGCGAGCTCGAAGGCCGCGCCCAGCAGGTTGCGGTAGAAGACCATGTGCAGGTTCTCGTCCTGCGCGATGCGGGCCAGCATCCGGTCGCAGACCGGGTCACCGGACTGGTGGCCGGTGTTGCGGTGCGAGATGCGGGTCGCGAGCTCCTGGAAGGCCACGTACGCCACCGAGTGCAGCATCGAGTGGCGGTTGTCGGACTCGAACCCCTCCGACATGTGCTGCATGCGGAAGGCTTCCAGCTTGTCCGGGTCCACGGCGCGCGAGGCCAGCAGGTAGTCGCGCATCACGATGCCGTGGCGGCCCTCCTCGGCGGTCCAGCGGTGCACCCACGTGCCCCAGGCGCCGTTGCGGCCGAAGAGCGTCGCGATCTCGTGGTGGTAGCTGGGGAGGTTGTCCTCGGTCAGCAGGTTCACGACCAGCGCGATCTTGCCGATGTCGGTGACCTTGGACTGCTGCGGGTCCCAGGCTTCGCCGTCCTCGAAGAAGCCCGGGAAGTTCCGGCCCTCGCTCCACGGGACGTACTCGTGGGGCATCCAGTCCTTGGTGACCTTCAGATGGCGGTTGAGCTCCTTTTCGACCACCTCTTCCAGCGCGAACAGCAACTTGGCGTCCGTCCACGCCTCCGAGCTGCCGAGGTGGGGAGAGGTGATCGTCACGGGTACTCCTGGGTGTAAAGCGAACTACCTACGGTTCCGTAGCCTACGGAGTCGTAGGTTAAGCGTGACATCAAGGCCAGCCAACCCCCGGCAGGTGTATGTCCGGTTACATCCAGTTATCTATGCAGTTTATGACCGGTGCGAGAGGGGTTTGAGGGGCCAAAATCACGCCAGCAGGTGGTTTGCCGGCCCCCGTTTTGACGGAAGAAATCGATTCCGCTTCGCCGGGCGCGCGCCGATCCGGCCCTCGCCGCTCACACGCAGGCAGGCCGATGTGGGTCGAGCGCGGGTGCGGGACCCAGCTCGAAGGAGCAGATCTCCATCCCCGCGAACGAGGTGTGCCCGCGGTCGAGCTGAAGCCGGACGAGCGGGGTGTCCCCGTCGTCGAGATGGATCCAGGCGCTGTCGGCGCGGTCCGAGGGTGCCGTATGGAGGTAGTTGCAGGTCCGGCCGCATGCGCACCAGCCGTGGAACCGCAACCGCGCCACCGCCTGCGCCAGGGCCGGCTCGCCCTCGGCCGCCAGCTCCGACGCGAGAAGCGACACCAGCGCGGGATAGACGTCCGCGAGCAGCGGCAGGGGTGCCCTCGCCCCCGCCGGCCCGGTCTCAGTCACTCGACCACAGCTCCTCCCGGACCTCCTCGGCCGTCGTCGGCCGCAGCTCGCCGTCCAGCAGGAGCCATCGGGTGATGCCGATCGACTCCAGGAACGGCACGTCGTGGCTCGCCACCACGAGTGCGCCCTCGTACGACTCGAGCGCGTCGGTCAGCTGCCGCACGCTCGACAGGTCCAGGTTGTTCGTCGGCTCGTCCAGCATGAGCAGCTGCGGAGCCGGCTCTGCCAGCAGCAGGGCCGCCAGTGCCGCCCGGAAGCGTTCGCCGCCCGACAGCGTGCCGGCCGGGCGGTCCGCGCGGGCGCCGCGGAACAGGAAGTGCGCGAGCCGGGCCCGGATCAGGTTGTTGGTGGCCTGCGGGGCGAACCGCGCCACGTTCTCCACCACCGAACGGCTCTCGTCCAGTACGTCGAGGCGCTGCGGCAGGAACCGCGTCGTCACATGCGCCACCACCGCCCCGGACACCGGCGGCAGCTGCCCCGCGATCGTGCGCAGCAGCGTGGTCTTGCCCGAGCCGTTGCGGCCCACCAGGGCGATCCGCTCCGGCCCCCGCAGCTCCCACTCGCCCCGTACGGCGGCTCCGTGGGCCAGGCGCAGATCGCTCAGGGTCAGGACCTGCCGCCCCGGCGGGACCTGGGTGGCGGGCAGCTGGATCCGGATCTCGTCGTCGTCGCGCACCGCCTCCACCGCCTGGTCCAGGCGTTCCTTCGCCTGCGCCAGCTTCTCGGTGTGCATGATCCGGTGCTTACCCGCGGACTCCTGGGCCGCGCGCTTGCGTGCACCCATCACGATCTTCGGCTCGCGCTTGTTGTCGTACATCTTCTGCCCGTACCGCTTGCGCCGCGCCAGTTTGACCTGGGCGTCCGCCAGTTCGCGCTTCTGACGCTGTACGTCGGCCTCCGCGACCCGGACCATCCGCTCGGCGGACTCCTGCTCGGCGGCGAGCATGTCCTCGTAGGCCGTGAAGTTGCCCCCGTACCAGCGGACTTCGCCGTCACGCAGGTCGGCGATCTGATCGACCCGCTCCAGCAGTTCCCGGTCGTGGCTGACCAGGAGCATCACCCCGGACCAGGACTCGACCGCCGCGTAGAGGCGGCTGCGGGCCCGCAGGTCCAGGTTGTTGGTGGGTTCGTCCAGCAGCAGGACGTCGGGGCGGGCGAGCAGCAGGGCGGCCAGCCGCAGCAGCACGGACTCGCCGCCCGAGAGCTCGCCGACGGTACGGTCCAGGCCGATCCGGGCGAGTCCGAGCTGGTCGAGCGTGGCCAGGGCCCGCTCCTCCACGTCCCAGTCGTCGCCGACGGCGGTGAAGTTCGCCTCGGTGGCCTCGCCCGCCTCGATGGCGTGCAGCGCGGCCCGGGTCGTGTGGATGCCGAGCGCCTCGTCCACGCGCAGCGCGGTGTCGAGAGTGACGTTCTGCGGGAGGTAGCCGACCGAGCCGGCGACGGAGGACTGGCCTTCGGTCGGGGTCAGTTCGCCGGCGATCAGCTTCAGCAGGGTGGACTTCCCGCAGCCGTTGAGCCCGATCAGGCCGGTGCGGCCGGGGCCGACGGCGAGTTGGAAACCGTCGAAGACGGGAGTGCCGTCGGGCCAGTCGAAGGACAGGGCGGAGCAGGTGATGAAAGAAGGGGCGTTACTCATGGAGGCCTCCAGGTTGCGTGAGTGGTGCGTGCAACGCGGGGAGACAGCCGACGGCTCAGCCGTGGGGCGTGGTGGTCGGTGTCTCGAACCTCAGACGAGCAATGTCCTGCTCCGTTTCGACGGTGATGGGCCGTCTTCGAAGCTACGGGCGGCCGCAGCCGCCCGCAAACCAATTAACTCAGCAGGTGTCGCGCATCAGCTCGGCCAGGCTGTGGTCCATGTCCAGGTAGAGGTGTTCGAGGCCGGGCGGCGCCACGGTCGCCGTCCGCTCCAGGAATCGGTGCAGCTCGGCCGTCAGCATCAGCACGATCGCGACGCCCTCCGTCGCGTGGAACTCGATGGTGGTCCGGTCGCCGTCGTACGGGCGTACGCGTACGTCGCCGCAGCCCGACGGGCGGTCCAGCCCGGACTCCAGCAGCTCGCGCGAGAAGGTCCACGAGACCTCGACGCCCTCCAGCGTGGCCGGGGCGGGGAACGCCATGCGCACGGCGAACGGATCCGCGCGGTCGTAGCAGAGGGTGACGGGCACGGTCTCGACCTTCGGCGCGGTGGCGACCAGACGGGCCTGTGCGGCCTGCTCGATGACAGTGATCAAGGCTCACTCCCTTGCGGCGGATCTGCTGCCGGACAGTGGGGTGGGCCCGGCAACCCGATAGACGCCGGAATCGGCAATTCCGTGCATGGGCCGTTGAGTGAGCTGTGTCACCGATTGGCTTGAACCAATCCGTGTGATCGCACAGAGTGACCGGACGGCGGATGTGCCCGAAGGCGGCCCCGATCCGCGGCGGGTCCCGGGCGCCTCGGAGAAGGGCTGGTTACCGATCACTCCACAGGCGTAAGGGTGCGCATCAAGGCCGCACAGAGGCTGGCGGAGACGACCATGCCGACGAGCAGGGAGAGGTCGAGGCCGCCCAGGGCCGAGGCGATCGGCCCGGTGGAGAGCGTGTCGACGCAGAGGGGACGCGGCCGGCCGGCCCACCGGCCTGCTCCTGGAGGACGCCGCCTGCGCACTCGTCGAACGCGTCGCCCCGCGGCCCACCCGCGAGGAGCGCCGCGACCGGCCGGCGGCCGCCCTGCGCAGGATGGCCGGGCCGCCGGGCCGACCGGCGGCCACGCCATGGACGCGAACGGGGACAGCCTCGCCTTCTGCACCGAACTCGGCGCGGCGGGCCGACTGCCGCCGCGCCTGCGCGTCGCACCCTGGTGCCAGCCCGGCACGGGCACCGGCACCGGCACCGGCACCGACGCCGTACGCGCGCTCCTCACCGCCGTCGACGGCGGCGTGACCCATCGCGACGCGAGCCTGTGACCTGAGAACGAGGGCGGTGACAGGTGCAGCGGCAGGGCCGGAAGGCGCTCTGGACGGCGTATCCGGGGTGCGTTAGCTTCCGGCGCCATGAGACTTCTGGAACTCGGAATCGGCATGTGCGCGGCAGCCCTGGTCGTGGGCGTACTGGCCGCCCCCGCCCAGGCCGATGCGGCCCCGGCCCCCGACCCGGCGCCACTGGCGCAGGACTTACGCGGCGCCGGCTGGGCGCTGAAGGACACCGGGAAGGACGTACGCTTCCGCGGGCTCGCGGCGGTCGGCCGCAGCACGGCCTGGGTGGCCGGTTCCAAGGGGACCGTACTGCGCACGGTGGACGGCGGCCGCAGCTGGCGTGACGTTTCGCCGCCCGGCGCGGTCGCGGAGGCCCTGGAGTTCCGCGACATCGAGGCCTTCGACGCGCGGCGCGCGGTGGCCCTGTCCATCGGGGAGGGCGAGGCCTCCAGGGTGCTGCGCACCGAGGACGGCGGAGCCACCTGGACCGAGACCTTCCGCAACCCCGACCCGCGCGCCTTCTACGACTGCCTCACCTTCTTCGACGCCCGGCACGGCCTGGCGATGAGCGATCCGGTGGACGGGAAGTTCCGCATCCTGGCCACCGACGACGGCGGACGGAACTGGCGGGTCCTGCCGAACGCGGGCATGCCCGAGGCGCTGCCCGGCGAGGCGGGCTTCGCCGCCAGCGGCCAGTGCCTGGTCAGCTCCGGCCCGCGCGACGTCTGGCTGGCCACGGGCGGCGGGGCGCAGGCCCGCATCCTGCACTCCGCGGACCGCGGTCTGACCTGGAGGGTCGCCGAATCCACCGTCCCGGCGGGCGATCCGGCGCGCGGGGTCTTCGCCCTCGCCTTCCGGGACCGTACGAGGGGACTCGCGGTCGGCGGTGACTACCGCACCGGGCAGGCCTCCCCGCAGGCCGCGGCCGTGTCCGCCGACGGGGGACGCACCTGGCGCCAGGCGGCGACGCCGCCGCCGGCCTACCGATCGGGCGCGGCCTGGTTCCCGTACGGCGGGGGGACGGCGCTCGCGGTGGGGCCCACGGGCACCGATGTGACCACGGACGGCGGCCGCAGCTGGCGCTCCCTGGACGCGGGATCCTTCGACACGGTCGACTGCGCGGCGGACACGGGATGCTGGGCGGCGGGGGAGAAGGGACGGGTGGCGCGGCTGGAACGGCGGCGCTGATCAGCCCGTCGGAGCGGTTGCGGGAGCGGGCGGAGCGGGCGGAGCGGCCGGGGGCGCCGGGGCGGTGACGAGGTCCATGCCCGGGTAGCGCCCGGCGGTGAAGCCCGCAGCCCGGTAGACGGGCTCGCCGTCGGGGCTGGCATGCAGCTGGACGTAGTGGATGCCGATGCCGTCGAGCCAGGCGACCAGCGCGTCGACGATCCGGCGGCCGTGGCCGCGCCCGCGGGCGGGCGCGTCGGTGACGATCCCGTCGAGGTAGCCGCGCCGGCCGTCGGTCCACCGGGGGCCGGGCAGGTGGTAGGTGACCCAGGCCATGCCGGTGGCGAGCAGCGGTTCGCCGGGAGCCCCGCCGACGACCAGGCAGTGCATGTCGGGACGGTCGCCGACGCGTTCGAGGAACCAGGCGCGGGCGACCTGCCGCCAGGCGGCGTCGGCGGGCCCGGGGTCGACCCCGAGGGCGTCGAGGGCGATGGCGCGCAGGCGTATGAGCTCGGGGACATCGGCGGGAACGGCGAGGCGGGGCTGCATGGACACTCCGGCGGGCAGGGGCGGTCGAGCGGGTCGAGAGGGGTGCGGGCGGGCCGAGACGGGGGTGCGGGCGGCCCGAGCCCGCCGAACGGGCCGGACCACGGGCGGAGGAGAGCGGGCCGGCCGGGCGGCGATGGCGGCCAGGGCCGGCGCCGTCCCCGCGCGTCCGGTGCCGTCGCCGGAACGGCCGCCGGGTCGCGGCGTCCGGTGCGTCTTCCCGGCCGCCGCCGGGAGGGGCCCGGAGATACCCCCTAGGTGATGGGGTTCTCCCGCACCGTCGACAGGTCCGCCGAGGTCTTCGTGGCGAGGAACTCGGTGATGGTGTAGTCGCACACGCCCGCCACCGTGAAGGGGTCCTCGGCCGCGATCCGCTCGATCTCGGCCCGGGACACCCCGCCGGCCAGGATCACGCCCCCGTCGCGCGGGACCTTGCGCCCCGACGCGAGGAAGACGCCGGCGGCGTAGTAGCCGTCCAGCCAAGCGATGTGAGCGTCCATCTGTTCTTCGACGGACTCGACGGGGGCGGTGTAGGTGAGCTCCATGACGAACATGATCGCCAGGCTACTCTCGCTCCATCATGACGAGTGTGAAGACCCCCGCCGACGAGGCCGAGGCCCGGGCGATACAGGACGAACTGCGCCATCAGGTCGTGCTCACCGAGCCCGGCCCGCCACCCGGCCGCGGCCTCGTCGCGGGCGTGGACGTCGCCTACGACGACGCGCGCGACCTGGTCGCCGCCGCGGCCGTGGTGCTCGACGCCGCCACCCTGGAGGTCGTCGAGGAGGCCACCGCCGTCGGGCACGTCAGCTTTCCCTACGTGCCCGGGCTGCTCGCCTTCCGCGAGCTGCCGACCGTACTGGCCGCCCTCGACTCCCTGAAGGCAGAGCCCGGCCTCGTCGTCTGCGACGGCTACGGCCTCGCGCACCCCCGCGGCTTCGGCCTCGCCTGCCACCTCGGCGTGGTCACCGGGCTCCCGGCCATCGGCGTCGCGAAGAATCCGTTCACCTTCACCTACGAGGAACCGGGCGCCCGGCGGGGCGACGACGCCGCCCTGCTCGCGGCCGACGGGGCCGAGGTCGGGAGGGCGCTGCGCACGCAGGACGGGATCAAGCCGGTCTACGTCTCTGTCGGCCACCGGGTCTCGCTGGACAACGCCTGCGCGCACGCCCTGGCGCTGAGCCCGCGCTTCCGGATCCCCGAGACCACCCGCCACGCCGACTCCCTGTGCCGCAGGGCGTTGCGGGAGGCCTCCTGAGGCACCCGCCCGGCGGGCACCCGGCTTACGGGCACCCGCCTGGCGGGCACCCGGCCTACGGGCACCCGGCCGGCCCGCCCGCCCGTCAGCGGGCGTCCGCCACCCGGAAGGTGATCCCCGCCTTCTGGAGGCGGGCGATCAGGGCGTCGCCCATCGCCACGGCCGTCGTCAGCTGACCGGCCGCCTCCGGGAGGGCGTCGTGGGCCAGGCAGAGCGCCGACTCGGCCAGCATCTTCGCCGTCTCGCCGTAGCCGGGGTCGCCGCCCGCGACCTCCGTGAGCACGCGTCGGCCGCCGCCCTCGCCCACGAACCGCACGGTGAACCAGCTGCGCGCGCGGCGTTCCGCGTCCGGCCCCCGGCCCGGCTCCCAGCGGTTCATCAGCCACCGCCGGGCCGGCGGCACCTGGGCCAGGGCCACCGTCGCGCCCAGCGCCGCCGTACCGCCCACCGCGACGGGCAGGTGTTTGACGGAGGCGTAGTGCCGGTAGCGGAAGTCCGGCCCGTACCGCTCCAGCGCGGCCGCCGACCGCGCCACGATCCGCGGGTCCAGCGAGGGCAGCGGCAGCGCCCAGGTCCCGGTCTCCGGGCTGAACCGCGGTGCCCCCACCGGCCCGCGCGCCCGCCGCCCCAGCAGGCGGGGCTCGTGGAGCCGACGGGCGTGCGCGGCCGCCAGGGTCTGGGGGCCGCGGCTCAGCGCGGTCAGCGCGGAGGCCAGGGTGCCGCCGGAGAAGAAGGCGTTGGACCGCATGAACCCGTCGACCGCCAGCGGGACCCCCTGCGGCAGCTGCCGGACCGTGAAGTACGCCCCGAGGTCGGCCGGGATCGAGTCGAAGCCGCAGGCGTGCACGATCCGGGCCCCGGTCTCCCGGGCCCGTGCGTCGTGCTCGACGTACATGCGGTCCACGAACTCCGGCTCGCCGGTGAGGTCCACGTAGTCCGTGCCCGCCTCGGCGCAGGCGGCCACCAGCTCCGCCCCGTACCAGATGTACGGGCCCACCGTCGTGGCCAGCACCCGGGTGGACGCGGCCAGCTCGCCCACGGCCGCGGGGTCCTGGGCGTCGGCCCGCAGCAACGGCAGGCGCGCGCACGCCGGATCGATCGCGGCCAGCCGTTCGCGCAGCCGCTCCAGCTTCGCGGTGTCCCGGCCGGCGAGGGCCCACCGGCAGCCGGCGGGCGCGTGCGCGGCGAGGTACTCGGCGGTGAGCGCGCCCACGAACCCGGTGGCGCCGAACAGTACGACGTCGTAGGCGCGTTCCGGCCGGTCGTGCGGGACAGTTGCGTTCATGAACGGCTCCTCCCAGGGGGTTCGGTGGCCGAGGCTAGCGTGATGCCCGGCCGCCGGTGCGAGCGGGTGCGGCACGCCTGGCCGGGGAGCACGATGCCCCGGCGCCGGACACCCCGGCGCCGGACACCCCGGCGCCGGACACCCGCGGCCGGACACTCCGGGGCCGGGCGATCCGCCGGGAGCCCCGCACGGGGGCTTGTGTTCGATGGAACACGTTCCTAGCATCACTGGTGTTACATCAGTTGTGTCACATAGCCGCACACCACGCACACCGCGCACACCGCGCACACCGCGCACACCAGAGCCGCTGGGGGCCCGATGGCAGTGACAGGGAACGGGAACCGGGAAGCGAGCGGGCCCGGCCCGCTCGCCGGGGTGCGCGTCGTCGAACTGGCGGGCATCGGCCCCGGACCGTTCGCCGCCATGCTCCTCGCCGACCTGGGCGCAGACGTCGTACGGGTGGACCGGCCCGGCGGCGGCGGACTCGCGGTCGATCCGGCCTACGACCTCACCAATCGCGGCAAACGCTCCGTCCTGCTCGACCTCAAGTCCGCCGACGGGCCCGCCCGCGTCCTGGACCTGGTCGAGCGGGCCGACGTACTCGTCGAGGGCTTCCGGCCCGGGGTGGCCGAGCGCCTCGGCGTCGGACCGGCCGAGTGCCACGCCCGCAATCCGAAGCTCGTCTACGGCCGGATGACCGGCTGGGGCCAGGACGGCCCGCTCGCCCAGACCGCCGGGCACGACATCGCGTACATCGCCGTCACCGGCGCCCTCGGCATGATCGGGAAGCCGGGAGAGCCGCCGGCCGTCCCCGCCAACCTGGTCGGGGACTACGCGGGCGGCTCGCTCTACCTGGTCATCGGGGTCCTCGCCGCCCTGCACCACGCCCGCGCCACCGGCACCGGCCAGGTCGTCGACGCGGCCATCGTCGACGGCACCGCCCACCTCACCGCCATGATCCACGGAATGATGGCGGCGGGCGGCTGGCAGGACCGCCGCGGGGCCAACCTCCTCGACGGAGGCTGCCCCTTCTACGGCACCTACGAGACCTCCGACGGCCAGTACATGGCGGTCGGCGCGCTGGAACAACAGTTCTACGACACCTTCGTGGAGCTCCTCGGCATCCAGGACCAGGCCCCGGCCCGCAAGGACGTCGCCCGCTGGGGCGAGCTGCGGGAGGCCGTCGCCGCGCGCTTCAGGACCCGTACCCGCGCGCAGTGGACGGCCGTCTTCGAGGGGAGCGACGCCTGCGTGGCGCCCGTGCTCTCGCTGCGCGAGGCCCCCGGCCACCCGCACCTCGCCGCCCGCGGGACCTTCACCGACTTCGGCGGGATCGTCCAGCCCGCGCCCGCGCCGCGCTTCTCGGCGACGCCGGGCGCCGTCACCACGGGCCCGGCGCAGCCGGGAGCGCACGCCGAGTCGGTCGCGGCCGACTGGGACGTGCCGGCCCTGCTCGGGAAGGCGGAGGAGAACTGATGGAACTGTCCATGATGCTCGACTACGCCGGGGACCCGCGCCGGGCCGCCGAGCAGGCCGCCGCGCTGGAGTCGGCCGGGCTCGACGCCGTGTGGGTGGCCGAGGCCTGGGGGTTCGACTCCCCGACGATCATGGGCTATCTCGCCGCCCGCACCGAGCGGCTGAAGATCGGCTCGGCCATCCTCAACGTCTACTCGCGCACCCCCGGCCTCATCGCCCAGACGGCCGCCGGCCTGGACGCGCTCTCGGGCGGCCGGGCGCTGCTCGGTCTCGGCGCCTCCGGCCCGCAGGTCGTCGAGGGCTGGCACGGGATGCCCTACGACAAGCCGCTCGGCCGCACGCGCGAGACGGTCGAACTGTGCCGGCGCATCTGGCGCCGCGAGACGATCGACCACCACGGCATCACCGACATGCCGCTGCCGCCCGAGAAGGGCGGCCGGCACGGCAAGCCGCTGAAGATCCTCACCCGGCCGGTCCGGCCCGAGATCCCCGTCTACATCGCCTCGCTCGGCCCGGCCAACGTCCGGCTGACCGCCGAGATCGCGGACGGCTGGCTGCCCACGCTCTTCATCCCGGAGAAGGCCGCCGCCGTGTGGGGCGGCCCGCTCGCCGAGGGGACGGCCAGGCGCGCGCCGGAGCTCGGCCCGCTGCAGACCGTGGCGGGCGGCCTGCTCGCCATCGGCGACGACGCGGCCGCCGCACGGGACCTCGCGCGCCCGCAGATCGCCCTGTACGTCGGGGGGATGGGCGCGGTCGGCAAGAACTTCTACAACGACCTGGCCGTGGCCTACGGGTACGAGGAAGAGGCCCGCCGGATCCAGGAGCTGTACCTCGCCGGCCGCAAGCGCGACGCCGCCGCCGCCGTCCCGGACGAATTCTGCGAGCTGATGACGCTCTGCGGGCCCGAGGGCTACGTACGCGAGCGCGTCGAGGCCTTCCGCGAGGCCGGCGTCACCATGCTCAACGTCACCCCGGTCGGCCCCGACCCGGCCAAGCTGATCGAAACCGTCAAGAGCTGGCTCTGAGCGGGCCGGGCGCGCCCGGACGCCGACCCCGGCCCGCTCCCTCACCCACCCGGATCCACCCCGACCCGCTGAAGGGGCCCCGATGCAACGACGCATCTTCGACGCCGACCACGAGGCGTTCCGCGAGACCGTACGCACCTTCCTCAGCAAGGAGGTGCTGCCGCACTACGAGCAGTGGGAGAAGGACGGCATCGTCAGCCGCGAGGCCTGGCGGGCCGCGGGCCGGCAGGGGCTGCTGGGCCTCGCCGTGCCGGAGGAGTACGGCGGCGGTGGGAACCCCGACTTCCGCTACGCCGCCGTGATCGCCGAGGAGTTCACCCGCGCGGGCGCCCCCGGGCTGGCCATCGGCCTGCACAACGACATCATCGGGCCCTACCTGACCTCGCTCGCCACCGAGGAGCAGAAGCGCCGCTGGCTGCCCGGCTTCTGCTCCGGGGAGACCATCACCGCCATCGCGATGACCGAGCCGGGCGCGGGCTCCGACCTCCAGGGGATCCGGACCACCGCCGAGGACCACGGCGACCACTGGGTGCTGAACGGCTCCAAGACCTTCATCTCCAACGGCATCCTCGCCGACCTGGTGATCGTGGTCGCCAGGACCACCCCCGAGGGCGGGGCGCACGGCCTGTCGCTGCTGGTCGTCGAGCGCGGCGCGGAGGGCTTCGAGCGCGGCCGCAACCTCGACAAGATCGGCCAGAAGTCCCAGGACACCGCCGAGCTGTTCTTCAACGACGTCCGCGTCCCGAAGGAGAACCTGCTCGGCGAGCTGAACGGCGCCTTCGTCCACCTGATGACCAATCTCGCGCAGGAGCGGATGGGCATCGCGATGGCCGGCATCGCCGCCGCCGAGCACCTGCTGGAGATCACCACCCAGTACGTCAAGGAGCGCGAGGCCTTCGGCCGGCCGCTGGCCAAGCTGCAGCACATCCGGTTCGAGATGGCGGAGATGGCCACCGAGGTCGCCGTCACCCGGACCTTCCTCGACCGCTGCATCACGGACCACACGAACGGCGAACTGGACCACGTGCACGCCTCTATGGCCAAGTGGTGGGCCACCGAGCTGCAGAAGCGCGTCGCCGACCGCTGCCTGCAACTCCACGGCGGCTACGGCTACATGACCGAATACCGGGTCGCCCGGGCCTTCACCGACGGCCGCATCCAGACCATCTACGGCGGCACGACCGAGATCATGAAGGAGATCATCGGCCGTTCGCTGCTCGGCTGACCTCCCCCGGGACACCTCACCCGGGACACGTCCCCCGCGCCACCTCCCCCTCTGGACACCTTCCCCTTGGACACCTCCGAAAGGCTTGACCAGTGAGCACCGAAGCTTACGTATACGACGCGATCCGCACCCCGCGCGGCCGCGGCAAGGCCAATGGCGCCCTGCACGGCACCAAGCCGATCGACCTGGTCGTCGGACTCATCGACGCCCTGCGCGAGCGCAACCCCGGCCTGGACCCCGCCACCATCGACGACATCGTGCTCGGCGTCGTCGGCCCGGTCGGCGACCAGGGCTCCGACATCGCCCGTATCGCGGCCATCGCCGCCGGCCTCCCGGACACCGTGGCCGGCGTCCAGGAGAACCGCTTCTGCGCCTCGGGCCTGGAGGCCGTCAACCTGGCCGCCGCGAAGGTCCGCTCCGGCTGGGAGGACCTGGTCCTGGCGGGCGGCGTGGAGTCCATGTCCCGCGTCCCCATGGCCTCCGACGGCGGCGCCTGGTTCGCCGACCCGATGACCAACTGGGACACCGGCTTCATCCCGCAGGGCATCGGCGCCGACCTGATCGCCACCATCGAGGGCTTCTCCCGGCGCGACGTCGACGAGTACGCGGCCCTGTCCCAGGAGCGCGCCGCCGCGGCCATCAAGGACGGCCGCTTCGCGAAGTCCGTGGTCCCGGTCACCGACCGCAACGGCCTGATCGTCCTGGACCACGACGAGTTCGTCCGCCCCGGCACCACCGCCGACACCCTCGCCAAGCTGAAGCCCTCCTTCGCGGACATCGGCGAGCTCGGCGGCTTCGACGCGGTCGCGCTGCAGAAGTACCACTGGGTCGAGAAGATCGACCACGTCCACCACGCGGGCAACTCCTCCGGCATCGTCGACGGCGCCTCGCTCGTCGCCATCGGCTCCCGCGAGGCGGGGGAGCGCAACGGGCTGACCCCGCGCGCCCGGATCGTCGCGGCGGCCGTCTCCGGCTCCGAGCCCACCATCATGCTCACCGGCCCCGCCCCCGCCACCCGCAAGGCCCTCGCCAAGGCCGGGCTGACCATCGACGACATCGACCTCGTCGAGATCAACGAGGCCTTCGCCGGCGTCGTCCTGCGCTTCGTCAAGGACATGGGCCTGTCCCTCGACAAGGTCAACGTCAACGGCGGCGCCATCGCGCTCGGCCACCCGCTCGGCGCCACCGGCGCGATGATCCTCGGCACGATCGTCGACGAGCTCGAGCGCCAGGACAAGCGCTACGGGCTCGTCACCCTCTGCGTCGGCGGCGGCATGGGCGTCGCCACCATCGTCGAACGCCTCTGATCAGCCCTGTTCCCCCTGCCCACCGGACCTTCCGAAACGAAAGCAGTGACCATGAGCGAGTCCACCACGATCCGCTGGGAACAGGACGAGACCGGCGTCGTCACCCTGATCCTCGACGACCCCGACCAGTCCGCCAACACGATGAACCAGGCCTTCAAGGACTCTATCGCAGGCGTAGCGGACCGCGCCGAGGCCGAGAAGGACTCCATCCGCGGCATCATCTACACCTCCGCCAAGAAGACCTTCTTCGCGGGCGGCGACCTCAAGGACATGATCCGGCTCCGCCCCGAGCACGCGCAGATCGCCTTCGACACCGGCACCGAGATCAAGCGCTCCCTGCGCCGGATCGAGACCCTCGGCAAGCCCGTCGTCGCCGCCATCAACGGCGCGGCCCTCGGCGGCGGTTACGAGATCTGCCTCGCCTCCCACCACCGCGTCGCCCTCGACGCGCCCGGCTCCAAGATCGGCCTGCCCGAGGTCACCCTCGGCCTGCTCCCCGCCGGTGGCGGTGTCACCCGTACCGTGCGCCTGATGGGCATCGCCGACGCGCTGCTCAAGGTGCTGCTCCAGGGGACCCAGTACACCCCGCAGCGCGCCCTGGACAACGGCCTCGTGCACGAACTGGCCTCCACCCCCGAGGAGATGCTGGCCAAGGCCCGCGCCTTCATCGACGCGAACCCCGAGTCGAAGCAGCCCTGGGACGTACCCGGCTACAAGATCCCGGGCGGCACGCCGTCCAACCCGCGGTTCGCCGCCAACCTCCCGGCCTTCCCGGCCAACCTGAAGAAGCAGCTGAACGGGGCCCCGTACCCGGCCCCGCGCAACATCCTGGCCTGCGCCGTCGAGGGCTCGCAGGTGGACTTCGAGACCGCCCTGACCATCGAGGCCCGCTACTTCACCGAGCTGGTCACCGGCCAGACCGCCAAGAACATGATCCAGGCGTTCTTCTTCGACCTCCAGGCCGTCAACGCGGGCCGCAGCCGCCCGCAGGGCGTGGAGCCCCGCAAGGTGCGCAAGGTCGCCGTCCTCGGCGCCGGGATGATGGGCGCGGGCATCGCCTACTCCTGCGCCCGCGCGGGCATCGAGGTGGTCCTGAAGGACGTCACCGCCGAGGCCGCCGCCAAGGGCAAGGCGTACTCCGAGAAGCTGCTCGACAAGGCGCTCTCCCGGGGCCGGACCACCGAGGCCGAGCGCGCCGAGCTGCTCGCCCGGATCACCCCGACCGCCGACGCGGCCGACCTCGCGGGCTGCGACGCCGTCATCGAGGCCGTCTTCGAGGACACCTCCCTCAAGCACAAGGTGTTCCAGGAGATCCAGGACGTCATCGAGCCGGACGCGCTGCTGTGCTCCAACACCTCCACGCTGCCCATCACGGGCCTCGCGGAAGGGGTGTCGCGGCCGGCCGACTTCATCGGGCTGCACTTCTTCTCGCCCGTGGACAAGATGCCGCTCGTGGAGATCATCAAGGGGGAGCGGACCGGCGACGAGGCCATCGCCCGCGCCTTCGACCTCGTCCGCCAGATCAACAAGACCCCGATCGTGGTCAACGACTCGCGCGGCTTCTTCACCTCCCGCGTCATCGGCCAGTTCATCAACGAGGGCGTCGCGATGATCGGCGAGGGCGCCGAGCCCGCCTCGATCGAGCAGGCCGCCGCCCAGGCCGGTTACCCGGCCAAGGTGCTCTCGCTGATGGACGAGCTCACCCTCACCCTGCCGCGCAAGATCCGCAACGAGAGCCGCAAGGCCTTCGAGGCCGAGGGCAAGCCGTGGACCGAGCACCCCGCGGACGCGGTCATCGACCGCATGGTGGACGAGTTCGGCCGCCCCGGGCGCAGCGGCGGGGCCGGCTTCTACGAGTACGACGAGTCCGGCAAGCGCGCCCGCATCTGGCCGGGCCTGCGCGAGCACTTCGCCAAGCCGGGGTACGAGATCCCGTTCGAGGACATGAAGGAGCGGATGCTCTTCTCCGAGGCCCTGGACACCGTCCGCTGCCTCGACGAGGGCGTGCTGACCTCGATCGCCGACGCCAACATCGGCTCCATCATGGGCATCGGCTTCCCGGCCTGGACGGGCGGCGTGATCCAGTACATCAACGGCTACGAGGGCGGCCTGGCCGGCTTCGTGGCCCGTGCCCGCGAGCTCGCCGACACCTACGGCGCCCGCTTCACCCCGCCGGCCTCGCTGGTCGCGAAGGCGGAGCGCGGCGAAACCTACGCGGACTGATCCCGCCGATCCCGCGACGGCCCCGGGCCCGCCCGTGAACGGGCCCGGGGTGTCCGTCCTTTCAGTCCTCGAATGCGGCCGGGCGGGCGAACAGCCCGTGCTGGCGCGCGCCGTCCGGGGCGGACCAGCCCGCAAGGATCCGCCCGGGTACGCCGTCCCCGGCGGGGGCGGGACCGCCGCGCAGCACGCGGTACACGGTCAGGGCCGGCACCGGGCTTTGCCGCATGACCGGGCCCACGGTGACCAGGCTCGCGTCGGTGGTGTCGGTGACCACCATGAACTCGATGCCCACCTCACCCAGCTCCGCCCCCGGTTCATCCCCCGGGTTCCGGCTCCGGCTCCGAGGCGAACGCCGCCCGCAGTTCCTCCCGTAGCGACCGCTGGAAGGCCGTCACCAGCGCCTGGACCACCATCGGCTGCATGTGCGCCGACAGCGCCTTCATCGACTCCACCCGCTCCGGATCGCTCTCGCCCTCCGTGAACGGCCCCCACACCTCGTCCCGGAACAGCGCCGTCAGTTCGTGCGCCGCCGACCTGGCGTGCTCCATCAGCACCCTGCGCGCCGCCAGGATCGTCTCGTGGGCGATCGGCACGTCGAGCAGCGCGACCCCCAGCCGCAGCAGCCCCACGTCCACCCGGAACCCGTCCCCCGAGGCGGCGAGCACGTTCATCGCCGTCAGCCGCCGGACATCGGTGTCCGACAGGCTCCGCCCCGCCCGCTTCTCCAGCTCCTCCCGCGACGCCTCCTGGGCCGCGTCCGGTGCCCAACTCGCCACCATCGCACGGTGGATGGCCAGGTCGTGGGCGCTCAGATCGTCGGGCAGCGCGTCCAGATAGCGCTCGATGGCGGACAGGGTCATGCCCTGGTGCTGCAGCTCCTCGATCAGTGCCAGCCGGGACAGGTGTTCCGGCCCGTAGTGCCCCACCCGACGAGGGCCGATCACGGGAGGGGGCAAAAGCCCGCGGGTGCTGTAGAAACGAACGGTGCGCACGGTGACGCCCGCCCTGGCCGCCAGCTCGTCGACGGTGAGCATCGGCTCGGGTGCCTGGTCGGCCATCGTCTGCGCCTCGCTCTCTGCTCCACAGCTTGGGTTCAACAGTATTGCTGTCGCACCAACGATGTGAAACGGCCAGGAGCTGCCCATGACCACGAACCTGCGACTGCCCGGACGACCCGAAGAGATCACCCTGCCGGCCCTGCTGGCCCGCAACGCCGCCGAGTACGGGGAGCTCCCCGCCCTCTCCTGGCGGGCCGGCCGCGACGCCGCCGAGTGGACGACCCTCACCTGGAGCGAGGTGCGCCGCCAGGTCTCCGTCCTCGCCTCCGGATACACCGCCCTCGGCGTCGAGCGCGGCGAACACGTGCTGATGATGATGGGCAACCGCCCCGAGCACTGGCTCAGCGACCTCGCCCTCGTCCACCTCGGCGCCGTGCCCGTCACCGTGTACGGGACCTCCGCGCCCGAGCAGATCGCCCACATCGCCCGCCACAGCCGGGCCCGGATCGCCGTCGTCGAGGGCGCCCGCGAACTCCTGCGGTGGGAGCCGCTGCTGGCCGCCCCGGACGTGCCCCTGGAGCGTCTGGTCGTGGCCGAGGCCGCCGAGGCCGGCGGGCACTCCACCTACGGCTCCCTGTACGCCGGCGGGGCCCGGCTCCACCGCGCCGACGCCTTCGAGAAGGCCTGGCAGGAGACCCACCCCGAGGACCCGCTGACCGTCGTCTACACCTCGGGCACCACCGGTGACCCGAAGGGCGTACGGCTGACCCACCGCAACCTCATGCTCCAGGCGATCCGCCTGGACCGGCACGTGGACCTGCCCGAGCACGCCGAGCACATCTGCTACCTGCCCTTCGCGCACATAGCCGAGCGGGTCCTCGGGATCTACCTGCCCCTGCTGCGGGCCTCGCACGTCCGGCTCTGCGCCGACCCCGCCGCCGTGTCGGGGGCGGTCCGCGAGCTGCACCCGGTGCAGTTCTTCGGCGTACCCCGGGTCTGGGAGAAGCTCGCCGCCTCGGTACGCGCCGTCCTCGCGCAGCTCCCCGAGGCGCAGCGCGCAGCCATCGAGGCCGCGAACGACCTGGCCCGCGCCCGGGCCGGCCACCGAGAGCGCGGCGAGGAGGTGCCGGCCGCGCTCGAAGCCTCGTACGCCGGGGCCAAGGAGCAGGTGCTGGACCCGCTGCTGCGGCTCGCGGGCATGGACAAGCTGATGTGGACGGCCAGCGCCACCGCGCCGATGCCGATCGACGTGGTCCGCTTCTGGGCCGGCTGGGGCATCACCATCATGGACGCCTGGGGGCTCACCGAGACCTCGGGCGTGTGCACGGTCAACAGCCCGGACGCCTTCCGGCTCGGCTCGGTGGGCCGCCCGATCGAGGGGCTGGAGCTGAGGCTGGCCGAGGACGGGGAGATCCTCACCCGCGGGGCGACCGTCTTCGGCGGCTACCTGCGGCCGGACGGCTCGGTGGAGAGCGCCGCGGACACCGAGGGCTGGTTCCCGACGGGGGACATCGGCCGGGTCGACGAGGACGGTTTCCTCTGGCTGACCGACCGCAAGAAGGAACTGATCATCACCTCGAACGGCAAGAACGTCTCACCCGCCCTGGTGGAGAACACCGTCAAGGAGCATCCGCTGATCGGCCAGGCCCTGGTGCACGGCGACGGCCGCTCCTACCTCGTCGCCCTGCTGGTCCTGGACCCGGAACTGGCCCCGGTCTGGGCCGCCGCCCGGGGCATCGAGGCCGCCTCCCCGTCCGACCTCGCCGCGCACCCCGCCGTCCGGGAGGAGATCGCCCGCGCGGTGGCCGCGGCCAACGCCCGGCTCAACCGGACCGAGCAGATCAAGCGCTACCGGCTGCTGACGGAGGAGTGGGGCCCCGAGACCGGGGAACTCACCCCCTCGCTCAAGCTCCGCCGCCGCGTGGTCCGCGACAAGCACGGCGCCCTGATCGACGGCCTGTACGAGGAGCCGCACGAGTCCGCGTAGCCCGGGCGGTTCCGGTCCGGTGGGCGTCCGACCGCCCACCGGACCGGGGCATTCGGGAAGGCCGACAGTGCCCCGGCCGTCCGGCCCCGGGCCGCCTGCCGCGTAGTTGCGGCCTGCTCGCTCCCGTGCTGCCCTTGTAGACGAGGGACTCTGCGACGCGGGGCACCGAGACGGTGTCGCAACTGTCGATTGAAGGCTCACCATGCGTTGTTCGCGGATGCTGGCCACCATCGGTTCGACCGTACTCCTCGGGGCGACACTGACCGGTTGGAGCGGTGGAGCCGCCGATTCGAGTGCCCGAGCCGCGCTCCGGAGCACGGCTGCCGTGGCCGCCGCGCCGGGGGAGATGCTCACGGCGCAGGACGCGGAACGCGTTCTGGGGGACCCCGTGTCGGTGGACACGACCGAACCCGCCAAGGTGCCCGAGCTCCCGGGGTGTCCCGCATACGCGAAGGCGGCGCAGAACCCTGATCAGCGCGTGGCCTACTCCTCCGACACGGCGCAACTCTGGGAACTGGTCGTGGCCGAGGGAGCCGACACCCAGAACCTGGAGGACTTCCGCAGCTGTTCGAGGCACGTGGCGAAGGACGGCACGGCGATCGACGTCCGGTTCGTGCCCGCGCCCGGCGGTCCCGGCAACGTCGATGGGACCATCAGGGTCGCCGATCTGGAAGTCCGGATGCAGGCCAGGGTGGTCGACGGGGACAACGTCGAGATCATCGTGACCGGAGTCGACGAGAAGGCGGCCGACAAGGCCATGGCGCTCGCCGTGGCCCGGTACCGGGGCACGCCCTAGAGGGGCGCGGCAGGGCCCCTGGCCGAAGGGCGTGGGGCGTCCCCGGGCGCCGCGGTGGCGGGGCGGTACCCGGGGATGGCCGGTAGCGCCGGCCTAGCGTCCGATCAGCGGGTAGTGGTCGGAGAGGTTGGTGTAGGTGTAGGAGGTGCCCCAGCTGGAGACCGTCCAGGGCGCCGACTGCTCCTTGACCACGTTGTTCTCCCAGCCCGCCGGGCGGGCGTTGCCCTTGCGGTAGAGGACGTAGTCCAGGTCCTCGCGCGGGTCGGTCGGGTAGCGGTAGTTCGCTATCGAGTTGAGCGCGGTGTCGAAGGAGTACGGGTGCCCCGTGCGGCTGTCGGAGCCGGCGAGGTCGGCGTTCGCCAGCAGGCTCGCGTACTCGGGGGTGCGCGAGTCGACGTTGAGGTCGCCCGCCACGATGACCTGCTCGTTCGCCGGGATGTTCTTGCCGTCCAGGAAGGCGTCGATCGCGCGGAACTGACGGGCGCGCATGTCCGCCGCCTCGCCCGCGCCGCAGCCCGGGTCGGTGGACTGCGCGTGCGTGCCGACCACGTGCACCTTGGTGCCGTTCACGTTCAGGACGACGTAGGCGAAGCCCTTGTTGGACCACCAGTCGGCGCCGCAGGCGTCCTTGTAGACGACCTGCTCCTTGCGGACGATCGGCCACTTGCTGAGGATCGTGACCCCGCCGTCCTCCGGGGTGGTGGCGGAGTACGCGCCGCCCGTGGCGTCCCAGCCGCTCTTGCTGCGGCCGACGACCGGGGTCTGGTACGGGTACTGCGCGGCGGAGTTCGCCTTCAGCGCGTCCGAGGAGCTGTTGTCGAAGGCCTCCTGGAGCACGACCACGTCGTGGCCCTGGTAGAAGGACGCCTTGGGGATCTCGGCGGCCCGATGGTCCTGGCCCCAGTTCGGGTACAGGTTCTTGCTCATCAGGAACACGTTGTACGACAGGACGCTGAGCCGCGGGGCGGCGGCGGTCTCCGCGGCCGAGGCGGCAGGCGCGGTGGCGGCGGCCAGTGCGCCCGCGGCGACCGCGGCGACGGCCGTGGCGGCGGCGCGGCGCGAGCGGGGCGAGGAAAGCAGCATGAAGGTCTCCATCATTCCTGCGGGGGAAGATCGACGCCGTCATACAAGCAGCAGCAGTTACCTCTGGGTAACACCCGTGCAGAGACTTTCTGTCCGTGAGACGGCCGTCCGGTGCTCGCATACTTGTCATATGACCAAGACGGACTCAGCACACCCCGCCGGGCCTGCGGCCACGCGCCGCACCGACCCCGAGCCGCCCCCGCCCGGCGGCGTGCTGTGGACCATCGCCGGTGACGTCAGGGCCCTGCTGATGCTGCCCGCCGCCTTCACCATGCAGGTTGCCCACCCCGCGATCGCGGCCGGTGTCGACGAGTACTCCGTCTTCCGCACCGACCCCTGGGGCCGCGGCGAGCGCTCCCTGCGCTCGGTCCAGCTGTGGGTGTACGGCGGCGAGGAGGCGGCCGAGGAGGGCCGCCGGGTGCGCCGCCTGCACAAGGACATCCAGGGCACCGACACCCGGGGCCGCCGCTATCACTCCCTCGACCCCGCCTGCTACGCCTGGGTGCACGCCACCGGCTTCCCGGTCTACCTGTACGCCGGGCGCTACCTGCTGCGCCGCTTCACCCCCGCCCAGGAGCGGCAGCTCTACCAGGAGTGGCTCCAGGTGGGGCGGATCCTCGGCCTGCACGACCGGGACATGCCGCAGAGCATCGAGGAGTACTGGACCTACTGGGGCCGGATGCTGGCCGAGGAGATCGAGCCCACCGCCGTCGCCCGCGAGCTGATCTCCACCGAGGTACGGCTGCCCCGGCCGGAGGCCGGCTCGCCCGCCGTGCGCCTGCTGCTGAGGCTCACCTGGCCGGTGCTGCGGGCCGCGTTCCTGCGCCTGCGGGCCTTCGTCACCGTCGGATACATGCCGCCCGAGGCCCGCGCCGCGATCGGGCTGGAGTGGAGCCCGGCCCAGGAGCGCACGCTCCGGCGGTTCAGCACGGCCGTACGGATCCTCGTACCGCTGCTGCCGGAGCGGCTGCGGTACCTGCCCATCGCCTACCGGGCACGGGCCGCGTGGCATGCGGGAGGCCGCTGACGGCCCCGGGACACACGGGCCCCCGCCGGATGCGGGAGCCCGTGCGCGGTGCGCGGGGCCGGCGCGGACTCAGTGCCGGTGGCCGGGCCCGGAGCCGTGCTCGGTGTCGTGGATCGTGTTGGTCTCCGCGATCTTCTTCCAGGACCTCGGCTCCGCGGCGGGCTTCGCCGGGGCGGCGGACCGCGGCGAGCGGGCCGAGAGCCCCGCCGCCGACGGGTTGAGGGCCGAGGCCTCCGGCTTGCCCGGGGTGTAGAGCCAGGTCTCGAAGAGCTGCGCGAGGGGCTTCTTCGAAACCTTCTCGGCATACCGGACGAAGTCCCCGACCTTGGCGTTGCCGTAGGCCCGCTCGGTCGGCCAGCCCTTCAGGATCTCGAAGAACTTCTCGTCGCCGATCTCGTTGCGCAGCGCCTGCAGGGCGATGGCCCCGCGGTCGTAGACAGCGCCGTGGAACTGGTTCTCCGGACCCGGGTCACCCGGCTTGACCTGCCAGAACGCGTCCTCGGCCGGGCGCAGGGCGTAGGCCCAGTCGGCCAGCTCCTGCGCCGTGCCCTCGCCCTCCTTCTCCGACCACAGCCACTGGCTGTAGCGGGCGAAGCCCTCGTTGATCCAGATGTCCTTCCAGCCCTCGACGGACACGCTGTCGCCGTACCACTGGTGCGCCAGCTCGTGCACGACCACCGAGACGTTGGCTCCGCCCCGGAACTGCCCTGGTCCGTAGAACGGCCGCGTCTGGGTCTCCAGCGCGAATCCGGCGGTCACGTTCGGCACGTAGCCGCCCAGCGCGTTGAAGGGGTACGGCCCGAAGACACCCTCCAGCCACTCGGCGACCTCGCCGGTCCGCTCCACGCTCGCGCGGGCCGCGCCCGCGTTGTCGCCGAGGTCCTTGCTGTACGCGTTCAGGATCGGCAGCCCGCTCGCCGTCTTGTCGGTGGTGATGTCGAACTTGCCGACGGCGAGGGTGGCGAGGTAGGTCGCCTGCGGCTTGTTGGAACGCCAGTTGTACCGGGTCCAGCCGAGCCGCGAGGTCTGGGACTGCAGCACGCCGTTGCTGATCGCCTGGGTGCCGTCGGGCACGTTGACCGAGATGTCGAAGGTGGCCTTGTCCAGCGGGTGGTCGTTGCTCGGGAACCACCAGACCGCCGAGTCGGGCTCCTGCGCCGCGACACCGCCGTCGGGCGTGCGCTGCCAGGCCGTCCAGCCGTCCACCTTCAGCTCGGAGGGCTTCCCGGCGTACTTGACGACGACGGACAGCGGGGTGTTGCGCGCCAGCGGCTTCGCCGGGGTGACCTCCAGCTCGTGGGAGCCGGACGTGGCGAACTTCGCCTTGACCCCGTTGACGCGGATCTCGCTGACCTGGAGGCCGAAGTCCAGGTTGAAGCGGGACAGGTCCTGCTTGGCGGTGGCCAGCAAGGTGGCCGTGCCTTCCAGGAGGTCGGTCTTCGGCTGGTACTGCAGGCGCAGGTCGTAGTGCGACACGTCGTATCCGCCGTTGCCGCTGGCCGGGTAGTAGGGATCGCCGATACCCGGGGCGCCCGAACCCGAACCCGCCGCCGACGCCGGGATCACCAGCAGGAGGGAAGCGGCGAGCACGCTCGGGGCGATGACTTTGCGGTGCACGAATGGCTCCAAGTGGTAGGGGAGACAGATCGGTTCACAGAGTGGTCCAAGGCCTTGTGGCTCGACCGTATTCACCCGCGGCGGCTCAGGTCATGTCCATGGCCCCTGCTGTCACGCGATCGCCATGTGTCCGAAATCCGTGTCCGCCGGGTGCGGGCCGCGTCGGGAGCGGGTATCCCTGCCGCTGCATCAGATCCGCCCCGCACGGCCCGGGTACGTCCGTGAGACGTTCGCCGGACGAGCCGTGGTCCGCTTCCGCCCGGCCGCGGATTGGCGTGAGGCAGTCGGTCCGGGCCTCCTGCGCGAGCTCGACCGGCACTGCCGGGACCCGGGATGCCCGCGGCGAAAGGGCGCGGGGGCGGTGCGCTCCCGTGGCCCGCACGCCCACCGCGTACCCGGCCGCCTCCGCACCCTGCCGCGCGCCGGCCAGACCCTTGCCCGGAAGTCCACGAGCTGTGGCAGTGCCTTCCCCGCCGCTTCCTCCGGAGCCTTCCCCATCACCGGGTGAGACCCGGGCCACCCGGCTCCGCCCCTACCCGGCATACCGAACAGTCGGTAACCTGCCGTGCATGACGCTTCCCCTGCTCGCCGCCCGTCGCTGTTGGCATGCTGCGATCAACCCGCTGCACGCGACGATCTACTTCTCACCGGATCTCGGCAAGGAGCTCGCCACCCTCGGGATCAAGGACCCGGTCGCCGTCAACCTCGCGAGCCGTTCCGCCGCCATGGGCGCCGTCGGCCCCGGCACGGTGACCGCCACGTTCTACAACTACCGCCACGACCTGATCGCCCGGCACCTGCCGGCCGTGTGGGACACCGCCACGCCCGAGCAGGTCCTCGCCGCCCGGCTGCGGGCCGCCGACAGCACCCTGCGCCGGCTCCTCGGGCCCGAGGCCATCGGCTCGCCCGAGATCGCCGAGGCCGCCGACCTGGCCATGCTCGCCACCGAGGGCTGCACCCGGCACGCCCGCACGCTCTACGCCGCCCACGCCGACCTCCCCGTACCAGACGCACCGCACCTGCGCCTGTGGCACGCCACCACCCTGCTGCGCGAGCACCGCGGCGACGGCCACCTCGCCGCCCTGCTCCTCGCGGGCCTGGACCCGGTGGAGGCACTGATCAGCCACACCGCCACCGGCCGCGGCATGTCCGCGAAATGGATCAAGGCCATCCGCGGCTGGGAGCAGTCCGACCTGGACGCCGCGACCGAGCGGCTGCGCGAGCGCGGCATCCTCGACGCCGACGGCGAGCTCACCGACGAGGGCAAGGCCGTGCGCGAACGCCTGGAGACGGAAACCGACCGCCTCGACGCGGCCCCGTACGAGCACCTGGGCGAGGAGGGACTGGCCCGGCTCGCCGAACTCGGCGGTGCCTTCGTCGCGAAGGCGATAGGCGCCGGGGCCTTCCCGCGCGACCTCTTCGGCCGGGCCTGACCGGCGGGCGGGCAGGGTTCCCGCCGTCCGCCACCGCCACCTGCCACAATTGGCAGCCTTCCAGTGCAAACGAAGGCAGGCGGGACCCGATCGTGACGACGTCCATCGAAGGCAGGATCGCCGAGGAGCTCGGCGTACGGGAGCGGCAGGTCAAGGCCGCCGTCGAGCTGCTCGACGGCGGCTCCACCGTGCCGTTCATCGCGCGCTACCGCAAGGAAGCGACCGAGATGCTCGACGACGCCCAGCTGCGCACCCTCGAGGAGCGGCTGCGGTATCTGCGGGAGCTGGAGGACCGCCGCGCGGCGGTCCTGGACTCCGTACGGGAGCAGGGCAAGCTCACCGACGAACTGGCGGCGCGGATCGCCGCGGCCGACACCAAGGCCCGGCTGGAGGACATCTACCTGCCCTTCAAGCCCAAGCGGCGCACCAAGGCGCAGATCGCCCGCGAGGCCGGCCTGGAGCCGCTCGCCGAGGGCCTGCTGGCCGATCCGTCCGTGGAACCGGCCGCCGCCGCGGCCGCGTTCGTCGACGCCGACAAGGGCGTCGCCGACCCGGCGGCCGCCCTGGAGGGTGCCCGCGCCATCCTCACCGAGCGGTTCGGCGAGGACGCCGACCTGATCGGTGAGCTGCGCGAGCGCATGTGGGCCCGCGGCCGGCTCGCGGCGAAGGTCCGTGAGGGCAAGGAGGAGGCGGGCGCCAAGTTCGCCGACTACTTCGACTTCGCCGAGCCGTTCACCGCGCTGCCCTCGCACCGCGTCCTCGCCATGCTGCGCGGCGAGAAGGAAGACGTCCTCGACCTCACCCTGGAGCCGGAGGAGCCTGGCGAGGTCCCCGGCCCGTCCACGTACGAGGGCATGATCGCCCGCCGCTTCGGCGTCGGCGACCGCGGCCGTCCCGGCGACAAATGGCTGGCCGACACCGTCCGCTGGGCCTGGCGTACGAAGATCCAGGTGCACCTCGGCATCGACCTGCGGATGCGGCTGCGCCAGGCCGCCGAGGACGAGGCGGTACGGGTCTTCGCGTCGAACCTGCGCGACCTGCTGCTCGCGGCGCCCGCCGGCACCCGGGCGACGCTCGGCCTGGACCCGGGCTTCCGTACCGGCGTGAAGGTCGCCGTCGTGGACGCGACCGGCAAGGTCGTGGCCACGGACGTGATCTACCCGCACGTGCCCGCCAACAAGTGGGACGAGTCCCTCGCCAAGCTCGCCCGGCTGGCGAAGGAGCACGCCGTCGAGCTGGTCGCCATCGGCAACGGCACGGCCTCCCGCGAGACCGACAAGCTGGCCGGGGACCTCATCACGCGCCACCCGGAGCTGAAGCTCACCAAGGTGATGGTCTCGGAGGCGGGCGCCTCCGTGTACTCGGCCTCCGCCTTCGCCTCGCAGGAACTGCCGGACATGGACGTGTCGCTGCGCGGCGCGGTCTCCATCGCCCGCCGCCTGCAGGACCCGCTCGCCGAACTCGTCAAGATCGACCCCAAGTCGATCGGTGTCGGCCAGTACCAGCACGACCTCTCCGAGGTGAAGCTCTCGCGCTCGCTCGACGCGGTCGTCGAGGACTGCGTGAACGGCGTCGGAGTGGACGTCAACACCGCCTCCGCGCCCCTGCTTTCGCGGGTGTCGGGCATCAGCGGCGGCCTCGCCGAGAACATCGTGGCCCACCGCGACGCCAACGGCCCCTTCCGCAGCCGCAAGGGGCTCAAGGACGTGGCCCGGCTCGGCCCGAAGGCGTACGAGCAGTGCGCGGGCTTCCTGCGGATCCGCGGCGGGGACGACCCGCTGGACTTCTCCAGCGTGCACCCCGAGGCCTATCCGGTGGTCCGGGGCATGGCCAAGACGGCGGGCAGCGAGGTGGCGGCCCTGATCGGCAACTCGGGCGTGCTGCGCTCGCTGCGGCCCGAGCAGTTCGTCACCGAGGCCTTCGGTCTGCCCACCGTCACGGACATCCTGCGCGAGCTGGAGAAGCCCGGCCGTGACCCGCGCCCCGCCTTCAAGACCGCCACCTTCAAGGAGGGCGTCGAGAAGATCGGTGACCTGGCCCCCGGGATGATCCTGGAGGGCGTGGTCACCAACGTGGCCGCCTTCGGCGCCTTCATCGACATCGGCGTCCACCAGGACGGGCTGGCCCACGTCTCGGCGCTGTCGAAGAACTTCGTCAAGGACCCCCGGGACGTGGTCAAGCCGGGCGACATCGTCCGTGTGAAGGTCATGGACGTGGACATCCCGCGCAAGCGGATCTCGCTGACCCTGAGGCTGGAGGACGAGGCCGGGGCGGAGCGCGGAGCGGGCGCTCCCCGGCAGCGCGAGGACCGTCGGAGCGGCGGTGGTGGCGGCGGTGGCCGTCCGCCGCAGCAGCGCGGCGGGTCCGGTACCCGCGAGGGCGGCCGCAACCAGGGCCAGGGCGAACGCGGCCAGGGCGGTCAGGGCGAGCGCGGCCAGGGCCGCCGGCAGGGCGGCGGCAGCGCCCCCGCTCCCGCCAACAGCGCGATGGCCGACGCCCTGCGCCGTGCGGGCCTCACCGCCCCCGAGGAGCGCCGCAAGAAGTAGGAGCCGTCAAGGGTGTCTTGCAGCCACCCGGCGCGTGCCGGTCTTCGCGCGAAGTGGCCGAATAGCTTCCCCACCTGGGGACTTGCCTTGCCAACTCCCGTACAAGATCTGTAGGCATGGTGGAACGCCCGTTCGTCACTCGGCGGACGGGCTTCCGCGTTTTCCCCTCAGGACCGCATTCCCCGAGGCCGCCTCGAAGGCACAGGACGTCATGCCCATGCCCACACACGCCTACCACCGTTGCCCCGGAAAGGGTCCGAAGAGGGATCACATGCCCCACCGGCAACTCAGCATCCGCAAGAGGTGCGAGCAGATTCTCGGCCATCTGGATCTGACCCACCCCTTCTCCCTCGACGACCTGTGCCGCCGGATAGCCGAGCGCCGCGGCCGCCCCATCCGGCTCCATCCGCTCCCCAAGGAAGCGGCGGAATCCGGAGTCTGCGGACTGTGGGTGGGCACGGCCAGCGTCGACTACGTCTTCTACGAGGCACAGACCACCCCGCTCCACCGCGAGCACATCGTCCTCCACGAGCTGGGCCACATCCTCTTCGGCCACAACTCCCTCGAAGGGGAGGAGACCGACGGGAACGCCCCCGTGGTGCTCGGGCGCACCAACTACACCACCCGGCAGGAGCAGGAGGCGGAGATGCTCGCCAGCATGATCCGCATCCGCACGGCGAACGCCGGCCCCCGGTCCGCGAACGGCGCGAGCGGCGGCACGCTGGCCCGGCTGGAGTCCGCCATGGGATACGAGCGGGGCAACGATGGCAGCTGACCTGACCGCCTTCGGCAACTGGCTCGCCGTCCCCAGCGTGGTGTGCCTGTGGATCGCCGTCCTGCTCCGCGCCCCCGGAGCCCTGCGCTCCCCCCAGCAGCGCGGCCTGTGGCTGGCCGTCGCCACCGCCGCCGCCGCGATGACCCTCAACCTCCCGGACGTCGTCTCGTACGCGATGAGCCGCGGCCCGGGCTACGCCCACACCATCGGCCTCGTCCGCAACCTCATCGGGGTGCTGTCGGCCGGCGCCGTCCTCTACTTCGTGGCCGCCACCACCCGCGGCCGCCGGCTCCAGCTCACCGCCTGCGTCGCCACCGTGGCCTGGCTCGGCGCCCTCCTCGCCCTGGACGCGGCCGCGCCCGGCCACGGCACGCACACCATGCCGCCGGCCGGCGACCCGGTGCCCTCCCTCGCGTACTGGCTCGTGCTGATCTCCGCGCACGTGACCGCCAACATCGTCTGCGTGGCCCTGTGCTCGCGCTACAGCCGCCGTACCGAGAGCCGGGGCCTGGCCGCCGGGCTGCGGCTGTTCGGCCTCGGCACCGCGCTCGCCGGACTGTTCTGGCTGGCGTACCTGCTCAAGGCCCTGTTCGGCAGCACCTGGGCGATGCCCGCCCTCCCGCTGCTCATGAACCTGCACGGCCTGCTGCGCGCCGCCGCGATCCTCGTGCCCACCCTGTTCACCCTCCGGCGCACCTGCGCCGACATCGCCACCGCCTGGCGGCTGTGGCCGCTGTGGCGCGACCTGGTGGAAGCGGTGCCGCACGTGGCGCTCAACAAGCCGCGCGCCTGGCGGGTGATGGAGCTGCTGTGGCCGCCGGTCCCGCGCAACCTGCTCGTGTACCGCAAGGTCATCGAGACGCGCGACGCGATCCTGATCCTGGGCGAGTACGTGGCCCCGGGCGCCCTGGAACAGGCCCGCGGCCAGGTCACCGGACACGGGGTCCCCGAGCAGCAGGCCACCGCCACCGCGCTGGCCCGGGTACTGAAGGAGGCCCGGCAGGCCAAGCTCGACGGAGCGCCCGGGCAGCCGGGCGAGGCGGCCGCGCTGGAACTGCCCGCCGCGATCCACACCTCGCAGGAGGGCGGGGACCTGGCGCACGAGGCCCGGTTCCTCGTCGACGTCGCCCAGGCGTACGCCGCGCCCGCCACCACAAGGAAGTGAAAGAGTCTTGACCACCGTACTGATCACCGGCGCCAGTGCCGGACTGGGCGCGGCCTTCGCCCGCGGCTTCGCCGCCAAGGGCTGCGACCTGGTCCTCGTCGCCCGCGACAAGGACCGGCTCGACGCCGTCGCCGCCGGACTGGCCCGGGAGTACGGCACCGCGTCCGAGGTGCTGCCCGCCGACCTGCTGGACCCGGCGGACCGCGCGGCCGTCACCGAGCGGCTCGCCGACCCGGTCCGGCCCGTGGACATCCTCGTCAACAACGCGGGCTTCGGGCTGCCCGCGCCCTTCCCGTACAGCCCGGTCGAGGACGAGGAACGGATGCTCGACCTGCTGGTCAAGGTCCCCCTCCGGCTCACCCACGCCGTACTGCCGGGCCTGCGCGCCCGCCGCCGGGGCGCGGTCCTCAACGTCTCCTCGGTGGCCGGACTCCTGCCGACCGGGACCTACGGGGCCGCCAAGGCCTGGATCACCGCCTTCAGCGAGTCCCTGCGCGTGGACATGGCGCCGTACGGGGTACGGGTGCTGGCCGTGGTCCCCGGCTTCACCCGCACCGAGTTCCAGGAGCGCGCCGGGATGGACGTCAGTGCGCTGCGCGACGCGGTCTGGCTGGAACCGGAGGCCGTGGTCGCGCAGGCCCTGAAGGACCTCGCCCTGCGCCGCCCGGTCAGCGTCACCGGCCGCCGCTACCGCGCCTACGCCCTCGCCGCCCGCCACCTCCCGCGTACGTTCGTGGCCGCCCGCATGGCCCGCAAGCGCCGGCCGCCGGCGGACCGGGCGGCCTGAGCGGGCCCGGTCCGCGGGTACCGGGGCCGCCGCAAGGGCCCGGAACGGGCGATCTTGCGCGGGCCCACCCGCGCGGAGCGGCCGTGGGGGAGGATGCCAGGGTGATCTTCGACCCGCTCTTCGACGGCCTGGAGCGGTTCTGCACCGACAACGGGATCCCGTTGCGCTCGCGGCCCGACGTCTGGGGCGATCTGCTCGAACCGTTCCTCGACACCGAGTTCGACCGCAGTCACCGGGCGGCGACCCTGGACCGGCTGGCCGCCGCGGGGGTCGACGCCACCGAGGCGGCCGCGATCCGGGAGCGGGTCGGGCCGCTCATGGCGGCCTACAGCTCCGTGCACCGGGACTGGTTCCACCTCGGCCTCGCCGACCTCCTCGACGCGGCCCGCTCCGACCTCGTCCCCGAGGAACTCCGCATCCCTCCCGGGGACCTGCGGGCCTTCCCTGCCCGGGCCCCGGACATCGCGGCCCGGACCGGCGGGAGACGGCCTAGAGCTCGGTGACCCTGCCGTCCGAGACCTCCAGGCGGCGGGTCACGTGCACCGCGTCCAGCATCCGGCGGTCGTGCGTGACCAGCAGGAGGGTGCCCTCGTAGGCGTCGAGGGCGGCCTCCAGCTGCTCGATCGCGGGCAGGTCGAGGTGGTTGGTCGGCTCGTCCAGGACCAGCAGGTTCACCCCGCGGCCCTGGAGCAGGGCCAGCGCCGCACGGGTGCGCTCGCCGGGGGAGAGGGTGGCCGCCGGGCGCAGGACGTGGGCCGCCTTCAGGCCGAACTTGGCCAGCAGGGTGCGGACCTCGGCCGGCTCGGTCTCGGGGACCGCCGCGCAGAAGGCTTCGAGCAGCGGTTCGTCGCCGAGGAACAGGCCGCGGGCCTGGTCCACCTCGCCGACCAGGACGCCGGAGCCGAGGGTGGCGGAGCCGGAGTCCGGGGCCAGCCGGCCCAGCAGGACGGCGAGCAGGGTGGACTTGCCGGCGCCGTTGGCCCCGGTGATCGCCACCCGGTCCGCCCAGTCGATCTGCAGACTGGCCGGGCCGAAGGAGAAGTCCCCGCGCTTGACCGAGGCCTCGCGCAGGGTGGCCACCACCGCGCCGGAGCGCGGGGCCGCCGCGATCTCCATGCGCAGCTCCCACTCCTTGCGGGGCTCGTCGACGACCTCCAGCCGCTCGATCGCCCGCGCCGTCTGACGGGCCTTGGCGGCCTGCTTCTCGCTCGACTCGCCCCGCAGGTTCTTGCCGATCTTGTCGTTGTCGGAAGCCTTGCGGCGGGCGTTGCGCACGCCCTTGTCCATCCAGTTGCGCTGCATCTGGGCCCGGCCTTCGAGGGCCGACTTCTTGCCCGCGTACTCCTCGAACTCCTCGCGGGCGTGGTTGCGGGCGCGCTCGCGCTCCTCCAGGTAGGAGTCGTAGCCGCCGCCGTAGAGGTTGATCTGCTGCTGGGCGAGATCGAGTTCGAGGACCTTGGTGACCGTCCGGGTCAGGAACTCGCGGTCGTGGCTGATCACGACCGTGCCGGCCCGCAGCCCCTTGACGAACCGCTCCAGCCGCTCCAGACCGTCCAGGTCCAGGTCGTTGGTGGGCTCGTCGAGCAGGAAGACGTCGTAGCGGGAGAGGAGGAGCGAGGCGAGGCCCGCGCGGGCCGCCTGACCGCCGGAGAGCGCCGTCATGGGCAGGTCGAGACCGACGGCGAGGCCGAGCTCGTCGGCGACCTCCTGGGCCCGCTCGTCGAGGTCGGCGCCGCCGAGGTTCAGCCACAGGTCCAGCGCGGTCGCGTACGCGTCGTCCGCGCCCGGCGTTCCGTCCACCAGACCCTGCGTCGCCGCGTCGAGCTCGGCCTGCGCGGCCGCCACACCCGTACGGCGGGCCAGGAACTCCCGGACCGACTCCGCGGGCCGGCGCTCCGGCTCCTGCGGGAGGTGGCCGACGGCGGCGCCGGGCGGGGAGAGCCGCAGCTCCCCGGTCTCGGGGGTGTCCAGCCCGGCGAGCAGCCGCAGCAGGGTGGACTTCCCGGCGCCGTTCACGCCGACGAGGCCGATGACGTCGCCGGGGGCGACGACGAGGTCGAGATCGGCGAAGAGGGTGCGCTCACCGTGCGCGGCGGTGAGCTTCTTGGCGACGAGGGTTGCAGTCATGATGTGCCGATCCTATCCGCGCGCGGACCGCACCCGGCATGGCCGGATAGGTGGGAAGCGCGTCATTGCGGACATCACGGGGGCGGAACACCATGAAGCCATGTCGTCATCGCCGCGCACCGTCCTCGTCCTCCTCCACGACGGGGTCCAGAGCCTGGACGTGACCGGGCCGGTGGAGGTGTTCGCCGCGCTCGACCGCTTCCCGGGGCGCGCCGGATACGGGATCCGGACGGTTTCTCCCGCGGGAGAGCCCGTCCGCACCAGCAGCGGGCTGACGCTGGTGCCGGACGGGGAGCTGGCGAGCGCCCAGCCGGGACCCGGGACCACCGTCCTGGTGCCCGGAGGACGGTTCTCGGGGACCCGCTGCGGGACGTGCAGCAATGGATAGCCGAGCACCCGGGGGAGAAGCTGGGCGTCGAGCACTCGCCGCCCGGGCCCGGCTCTCGCCGCGGCAGGGCCAGCGGCGCTCCGAGAAGCAACAGCCGCCACACCGGGGGTGGAGTCCTGTTCCGGCCATCGCTCCGGAGGAGCCATGCAGATCGCCGTACTGCTCTACGACCACTTCACCGCCCTCGACGCCATCGGCCCCTTCGACACCCTCGGCCGGCTGACCGGCGCCGAGGTCGTCTTCGTCTCCGAGCGGCCGGGACCCGTACGGACCGACAACGGGGCGCTCGCGCTCGTCGCCGACAAGGGGCTCGACGAGGTCACCCGGCCCGACATCGTCATCGTGCCCGGCGGGCCCCATCCCGAGCGGGAGATGGCCAATCCCGTGGTCCTGGACTGGCTGCGCACGGTCGACGCCACCACCACCTGGACCACTTCGGTGTGCACCGGATCCCTGCTGCTGGCCGCCGCCGGGCTGCTCGACGGCCGGCGGGCCACCAGTCACTGGCTGTACCTGGACAAGCTTGCGAAGCACGGGGCCGAGCCCACCGGTGAGCGCGTGGTGTTCGACGGGAAGTACGTCACCGCCGCCGGGGTGTCCTCCGGGATCGACATGGGGCTCACCCTGCTCGGCCGGATCGCCGGGGACGACTTCGCCCGGGCCGTGCAGCTGATGACCGAGTACGACCCCCAGCCGCCCTACGACGCCGGCTCGCCCGACAAGGCCCCGGCCGCTCTCGTCGAGATGCTGCGGGGAACGGCGTTCCCGGCTGCCGGCTGACGGCCGGCCGTCACGGAGCCGGGGTCCACGTGAAGCGCGGAGCCCGGCGTTCCAGGAACGCGGCGACCCCCTCCGCGGTGTCCTCGCTCCCGGCGGCCTGCTCCTCCCAGTACGCGTCGCGGTCGGTCCGGCCGTCCGCGAACTCCTTGGCCGACGCCTGCGTCAGCTGGGAGCGCGAGGCCAGGATCCGGGTGAACTCGGCGACGCGCTTGTCCAGTTGACCGGCCGGCAGCAGCTCGTTCAGGAAGCCCGCGCGCAGCGCCGTCTGCGCGCCGATCAGCTCCGCGGAGAAGAGGAGGTACTTGGCCCAGGCCGGGCCGACCAGGGACGCGAGCCTGCGGGTCGAGGACGCCGGGTAGACGATGCCGAGCTTGGCGGGGGTCACCCCGAAGGAGGCCCCCTCCTCGGCGAAGCGCAGATCGCAGGCGGCCGCGAGCTGGCTGCCGCCACCCACGCAGAAGCCGCGGATCGCCGCCAGCGTGGGCTTGGGGAAGGCGGCCAGCGCCTCCTCGGCGGCCACGGCCAGGGCCCGCGGGTCCGCGGCCCCGGAAGCACCGGATTCCCCGGGCTCCGCCGCGTCCCCGGTCAGCGAGGAGATGTCGGCGCCCGCGCAGAAGGTCGCCCCGGCCCCGGTCAGCACGAGCACCCGTACCGCAGGGTCGTCCGCCAGGTCCGCCACCAGCTCCGGGAGCTCGCGCCACATGGCGGCGGTCATGGCGTTGCGCTTGGCGGGGTGCGAGATGACGATCGTGGCCACCCCGTCGGCGACCGTGTGCCGGAGGGTTGCGTCCGTGGCTGCGTCCATGCGCCGGATGCTATCCCGGGCGGTCATACCTATGATCAAGGGAGTCCGGCGCTCAGGGTGATCCTGCTGGTCGCCGGTCTGGCCGGTCCGGTCGTTCTGGTCTGCACGGGCGTGGCCACGCTCACCTCGATGTTCCTCTCCAGCTGGCCCGGCAGCAGTCTGTACGTGATCGGAACCCTCTTCTCCCTCGCCCTGCTGTTCGACGGGCCGAGCCTGGTGGCCATGGGCATGGGTTCCCGCCGCATCCTGGGGTTGGTCAGGGAGGACGAGGTTCCGGCGGCGGCGGCCGCGGGGGACGGGCCGGGCGAGGCGGCCGGGAAGCGTCCGGCAGAAGATCAGGAATAGTCGAACAACTGACTCTGTCATACGCCAGTGGTCAGAATGTGTCCGATAGGCGCTGACTTCTGGTCAGCGGTCCGGTCCGGACCAGCCCGTTCCCCACTCTTGTCGCGTGGAGACGATCGAGCGTGAAGACGGGGGACGCAACATGGACGTCAGCGGGAGTGTCCCGCAGGCCAAGGCGGGTGAGGCAGAGGCTCCGGCCGACCCCCTCGCCTACGAGGGTGTGTGGAGGTTCACCGCGCCCGCGGTTGAAGAATCCGTTCCGCAGGCCCGCCGTGCGGTCCGGGACCTGCTCGGACGCCAGGGGGTGCCGGCCCATCAGGACCTCGTGTACTCCCTGCTCCTGATCGTTTCCGAGCTGGTGACGAACTCGGTCCGGCACGCCGCTCTGCTCTCGCCGGAGGTCGCGGTCGAGGTCGCGATCGGCCGTGAGTGGGTGCGGGTGGCCGTCGAGGACAACCACCCCTACCGCCCCAAGGCGCTCGAGGCCGACTTCGGCCAGACCGGCGGCAGGGGCCTGCTTCTGGTCCGGGAAATCACCCTGGAGGCCGGCGGGGTCTGCGACGTCGAGCACACCTCGACCGGCGGCAAGGTGATCTGGGCGGCCCTGCCGCTCACCGCCCCGCCGACCGCCGGCTGAGCGGCGGTCGGCGGCCGGCGAGGCGGCGGCCGGCGCTCGGCCGGCGGTCGGCGGGGCGGTGAGCGGGCTACCAGCCCGCCGCGTCGCCGGTCAGCTCGCGGATCGCGGGCCGCGCCGCGTCCAGCACGGTCATGAACCAGGCCGAGAACGGCGCTTCGGCGTGCCGCTTCGCCAGTTCCGCGGCGGTGACGAAGGCTGTGTCCTCGACCTCCTCCGGATCCGGCCGCACGACCGTCTGCGCGAGTCCCACGAACAGGTGATTGAACTCCTGCTCCACCAGACCCGATGCGGGGTCCGGGTGGTTGTAGCGCACCGTCCCCGCCTGCGCGAGCAGCGAGGGTGACAGGCCCAGCTCCTCATGGGTCCGCCGGGCCGCGGCCGCGAAGGGCGACTCCCCGGGGTAGGGGTGACCGCAACAGGTGTTCGACCAGACGCCGGGGGAGTGGTACTTCCCGAGGGCCCGCTGCTGGAGCAGCAGACGGCCCTGCTCGTCGAAGAGGAACACGGAGAACGCCCGGTGCAACTGGCCGGGCGCCTGGTGGGCGGAGAGCTTCTCCGCCGTGCCGATGGTGTTGCCGGCCTCGTCGACCAGTTCGAGCATGATCGGTTCTTGAGTACCGGTGCCGTTGGACGCGCTGTTCGCGGCGGTGGCTGGTGTGGTCGGCATACCCATCCTTCGCTTCGGACTTCGGCCTTCAGTCTGCCGTACAAAAGAGGCTTGTCCCCACTTCGGAGATCCACGCATGTCCGCCCCCCGTCGCGTGCTACGCGACGAGGGGCGGATCACCTCACGTCTCACTCACGGGTCACTCAGATGACCTCGTGCACGCGTCAGACTCCGAACGGGGCCGGATACCTGATCGTTCCCGCCGGCACCCTCCCGGACGGCCGCCGCGTCGGCCGCGGCCTCCGGCCGGGCGGGCCAGGCGTCGCCGTCCCCGGCGCTCACCGGGCGCAGGACGTAGCCCGTGTACCCGTACTCGTGCCCGTGGCGGGCCCGTACGCCGAGCTCCTCGCGCGTCGCGGCCAGGGCCCGCGCCATCGCCGGGCCGCCGGCTCCGGACAGGGCACGGACCCGCTCGGCGAGCGGGCCGTAGTACTCGGCCCAGTCGGAGTCGGGCAGGTCGTGCACGCCGAGCACCTGGTACCCGGCGGCCTGGGCGGCCGCGAGGTTGCCCGCAGTGGTGCGCAGCGCGTAGTGCGGGTCCCAGAAGGCGCGGGCGCCCGCGGACGGATCCGGGACCGACCACTGGCACTCGGTCAGGACGAGGGTGCCGCCCGGGGCGAGCAGCCGCTTCCACCGGGCGAGCGCGGCGTCGAAGCCGAGGATGTAGGCGGAGCCCTCCGCCCAGACGAGGTCGAAGGAGCCGTCCTCGAAGTCCTCGCCGGTCAGCGCGCCCATGTCCGCCTCGATCGTGCGGACCCGGTCGGCGAGACCGCGGGACACGGCGGCCGTACGGAGCTCGCCGAGGAAGGGGGCGTGCAGGTCGACGGCGGTCACCGCGGCGCCCGTGCCCGCCGCGCCCGCCTCGGCGGCGAGCAGCAGCGCGCTGCGGCCCGGGCCGCAGCCCAGGTCGAGGACGCGCGGCCGCTCGGGCAGCGGTCCGCACAGGGACAACAGGTGGCGGGTGCTCGCGTCGGAGCCCGGAGCCTGCCGGGGCAGGCCGTGGTGCAGGGCGAAGAAGGCGTGCGTGAAGTCGTCGGCGCCCTCGGTATGGGAGGTGTCGTCGAAGGAATTGCTGTCGGTCAACGTGAACCCTTGGAACGGGGGCTCCGGCCGACGAGGCCCAGCTGTGTGATCAGGCCCGGCCGGATGCCCGGAAGGAAGGGGAGATGCACCGGAGTTCGCTGCGCATGGCTGCGACCACTACGACGGTCATCAACCCACCTCTTCCACTCGACACGTTCAGGGGCGTGCCCACCGTAACATCCGGGCCGTTTGTGGTACCGCGCCGTGATCGTCAATGATGATCGGAACCCGGCCCGGGGCCCGGATATTCGGCTTATCAGGGCGTAAACGGGTGGTGAACCCCTGCTTCCATTCATCCGATAGCCTCTGCCGACGTGCCGCCGCCCCATAAGGGCGCGCGTTCGGAATCCGTTACAAGGAGTGAGTTCGTCTGCCGACCGTCATCCTCACCGGCCTGCCGGTCCCCGGATCACCGCTCGCGGACGAGCTGCGCTCCCTCGGCTTCGACGTCCGCCCGGCCGCAGATCCCAAGGACGCCGCCGCCGCGCTGGCGGGCGTACCCGCCGACCAGCGGGTGGCCGTCGTGGACAGTGCCTTCGTCGGGCACGTGCACGCGCTGCGCCTCGCACTGACCGACCCGCGCTTCGACGCCTGCGCCGTCACCGGTGCCCTCGCCGTCCAGGCCGGGGCCCGCGGCGCCCTCGACAAGGCGGCCGCCGGCGCCGCCGCGGGCACCGACGGGGCCGGCCCGTACGCGGACCGGCTCGCCGCCGCCGTCGAGGCCGCCGGGACCGCCGTCCAGCGCCCCGAACTGGGCACGCTCGTCGCCGCGGTCCCCGCCGGCCCCGCCGAGCGCGACGCGGCGAGTGCCGCCGTCGCCGCCGTCGACGACGAGGCCGTACGCCTGCGGACCGCCGTGAAGTCCCGCGACGGCTTCTTCACCACCTTCTGCATCAGCCCCTACTCGCGCTACATCGCCCGCTGGTGCGCGCGCCGCGGCCTGACCCCGAACCAGGTCACCACCGCCTCGCTGATCACCGCGCTCATCGCGGCCGGCTGCGCGGCCACGGGCGAGCGCTGGGGCTACGTGGCGGCCGGGGTGCTGCTCCTGGTCTCCTTCGTGCTGGACTGCACCGACGGGCAGCTCGCCCGCTACTCGCTCCAGTACTCGACGATGGGCGCCTGGCTCGACGCCACCTTCGACCGCGCGAAGGAGTACGCCTTCTACGCGGGCCTCGCGCTCGGCGCGGCCAGGAACGGCGACGACGTCTGGGCCCTGGCCGTCGGCTCCATGATCCTCATGACCTGCCGGCACGTCGTGGACTTCTCCTTCAACGAGGCCAACCACGACGCCACCGCCAACACGAGTCCCACGGCGGCCCTCTCCGGCCGGCTCGACAGCGTCGGCTGGACCGTGTGGGTCCGCCGGATGATCATCCTCCCGATCGGTGAGCGCTGGGCGATGATCGCGGTCCTGACCGCCTTCACCACTCCCCGGATCGTCTTCTACGCCCTGCTGATCGGCTGCGCCTTCGGCGCGCTCTACACCACCGCCGGCCGGGTCCTGCGCTCCCTGACGCGCAAGGCCACCCGCACCGACCGGGCGGCCCAGGCGCTGGCCGACCTGGCCGACTCCGGCCCGCTCGCCGAGCTCCAGGCCCGCCTGCTGCGCGGCCGCGCCGGGTCCTTCGGCTCCGTGTACGTGGCGGCCCTCGGCACGCTGGTGATGATCGCGGGCGCCGTGTTCCTGCCCTTCGGCGACCCGCGGCTGATCGCCGTCGCGGTGATCTACGTCATGGCGGCCGGCCTCGCCGTCTCCGCGCCCCTGGGGGGCGCCCTGGACTGGCTGATCCCGCCGCTGTTCCGGGCTGCCGAGTACACCACCGTGCTGATCCTCGCGATGAAGGCGGACGTCCCCGGGGCCCTCCCGGCGGCATTCGGCCTGATCGCGGCGGTCGCCTACCATCACTACGACACGGTGTACCGCATCCGCGGGGGCACCGGCGCGCCCCCGCACTGGCTGGTGCGGACGATCGGCGGCCACGAAGGCCGGGTCCTGCTGATCACGGCCCTGGCGGCCGTCCTCGTATCGCGCGAAGCGGACTTCCCCGTCGCGCTCACGGCCGTGGCCGTGTTCGTGGCACTCGTGGTGCTCGTGGAGAGCATCCGATTCTGGGTCTCCTCCGGAGCACCCGCCGTACATGACGAAGGAGAACCAGCATGATCGGCCTTGTACTCGCTGCCGGTGCCGGACGCCGTCTGCGTCCCTACACCGACACCCTGCCCAAGGCGCTCGTGCCGGTCGGCCCCGAGGGTGACGAGGAGAGCCTGACGGTTCTCGACCTGACCCTGGGCAACTTCGCCGAGGTCGGCCTCACCGAGGTCGCGATCGTCGTCGGCTACCGCAAGGAAGCCGTGTACGCCCGCCGCGAGGTCCTGGAGGCCAAGTACGGCGTCAAGATCACGCTGATCGACAACGACAAGGCCGAGGAGTGGAACAACGCCTACTCCCTGTGGTGCGCGCGTGACGTCCTGAAGCAGGGCGTGATCCTCGCCAACGGCGACACCGTCCACCCGGTCTCCGTCGAGCGCACCCTGCTCTCCGCCCGCGGCAACGGCCAGAAGATCATCCTCGCCCTCGACACGGTCAAGCACCTGGCCGACGAGGAGATGAAGGTCGTCACCGCCGACGGGAAGGGCGTCCAGAAGATCACCAAGCTGATGGACCCCGCCGACGCCACCGGCGAGTACATCGGTGTCACCCTCATCGAGCCCGAGGCCGCCGAGCAGCTGGCCGAGGCCCTGAAGACCACCTTCGAGCGGGACCCCGACCTCTACTACGAGGACGGCTACCAGCAGCTCGTCAACGACGGCTTCACCATCGACGTGGCCCCCATCGGCGACGTGAAGTGGGTCGAGATCGACAACCACGACGACCTCGCCAAGGGCCGGACGATCGCATGCCAGTACTGACGAGGCTCATCCCCTCGCCCGTCGTCGTCGACATCAGTCGCGGGGCGATGGACGACCTGGCCGGCCTCCTGGCCGACCAGCGGATCTCCGCCTCCGGCAAGCTGGCCATCGCGATCAGCGGCGGCTCCGGCGTGGCGCTGCGCGCCAAACTGGAGCCCGTCCTGCCGCACGCCGACTGGTACGCGGTCGTCGACGGCACCATCGACTCCGCGGTCAAGCTGGCCGACGACATAAAGGGCCGCCGCTACGACGCCGTCGTGGGCCTGGGCGGCGGCAAGATCATCGACGTGGCCAAGTACGCCGCGGCGCGGGTCGGGCTGCCCATGGTGGCCGTCGCCACCAACCTCTCGCACGACGGCATCTGCTCGCCGGTGTCCATCCTGGACAACGACAACGGCCGCGGTTCCTACGGTGTGCCGACGCCGATCGCCATGGTGATCGACCTCGACGTGATCAAGGAAGCCCCGGTCCGGTTCATCCGCGCCGGCATCGGTGACGCGATCTCCAACATCTCGGCGATCGCCGACTGGGAGCTCTCGCACAAGATCAACGGTGAGCCCGTCGACGGCCTGGCCGCCGCCATGGCCCGTACCGCCGGCGAGTCCGTGCTGCGCCACCCCGGCGGATGCGGCGACGACGAGTTCCTTACCGTGCTCTCCGAGGCGCTGGTGCTCTCCGGCATCGCCATGTCGATCAGCGGGGACTCCCGCCCGTCGTCCGGCGCCTGCCACGAGATCAGCCACGCCTTCGACCTGCTCCACCCGGGACGCTCCGCGCTCCACGGCGAGCAGGTCGGCATCGGCGCCGCCTTCGCGATGCACCTGCGCGGGGCCACCGAGCAGTCCGGCCTCTTCGCCGAGGTGCTGCGCCGGCACGGCCTGCCGGTCGGGCCCGAGGAGATCGGCTTCAGCGTCGACGAGTTCGTCGCGGCCGTCGAGTACGCCCCCCAGACCCGCCCGGGACGCTTCACGATCCTGGAGCACCTCAACCTGTCCGCCGCCGAGATCAGGGACGCTTACGCCGACTATGTCAAGACCATCCGTAGCTGAACTGAGGCCCGTCGTCCACCCTGCGGGCGTCAAGGACCGGGTCAGCGGCGAGCACTGGGGCGGGCGCCTCTACATGCGCGAGATCTCCCTGCGCATCACCCGCTTCCTGGTCACCACCAAGGTCACGCCGAACCAGCTGACCTACCTGATGACCCTGGCCGGCGTCCTCGCCCTCCCGGCCCTGCTGGTGCCGGGCATCTGGGGCGCCGTCCTCGGCGTGATCGCGGTCCAGATGTACCTGCTGCTCGACTGCGTCGACGGCGAGGTCGCCCGCTGGAAGAAGCAGTTCTCGCTCTCCGGCGTGTACCTGGACCGGGTCGGCGCCTACCTGTGCGACGCCGCGGTCCTGGTCGGCTTCGGCCTGCGTGCCGCCGACCTGTGGGGCCCCGGCGGCGCCGACTGGCTGTGGGCCTTCCTGGGCACCCTGGCCGCGCTCGGCGCCATCCTGATCAAGGCCGAGACCGACCTGGTCGGCGTCGCCCGCCACCAGGCCGGCAAGCCCGTGGTCAAGGACGCGGCCGCCGAGCCGCGCGCGAAGGGCATGGCGCTCGCCCGCCGGGCCGCCGCCGCGCTCAAGTTCCACCGCCTGATCCTCGGCATCGAGGCCTCGCTGCTCATCCTGGTGCTGGCCGTCGTGGACCAGATGCAGGGCGACCTGTACTGGTCCCGGGTCGGGGTCGCCGTGCTGGCCGCCATCGCCATGCTCCAGACCGTGCTGCACCTGGTCTCCATCCTCGCCTCCAGCAGGCTCAAGTGAGTGCCCCGCTGCGGCTGGGCGCCGTGATCATCACCATGGGCAACCGGCCCGACGAGCTCAAGGCGCTCCTCGACTCGGTGGCCCGCCAGGACGGCGCCCCGATCGACGTGGTCGTCGTGGGCCAGGGCGTGCAGGTCACCGGCCTGCCCGAGGGCGTCCGCACCATCGACCTGCCCGAGAACCTGGGCATCCCGGGCGGGCGCAACGTCGGCATCGAGGCCTTCGGCCCCGGCGGCAGCGACGTGGACGTGCTGCTCTTCCTGGACGACGACGGTCTGCTGGAGCGCACCGACACCGCCGAGCTGTGCCGGCAGGCCTTCGCCGAGGACCCCGCGCTCGGGATCATCAGCTTCCGGATCGCCGATCCGGAGACCGGTGTGACCCAGCGCCGCCACGTGCCGCGGCTGCGCGCCTCCGACCCGATGCGCTCTTCGCGCGTGACCACCTTCCTCGGCGGCGCCAATGCCGTCCGCACGACGGTGTTCGAGCAGGTCGGAGCACTGCCGGGGGAGTTCTTCTACGCGCACGAGGAGACCGATCTGGCCTGGCGGGCGCTCGACGCAGGGTGGCTGATCGACTACCGGTCGGACATGGTGCTGCTGCACCCGACGACTGCCCCCTCCCGGCACGCGGTCTACCACCGTATGGTGGCTCGTAACCGGGTGTGGCTCGCCCGCCGCAACCTGCCCGCCCCGCTGGTCCCGGTCTACCTGGGCGTCTGGCTCCTGCTGACGCTCGTACGCAGGCCGTCGGCGCCGGCGCTCAAGGCCTGGTTCGGCGGTTTCCGGGAGGGGTGGACCACTCCCTGCGGGCCCCGCCGCCCGATGAGATGGCGAACGGTCTGGCGGTTGACCCGGCTGGGCCGACCTCCTGTCATCTGACCAGCCCGCGTCTGGGAACATGACGCGATCACGGGCCTCGAGCCACCAGCCTGATGCCCACCTGGCCGCATCTTGAAGACGAAAGTTTCAACTTGTGAGTGACACAACCCACGACGGCGCCCTCGCCACGAGCAGGCCGCTGTCCGACGACGCGGGGCTGAGCCCCGCGGAGCTCGCCAGGAAGTACGGCCTCTCGGTCAGCGGCGCCAGGCCCGGCCTCGGCGAGTACGTGCGGCAGCTCTGGGGCCGGCGCCACTTCATCATGGCCTTCTCCAGGGCCAAGCTGGTCGCGCAGTACAGCCAGGCGAAGCTCGGCCAGGTCTGGCAGGTGGCGACCCCGCTGCTGAACGCGGTCGTCTACTGGCTGATCTTCGGCCTGATCCTCAAAGCGGGCCGGGAGATGCCGAAGGACGTCTACATCCCGTTCCTGGTGATGGGCATCTTCGTCTTCACGTTCACCCAGAGCTCGCTGATGGCGGGCGTCCGGGCGATCTCCGGGAACCTCGGCCTGGTGCGGGCGCTGCACTTCCCGCGCGCCGCCCTGCCGGTGTCCTTCTCGCTGCAGCAGCTCCAGCAGCTGCTGTACTCGATGATCGTCGTCTTCGTGATCGCCATCTGCTTCGGCAACTACCCGCAGCTCTCCTGGCTGCTGGTGATCCCGACCCTGGCGCTCCAGTTCGTCTTCAACACCGGCCTCGCCATGATCTTCGCGCGGGCGGGTTCCAAGACCCCCGACCTCGCGCAGCTGATGCCGTTCGTGATGCGTACCTGGATGTACGCCTCCGGCGTCATGTTCCCGATCGGGATCTACCTCAAGGACCAGCCGCAGTGGATCAGCGACCTGCTGCTGTGGAACCCGGTCGCGATCTACATGGACCTCATCCGGTTCGCGCTGATCGACGACTACGCGGCGAGCAACCTGCCTCCGCACGTGTGGGCCTTCGCCGTGGGCTGGGCCGCGGTGATCGGCATCGGTGGCTTCGTGTACTTCTGGAAGTCTGAGGAGCGTTACGGCCGTGGCTGACAACACCCAGGGGCGCGTCCCCACCGTGATCGCGGACGGCGTCCACATCGTCTACCGCGTCAACACCGGCAGCAGCGGCAAGGGTGCGGCCACCGCCGCGCTCAGCAAGATAGTCCGCCGGAAGAAGGGCGACGCCCCGGGCGTCCGGCGGGTCCACGCCGTGCGCGGCGTCTCCTTCACCGCCTACCGCGGCGAGGCCATCGGCCTCATCGGGTCCAACGGCTCCGGCAAGTCCACCCTGCTGCGCGCCATCGCGGGCCTGCTGCCCTGCGAGGAGGGCAAGGTCTACACCGACGGCCAGCCCTCGCTGCTCGGTGTCAACGCGGCCCTGATGAACGACCTCACCGGCGAGCGGAACGTCGTTCTCGGCGGCCTCGCGATGGGTATGAGCCGCGAGCAGATCAAGCAGCGTTACCAGAGCATCGTCGACTTCTCGGGCATCAACGAGAAGGGCGACTTCATCTCCCTGCCGATGCGTACCTATTCCTCCGGCATGGCGGCGCGTCTGCGCTTCTCCATCGCGGCGGCCAAGGACCACGACGTCCTGATGATCGACGAGGCCCTGGCCACCGGCGACCGCAGCTTCCAGGTGCGTTCGGAGGACCGGATCCGTGAACTGCGGCAGAAGGCCGGCACGGTCTTCCTGGTGAGCCACAACAACAAGTCCATCCGCGACACCTGTGACCGGGTGCTGTGGCTGGAGAAGGGCGAGCTCCTGATGGACGGGCCCACCGAGGAAGTCGTCTCGGCATACGAGAAGGCCACCAACGGCTGACCTCCGGGTCGCGCGGTGCCCTCTTCCGGCGCTTTTCCGCTTCACCCGAAGGCCCCCGACGCTCAGCGCGGCGGGGGCCTCAATCGTGTTCTCGCATTTCGCGGCGACATTCGGTGGCGGAGCGAATACCCGAGAGGGCTCGGCGACGTTCTACAGCGTAAGCTGAGGCGGTCCTCAATCGCGGCAAGAGGGGACGATTCCCCGCAGGTGAAGGGCCTTGGGGCAGCCCGGGGAATCCCCCGGCGGCGTGTCCGAAATAGGATGTAATGGGTCGGCAGTGTAGAACGGGAGATGTGACGGCAATGGCTACGGGAATTCTCCGGCCCCCAGGCACGACGGCCGTCCCCGCCCCGGGCGGCGGGCGGTGAACCCGGGGCACGGCATCCGACCCCTGGCCGACACGGTCCACATGAGCGCCACCCTCGACAAGGCGGCGGCGGAGAACTTCCCCGTCGCCCCCGTGTTCCTGCCCCGCGCCTGGCGCGACGGGCTGACGGCCGTCTACGGGTACGCCCGCCTCGTCGACGACATCGGCGACGGCGACCTCGCCCCCGGCGGACACGACGCCGTACTCCTCGGCCTCGACCCCGCCGCGGTCGACGACCGGCTCGCCATGCTCGACGCCCTCGAGGCCGACCTGCACCGCGTCTTCAACGGTTCCGCCGGCCCCGCCGGCCCGCCGCGGCACCCGCTGCTGCAGGCCCTGCAGCCCGTCGTCCGCGCCCACGGCCTGACCCCCGAGCCGTTCCTCGGCCTGATCGAGGCCAACCGCCAGGACCAGCGGGTCGCGCGCTACGGGACGTACGCCGACCTGGTCGGCTACTGCGAGCTGTCCGCGAACCCGGTCGGCCGCCTCGTGCTCTCCCTCACCGGCACCAGCACCCCCGAACGGATCCGCCGCTCCGACGCCGTCTGCACCGCCCTGCAGATCGTCGAACACATCCAGGACGTCGCCGAGGACCTCGGCCGCGACCGGATCTACCTGCCCGCCGAGGACCTGCGCCGCTTCCACGTCACCGAGGCGGAGCTCGCGGCCCCGTCGGCCGGCGCGGCCGTACGCTCCCTGATCGCATTCGAAACCGAGCGCGCACGCGAACTGCTGAACGAGGGCACCCCGCTCGTGGGCAGCGTGCACGGCAGACTCCGGCTGCTGCTCGCGGGCTTCGTGGGAGGGGGGCGCGCGGCTCTGCGAGCCGTCACCGCCGCCGGTTTCGACGTGCTCCCCGGCCCGCCCAAGCCCACCAAGAGCGGCCTGCTCCGCGAGGTGGCCGCCGTCCTGCGCACAGCGCCGAGAAAGGGGTGAGCCCGACCGTGGAGGGCCCCACACACGTGTCCGCACCGGTCCAGGCCGCCTACAGCTACTGCGAGGCCGTCACCGGTTCACAGGCACGCAACTTCGCCTACGGCATCCGGCTGCTGCCGAACGACAAGCGGCAGGCGATGTCCGCGCTGTACGCCTTCTCGCGGCGGGTCGACGACATCGGCGACGGCACGCTGGCGCCCGAGGCCAAGTTCGCCCGGCTGGAGGAGACCCGTGCCCTGCTCGGGCGGATCCGCGCCGAGGAGATCGACGAGGACGACACCGACCCCGTCGCCGTCGCCCTCACGCACGCCGCGCGCCGCTTCCCGATCCCGCTCGGCGGCCTCGACGAGCTCATCGACGGGGTCCTGATGGACGTCCGCGGCGAGACGTACGAGACCTGGGACGACCTCAAGACCTACTGCCGCTGCGTGGCCGGGGCCATCGGGCGGCTCTCGCTCGGCGTGTTCGGCACGGTGAACGGCCCGGGCCTCGCAGCGGCCGACGCCGCGCGCGCCGGGGAGTACGCCGACACCCTCGGCCTCGCCCTGCAACTCACCAACATCCTCCGGGACGTCCGCGAGGACGCCGGCAACGGGCGTACCTACCTGCCCGCCGAGGACCTCGCCAAGTTCGGCTGCTCGGAAGGTTTCCACAGCGACCGGATGCCCGCCGGCGCCGACTTCGCCGGGCTCGTCCACCACGAAGTCCGGCGCGCCCGCGCCCTGTTCGCCGAGGGCTACCGGCTGCTGCCGATGCTCGACCGGCGCAGCGGCGCCTGCGTCGCCGCCATGGCCGGCATCTACCGGCGCCTGCTGGACCGCATCGAGCGGGAGCCGGAGGCGGTGCTGCGGGGCCGAGTGTCGCTGCCGCCGCACGAGAAGGCGTACGTCGCCGTGCGCGGCCTGTCCGGACTCGACGCGCGGACCGTCACCCGCCAGAACACCCGGAGGCGAGCCTGATGACCGCGATCACCCCGCCTCCGGCGGCGGCAGCCCGTCCGGCCGCCGTCGCCGCGGCGCGCACCCGCCCGCGCCCGTCGGGCCGTCCCGGCCGGGACGGCGCCCGGGCAACCGCCCCGGCGGCGGGTGCGTCTCTTCCGGCGGACCACGGCCACGCGGGCCGGGCCGCCGCACACCGGGCGGCCCGGCCCGCGCAGGACCGACCGGCCGGCCCGGAGGGCCACCGCACCACGGGGGAGGGCGCATGACCGGCTTCGAACAGCACGCCGTCGTCGTGGGCGGCGGACTCGCAGGGGTCACCACCGCCCTCGAACTCGCCGACGCCGGGCTCCGCGTCACCCTGCTGGAGGGCCGCCCCCGGCTCGGCGGGCTCGCCTTCTCCTTCAAGCGCGGCGACCTCGAGGTCGACAACGGCCAGCACGTCTACCTGCGCTGCTGCACCGGCTACCGGTGGTTCCTCGACCGCATCGACGGCGCCGCCCTCGCGCCCCTGCAGGACCGGCTCGACGTACCCGTCCTGGACGTCGCCCACCCCGGCGGACCGCGCCTGGGCCGGCTGCGCCGCAGCACCCTGCCCGTGCCCCTGCACCTGGCCGGATCGCTCGCCCGCTACCGGCACCTCTCCCTCGCCGAACGTCTGAGCGTCGGCCGCGCCGCCCTCGCGCTGCGCCGCCTGGACCCCACCGACCCGGCGCTGGACGGCCTGGACTTCGCGACCTGGCTCGGCCGCTACGGGCAGTCCGCCCGCACGATCGAGGCCCTGTGGGACCTGGTCGGCATCGCCACGCTGAACGCCACCGCCGAGCAGTCTTCGCTGGGCCTGGCCGCCATGGTCTTCAAGACCGGCCTGCTCTCCGAGAACGGCGCCGCCGACATCGGCTGGGCCCGGGTACCACTGGGCGAACTGCACGACACCCTCGCCCGCAAGGCGCTCGACGCGGCCGGCGTACGGACCGAGCTGCGCACCCGCGTCACGGACATCTCCCGTATGCCCGAGGGGGCGTGGCGGATCGACACCGAGGAAGAGGCCCTGGAGGCGGGCACCGTCGTCCTCGCCGTCCCGCAGCGCGAGGCGCACGGACTGCTGCCCGCCGGCGCCCTCCCCGACCCCGACAAGCTCCTGGACATCGGCACCGCGCCCATCCTCAACGTCCACGTGGTCTACGACCGCAAGGTGCTCAAGCAGCCCTTCTTCGCCGCCCTCGGCTCCCCGGTGCAGTGGGTCTTCGACCGCACCGAATCCTCCGGACTCCCCGACGGCGGCCAGTACCTGGCCCTGTCCCAGTCCGTCGCCCAGGACGACATCGACGAGCCCGTCTCGGTCCTGCGCGCCAAGTACCTGCCCGAGCTGGAGCGGCTGCTGCCCGCCGCGCGCGGCGCCAAGGTACGGGACTTCTTCGTCACCCGGGAGCGGACGGCCACCTTCGCCCCCACCCCGGGCGTCGGCCGGCTGCGCCCCGGGGCGCGCACCGACACGCCGGGGCTCTACCTCGCCGGTGCGTGGACTGCCACGGGCTGGCCCGCGACCATGGAGAGCGCCGTCCGGAGCGGACTGAGCGCGGCCCACGCCGCACTCGCCGCGCTCGGCCGCCACCGCGAACACCCTCTGCAGGAGGCGGCATGACGAGCACCATCAGCAGCACCGGCACCACCAGCACCGCAAGTACAGGAACAAGAGGAGAGCCAGTGAACCCGGGGAACCCGGCTGTCGAGAACACGGATGCCAGTGTGGGCACAGCCGGAGGGGGCGCGGAGAAGGCGGACACGATCGCGCTCCTGGAACGCGGCCGTACGCTCTCGACCCCCGCGCTCCGCGCCGCCGTCGACCGGCTCGCGGCGCCCATGGACACCGTCGCCGCCTACCACTTCGGCTGGATCGACGCCCAGGGCAACGTGGCGGACGGCGACGGCGGCAAGGCCGTGCGGCCCGCGCTCGCGCTGCTCTCCGCCGAGGCGGCGGGCGCCGCAGCCGAGGTCGGCATCCCCGGCGCCGTCGCGGTCGAGCTCGTGCACAACTTCTCGCTGCTGCACGACGACCTGATGGACGGCGACGAGCAGCGCCGCCACCGCGACACGGTGTGGAAGGTGCACGGACCGGCCCTCGCGATCCTGGTCGGCGACGCCCTGTTCGCCCTCGCCAACGAGGTGCTGCTGGAGCTCGGCACCGTGGAGGCGGGCCGCGCGACCCGCCGGCTGACCACCGCCAGCCGCAAGCTCATCGACGGCCAGGCGCAGGACATCTCCTACGAGCACCGCGAGCGCGTCAGCGTCGAGGAGTGCCTGGAGATGGAGGGCAACAAGACGGGTGCGCTCCTCGCCTGCGCGGTCTCCATCGGCGCGGTGCTCGGCGGCGCGGACGACCGTACCGCCGACAAGCTGGAGGAGTACGGCTACCACCTGGGCCTCGCCTTCCAGGCCGTCGACGACCTGCTCGGCATCTGGGGCGACCCGGAGGCGACCGGCAAGCAGACCTGGAGCGACCTGCGCCAGCGCAAGAAGTCCCTGCCGGTGGTCGCCGCCCTCGCCGCCGGCGGGGAGGCCTCCGAGCAGCTCGCCGAACTGCTCGCCGCCGACGCCAAGAGCAGCGACTTCGAGAACTTCTCGGAGGAGGAGTTCGCGGCCCGCGCGGACCTCATCGAGGCGGCCGGCGGCCGCCGGTGGACCGCCGACGAGGCACGCCGCCAGCACGCCGTCGCGATCCGGGCCCTGGACGACGTCGACATGCCGCAGCGCGTGCGCGACCAGCTCGTGGCCCTCGCGGACTTCGTCGTCGTGCGCAAGAGGTGATCGCCACCCGACAGCGGATATGAATCGCGAGTCGCCGGCCGGCGCCGCCACCTGAGCGTGGCGCGCACCGGCCGACGGCAGACCCCAGCACAGCAGAGGACACTGTTCTAAGGGGAAGCCATGACAGCGACGACCGACGGCAGCGCCGAGAGCGCCGGCGCCGGCAGCGAATCCACCCCGGGCGCCCAGGGCCTCCCGGCAGGACCCGGCGTGGGACGCGCCCGTGGCCCGGCCGCGGAACCGGGGCCGCCTGCCCCGTCCCGTGCGGGCCGGGCAGGCCCGCGGGCCGAGTACGGACCGCCGGGCACGCCCGGCGCGCAGGGCGCCCGCTGCGCCCCACCGGCGGCCGGACCGGGGCAGTTGGCCCCGCCCGCGGGTCGGCAGGGCGTGGCCACGATGCCGCCCGCGGCGAAGCCGGGCGGCCCGCCCGCGCCGGACACCGGCCGGGGCGGCGGCCGTGCCCTCACCGCGGACCCGTCCGCAGGACCGGCGGGGCCCGACCGGCCGGGACGGACCACGGCTGCCACGGACCTGCCCCGGCCGCCGGACGGCACCCGGCCGGAGGTGTACGAGGCCGCGGCGCGCGCCACCAGGAACCTGCTGGACCGCCAGGATCCCGAGGGCTGGTGGAAGGGCGACCTGGAGACCAACGTCACCATGGACGCGGAGGACCTGCTGCTGCGGCAGTTCCTCGGGATCCGGGACGAGGCCACCACCTTGGCCGCCGCCCTCTTCATCCGCGGCGAACAGCGCGAGGACGGCACCTGGGCCACCTTCCACGGCGGACCGCCCGAACTGTCCGCCACCATCGAGGCCTACGTCGCGCTGCGCCTCGCCGGTGACGCGCCGGACGCCCCGCACATGACCCGCGCCTCGGCCTGGATCCGGGCCCACGGCGGGATCGCCGCCGCCCGCGTCTTCACCCGGATCTGGCTGGCCCTCTTCGGCTGGTGGAACTGGGAACACCTGCCCGAACTCCCGCCCGAGCTGGTCTTCCTGCCGCCCTGGGTGCCCCTGAACATCTACGACTTCGGCTGCTGGGCCCGCCAGACGATCGTCCCGCTCACCGTGGTCTCCGCACTGCGCCCGGTCCGCCCCGCTCCCTTCGCCCTCGACGAGCTGCACGCCGACGCGCGCACGCCCAATCCTGCCCGCAGGCTCGCCCCGCTGACCAGCTGGGACGGGGCCTTCCAGCGGATGGACAAGGCCCTGCACGTCTACCGGCGGTTCGCCCCGCGCCGGCTGCGCAAGGCGGCGATGGCCACCGCCGGCCGCTGGATCGTCGAACGCCAGGAGAACGACGGCTGCTGGGGCGGGATCCAGCCGCCCGCCGTGTACTCGGTCATCGCCCTGCACCTGCTCGGCTACGACCTCGGGCATCCGGTGATGCGCGCCGGACTGGAGTCCCTGGAGCGGTTCGCGGTGTGGCGCGCGGACGGCGCCCGGATGATCGAGGCCTGCCAGTCCCCGGTGTGGGACACCTGCCTCGCCGCGATCGCCCTGGCCGACGCGGGCCTGCGCCCCGACCACCCCGCACTGGTCAGGGCGGCCGACTGGATGCTCGGCGAGGAGATCGTCCGCACGGGCGACTGGGCCGTGCGCCGGCCCGGGCTCGCCCCCGGCGGCTGGGCGTTCGAGTTCCACAACGACACCTACCCCGACATCGACGACACGGCCGAGGTGGTCCTCGCCCTGCGCCGGATCAAGCACCCGGACCCGGCCCGGGTCGAGGCGGCCATCGCCCGCGGGGTGTCGTGGAACCTCGGCATGCAGTCGAGGAACGGGGCGTGGGGCGCCTTCGACGCCGACAACACCAGCCCCCTTCCGAACAAGCTGCCCTTCTGCGACTTCGGAGAGGTCATCGACCCGCCCTCGGCCGACGTCACCGCCCACGTGGTGGAGATGCTCGCCTTCGAGGGCCGCGCGGGAGACGCCCGGACCCGGCGCGGCATCGCCTGGCTGCTGGCCGAACAGGAGCCGAGCGGCAGCTGGTTCGGCCGCTGGGGCACCAACTACGTCTACGGCACCGGCTCGGTGGTCCCGGCCCTCACCGCCGCCGGGATCTCCCCGGGGCATCCCGCGATCCGGCGGGCCGTGCGCTGGCTGGAATCCGTACAGAACGAGGACGGCGGCTGGGGCGAGGACCAGCGCTCCTACAAGGACCCGTCCTGGGCCGGGAAGGGCGCCTCCACCGCCTCGCAGACCGCCTGGGCGCTCATGGCTCTGCTGTCGGCCGGCGAACGCGAGGGCAAGGCCGTGGAGCGGGGCATCGCCCACCTGGTGGAGACCCAGAAGGAGGACGGCACCTGGGACGAGCCGTACTTCACCGGCACCGGCTTCCCCTGGGACTTCTCCATCAACTACCACCTGTACCGGCAGGTGTTCCCGCTCACCGCGCTCGGCCGCTACCTGTACGGGGAACCGTTCGCCCCGGCCGGAGCGCACCCGGCAGCGGCCGGGGAGGCGTGATGTCCGCCGCCGGCGGGGACCGGGCCCGCAGGCCCGACCCGCTGCTGGTGGCCTGCGCGCTGCGCATCGAGCAGGCGGCGCTGCGCAGCGCCTGCCGCGGCCCGGGGCGCGGACCGGCCGGCGGGCACGTCCTGCTGCGCACCGGGATGGGCCCGCGCGCTGCCGAGCGGGCCGTCGGCCGGGCACTGGACCGGCCGGGAATGGACCTCGCCGCCGTCCTCGCGACGGGGTTCTGCGCCGGGCTGGTCCCCGGCATGCACCCCGGAGACCTGGTCGTCGCCGAGGAGACCCGGGACCCGCAGGCAACCGTCACCTGCACCGGCAGCGCCCTGCTCGCCGAGGCGCTGGCCCGGGCCGCCCCGGGCCGGACCGTGCACACCGGCACGCTGACCGGATCCGACCACGTCGTCCGCGGCCAGGAGCGCGCGCAGCTGCGCGCCACCGGCGCCATCGCGGTCGACATGGAGTCCGCGGCCACCCTGTGGGCCGCCACCCGGGGCGGCGGCCGTCCGGTTGCGGCCGTCCGGGTGATCGTGGACGCCCCGGAGCACGAGCTCGTCCGTATCGGCACGGTTCGCGGGGGAATATCGGCCTTCCGTGTCCTGCGTGCCGTACTGCCCGCGTTTCATGAATGGCACCGTTCGTTGCTGCTCCCCAGGAGGTGAGCCAGATGGCCATGCCGCTGCGCCAGTCCATCAGGGTCGGGACGTATCTTCTCGAACAGAAGCTCCGCAAGCGCGAGAAGTTCCCGCTGATCGTCGAACTGGAACCGCTCTACGCCTGCAACCTGGCCTGTGAGGGGTGCGGGAAGATCCAGCACCCGGCCGGGGTGCTCAAGCAGCGCATGCCGGTCGCCCAGGCGGTCGGCGCCGTACTGGAGTCCGGTGCGCCCATGGTGTCCATCGCGGGCGGTGAGCCCTTGATGCACCCGCAGATCCACGAGATCGTCCGGCAGTTGGTGGCGAGGCGGAAGTACGTGTTCCTCTGCACCAACGCGATGCTGCTGCGCAAGAAGATCGAGAAGTTCACCCCTTCCCCCTATTTCGCCTTCGCCGTGCACATCGACGGTCTGCGCGAACGCCACGACGAGTCGGTGGCCAAGGAGGGCGTCTTCGACGAGGCGGTCGCCGCCATCAAGGAGGCGAAGAAGCGCGGGTTCCGGGTGACCACCAACTCCACCTTCTTCAACACCGACACCCCGCAGACGATCATCGAGGTACTCAACTACCTCAATGACGACCTCCAGGTCGACGAAATGATGATCTCGCCCGCCTATGCCTACGAAAAGGCTCCCGACCAGGAGCACTTCCTGGGCGTCGAACAGACGCGAGAACTCTTCAGGAAGGCCTTCGCGGGCGGCAACCGGCGGCGCTGGCGGCTCAACCACTCCCCGCTCTTCCTGGACTTCCTGGAAGGAAAGGCCGATTTCTCCTGCACGGCCTGGGCCATTCCGAATTACTCCCTCTTCGGCTGGCAGCGCCCCTGCTATCTGATGAGCGACGGCTACGTGCCGACGTACCGCGAGCTCATCAACGACACCGACTGGGACAAGTACGGCCGCGGAAAGGACCCGCGCTGCGCGAACTGCATGGCGCACTGCGGCTACGAGCCCACCGCCGTCCTCGCCACCATGGGCTCCCTCAAGGAATCCCTGCGCGCGGCCCGGGAAACCATCGCCGGCAACCGGGACAAGTCGGCATGACCGGGCGGCCACAGGAGGAAGGGGGCGGCCGGGGCAAGGGCTTCGACCTCGGCGCCCTGCTCGCCGAGCGCGGCGCGGAGCGGTACGAGCTGCACGCCCGGCACCTCAACCACCAGCTGCCCCGCATGCTGCACACCATCGGCTTCGACAAGGTCTACGAACGGGCCGAGGGCGCCCACTTCTGGGACGCGGAGGGCAACGACTACCTGGACATGCTGGCCGGGTTCGGGGTGATGGGCCTGGGCCGGCACCATCCGGTCGTCCGCCGCGCCCTGCACGACGTCCTGGACGCCCAGCTCGCCGACCTGACCCGGTTCGACTGCCAGCCGCTGCCCGGGCTGCTGGCCGAGAAGCTGCTCTCGTACAGCCCGCACCTGGACCGGGTCTTCTTCGGCAACAGCGGCACCGAGGCGGTGGAGACGGCCCTGAAGTTCGCCCGGTACGCCACCGGGCGCCCCAGGGTCCTCTACTGCGACCACGCCTTCCACGGTCTGACCACCGGCTCCCTCTCGGTGAACGGGGAGGGCGGCTTCCGGGACGGCTTCGCACCGCTGCTCCCCGACACGATGATCGCGCTCGGGGACCTCGCCGCCCTGGAGCGCGAGCTGAAGCGCGGGGACGTGGCCGCCTTCGTCGTCGAGCCGATCCAGGGCAAGGGGGTCCTGGCCGCCCCGCCCGGATTCCTGCTCGCCGCGCAGGAGATGCTGCACCGGCGGGGGGCACTGCTGATCGCGGACGAGGTGCAGACCGGCCTCGGACGTACCGGTGACTTCTACGCGTACCAGCACGAGCCGGGCGTGGAGCCGGACCTGGTGTGCGTGGCGAAGGCACTGTCGGGCGGATACGTCCCGGTCGGCGCGACCCTGGGCAAGGACTGGATCTTCAAGAAGGTCTACTCGTCCATGGACCGGGTGCTCGTGCACTCCGCGAGCTTCGGTTCCAACGCCCAGGCCATGGCGGCGGGCCTCGCGGTCCTGTCCGTCATGGAGGACGAGGAGGTCGTGGCGAACGCCCGCGCCATGGGTGACCTGCTGCGCGGGCGGCTCGCCGCGCTGGTGGGCGAGTACGAGCTGCTGCACGAGGTGCGGGGGCGCGGGCTGATGATCGGCATCGAGTTCGGCCGGCCGTCCTCGCTGGGCCTGCGCAGCCGGTGGACCATGCTGCAGGCGGCCCGCAAGGGCCTCTTCGCGCAGATGGTCGTGGTGCCGCTGCTGCAGAAGCACCGGATCCTCACCCAGGTCTCCGGGGACCACCTGGAGGTGATCAAGCTGATCCCGCCGCTGATCGTGGACGAGGCGGACGTGGACCGGTTCGTCGGGGCCTTCCGCGAGGTCATGGACGAGGCGCACGGCGGGTCCGGACTGATCTGGGACTTCGGCCGCACGCTGGTGAAGCAGGCCGTCGCCACGCGCTGACGGCCCGCCCACCCCGTGGGGGAACCGGTCCCCGCCCCGGTCAGGCGAGGAGCCGGTCCCGCAGCCGGCCGAGGGTCTCGGGCGTCAGCCCGAGGCCCTCCGCCAGGTAGCGGTCCACCCCGCCCCAGATCTCGTCGATGGTGTCGAAGGCGGCCACCAGGTACTCGGCGCGGGCGTCGAAGAGCGGCGCGAGCAGCTCCATCACCTCGGGGGAGCGGGCGCCCTCCGACTCGTCGGTGCGGCGCACGCGGTAGCGGCGGTGCGGGGCGTTCGACTCCAGGTAGTCCGCCACGATCGCCTCGCGCTCGACGCCCAGCGCGAGCAGGGTGACGGCGATCGACAGGCCGGCCCGGTCCTTGCCGGCCGCGCAGTGCATCAGCGCGGGGACGCTGTCCTCGGCGAGGGCGTGCACGACCCGGCTGTGCTCGGCGGTGCGCTGCCGGATGATCCCGCGGTACGAGTGCGACATCCGGGCCGCGGCCTTGCCGTCGCCCAGGAGCTCGCGCAGCTGGACGAGGTCGCCGTCGCGGACCAGTCGCCAGAACTCCCGTCCGTCGGCCGGGTCGGAGAGCGGGATGTTGACGTTCCGCACGCCCGGCAGCTCGACGTCCGGCCCCTCCAGCGCGTGATCGGCGACGTTGCGGAAGTCGAAGATGGTGTGGAGACCGAGCGAGGCGAGGAATTCTGTATCGGTTTCGGTGGCATGCGCGAGATGTCCGCTTCGGAACAGTCGTCCTGTCCTGACCGTTCGGCCGTCAGAAGTCGGCAATCCGCCCACATCGCGGAAATTGCGCACTCCGGACAGCTCCGGCTCCTGTATCTGCTGGGTCAAAGCAACTCCTCCGCCATGTCGTGGACCCTCTGTCCGAATTACACTACTTGCGCCAACTTGCCATATCCGGAGGCGAGATCGGGCACGTCCCCGTGAGCCAGATCATACGGTGACCGTGAGTGCCTGATCGTCAAAGGTGAATGGCCGCGTCGGGGCGGCTGTTGGCGGTGCGGAATGGACGGAGGGTGACGGTAATTCCGTCGGTCCCTCATGCCTGTTATTCCGTCAGGGAATTCGCGGCTTGTTCCGTGCTGCCGCAAGGGATTACCTTCGCGATCGATCCGGGTGGACCGCCAAATCCTGCCGCCTCCCGGAAACCGCACCCGACCTATTCGCGCGGCAGGAGCGGGGGAACCAGGTAAGCCGCCGGCCCGGAGATCTTTTCTCCGGGAACGGCTCGGGGTGAAGCCGTCCATGTCCCGTACATGTACGGCCGGACATCTCCAGTCCGAACCCGACAGCTCACCTCGCAGGCGCCGGAGAGGAATTCGTCATGCCTGCAAAGGGTAAGCACCGCCGTCCCAAGTCCCTTTCCCTTTCCCGCGGTTTCGCCGTCGCCGGAACCGGTGGCGCGGCCCTCGCGCTGCCGCTGATCGGTGCCGCCGGCGCCCACGCGGCCGGCGCCCCGGCCGCCGCGAGCGCGGTGACCCCCGCGGTGGCGTCGCAGGCCCCCGTCGCCGTGCGGGCTGCCCCCGTCGCCGCAGTGCAGGCCGCGCCGACCCTCTACACCGTCGTGCCGGGCGACTACCTCTCCAAGATCGCCGCCGAGCGCCATCTGTCCGGCGGCTGGGAGCAGCTGTACGCCGACAACCGCGAGGCCGTCGGCGGCAACCCGTCGCTGATCCACCCGGGCCTGAAGCTGCACCTCGGCGGTCCCGCCGAGGCGGCTCCGGCCGAGGCGGAGGCCGAGGCCGCCCCGGCCCCCGAGGCCGACGCGAAGCCGGCCGCGCAGGCCGCGCCGGAGCCGGTCCGCGAGCAGGCCGAGCAGGCCGCCCCGGCGCAGCGGGAAGCCGCCGTCGAGTCCCCGGCCGAGGCCCCCGCCGCCGCGCCGCAGTCGGCCGCGGGCTTCGTGGCCCCGGTCAGCGGCGGCATCTCCACCCAGTACAAGGTCGCCGGCAGCATGTGGTCCTCCGGCTACCACACCGGCGTCGACTTCATCGCTGCCATGGGCACCACCGTCAAGGCCGTCGGCGCGGGCACCGTGGTCTCCGCCGGCTGGAGCGGCTCGTACGGCAACGAGATCGTCATCAGGCACGCGGACGGCAAGTACTCCCAGTACGCCCACCTGTCCCAGCTCTCCGTCTCCTCCGGCCAGAGCGTCACCGCCGGGCAGGCCATCGGCCTCTCCGGCTCCACCGGCAACTCGACCGGACCCCACCTCCACTTCGAGATCCGTACGACCCCGTCCTACGGCTCGGACATGGACCCGATCGCGTACCTCCGCTCGAAGGGCGCGAGCCTCTGACGGCACCCGCCGCCGGAGCGCCGACAGGGCGTGAGGCCGGGACCCGAGGGGGGTCCCGGCCTCACCTGTACTTATTCCTTATCCCTCGCGTGGTATAGATCACGGTCCGTCAACCCCTCATTACGTTGGCGTAGGTTGGTTACCGGAGTGAAGTATGGGTTCTCGTGGCAGCGACGACGACGAAACTCAAGACCATCGGCTCGTACGCGGCGATCGGGGACAGCTTCACCGAGGGTGTGGGGGACCCGGGACCCGGGGATTCTTTTCTCGGCTGGGCGGACCGGCTCGCCGTGCTCCTGGCCGATCAGCGCGAAGAGCATGACTTCCGGTACGCGAATCTGGCGGTGCGGGGGAAGCTCCTCGACCAGATCGTGGCCGACCAGCTCCCGAGAGCCAAGGCCCTCGCACCGGACCTGGTGACCTTCTGCGCGGGCGGCAACGACATCATCCGGCCCGGCACCGACCCGGACGACGTGGCGGAGCGGTTCGAGGCGGCCGTGGCCGACCTCACCGGGTCCGTGGGCCAGGTCATGATCACCACGGGCTTCGACACCCGTGGCGTACCGGTGCTCAAGCACCTCCGCGGCAAGGTGGCGACGTACAGCGCGCACGTCCGCGCCATCGCCGACCGCTACGACTGCCCGGTGCTCGACCTCTGGTCGCTGAAGTCCGTGCAGGACCGGCGGGCCTGGGACACGGACCGGCTGCACCTCTCGCCCGAGGGACACACGCGGGTCGCGCTGCGCGCCGCGCAGGTGCTCGGCCTGGACGTGCCGGCCGACCCCGACCAGCCGTGGCCCCCGCAGCGGCCGCGCGGCTCGGTGGACGTGACCCGGGACAACATCCAGTGGGCGCGCGAGCACCTCGTGCCGTGGATCGGCCGGCGGCTGCGCGGGGAGTCCTCCGGGGACCACGTGGAGGCGAAGCGGCCGGACCTCCTTCCGCTGTAGCGGGAGCGGGAGCCAGAAGCGGAATCCTTCGGGGCCGGTGTGCGTTGGGATGGTCGTAGAGCGACGACCATCCTGACCCCATCCTCCCTGGAGGCGCTTTGACCGGCTCCCGTCCCCTGCGTCCGCGGCTGCGTGCCCTGCGGCCCGAAGCCTTCGGCGCGGACCCGTCCGGTGCCCGGCTGGAGCGGATCAAGCGCTCGCCGAACTTCGCCGACGGCGTCTTCCAGAACCCGGTAGGGGCCCGGAGCAGGCCCTCGGGGTCGATGGCAGAGTTCGCGAAGATCTACTTCCACCGGGAGCAGCGGGCGCGGCGCAGCCCCGGGGCGCCGATCCCGGTCCACCCGACGACCCTCGCGGACCTGGCGAAGCCGCCCGTGAGCGGCCTGCGGCTGACCTGGATGGGCCACTCCAGCGTGCTCGCGGAGATCGACGGGCGCCGGGTGCTGTTCGATCCGGTGTGGGGCGAGCGGTGCTCCCCCTTCCCCTTCGCCGGTCCCAAGCGGCTGCACCCGGTACCGGTCCCGCTGGCCTCGCTGGGCACGGTCGACGTCGTGGTCATCTCGCACGACCACTACGACCACCTCGACCTGCCGACGATCAAGGCGCTGGCCGGTACGGACACGGTCTTCGCCGTCCCGCTGGGCGTCGGCGCGCACCTGGAACGCTGGGGCGTACCGGCCGACCGGCTGCGCGAGCTGGACTGGAACGAGAGCACCAAGATCGCCGGTCTCTCGCTCACGGCCACCCCCGCCCGGCACTTCTGCGGCCGCGGTCTGCGCAACCAGCAGCACACCCTGTGGGCGTCCTGGGTCGTCGCGGGCGACGGGCACCGGATCTTCCACAGCGGGGACACCGGCTACTTCCCCGGCTTCGAGGAGATCGGCGCCGAGCACGGGCCCTTCGACGCCACCATGATCCAGATCGGCGCCTACTCGGAGTACTGGCCCGACATCCACATGACGCCCGAGGAGGGCATGCGCGCCCACCTCGACCTGCAGGGCGGCACCCCCCACGGGACGATGCTGCCGATCCACTGGGGCACCTTCAACCTGGCCCTGCACCCGTGGGACGAGCCGGGCGAAGGCACGCTGACCGCATCGAGGAACGCGGACGCGGCCATCGCGCTCCCCGTCCCGGGACAGCCCTTCGAGCCCGGCTCGGCGGACGCACCCACCGCACCGTGGTGGCGGCCGTTCGTCGGCGCAACGGCGGCGGGCGGCCCCGTCGACGGCCGCGCGTCCGTGCCGCCGCTCGGGGCGGGCGGAGCGGTGGCGACAGCTGCCCGGGTGGCGTCGGCGGCCGCCGACGGCCAGGAGAAGCCGGAGTCCGTCGGCTCGTAACGCACGCCACCGGGGCAGGACCGGGCCGTCCCGGCACATCCGGGCGGCCGACAGCCGCGGATAAGGACCCCCCACGGGACGTACCCCATGGGGGTCCTTCGTGCTCGGAGCCCGCGGCGCTCCCCGCTTCCCCGCCGGACGCGCCCGGCTGCCGCGGGGCGCCGCCGGGGCGGTGCGCAGGGGCCGACCGGCGCATTCGGGCTGCTGTACGAGCGCTCCACCGGGAGCGGGAAGCACCCCGGCGAAGTTCGCCAACTGGCGCTCCGGGGTGCTGCGATGGGGTCTAGCGTGGGTATTCGGTGATCAACACCGGGCCCCGGGAACGCTGGGGGCCGGGCCCCACGTACCGAGGACGCAGATGTCCGGACTCCGCGCCGCCCGCCATGCCCCGTCGAGACACGCCGTCACCGGTCCCGGCCGGCAGATACGCCCCCAGCTGGTGCGCGCCGCCGTACTGCCCACCCTCGCCGCGGGGCTCAGCGGCGCGGCCGCGGTGATCTTCACCCTCCAGCTCGGCGGGGGAGCCGGCGACCGCGACGCCCGGCTGTGGCCGGTGCTCACCGGCTGCGCCCTCCTCGTGGTCGGCGCCCTCGCCGCAGCCCTGCTCGGCGCCCAGCGCACCGCCAAGGCCGTACGGGACCGGTGCGAGGCGCTGCGCCGCTCCAGCGTGCGCGGCCGGGGCGAGCTGCGCGCGGCCGCCGACCGGCTGGAACGGGGCGAGACCCCGGCCCGCCCGGTGCGCGGAGGGCCGAACTCGCCGCTGCCCGGCGGGGATCCGGCCGGGGTGGACGAGTTCTGGCTGCTCTCGCAGGAGCTGCGGGGCGCCCGCGAAGAGGCGCACACCACTCTCCTGCGGGTGGCCGGACCGGCCGCGCCGACCGACAGCGAGCGCAAGGTCGAGGTCTTCGTCAACCTCGCGCGCCGGCTTCAGTCCCTCGTGCACCGCGAGATCTCGCTGCTGGACGATCTGGAGGACACGGTCGAGGACCCGGACCTGCTCAAGGAGCTCTTCCACGTCGACCACCTCGCCACCCGCATCCGCCGGCACGCCGAGAACCTCGCCGTGCTGGGCGGGGCCGCGTCCCGCCGCCAGTGGACCAGGCCCATCGACCTGAGCGAGGTGCTCCGCTCCTCGGTCGCGGAGGTCGAGCAGTACACCCGGGTCAAGGTCGTGCCCCCGGCCGGCGGCAGCGTACGCGGGCACGCCGTCGCGGACGTGGTGCACCTGCTGGCCGAACTCGTCGAGAACGCCACGGTCTTCTCCGCCCCCGACACCGATGTGGTGCTGCGCGCCGAACGGGTCACCGCCGGCATCGCGGTCGAGGTGGAGGACCGCGGACTCGGCATGCCCGCCGAGGAGCAGCACCGGATGAACGCCCTGCTCGGCGACCCCGACCAGATCAGCGTCCGGCACCTGCTGGCGGACGGCCGGATCGGCCTGTTCGTGGTGTCGGCGCTCGCCCGTCGGCACGGCATCGCCGTCGAGCTCAAGTCCAACATCTACGGCGGTGTGCTCGCCGTGCTGGTGCTGCCGCAGGAGCTGCTGGGCGCGGAGGCGCCCACCGCGGCCGACGCGGCGGGCGGCTCGCGGGCCACCTCGTGGGGGACCGGTCACGGGTCGGCGATGCCACCGCTGGAGCCGGTACGGATGCCCCTGCCGGCGCCCCTGCCGGAGGCCCGGCTGGCTTCCGGCGGCCCGGGGGCCGCAGCCCCGCACGACCCCGAGCCGCACCCCGGACCCGCACCCGAACCCGCTCCGCCGTCCCACGCCCCGCCCGCCCCCGCCCCCGTTGCGGGCTCCGGCACCCGGCCGGGTCCCGGAGCCGCGACCCCGTCGGAACCCGCGCCCCAGCCCGTGCCCCGGCCCCGGACGGAGCCCCAGCCCCGGCCCCCGTCCCTGCCGTCGCCCCGTTCCGGGGCGACGGACGGGCCCGGTGCGGTGGCCTGGTCGGCCCCCGTGGCCGATCCCCGGGTCGGGCCCGTGCCGGGTGCGCCGACCGGTGCGGTGGCCTGGTCGGCGCCCGTGCCCGAACCGGCGCCGGCGGCCGATCCCGTACCCGGCGCACCCGCCGCGGGCGACCGGCCACGGCTGCCCCGGCGCCGCGCCCAGGAGCACCTCGCGCCCCAGCTGCGCGAGGCCCCCGCACCCCGGCGGGCCGCGGATCCGGAACAGCCGGTGCACGACCCGGGCCTGATGGCCGCCTTCCAACGGGGCTTCGGCCTGGCCCAGTCGGAGAACCAGGCATGACCCCGACCCCTCACCTCAGCAGCAAGGAGCGCACCCCCATGGGCGGCGAAGTGGCGACGAAGACCGGCGGTCGGCTCTCCGACCTCGACTGGCTGCTCAGCGGCCTGGTGCAGCGCGTGCCGTACACGCGAAGCGCCGTGATCCTCACCGCCGACGGGCTCGTGACCTGTGTGCACGGGCTGGACGCCGACAGCGCCGACCACCTGGCCGCCCTCGCCTCAGGGCTGTACTCCCTGGGCCGCAGCGCGGGCTCCCGCTTCGCGGACGGCGCCGAGGTACGGCAGGTCGTGGTCGAACTCGACAGCGCGCTCGTCTTTGTCTCCGCGGCCGGATCCGGCACCTGCCTGGCCGTCCTCGCCGACCGGGAGGCCGACGCCGGGGTGCTGGGCTACGAGATGGCGATGCTGGTCAAGAGCGTACGTCCGTACCTCGCGGCCCCGCCGCGGCGGCCCGTCGCCGACGTGGAGCGATGAGGGCCCGCGGGACGGGGGCGTACGCGAAGGGGCGGGACACACCATGGCTCGACGACTCGGCGGGTCGCGTGATGCGCCCGTACACCGCCAGCGGGGGGCGGACCAGGCCGGGCTTCACGCTCGACCTGCTCTCGCTGGTGAGCGCGACCGGGGTGCGGCCGCACGTCCCGCTCGGGGCGGAGCACACGCTCGCACTGCGGATGTGCGCGGGCGCCACCACCGTCACCGTGGCCGAGGTGGCCGGGCAGCTGCGGCTGCCCGCCGTCGTGGTGAAGGTGCTGCTGTCCGATCTGATGGAACACGGGGCCGTCATGGCGCAGGCGCCGCGGTTCCCGGGCGGGGGCTCGTTCGCCGCCGACGACCGGTCCCTGCTCCTGGCGGTGCTCGATGGCCTTCGTAAGCGACTGTGACGCCCCCGCACCCGCCCCGGCCCCGGCCGCCGGAGCCCCGCCCGCGACCTTGAAGATCCTGGTCGCGGGCGGGTTCGGGGCGGGCAAGACCACCTTCGTGGGCGCGGTCAGCGAGATCGAACCGCTGAGCACGGAGGAGCTCCTCAGCGGACTCGGCGCGGGCTCCGACCCGCTGCACGGCGTCGAGGAGAAGACCACGACGACCGTCGCGCTCGACTTCGGCCGGATCACCCTGGACGAGCGCCACGTGCTCTACCTCTTCGGCACCCCGGGCCAGCACCGCTTCTGGTTCCTCTGGGAGGAGCTGTGCGCGGGCGCGCTCGGAGCGGTGGTGCTCGCCGACACCCGCCGCCTGGCCGACTGCTTCCCCGCCGTGGACTTCTTCGAGCGGCGCGGGATCGCCTTCATCGTCGCCGTCAACGAGTTCGACGGCGGTCACCGCTACGGGCCCGAAGAGGTCCGCGAGGCGGTGGGGATCGGGCCCGAGGTACCCGTCGTACGGTGCGACGCGCGCCTCGCGAGCTCCGGGACGGGGGCGCTGGCCGCCCTCGTCCGCCACCTGCTCTGCACGTCCACAGCCAGCTCTTCGTCTTCGGAGTCGGGGGAACCGCCATGACGTACTACGAATCGACCGGACACCTGCTGCTCACGCCGGTGGACCGGGAGGCACCCGCACGCACCGTCCGGCTGCGCGAGCTGGGCCTGGGGGAGCGTACGGACGCCGAACTGGACGCCTTCGCGCGGCGCGTCGCCGACGTCCTCGGCGCACCGTACGCGGGGGTCAACTTCATCGGCGAGGAACGGCAGTTCTTCGCCGGGCTGCACCACGCCGCCGAGGCCCCGGCGAGCGGGTACCCGGCGCGGGTGCTCGCCCGCGACCACGGCTACTGCCCGCACGTGGTGGTGCGGCGGCGGGCGCTGGTGCTGGAGGACGTACGGGACTTCGCGCGCTTCGCGGGCAACGCGGTGGTGGACGAGAGCGGGGTGCGGTCGTACGTGGGCGCGCCGCTGACGGACCGGCGCGGCATCGTCCTGGGCACGGTGTGCGCGGTGGACGTGGTGCCCCGGCGGTGGGGGACGGAGGGACTCGCCACCGTGAAGGCGCTCGCGGCGGAACTGGTGGCGCTGGTGCACGAGCGGGAGGACCGGCGGGGGTGAGCGGCATGGTCGGTGGCGGGGGCTACGGTCGTCGGACAAGGGTCCACCGGTGGGTGGAGAGGAGTCTCGGGGATGGCCACGACCGCGCAGGACGTCCGCCTGATCGCGCTGTCGCTTCCGGACAGCAGTGAGAAGCCCGCCTGGGGCATGCCGACCTTCCGGGTGGGCGGGAAGATCTTCGTCTCGCTCGCCGACGACGACACCTCGATCGGGGTGAAGTGCCCCAAGGAGGACCGGGCCGGGCTGATCGCGGCGGAGCCCGGGAAGTTCTTCCTGCGGGCGGGCCACGACGACAACTACGCCTGGATCCGGGTCCGGCTCGCCGCCGTGCGCGACACGGCCGAGCTGCGCTCCATCCTGACCGACTCCTGGCTCCAGGCGGCCCCCAAGCGCCTGATCGCCGCACATCCGGAGCTGACCGTGGACACGGGCTGAAGGCGGCGGCACGGCCGCGCGGACCCGGAGACGGACCGGAGACGGAAAGGTGCGCGCAACCACCCCGCGAAGTGCGGTATCGTTCTCCTGCGCGTTCAACCAGGGGAAACCCCAGGTCAGCGTGCATCGGGACGTGGCGCAGCTTGGTAGCGCACTTGACTGGGGGTCAAGGGGTCGCAGGTTCAAATCCTGTCGTCCCGACTCGTGAGAGTCGTAGATCGAAGGGCCGCTCCGGAGCAATCCGGAGCGGCCCTTCGATCGTTCTCCGACCTTCCCGGGGTGTTCCGGCCGAGGTCAGGCGGTCGTGCTCGCGTCGGCCTCCCGTTGCATGCCCGCGCACAGCGCCCAGACCACGAACAGGTTGACGGCGATCAGGATCACGGCCCACCACGGGTAGTACGGCAGCCACAGGAAATTGGCGATCGCGCCGAGACCGGCGATGGCCACGCCGAAGAAGCGCGCCCACAGGGCTCCGGTGAAGACGGCGCAGCCGCCGAGGACGAGGGCGATGCCCACGATCAGGTGGACCCAGCCCCAGCCCGTCACGCTGAACTCGAACACGTAGTGCCGCGTCACGACGAACAGGTCGTCCCTGGCGAGGGCCGCGATCCCTTCGAAGATAGCCATGGCACCCGCGAAGACCATCAGGGCGCCTGCCGTGATGGTCGTACCCGATGTGGGCGCAGTCCAGGCGCTGGGCTGCGATTGACTGGTCCGGGCCCTGCCGGCGTCACTGGCCATGTCGGTCTCCTCGGTGGCAGAGCCGATCCGGCGCGCCGGAGTCGGCGTTCCCCCGATTCAGCGTGGCACGATCACCCTCCGTCGGCACTCCGGCCGCAGGAGGGGGCCGTTCCGGAGTAATCCGGAACGGCCGCCCTCGTTGCCGGGGCGCCCGCTAGTGCGGACCCGCCAGGACGGGGTGCGCCGCCCGGGGGCCCGGAGGCAGGGCGGGCCACTCGCGGTGCGGCCGGGCCGCGGCGGCGGGCCGCCGGGACAGGTTCGCGCTGATCATCGCCGCCGCCCGGGCCACGGACCCGCCCAGCGGGGCGATCTGCCCGGCGTCCGGGCTGGTCGCCGCCACGGCGGCGACCACCTGCCCGGACGCGGAGAGCACCGGCGCCGACACGCACGAGAGCGAGGGCACGCACTCCCCGTACCGGAAGGCGAGCCCTCGCTCCCCGGCCTGGGCGACCTCACGGGCCCAGGAGGCGGCCGTCCGCCCCTCGGGCGGCTGTGCCACCGGGGCGGAAGCCGCCAGGATCAGCTCGGCCGCGCTCCCGGGCGGCAGTACGACGCCCGGTCTCAGCGCGAAGACGTCGTCCGCCTCGCCGCGCAGGCCCGCGACGACGATCGTCTGTCCCGCCTCCGCGACCGACAGGCTGAGGGTCAGCCCGCCGTTCGCCGAGGCGAGCTCACGCAGCGGCCGGGCCGATGCCGCGCGCAGCGCCCGCGCCGGGTGCCATGCCTGTCCCAGGCGGAAGGCCCTCGCCCCGAGCCGGTAGCGGCCGGAGCGGCTCTGCACCGCGCCCAGGGCCACCAGCTGGCCCAGCAGCCGGTGGGCGGTGGCCTTCGGCAGTTCCGCGTCCGTCGCCAGGCGGGTCAGCCCGACTTCCTCGCCCTCGGCGAGCACCTCCATCAACGCGAACGCTCCTTCCAGTACGCCCCGCCCCTCTGCGCCGGATCTGGCCATGGGCGGTCCCCCTTTCACGCCTGGCCCCGTCGGTCGGACGGAACCAGAACTCCCCGTTCGTACCGGCTGGTCGGAGGTATCGGTGGTGCCTTCCCCCGTTCACCGGTCCGTTGAATGGACCAGATCATTGCCCGTGCGATCCGATCGCGCCATTGTGTTCTCGTCCAAGTGACGGAACGTTACGGCGACTTCGGAGGAGCCTGAGGGACCGTCCGCCCGGAACGAACAAGGAGGATCCGATGAGCGCGATCAAGACGAGCGCCAAGCAGTTCAAGTACGTCATGGGCGCCATGACGGCGGTCTTCTTCGCCACCTGTTCCGCCAGCTGACGAAGAAGTGAGGGGTGGGAGCGGCGCGTCGCTCCCACCCCTCCGCCACGCCCCAGGGAGGTATGAGTGCTGGAGACCGGTGTCCGCCAGGTCCGGGTGGCCATGGCCATGGTGTTCGGCCGGCGGCTGAACGTACGGGCCGTCGAGCGACTGGTCGCCGACGCCCTCCTCACGCTGGAGGAGTTCGGCTCGCTCGGCGACGACGTCGACGAACTGGCCGACGGACCGTTCGCCGATCCCGAGGAGCGCAGGGACCTGCAGGACCGCGCGCTCCGGCGGACCGTACGCAGGCTCGCCAGACACTCCCCCTTCTACCGGGAGCGCCTCGCCGGCATCGACCTCGACGGCGTGAGCGCCGCGACGCTCGCCGCGATCCCCGTGACCCGCAAGGCCGACCTCGTCGAACGCCCCGCCGACTTCCTGTGCGGCACCCCCTACCTGGCGACCCAGACGACCGGTACCACCGGCCGCCCCGTGCAGATCTGGCTCTCCCGCTACGAGATGGAACTGTGGCCCGCGCTGATCGCGCTGTCCCTGGTGCTGCGCGGCGATCTCGGGCCCGGCGACCGGATGCAGATCAACCTCAGCTCCAGGGCGACGGCCGCCGTGCAGGAGGACGTCGAGGTGTGCCGGCTCGCCAACGCCTCGTGCCACGTCGTCGGACAGATCCCGCCGGACGAGTCCGTCGAGCACCTGCTCACCGAGGTCGGCGGCACCCGGCCCACCATCCTCACCGGCAACCCCAGCTACCTCGGGCAGATGGTCACCGCCGCCCGGCAACGCGGCTGCGGACCCGGCGACTTCGCGCTGCGCGCGGTCTACGCCGGCGGGGAGATGCTGTCACGGAGCCTGTCGGACGCCCTGCGCGAGACCTTCGGCGCCCCGACCGTCGGCGACGCCTTCGGCATGACCGAACTGCTGCCGGTCGGCGGCCGCACCTGCAGCGAGCGCCACCTCCACATCGACCCCAACATGGGGTACACCGAGGTGCTCGACCTGGTGACCGGCGAGCCCGCCGCCCCTGGCCGGCTCGGCGAACTGACGGTCACCCCCTACTTCCCCTACCGGGAGTGCATGCCGGTCCTGCGGTACAACACCGGCGACGTGGTCCGCACCCTGGACGGCGAACCGGACTGCGAGCTGGCGGCCGTGCCCGCCGTCTCCCACATCCTCGGCAAGGCGGGCACACTGCACCGCACCGCCGACGCCGTCGTGACCCCGCGCGACATCCTGGAGGCGCTGGACGGCACCCCCGGCCTGCCGTTCCCGCTGCGCCACCGGGCCGGGGTCGGGGCCGACGGCCGGCTCCACGTGGAGGTCGCCTCCAAGGAGGTCACCGAGGCGGAGGTGACCGAGCGGCTGCGGGTCCGGGGCGTGGACGCCCGCGTCACGGTCCTGCCGGTGGACGCGGAGGAGGCAGCGCGCCTCTTCCCGCTCCGCTGCGACCTGTCGGAGCACACCTTCACCCGGAGCCACGCATGAGCGTCTTCTTCCAGCTCGCGGTCACCATCGCCCTGGCGGTCGGGGTGTGCGCCGGTGCGATCGCCTACTTCCGTGCCGTACGCACCCCGAGGCCGCCCGTCGGCGTCTTCAACGGCAGCGACATCTTCATGATGATGGGCTTCGTCCTGGCGCTGCCGTACGTCTATCTGACGCTGCCCGGAGCGGTCCTCCCGGTGGTGCTCGCCCTCGTCTTCGCGGGCGGACTGTCCGTCGGCTACCAGCCCGTGATCGGGAACGGCCGGCTGCGCTGGGCGCTGATCGCCGTACTGATCGCGAGCGTCCTCGTCTCGCACCTGGCCTTCGGCGAGACCGCGCCGCCGTACTGGGTGGCGAACAGCGCCGTCGTCGCACTGATCGTCGTCTCCGCCACGAACCTCAACGTGCAGGGCGGCATGCGGCTCGAGAACGTCGCGTGGTTCCTGCTCGCGCTCACCGCGTACGACGCCTTCTTCGCCTGGGTCGTACCGCTCACCCAGCAGCTGTCCGACGCCATCCAGGGGTATCCGTACGCGCCCGCCGCGGGCCTGCGCATCGGGGAGGACCTGGGGGCGGTGGTCGGCATGGGCGACCTGCTGGCGTACGCCCTGTTCACCACCACCGCCTACAAGGCGTACGGGAAGCCGGGGCTGCGGACCGGCATCGCGCTGGTGACCCTCTTCGGCGCGGTGGCCCCGGTCGCCACGCTGCACGTCCTCGCCGCGGTCACCGGCCACGCGCCGGCCCTCATCCCGGCTCAGGTGTTCTTCGGCCCGGCGGCCTTCCTCGGCTACCGCTACCTGCGCCGGAGCGGCCCCGAGCGGCGGATGGCCGACGTGGTCCTCCGCGGGACGCGCCGGGGCGCGGCGCCGCAGGCGCCGGCCGGCCGCGGTGCCGCCGTCGAACCCGTGGGCTGAGCGGGCCGCCCCTCCCGGGCGCGGCTAGCCTGGGACTGCGGGACACCGGCGCGATCGGAGGAGCACATGACCACCGTCACTCCTGGTAGCGCGCGGGCGGGGAGCCGGTGCCGTGACACACGCCGACTGGCTCCTGCTTCCCGCTGAACGCGGCAACCCCGCGACACGCCTGGACCGGCGCCGGCCCGACGGCACAGCCTGGTCCACGGGAAACGACGTACGGCCCCTGGTCCACGGAGCCGTCTACTTCGCGGAGCTCCTGGCGGCCGTCCGCGCGATGGGTCCGGGCGATCTGTTCCTGTTCACCGACTGGCGCGGCGACCCCGACGAGCGGCTCGCCGGACCCGGCACCGAGATCGGCTCCGTCCTGTGCCGGGCGGCCGAGCGCGGCGTCATCGTCAAGGGCCTGCTGTGGCGTTCCCACCTGGACGGTCTTCACTTCAGCCAAGAGGAGAACCTCCACCTCGGCAAGGAACTCGCGCGGGCCGGCGGTGAGTGCCTGCTCGACATGCGCGTGCGGCCCGGCGGCTCCCACCACCAGAAACTGGTCGTGCTGCGCCACCCCGGCCGCCCGGAGCTCGACGTGGCCTACGTCGGCGGGACCGACCTCTGTCACAACCGCAACGACGACGCTTCGCACCGCGGCGACCGTCAGTCGCTGCCCCTCGCCGCAGCCTACGGTCCGCACCCGCCGTGGCACGACGTCCAGCTCGCCCTGCGCGGGCCGGTCGTGGGCGACGTCGAGGCCGTCTTCCGCGAGCGCTGGGAGGATCCGGCTCCGCTCAGCCGGAGCCCGCTCACCCGCCTGCGGGAGCTGATGCACCGCGAGGACGTCAGCGCGGACCCGCTGCCACCGCAGGCACCCGATCCGGAGCCCTGTGGCACGCACAACGTCCAACTGCTGCGGACCTATCCGAACCGGCTGCTGTCCGGTTACCCCTTCGCCCCGGACGGCGAGCGCAGCATCGCCCGCGGGTACGCCAAGGCCCTGCGGCGGGCCCGGGTGCTGATCTACCTGGAGGACCAGTACCTGTGGTCGCCCCGGGTGGTGGACCGCTTCGCCCGGGCGCTGCGCGATCACCCACGGCTGCGGGTGATCGCGGTCGTCCCCAGCATCCCGGAGGAGGACGGTCCGCTCACCCTGCCGATGAACCTGATCGGGCGGATCACGGCCCTGGACGAGCTGCGCCGGGCCGGCGGCGACCGGGTCGCGGTGTACGGCCTGGAGAACCGGGCGGGAACACCGGTCTATGTCCACGCCAAGGTCTGCGTGATCGACGACGTCTGGGCCTCGGTCGGCTCCGACAACATCAACCTCCGTTCGTGGACGCACGATTCCGAGCTCGGCTGCGCCGTGTACGACGAGCACCCCGACCCGCGGCGGCCGGCCGACCCGGGAGGACTGGGGGACGGAGCGCGGGCCTTCGCCCGGAAGCTGCGGCTGGAGCTCATGTGCGAGCACGCCGAGGCCGGGGAGGCGGACGGGCTGTGCGACCCGGAGGCCGCCTTCGACGCCTTCGCCGCGAGCGCGGCAGCCCTGGACGCCTGGCACTCGGGCGGCCGCCCCGGTCCGCGGCCGCCGGGCCGGCTGCGCCGGTACGAGCCCCCGGAGCTGTCCGTGACCCGGCGGGTGCTCGCGACCCCCCTGCACCACCTGCTGGTCGACCCGGACGGCCGTCCGCTCGGCATGAGGATCCGGGGCACGTTCTGACGGCGAACCATTGAAAATCCGTACAAATTCATGTCACATAGTGCCCGTTCCCGACACGGTGGGTACCGCTTAAGTGACCAAAATGGCGGCGGGTTAGCATATGAGCACCGCCTAGCTCGAAAGATAATCCTGTGACTGTCAATGAGGACTCGTTCACCAGCTGGAAGAACCGCGAGGAGATCGCGGAGTCGATGATCCCGATCATCGGGAAGCTGCACCGGGAGCGGGACGTCACGATCCTGCTCCACAGCCGTTCCCTGGTGAACAAGTCGGTGGTCAGCATCCTCAAGACCCACCGATTCGCCCGGCAGATCGACGGTGAGGAGCTCTCGGTCACCGAGACGCTGCCGTTCCTGCAGGTGCTCACCACCCTCGATCTCGGCCCGTCCCAGATCGACATCGGCATGCTCGCCGCGGAGTACAAGAGCGACGACCGCGGCCTCTCGGTGGCGGAGTTCACCGCCGAGGCCGTCGCCGGCGCCACCGGCGCGAACAAGATCGAGCGTGGCGACGGCCGCGACGTCGTCCTGTACGGCTTCGGCCGCATCGGCCGCCTCGTCGCCCGCCTGCTGATCGAGAAGGCCGGCTCCGGCAACGGCCTGCGCCTGCGCGCCGTCGTCGTCCGCGGGGGCGGCGAGGCCGACCTGGTCAAGCGCGCCTCGCTGCTGCGCCGCGACTCGATCCACGGCCAGTTCCAGGGCACGATCACCGTCGACGAGGCGAACAGCACGATCATCGCCAACGGCAACGCCATCAAGGTGATCTACGCGAACGACCCGTCCGAGGTGGACTACACCGAGTACGGCATCAAGGACGCCATCCTCATCGACAACACGGGCAAGTGGCGCGACCGCGAGGGTCTGTCCAAGCACCTGCGCCCCGGCATCGACAAGGTCGTGCTGACCGCCCCGGGCAAGGGCGACGTCCCCAACATCGTCCACGGCGTCAACCACGACACCATCAAGCCGGACGAGCAGATCCTGTCCTGCGCCTCCTGCACCACCAACGCGATCGTCCCGCCGCTCAAGGCCATGGACGACGAGTACGGTGTCCTGCGCGGTCACGTGGAGACCGTCCACTCGTTCACGAACGACCAGAACCTGCTGGACAACTACCACAAGGCCGACCGTCGTGGCCGCTCCGCGCCGCTGAACATGGTCATCACCGAGACTGGTGCCGCCTCCGCCGTCGCCAAGGCGCTGCCGGACCTGAAGGCGCCGATCACCGGCAGCTCGATCCGCGTCCCCGTCCCGGACGTCTCGATCGCCATCCTGAGCCTGCGCCTGGGCCGTGAGACCACCCGCGAAGAGGTCCTCGACTACCTCCGCGACGTCTCGCTGCACTCGCCGCTCAAGCGCCAGATCGACTTCACCACGGCTCCCGACGCGGTCTCCATGGACTTCGTCGGTTCGCGCCACTCCTCGATCGTCGACGCGGGCGCCACCAAGGTGGACGGCGACAACGCCATCCTCTACCTCTGGTACGACAACGAGTTCGGCTACTCCTGCCAGGTCATCCGTGTGGTCCAGCACGTGTCCGGCGTCGAGTACCCGACCTACCCGGTTCCGGCGGTCTGATCCGTCGCACCACCGTCACACCGTTCGACCGGCTGAACCGACAGGCGGGGCGGCGGTGGGCGGGCCCCCGATGCCGACCGGCACCGGGACGCCCCGCCCATCGCCCCCCGCCTCTCGTGTGCCGCGCCCCTGCGGCGCCGCGAGGTGCCGGGCCAGGGCGATCACGCAGAGCAGGGCCACGAGCGCACACACGCCCTGCCAGCCGGCCCGGCCGTAGATCCGTACGCCCAGCCAGGACCCGCCGCTGCCGCCCAGGTACGCGCAGGTCATGTACGCGGTGTTGAGCCGGCTGCGGGCATCGGGACGCACGGCGTACACCCGGGCCAGGTTCGCGACCGTGCCGGACTGCATCGAGACGTCGAGCAGCAGCGTGCCGCCCGCCAGCGCGGCCAGTCCCGCCGCCCCGCCGCCGGCGCCCGCCGCGAGGACCGCGGCCGAGAGCAGGACCCCGAGCAGGCAGGCGAGGTTCACCCGGTCCGCTCCCGTGCGGTCCACCAGGCGCCCGGCGTACGGGGTGCACAGCATGGTCACCGCGCCCACCAGGGCGAGCACCCCCACCGCGTCGGCGCCCAGGCCGTACGCCGGGCCGGTGAGCAGCAGCGCCAGGCACGTCCAGACCGCCGAGAAGGCACCGAAGACCGCCGCCTGGTAGAGGCAGGAGCGGCGCAGTTCCGGCTCGGTGCGCAGCAGGCGCAGCGGCTCGGCCAGCAGCGCCGGGTACGGCCGGCGCGAGGTCGGGGTGGTGACCGGCAGGGCGCGGCCCAGGACAGCGGCCAGCAGCAGGGCCACGGCACCGGCCGCCAGGTAGGGGGCCCGCCACCCCAGCCGTTCACCGAGCGTCCCGCCGAAGGTGCGGGCCAGCAGCATGCCGCCGGTCGAACCGCTCAGCAAGGTGCCCAGTACGGCTCCCCGGCGGTCGGCGGCCACCAGACCGGCCGCCAGCGGACCGATGACCTGCGCGGCCACGGTCGTCACACCGACGACGGCCGAGGCGGCCAGGAGCGGCGCCAGCCCCGGCGCGCAGCCGGCGGCCAGCAGCCCGGCGCCGGTCAGGGCGAGCAGGGTGACGAGGAACGGGCGGTGCGGGAGCCGGTCGCCGAGCGGCACCAGCAGGAAGATCCCGGCCGTGTAGCCGATCTGGACCGAGGTCACCACGAGGCCGGCGGAGCCGGGCGATACGTGCAGGGCCGTGACGACCAGCGGGCTGACCGCCTGCGGAAAGTAGACGGTGCCCACGCCGACGGCGCAGGTCAGGGTGAGGAGCAGGAGCAGCCGGCGGCTCATCCCGGACCCCCGGTGAACGGCGTTCGACGTGCCAGGAGTTGTCATGAAGGGAGTTCACGGCACGTCACCGCACGCGACAAACGATGTAGCGTATGCCTTGATGATCAGCTTCGAGCTCGGCGTCGAGGACCTCGCCGACACCCGGTTCGCACTCTCCCCCCTGTACGAGACCGTGCTCAGCCTGCGCGTACTGCGCGAGCCGGGGCTCTCCGCCCTGCACCTCCCGTGGCGCAGGTCCGCCCTCGGCACACTGGACGCACTCGACGGGCTCGACACCGAGCTGCTGATGTCCGTGGTCGCGGTGCGGCGCACCCTGCCCGACTTCCTCACCCCGCGGCCCGCGAGCTTCGCCCCCTCCTTCGAGGAGGAACTGGCCACCGTCGGCCGGACGCCCCCCGGCCTGGTCCGCCGCGACCTGCTGGCCGCGCACGCCCCGGACCCGCTCCCCGCCCCGCTGCTCGCCGCCCTCGCCCCCGACGACGGGCCCGTCGTCGGGCTCCGCGACGCCCTCTGCGCGCTGCTGCGCCGGTACTGGGAGGCCGCCGTCCGGCCGATGTGGCCGCAGATGCGCCTCCTGCTGGAGGCCGACATGACCTACCGCGCGCGGCAGCTGGCCATGGGCGGGGCCCGCCTCCTCTTCGCCGACATCCACCCGAACCTGCGCTGGCACGACGGCGTGCTGCACATCGGACAGATGGTCAGCCGGCACCACGTCGTCGCGTCCGGCCGCGGGCTGCTCCTCGTACCGTCGGTGTTCGCGCACAAGCCCGCACCCCCGGTCAGTCCCGAGGAGGCGCCGACGCTGGCGTACCCGAGCCGCGGCGTTGCGACCCTCTGGGTGCGCGAGCCCGTCGCCGGGACGGCCGCCCTGGTGTCTCTGCTGGGCGCCCCCAAGGCGAGACTGCTCGGCCTGCTCGACGAGCCGCTGCCCACCGTCGAGCTGGCCCGCCGCCTCGGGGTCACCGCGAGCGCCGTCTCCCAGCACCTGGGCGTGCTGTACGCCACCGGCCTCGTCTCCCGGGCGCGCGACGGACGGCAGGTCCTCTACCGCCGCAGCCCGCTCGGCGACGAGCTGAGCGGCCGGGGCCGGCCGGGGTGACGCCCGGCGGCCGCCGCACGGGGCCCCGCGTACGCACGTACGCGCTCAGGCGCTCGCCCGCGCGGGCCGCCGCAGCAGATAGCCGGCCGCAGCCGTGACCAGGACGGCCATGCAGGCGATGAACACCAGCCCGGCGCCCTCCAGACCGATCGGGCCCACCAGCAGCCCCACCCCGATCACCGGCAGCGAGATGCCCGCGTACGCCACCACGAACAGCATCGAGATCACGGCCGCGCGCCGGTCCGGCGGCGAGGCCGCGGCCACCGTGGCCAGCGACCCGCGGAACGCCAGCCCCTGCCCGGCCCCGCCGACGACGGCGCTCGCCACCACCAGCGCCAGCAGGTCCCACCACAGCGCGCTCGCGAGCAGCGCCAGCCCGGCGAGCAGCCCCGCGCAGCCCAGCGGCAGCGACCGGCCCACCCCCACCCGGCCGACCGCCAGTTGGCCGGCGGTCGAGGCGAAGAAGGCCAGCGCGACGATCAGCCCGCTCACCGCGCGGTTGTGCACGTCCAGGGACTGCGCGAGGAAGGCCGGGCTGACCGAGGTGAACACCCCGAACAGTGCGAAGCCCACGAAGGAGGCGATCGCCGCGGGCACGAACACCGACCGCACCCGCGCGGGCAGGCCGGGCCGCTGCGGCCGTACGGTACTCAGCGGCTTCCGGTCGCGCACGGTCTCGGGGAGCCGCACCAGGACGACGGCCGAGACCGCCACCAGTGCGAGGTGCACGGCGAACGGCAGGTACAGCGGCCAGGCGGCGTACTGCGCGAGCACCCCGGCGAGCAGCGGGCCGCAGCCCAGCCCGCCCATGTTGGCGGCCGTGGCCACGAACGTGGCCCGGGAGGCACCGCCGCTCGGCGCCAGTTCCATCACGTAGGCCGTGGCGGCCCCGGTGAACAGGCCGGCGGACAGCCCCGACAGCAGCCGGCCCGCGTACAGCCAGCCCATGCCGGTGGCGCACAGGAAGCAGACGGCGCTCGCCGCCGAGAAGGCCAGGCCGGCCAGCAGCACGGGCCGCCGGCCGACGGTGTCCGAGGCGTTGCCCGCCAGCAGCAGTACGCCGATCACCCCGAAGGCGTACACGGCGTACACGACGGTCACCACCAGCTCGGAGAAGCCGAACTTCTCCTGGTAGAGCCCGTACAGGGGGGTGGGCAGCGTGGTGCCCGCCATGCACACGGCGAACACCGCCCCGCCGAGCAAGCACTGGCGCCACTGCCGGCGATCACCGTCCATGCCGCCGACGGTAACCCCGCCGCCGCGGCCCGGCGCGGCGGCGTCCGGGACCGTCGGTCAGGGGCGGCCCGCGTGGAGTTCCAGCGGACCGGTGCCCGCGGCGCGGGCGGCCAGGCAGGCGGTGATCTGGCGCCGCAGGGCGGGTTTGACCAGGCCCGGGAGTTCCGCGGAGGCGACGGTGCGCCACTGGAGCAGCTCGGTCCGGTCCAGCCGGATCCGGGCGAGGGTGGGGGCGTCGAGGACGCCGCCGTCGTAGAGGAACCTGATACGGGCCGGACGGCCGGGCTTGTGGGACCAGTTGACGGCGAGCAGCCGGCCCGGGGCGAGGTCGAGGCCGAGCTCCTCGTGGACCTCCCGCCGGGCGGCGGCGCGCGGGATCTCGCCGAGGTCGCTGTCGATGCCGCCGCCGGGCAGGTTCCAGCGATCGGACCTGCCGTACGCGGGCTGCACCAGCAGGATCCGGCCGTCGGAGCCGGTGAACAGCACGCTCGCCGCGGTCACGGCCTTGGGACGGCTGGCCCGGTGGCTGGCCGGGTCGAGGGTGCCCGAGTGCTCCAGGGCCACCCGCCGGGCCGGGTCCAGCCCGGCCGGGGAGCCCGGCTGGGGCACCCCGTCGACGAGGTGGGCGAAGGAGCCGGTGTGCAGGGCGGCCAGTGCGGCGCGCAGCCGGGGCGCGGTACGGGCGGGCAGCATCGCACAGGCCGCCTCCGGCGGGAGCCAGCGGGCGTCGGTGGTCGCCCCGGCGGGGAAGGAGACCGCCGCGGCCTCGGGCGGTGGCAGCGGGCCGACGAGGTGGACGTGCACGACCAGGGAGCGGCCGGAGGTGCCGGCCGGGCCGGGCTGGCCGGGCGGGCGGGAGTCCACCGCCAGCAGGCGGCCGGCCGGCCGGGCGAGGCCCAGCCCTTCCCGCAGCGCGCGGGCCAGCCCTTCCTCCGGGGTCTCGGAGTCCTGGACCGCGCCGCCCGGAAGCTCCGGGTCCGTCCGGCCGGGGGTGGTCAGTACGAGGACGCGCCCGCGCGTGTCCAGGACGACCCCGGTGGCGGCCACGAGCGGGGAGGGACGGTCGGGCACGGCGGGCTCCAGGGGATCGGGTCGGCGGCACCAGCACTATGCCCCGGCCGCGGCGGGCGCCCGGCGCCGACATGCGGACACTCCCTAGTGCTGTGGCCGGGAAGGTTTGCCGGGTCGCGTCGTCCGGTGCGGTGGATCGCAAGGCGGAGGACCGCGGCTCGTACGGGACGTACTTGCGCGGTCCGACAACGCGGCGAGGCGCCGTGCCGGGCGTCGTGACCCGGTGAACCTTCCCGGCCACAGCACTAGGCGCGGGCCAGCAGCAGGCCGCCCATGGTGACCATGGTCGCGGCGACCAGCCCGTCGAGGACCCGCCAGGCGGCCGGGCGGGCGAGCAGGCCGCTCAGCAGCCGGGCCCCGTAACCCAGACCGGCGAACCAGGTCAGGCTGGCCAGCACGGCCCCGACGGCGAAGGCCCACCGCAGGTCGCCGCGGTCGGCGGCCAGCGAACCGAGGAGCAGCACGGTGTCCAGGTAGACGTGCGGGTTGAGCCAGGTCATGGCCAGAGCGGTCAGCACGGCCCGGCGGGCGGACCCGCTCGTCGCCCCCTCCGTGGTGAGGGCGGCGCCGGGGGCGGGCCGCAGCACCCGGCGGGCCGCCAGGACCCCGTAGCAGATCAGGAACCCGCCTCCGGCGAGCCCGACCACCGTGAGCGCGGCCGGCCAGGCGGTGACGAAGGCGCCGACGCCGGCGACGCCGAGGGAGATGAGGACCGCGTCGGAAACGGCGCAGATGGCGACCACGGCGAGGACCGCGTGGCGGCGCGCGCCCTGTCGGAGGACGAAGGCGTTCTGCGCGCCGATGGCGACGATGAGGGAGAGTCCGCTGCCGAAGCCGGCCAGGGCCGCGGTGACGATGCCGTAGTTCATGACCTCGACGGTAGGCAGCGAGATCGGTTCAGTACAGCTAAAGATTTTTACGTACCATTAGCGCTTGTGATGGACGAGCTTCCGCTGGACCAGGTACGCACGCTGCTCGCCGTGGTGGACGAGGGCACCTTCGACGCGGCGGCGGCCGCCCTGCACGTGACCCCCTCCGCGGTCAGCCAACGGGTCAAGGCGCTGGAGCAGCGGACCGGGCGGGTGCTGCTGATGCGGACGAAGCCGGTGCGGGTGACCGAGTCCGGGGAGGTGGTGATCCGCTTCGCCCGGCAGCTGGCCCGCCTGGAGCGCGACGCGCGCGCCGAGCTGGGGATGGCCGACGGGATGGGCCCGGTGCGGCTGCCGATCGCGGTGAACGCGGACTCCCTCGCCACCTGGTTCCTGCCCGCGCTCGCGCGGGTGCCGCAGGATCCGCCGGTCTGCATCGAGCTCCACCGCGAGGACGAGTCCCACACGACCGCGCTGCTGCGGGAGGGACAGGTGATGGCGGCGGTGACCTCCTCGCCCGACCCGGTGGCCGGGTGCAGCGTACGGATGCTGGGACTGGCCCGGTACCTGCCGACGGCGAGCCCCGCGTTCGCGGCCCGGTACCTGACGGGGGAGCCGGAGCGGGACCTGCGCGAGGCGCCGACGATCGTCTTCGACCGCAAGGACGACCTCCAGGACGCCTTCGTCCGCGCGCTGACGGGGGATCCGCCGGCCGGTGCGGGGCCGGTACGGCACTACATACCGACGTCGGAGGGCTTCCGGGACGCGGTGGTCGCGGGGCTGGGGTGGGGGCTGGTGCCGGAGCAGCAGGCGAGACCGCTGGTGCGGACGGGGCAGCTGGTGCTGCTGGAGCCGCTCCGACCGATGGACGTACCCCTGTACTGGCAGCAGTGGAGGCTCGACTCGCCCGCGCTGTCGACGGTCGCGGAAGTGATCGCGGCGGCGGCCCGGGAGTCGCTCCGCCACCCTGCCGGGTGACCGGGCCCGATCCGGATCGGTCCGGATCGGGCGTGATCGGGCATGATCCACAACGCACCCCCTAAGCTGCGGACCATGGAGTCCTACACGATCGGCCAGGCGGCCCGGCTGCTCGGCGTCAGCGTCGACACGGCCCGGCGCTGGGCGGATGCCGACCGGTTCCCCACCCACCGCGAGGGCACACGCCGGATGGTGGACGGGCCCGACCTGGCCGCCTTCTGCGTCGAGGCCGCACAGGAGGGCGCCGAGGGCGAGGAGGCCCCGTACACCTCGGCCCGCAACGCCTTCCCCGGCATCGTCACCGGGGTGAAGCTCGGCACGGTCGACGCGCAGGTGGAGATCCAGGCCGGACCCCACCGGATCGTGTCGCTGCTGACGCGCGAGGCGGTGGAGGAACTCGGGCTGGAAGTCGGCGCGCGGGCCACGGCGCGGGTGAAGTCGACGAGCGTGTTCATCGACAAGGTCTGACGCGGACGGCGGAGTACCGCCCCGGACGGCGAACTACCGCCCGGGGCGGTGAGCCCGGACGCAGGCGTTCCGGTGGCGATGGCAGACTGGCCGCTGATCCGCCGAAGGGGAGTACGCCTTGTCCATGTTCAGCAACCTGCGCCGGGTCGTGCGGCGCAGCTACCGGCGGGCCGTCGACCTCAGCCACCCGTCCCGCTCCCCGCTCGGCAGTGCGGTGGTCAACTGCGTGATCTACCGGGACGGCGTCCGGCAGGACGACTGCGCGGAGGTCGAGGAGGCGCTGCGCCGGGTCCGCAAGACGGGTGACGGCTTCGTCTGGATCGGCCTGCACGAGCCGGCGAGGTCGGAGCTGGCCGGGCTCGCCGAGCTGTTCGGCCTGCACCCCCTCGCGGTCGAGGACGCCGTGAACGCGCACCAGCGCCCCAAGGTGGAGCGCTACGACGACACGCTGTTCTCCGTCTTCAAGACCGTGCGCTACGTGGAGCACGAGGAGCTGACCGCGACCAGCGAGGTGGTGGAGACCGGCGAACTGATGGCCTTCACCGGCCAGGACTTCATCATCACCATCCGGCACGGCGGCCGCGGCACGCTGGGCCCGGTCCGCGAGGAGCTGGAGGCCGCCCCGGACCAACTGGCCAACGGACCCGCGGCCGTTCTGCACGCGATGGCCGACCACGTGGTCGACGACTACGTGGGCGTGACGGACGCGGTGCAGAACGACATCGACGCCGTCGAGACCGCGGTGTTCAGTGAGGACGGAGGCCGCGGCGACGCGGGCCGGATCTACCAGCTCAAGCGCGAACTCCTGGAGCTGCGACGGGCGGTGGCACCGCTGAGCCGTCCGCTCCAGCAGCTGGCCACGCAGCCGATACCGGTCATCCCGCCGGAGACCCGCGCGTACTTCCGGAACGTGGCGGACCATCTGACCCGGGCCACGGAGCAGATCGGCGCCTACGACAACCTCCTCGACTCCATCCTGCAGGCCCACTTGGCGCAGGTGACCGTCGCCCAGAACGAGGACATGCGCAAGATCACGGCATGGGCGGCGATCGTCGCCGTCCCGACCATGGTCTGCGGCGTGTACGGCATGAACTTCGACCACATGCCCGAACTGCACTGGACCTACGGCTATCCGCTGGTCCTCGGCGTGATGGCGCTCGCCTGCTTCGTCATCCACCGGGGCTTCAGGCGTAACGGCTGGCTCTGACCGGACGGGGTCATTCCTTGGGGTGCGCCCGGGTATTGAGCTGCCGTCAGCTCTGGTAGTAAAGTTTCCTAACGAAGCTGGGACGCCTCAACTACCAGATGGAGGCCTTGTGTTCACCCCCCACCGCAAGATGCTGGCGATCGGCGCACTGCTCGGCAGTGCGCTGATCGCCGTCCCCGTCGCCGCCCACGCCACCACGGCCCCCGCCCCTGCGGCGGAGAGCACGGCGGTGGCAGCCGCAGGACTCGACGATCCGGCGAAGAAGGAGATCGCCATGAAGATCGTCTCCAGCGCGGAGAACTCCTCGCTGGACTGGAAGGCGCAGTACAAGTACATAGAGGACATAGACGACGGCCGCGGTTACACGGCCGGCATCATCGGATTCTGTTCCGGCACCGGAGACATGCTCGACCTCGTCGAGTACTACACCCAGATCAAGCCGGGCAACGTCCTCGCCAAGTACCTCCCCGCCCTGCGCAAGGTCGACGGCAGCGACTCGCACGCCGGCCTCGATCCGAACTTCACCAAGGACTGGGCGAAGGCGGCCCAGGACGCCGACTTCAGGAGGGCCCAGGACCACGAGCGCGACCGGGTCTACTTCAACCCGTCGGTGAACCAGGGCAAGTCCGACGGGATCGGCGTGCTGGGCCAGTTCATGTACTACGACGCCATCGTCATGCACGGCGACGGCGGCGACTCCACCAGCTTCCGCAACATCCGCAAGCGCGCCCTGTCCAAGGCCAAGCCCCCGTCCCAGGGCGGCAACGAGACCGCATACCTGCACGCCTTCCTCGACGCCCGGGTCTGGGCGATGAAGCAGGAGGAGGCGCACAGCGACACCAGCCGGGTCGACACCGCGCAGCGGGTCTTCCTGAAGAAGGGCAATCTGAACCTCGATACGCCGCTCGACTGGAAGGTCTACGGGGACTCCTTCCGCATCGGCTGACGGTGCGCCGCGGACCGGGGCGGAGCCCTCCTCCCCGTCCCGGCCCGCGGTGTCGCGGGGCGATAACGATGTGGGTAACGATCAGAGCAGCTGCGGGGGCGTCAAGTGGGCCTCGTGTGCGGACGTTTCGGACGTTCAGGGACATGGTGTTGCGGCTGTGTCCCGAAGTCGTAACTCCGGTGCCGGAAATCGGGCGGTCCAGCCGATTTGGCCTCCCCGGAAGTGGCTTGACCGCGACGTAAGGGGGGCATAAGTTCTGCCCCGGCTTGCTCCAGCAGGACGGGCCGAACCAACCGTCCTCTGGGGGGACCCTCATGAACCACTACCTTGACGTTCTGAAGAAGTACGCCGTCTTCTCCGGCCGCGCGCGCCGCCAGGAGTACTGGATGTTCTTCCTCTTCAACCTGGCCGCCGCGGTCATCCTGACGATCCTCGACGGCGTGCTGGGCACCTCCCCGGTCCTGTACAGCCTCTACTTCGTCGCCGTCCTCCTGCCGAGCCTGGGTGTCGCCGTCCGCCGCCTGCACGACACCGGCAAGTCCGGCTGGTGGATCCTGATCGGCCTGGTGCCCTTCGTCGGCTTCATCTGGTTCATCGTTCTCCTGGCCACCGCCGGTCAGCCGCAGCCGAACCAGTACGGCCCGGACCCGAAGGCCTACGCCGCCTGATCTGCCGTACGGGCCTGATCAAGGCCTGAATGCCTGAGCGCCACCCCTGGCCGGGACAAGCCGGGGGCGGCGCTTTCGCCTTTTCCGGGGCCCGCCGGGGCCCGCGTGACACGCGTCTCCCGGACTGGCGGCCGGGGGCTGTCCAGAGCGGCCCGATCACGAGATATCTTGATGTCGAGCAATGTTGCAGACGAGAGACGCAGACTGTGGAGCGGAGCATCCGGTGACTGACTCGACCATCATCTACACGCACACTGACGAGGCCCCGGCCCTCGCGACGTATTCCTTCCTGCCTGTGATCCAGGCATACGCGTCGACGGCCGGTGTGAATGTCGAGACCCGTGACATCTCCCTGGCCGGTCGGATCATCGCCGTCTTCCCGGAGTACCTCCAGGAGAGCCAGCGGATCGCCGACGCCCTCGCCGAGCTCGGTGAGCTGGCGAAGACCCCGGAAGCCAACATCATCAAGCTTCCGAACATCTCGGCCTCGATCCCGCAGCTCAAGGCCGCGGTCGCCGAGCTCCAGGGCCAGGGCTACGCCCTCCCGGACTACCCGGACGACCCGAAGACCGACGAGGAGCGCGACATCCGCGCCCGCTACGACAAGGTCAAGGGCAGCGCCGTCAACCCGGTCCTGCGCGAGGGCAACTCCGACCGCCGCGCCCCCGCCTCGGTCAAGAACTACGCCAAGACGCACCCGCACCGCATGGGCGCCTGGACCACCGAGTCGAAGACGAACGTCGCCACCATGGGCGCGAACGACTTCCGCTCCACCGAGAAGTCCACCGTCATCTCCGAGGCCGGCACGCTGCGCATCGAGCACGTCGCCGCCGACGGCGCCACCACGGTGCTGCGCGAGTCCGTACCGGTCCTCGCCGGTGAGGTCGTGGACGCGTCCGTCCTGCACGTGGATGCGCTGCGCACCTTCCTGAACGACCAGATCGAGCGTGCCAAGGCCGAGGGCGTGCTGTTCTCCGTGCACCTCAAGGCCACGATGATGAAGGTCTCCGACCCGATCATCTTCGGCCACGTGGTCCGCGCCTTCCTCCCGAAGACCTTCGCCCGCTACGGCGAGACCCTGGCCGCCGCCGGCCTGTCGCCCAACGACGGTCTGGGCGCCATCCTGAACGGCCTGGGCGCGCTGCCCGACGGCGACGCCGTCAAGGCTTCGATCGACGCCGAGATCGCCGAGGGCCCGGCCCTCGCGATGGTCGACTCCGACAAGGGCATCACCAACCTGCACGTGCCGTCCGACGTCATCGTCGACGCCTCGATGCCGGCCATGATCCGCACCTCCGGCCACATGTGGGGCCCGGACGGCGCCGAGGCCGACACCCTCGCCGTCCTCCCGGACAGCAGCTACGCCGGTGTCTACCAGGTCGTCGTCGACGACTGCCGCACCCACGGCGCCTTCGACCCGTCCACCATGGGCTCGGTCCCGAACGTCGGCCTCATGGCGCAGAAGGCCGAGGAGTACGGCAGCCACGACAAGACCTTCGAGATCGCCACCGCCGGCACCGTCCGCCTGGTCGACGCCGCGGGCAACACGGTCCTGGAGCAGGAGGTCGCCGCCGGTGACATCTTCCGCGCCTGCCAGACCAAGGACCTGCCGATCCAGGACTGGGTCAAGCTCGCCGTCACCCGCGCCCGCGCCACCGGCGTCCCGGCCGTCTTCTGGCTGGACGAGACCCGCGCCCACGACGCGCAGCTGATCGCCAAGGTCAAGACGTACCTCGCCGAGCACGACACCGAGGGCCTGACCATCAAGATCCTCTCCCCGGTCGAGGCCACCGCCTTCTCCCTGGAGCGCATCCGCCGCGGCGAGGACACCATCTCGGTGACCGGCAACGTGCTGCGTGACTACCTGACCGACCTCTTCCCCATCCTGGAGCTGGGCACCAGCGCCAAGATGCTGTCGGTCGTCCCGCTGATGAACGGCGGCGGCCTCTTCGAGACGGGCGCCGGCGGCTCCGCCCCGAAGCACGTCCAGCAGCTGGTCAAGGAGAACTACCTGCGCTGGGACAGCCTGGGCGAGTTCTTCGCGCTGGCCGCCAGCTTCGAGCACCTCGCGACCACCACCGGCAACGCCCGCGCCCAGGTGCTGGCCGACACCCTGGACCGCGCGACCGGCACCTTCCTCAACGAGGACAAGTCGCCGAGCCGCAAGCTGGGCGGCATCGACAACCGCGGCAGCCACTTCTACCTCGCCCTGTACTGGGCGCAGGAGCTGGCGCGCCAGACCGACGACCCGAAGCTGGCGGCGGCCTTCGACCCGCTGGCCAAGACGCTGGCCGAGTCCGAGGAGAAGATCGTCGGCGAGCTGATCGCGGTGCAGGGCTCCCCGGCCGACATCGGCGGGTACTACCGGCCCGACGCCACGAAGGCCGAGGCGATCATGCGCCCGTCCACGACCCTCAACCAGGCGCTCGCCCTCCTGGGCTGATGCCGGCAGCCGTACCCGCGCGTCCCTGACGACGTGACCCGCTCCGCCCCGGCCGGCCCCGTGCCCGCCGGGGCGGAGCCGTGTCCGGCGCCTTCGGGGACCGGGCCGTCATGGGGCTCCTGGCCGCGGAGTGGGCCCTGCGCTAGCGTTCGGGTTCGGTGCCCCCGGGGGCTGCACCGAAAACGCTCTGGGGGTTCTGTGGCACGTCGTTCCGACACGTCCTGCGGTGGTATCGGCTGCCTGGCACTCCTGCTCGTGCTGTTCGTCCTGCCCACCGTCGGCTATCTGCTGGCGGTGCCGGTGGCGCTGCCCGATCTGCTCGCCGAGCAGTCACCGCCGCAGCGGCTGCACGGCTTCGGCCAGTACCTCCTCGTCCACGCCGTCCCGGCCGTCGTGGCCCTGCTGCTGGCCCTGTTCGCGTCGCGGCGGCGGACCGGCGGCTGGTGGCTGGTCCCGGTCCGGGCGGCGGCGCTGCTCGCGCTCGTCGCCGGCGCGCTGTGGTGGACGGAGAGCAGGGTCGGGCAGTACCCGGTGTGGAACGTCCGGGCCACGGCCGAGAGCATGGCCGCCGGACTGGTGGCGCTCGCCTTCGTCGTGGCGGTCCGCCGGTGGGACGCCTCGCGCGGCGGCCCGCGCGTCGCCGTCGGCACCCGCCGGCCGGCGCCGGGGGAGATCTGGCTGGCCATGGTGCCGCTGCGCGAGGATCCGGCGCGGCAGCTGCGGCACTACTGTGTGGTGCTGGCCGTCCATCCCGGCCACGCGGAGGTCGCCCAGATCACCACCAAGGACAAGGACGGCCGCGCCGACCACATCCGGATGCCCAACGACGGCTGGGACAAGGCCTCCGGCCGCGACCACTGGGTGGAGTTCGGCCGTCCGCCGCGCCGGGTCGACTACGGGATGTTCCTCAAGTCCCGGCCGCAGGGGCGCTGCCCGGCCCCGGTGTGGCGCCGGCTCAGCCGACAGCTCGGCTGAGCCCGGCGGCCCCGTCCGCGTCCCCGTCCACGGCCCTGTCCGAGGCCACGTCCGCGGCCACCCGGAAGCCGATGTTGCCGGCGGAGCTGTCAGGGGTGTTGCGGGTGCGCGCCGCGACCCGGTACCGGTTGCAGTACGAGTCGTGGCACATGTGGGAGCCGCCGCGCATGGTCCGTTCCGGGCCGGCGGGGGAGAAGCGGTCGGCGGACCACTCCCACACGTTGCCGACCGTCTGGTAGAGCCCGTACCCGTTGGGCCGGAAGGCCTTGGCCGGGGCCGTGCCCGCGTAGCCGTCGGCCCGGGTGTTGTGCACCGGGAAGTCACCGTTCCAGATGTTGCACATGTAGCGGCCGCCGGGGAGCAGCTCGTCGCCCCACGGGTAGCGCTTCTGCTCCAGCCCGCCGCGCGCGGCGAACTCCCATTCCGGCTCCGTGGGCAGCCGGGTCCCGGACCAGGCGCAGTACGCCTGGGCGTCGTGCCAGGAGACGTGGACCACGGGGTGGTTCTGGCGGGCGGCGAAGGAGGAACCGGGCCCTTCCGGACGGCGCCAGTCGGCCCCGGAGACGGCCCGCCACCACGGGGTCCCGGCCACCGCGGGCGAGGCGGCCGCGAGTTCGCCGGTCAGGAAACCCGCGAAGACGAAGCTGAAGCCGAAGGACTCCGCCTCCGTGACGTGGCCGGTGGCCTTCACGAAGGACGCGAACTGCGCGTTGGTGACGGTGGTCGGGGCGATGCGGAACGCCCCGACCACCTCCGGACGTACCGGCCCCTCGCCGTCCGCCGGGAACCCGTCCGGGTCCTCCGTCCCCATCAGGAACCGGCCCCCCGCGAGGGCGACGAGGTCGCGTACGGCCCGGGCCGCCGAGGGGTCCGCAGCCGGAGCCCCCACGGGCGCGGGTTCCGGCCGCCGGGCCAGGGTCAGGACCTCGGCGGCGGGCTCGCGTCCGGGGGTGCAGCAGGGCTCGGGCGGCATGGATCTCTCCTGGGGGACGTATATGGACGTACGGGGACGTACGGGGGTGGCCGGAGCGGTGCGGATCCGCTCCCGGGTCAGCCGGCGCGGTCGGCGGCCGGCCGCGCGGCCACCGCCGCGGCGCCCGCGAGGAAGCCGCGTCTGCCGACCGGGGCGGTGCGGGGCGCGTTCCGGGGCGTGCCGGTGTGCTCGCTCACGAAGGGTCACCTGTACGTGCGGGGGCGGGAACGTACGCACGGAGGTTCGCGGCGCTGCTCGCGCACCGTCGAACCCGCCGGTCAGACCCTAGGACCGGGGTGTGGCAGCACCGTGGCGGGGCTGTGGCGGCTCCATGGCGGCGCTGTGCCGCGCACGTAACGGGCTCGGTGGTACGGGATCCGGGTGGCCCGGACCGGCGGATCAGAGCCGGTGGATCCGCTCCTGCTCGAAGGCCAGCGGGGACCGCCCGGCCGCCAGGATCCGCAGCCCCGGCGCCACGGCCAGCAGGTTCCGCAGCCAGGCCAGGGCGTCCGGGCCGAGCTGCTCCGCGCCGTCCAGGACGAGCAGCATGTCCCGTTCGGCCAGCCACGAGGCGGTGTTCGCCGTCCCGCAGGCCGGGGCGGGCATGCCCGGTACGGAGCCCAGTTCGGCCGTCAGCTCGCGGACTCCGTAGCCGCCGTGCTGCGGGTTCATGGCGACGACGGCCACCCCGTCGTAGAAGTTGGACGCGATCCGCCGCGCGATCTCCCGTACCAGCAGGCTCCGCGGCTCGCGGAAGGCTCCCGCCACGGTCAGCACGCGCCCCCGCCGGACGGCGGTGAGCAGCCGGGACATTTCGGCGGACGTCGCCGGCAGCGTTCCCGATAAGCCGTTTTCCCTCATCGACCCGGCTTCCCCCATGCCCCGGATTCCCTCATCGGCACGATGCCCCCACTGCATGCGTGACCAAGTGCGGCAAGAGGGTTTTTTCGAGCCGCGTGACGACGATTATGCGCCACTTGTGCCGTAAGGCTAGGGGAATGTCGCATTCCGGCGAAGGCGTTCGCTGCGGCCCAGGTGGGGACATCGTCCGGACTGCCGGACGGGCGGCGTAGTTCCCGTGGTCCGCGTGACGTACGTACTCGAACTCCTGCTCCTGGGAACGGTTGTCCGGAAGCCGGGATTGGGCTCTACTGCTGTGCAGCCCCTACGAGGGGCGTATTCGCGGAAGGGACCAGAATGACAGCGGACCGGCGAACGGACCGGCGAGCACAGCATCGTGCGGCCCGGCGGGCCCGGCGCGCGGGGCGGGCGGCCGGACCCGTGTCGCACCGGCGCCGGCCGGCCTTCCGGGGCCGCAGGCCGCTGCTCGCCACGCTGCTCTCCGCCTTCTTCCTGTTCGGTGTCTGCGCGGCCACCGGAATCGCCTGGGACCCCCGCGACGCGGCTTCCGTACAGGAGGCCGCCGCCCGTGGCGGCGGACTGCCGGCTCCCACCGGGACCGGCGGCGCGTCCGGCACTCCCGGCTCGGCCACCCCGTCCCCCGCCGAGCCCCCGGAGCCCACCAAGGGCGCGGCCGCCAAGGGCACCCCCAAGGGCGCGGTGGACTCCGGAGCCGAACGCCCCACCGGAGCCCTGCCCTTCGACATGCCCTCGCCGCCCGCCCTGCGTTCCGGCGGCGCGGGCAAGAAGCTGGTGTTCGCCCACTACTTCACCCCCTACCCGCTCTCCCTCGACAACGCGGCCGCGGACCGGGACTACTACACCCGCAACTACCTCGACCCCGACGGCGAGAGCGGGAAGCACGGCCGGTACGGCGGTCTGCTGCGCGACCGGCCGCTGCCCGTGGCCCCGAAGAGCGGTGACTGGGAGTACGCCAACCTCCAGCAGGAGGTGCGCACGGCCCGTGCGGCGGGCATCGACGGCTTCACCCTCGACCTGCTCTCCCTCTCCGGCAAGAACTGGGACCGCTGCAACCTGCTGATGGCGGCCGCCCGTTCGGTGGATCCCGCCTTCAAGATCATGCTGATGCCGGACATGACCTCGCTGAAGACCGACGACCCCGCCGTACTCGCCGGCGCGATCGCCACGCTCGCCGACGCCTCCGCCGCGCACCGGCTCCCCGACGGCCGCCTCGTGGTCTCCCCGTTCAAGGCGGAGGAGAAGAGCGTCGGCTGGTGGACCGAGGTCATCGGCCGCCTGAAGTCCGACCACGGCATCCATACCGCCTTCGTCCCGCTCTTCCTCGACTTCGGTGCCCACAGCGGCGAGTTCGCCCCGATCAGCCACGGCTTCTCCGAGTGGGGCAGCCGCAGCTACGTCGGCCAGGAGAGCTCCACGCGCGACGTCCAGCGGGCCCACGACATGGGCAAGATCTGGATGCAGCCGGTGTCGGTCCAGGACGCCCGCCCCAACCAGGGCATCTACGACGAGGCGGGCAACACCGCGACCCTGCGCTCGACCTGGACGCACGCCATCGAGGACGGCGCCGACTGGGTGCAGCTCACCACCTGGAACGACTATTCGGAGGGCAGCCAGTTCGCCCCCTCCCTGCACAACGGCCACGCGTACCTGGACCTGAGCTCGTACTACCTGACCAAGTTCAAGACGGGCAGCTGGCCGAAGATCGTCCGGGACACCCTCTACCTCTGCGCGCGCACCCAGTTCGCGGACGCCGACCCGACCGGCGACCAGTCGCTGGTGATGTCGCTCCGCAAGGGGAGCGCCCCGGCCCGGGACAAGGTGGAGGTGCTCAGCTTCCTCACCGGGGCCGGAGCCGTCCGGACGGCCGTCGGCACCACGGACGGCAGTTACGAGGCCCCCGCCGGGATCCACTCGCAGCTGCTCCCGCTGACGGCGGGCACCAGCTCGGCGCAGGTCGTCCGGGACGGCAAGGCCGGAGTGAAGGTCGACCTGCCGTACCGGGTGGACCACACGGTGGAGGTGCAGGACCTCCAGTACTACGCGGCGACCAGCGGCCGCGAATCGTAGGGGCCAAGGAGCCTCTTGCCGATCAGGCCGGAGGGGTGAATTCCGGCTGGTCGAGCAGGCGCAGCCAGCTGCCGTCGCTCTGGCGCCGCACGACCTGCGCGCGAGCCCCGGAGCCGTCCTTCGGCGGGGTCGAGGTGAGCGCGATGCCGCCGCTGACCAGCGTCGGCAGCGGGGCCTCCGGTTCGAAGACCGGGCGGTGGGCCAGCACCTTCTCCCACAGCGCCCGGATCGCCTCGCGGCCCACCGTACGCTCTCCGGGCGGGTACGCCATCACCGCGTCCTCCTCGTAGAGCGCGGCGACCCCCGCCGCGTCCCCGGCGTTGGAACGCTCGACGAACAGGCGGGTGATGTCCTCGGGCCGCATCGCCTTCTCGTACACGACTTCCTCCCTGGGGTGTGCGCGTCCGCCGCGCTTCGTACCTCCAGCCTGATCTCCCCACGACCAGAAGTCCAACAGATGGATCTTCTGGTAACTAGAATCTCCAGTCATGGAACTGAGGCAGCTCGCCTACTTCGTCGCCGTCGCCGAGGAACAGAACTTCACCCGGGCGGCCGAGCGGGTGCACATCAGCCAGTCCGGGATCAGCGCCCAGATCCGCCAGCTGGAACGGGAGCTCGGCGCCGAGCTGTTCGACCGCTCGGCCCGCACCGCCACCCTCACCGCGGCCGGAGCGGCCGCGCTCGCACCCGCCCGGGCCGCGCTCGCCGCCGCCGGGGCGGTCGGCCAGGCGGTCGGGGACGTGGCCGGCGTGATCCGGGGCCGGATCACGGTCGGCATGGTCGTCGGCTGCACCGTCACCCCGCTCTTCGACGCCCTCGCCGCCTTCCACCGCGCCCACCCCGGCGTGGAGATCGCCCTGCTGGAGGACAACTCCGACCGGCTCGTCCAAGGGGTCCGCGCCGGCACGGTCGACGTGGCCCTCATCGGGACCGCCACCGCCGCACCGGCCGGACTGGAAGCCCTCACGCTCGTCAGCGAGCGGCTCGTCGTCGCGGTCCCGCCCGATCACCCGCTGGCCCACCGGCGCCGGGTCACCCTGCGCGACCTCGCCGGCCACCCGGTCATCTGCATGCCCGCCGGCACCGGCCTGCGCACGGTCTTCGACCAGGCCTGCGCCGCACAGGGGGTCCGGCCCGTGATCGCCCTGCAGGCCGGGGCCGCGGACGCCATGGCCGACCTCGCCGCCCGCGGCCTGGGCGTCGCCGTCCTCAGCGAATCCATGGCCGAGAGCTACCGCGACCGGCTCAGCGCCCGCGTCCTCGACGACATCGACATCCCCGCCCTGCTCTGCCTGGTCTGGCGCCCCGCGCACGGCCCCGCCGTGCGCGAGCTGCTCGCGCACGGGCGCCGGGCCTTCGGCGGCGGTCTACCGGAGCAGGCGGCCGCGGGAGATGATCCGCAGGACAGCCGCGCCGCATCACCGGAGGAGCAGTGACCGAGCCGATACGTCCCGCCGGATCCGCCCACGAGTTCCCCGGCGGACCCGCCCTCTTCCGCCTCGACCCCCGCGTCGCCCACCTGAACCACGGCTCCTTCGGAGCGGTGCCCGTCCCCGTCCAGGAAGCCCAGGCCACGCTCCGCGCCGAGGTCCACGCCGACCCCGACGCCTTCTTCACCGCCGTCCCGGACCGCCTCGCCGAGGCCCGCACACGGATCGCCGCCCACCTCGGCGCCGACCCCGACGGGATCGCCTTCATCGCCAACGCCACCGAGGGCGCCAACCTCGCCCTGGACGCCGTCCCGCTCGCCGACGGCGACGAGATCCTGGTCACCGACCACGGCTACGGCACCGTCGTCGCGGCCGCCGCCCGCCGCGCCCCGGTCACCACCGTGGCCCTGGACCCCCACCTGCCCGACGAGGACGCCGTACGCGAGAGGGTGCTGGCCGCGCTGACACCCCGGACGAAGGTGGCCGTACTCGACCACGTCAGCTCGCCCACCGCCCGCGTCATCGCCTCCCCCCGGCTCCTCGCGGACCTGCGCGAACGCGGGGTCACCACCGTCGTCGACGGCGCCCACGCCCTGGGCATGCTCCCCGACCCCCTCGCGGGCGGCGCCGACTTCTGGTTCGGCAACCTGCACAAATGGGGCTACGCGCCCTCCGGCAGCGCGGTCCTGGCCGTCGCCCCGCAGCACCGCCGCCGGATCAGGGCCCTCGTACCGTCCTGGGAGGACCAGCACGGATTCCCGCGGTCCGTCGAGAACCGCGCCACCGCCGACTACACCGGCTGGCTCGCCGCCCCCGAGGGGCTGGACCTCCTCGAACGCCTCGACGCGGCCAAGGTCCGGGCCCACAACAGCGCACTGGCCGCCCACGGAGCGGCCCTCCTCGCCGAGCTCCCCGGGCTCACCCCGCTCCCGCACGGCGAGGCCCTCGCCATGCGCACCCTGCGCCTGCCGGCCGGGGTCGCCGACACCCCGGACCGGGCCCGCGCGCTGCGCGAACGGATCGCGGCCGAACAGGGCATCCGGGTGCTGATCTGGCCCTGGCCGGGCGGCGGCGGCATCCGCGTCTGCGGCCAGATCTACAACCGGCCCGAGGAGTACGAACGCCTCGCCGCCGTCCTCCCGGCCTGCCTCAGCCGCGCCTGAGCAGGTACGTGTCCATGATCCAGCCCTTGCGGGCGCGGGCCTCGGTACGCAGCTCCTCGATCCGCCCGGCGACCTCCGCGAGCTTGCCCGAGACCAGGATCTCGTCCGGGGTGCCCACGTAGGCCCCCCAGTAGATGAAGAGGTCCTGGTCCAGGTGGGCGGTGAAGGCGTGCCGCGCGTCCAGCATCACCACCACGTCGTCCACGCCGTCCGGCCAGCCCTCGGCCAGCCTGCGGCCGGTGGTGATCTGGACCGGGCGCCCGACCCGGTTCAGGTTGGTCCGGTGCCGTGCCAGCAGCGCCGAGATGCTGCTGATGCCCGGCACGACCTCGTGCTCGAAGGTCACCCGGCCGCGCTCCAGCACCTCGTCGAGGATCGCGAGCGTGGAGTCGTAGAGGGAGGGATCGCCCCAGACCAGGAACGCCCCGGTCTCGCCGTCCGCCAGATCCTCCGCGATGAAGCGCTCGAAGAGTCCGGCCCGCGCGCTGCGCCAGCCGTCCACCGTCGGGGCGTAGTCGGCGGGCGTCCGGTCCCGGTCCGGGTCGCGGCCCTCCACCAGCCGGTGGCCCGGGCGGGCGTGCGCGTCGAGCATCGCGCGCCGCAGCCCGGTCAGATCCGCCTTCTCCTCGCCCTTCTCCAGGATGAGGAATGCGTCCGCCGCGCCGATCGCCCTGACCGCCTGGAGGGTCAGATGGTCCGGGTCGCCCGCGCCTATGCCGATCACTGAGAACTTCTTCACCGGGCTATTGTGCCCATCATGCGAGCCGCCCTGTTCGTCACCTGCGTCAATGACGCGCTCTACCCGCGGACCGGCATCGCCGTCGTACGCCTCCTGGAGCGGCTCGGGGTCGGCGTGGACTTCCCGGCGGCCCAGAGCTGCTGCGGGCAGCCGCAGTACAACACCGGGTACCGGTACGAGACCGAGCCGCTGATGCGGCGTACCGCTCGGGCCTTCGCGGGACACGCGTACGTGGTCACCCCCTCCGGATCCTGCGCCGCGATGATCCGCGAGCACTACCCGCGCATCGGCCGGAAGGCGGAGGCCGAAGGGCGCGGCAGCGAGCTCGCCGAGGCGGCCGCCGCGCTCGCGCCGCGCGTGTACGAGCTGACCGAATTCCTGGTCGACGTGCTCGGGGTGACCGACGTCGGCGCGTACTTCCCGCACACCGTCACCTACCACCCCTCCTGTCACGGCCTGCGCGGCCTCGGGCTCGGGGACCGGCCGCGGCGGCTGCTGGCCGCCGTCAAGGGCCTGGACCTGGTCGAGCTGCCGGGCGCCGAGGAGTGCTGCGGCTTCGGCGGCACCTTCGCCGTCAAGAACCCGGAGCTCTCGACCTCCATGGGCACCGACAAGATCACGGCAGCGGCCGGCACCGGCGCCCAGGTGCTGTGCGGCGCCGACAACTCCTGCCTCGCCCACCTGGACGGCCTGCTGCGCCGCGCGGACAGCCCGCTGCGGACCCTGCACCTCGCCGAGATCCTGGCCGCGACCGAGGAGGAGCCGCTGCCGTGACCCGTACCCACCTGGGCATGCCCGCCTTTCCCGCCTTCCCCGCCGCCGCCCGTGAGGCCGTCCGGGATGAGGTGTTGCGCGCCAACCTCCGGCACGCCACGCACACCATCCGCGACAAACGCGCCCGGGCCGTCGCCGAACTCGCCGACTGGGACCGGCTGCGCGCCGCGGGCAAGGCCGTCAAGGACCACACCCTGCGCCATCTCGACCGCTACCTGCTGCAGTTGGAGGAAGCCGTCACGGCCGCCGGCGGCACCGTCCACTGGGCCGCCGACGCGGACGAGGCCAACCGGATCGTCACGGAACTGGTCCGCGCGACCGGCGAGCGCGAGGTCGTCAAGGTCAAGTCCATGGCCACCCAGGAGATCGGGCTCAACGAGGCCCTGGAAGCCGCCGGGATCGCCGCGTACGAGACCGACCTCGCCGAACTCATCGTGCAGCTCGGCCACGACCGCCCCTCCCACATCCTGGTCCCGGCCATCCACCGCAACCGGGCCGAGATCCGCGACATCTTCCGCGCCGAGATGGGCGGCTGGGGCCGGCCGGCGCCCGAACCCCTCGGCGACGACCCGCGGGAACTCGCCGAGGCGGCCCGCCTGCACCTGCGCGAGAAGTTCCTGCGCGCCAAGGTCGCCGTGTCCGGGGCCAACTTCATGGTCGCCGAGACCGGCACGATGGTCGTCCTGGAATCCGAGGGGAACGGCCGGATGTGCCTGACCCTGCCCGAGACCCTCATCTCCGTCGTCGGCATCGAGAAGGTCGTCCCGACCTTCCGCGACCTGGAGATCTTCCTCCAGACACTGCCGCGCTCCTCGACCGCCGAACGGATGAACCCGTACACGACGATGTGGACCGGGCTGGGCCCTTCACGAGGGGCGGACGGCGACGGCCCCGCCGCCTTCCACCTCGTCCTCCTCGACAACGGCCGCACCGACACCCTCGCCGACCAGACCGGCCGCCAGGCCCTGCGCTGCATCCGCTGCTCCGCCTGCCTCAACGTCTGCCCGGTCTACGAGCGCGCCGGCGGCCACGCCTACGGCTCCGTCTACCCGGGCCCCATCGGCGCGATCCTCAGCCCCCAGCTCCGCGGCACCGGCAGCGCGATCGACGCCTCCCTGCCCTACGCGTCCACCCTGTGCGGAGCCTGCTACGAGGTCTGCCCGGTGGCCATCGACATCCCCGAGGTCCTCGTCCACCTCCGCGAACGGGTCGCCCAGGGCGGCCCGGTGACCCGCGACGGCGTCCGCGTCACCCTCCGCCCCGCCGACGGCCACACCGCCGAACGGGCCGCCATGCGCGCCGCCCGGCTGCTCCTGGACCACCCGGGCGCCCTGCGCGCGGGGGAGCGCCTGCTGGCCAGGGCCCGGCGGCTGGCCCCCCGCCGGCTCCCCGGAGCCGGGCGGGCCTGGACCGACAGCCGCGAACTGCCCACCGTCGCGGCGCAGTCCTTCCGCGACTGGTGGGCCCGGGAACGGAGCACCCAGCGATGAGCAGCAAGGACCGCATCCTGGGCCGGATCCGCCGGGCGCTGCGCGACGAGGCGCCCGCGGCGCCGGTCCCCCGCGACTACCTCCCCGTCCACGGCGCCCGGACCCCGGCCGAGCGGGTGGACCTGCTCGCCGACCGCCTCGCCGAGTACCGGGCCGTGGTCCACCGCACCGACGAGGAGGCGCTGCCCGCGCTGCTGACGCGGCTCCTCGACGCGCGGAGCGCCCGGTCGGTGCTCGTCCCGCCCGGCCTGCCCCCGCACTGGCTCCCGGCCGGGGGCCCCACCCGGGTACCCGACCGGGCGGCCTCCACCCCGTACGAACTGGACCAGGTCGACAGCGTGGTCACCGGCTGCGCCCTGGCCGTCGCCGAGACCGGCACGATCGTCCTCGACGGCGGCCCCGACCAGGGCCGGAGGCGCATCACCCTGATCCCGGACCACCACATCTGCGTGGTCCGCGTCCCCGACCAGGTGGTGGACTCCGTCCCGCAGGCCCTGCCGCTCCTCGACCCGGCCCGCCCCCTGACCTGGATCTCAGGCCCCTCCGCCACCAGCGACATCGAACTCGACCGGGTGGAGGGCGTCCATGGCCCCCGCACCCTGGAAGTGATCCTCGTAGGCACACAATGAGGGCATGCCCTCGCACATCGCCCTCACGGCCCTCCTCGTCCACGACTACGACGAGGCCATCGACTTCTACACCCGCGCCCTCGGCTTCGACCTCGCCGAGGACACCGCCCGCCCGGACGGCTCCCGCTGGGTCGTGGTCCGCCCGCCCGGCGCCACCGAATCCGCGCTCCTCCTGGCCCGGGCCAAGGACGAGGCCCAGCGCTCCCGCGTCGGCGACCAGACCGGCGGCCGCGTCGGCCACTTCCTGTACACCGACGACTTCACCCGCGACCACGCCCGGATGACCGCCGAGGGCGTCCGCTTCCTGGAAGAGCCGCGCCACGAACCGTACGGCTCCGTCGCCGTCTTCGAAGACCTGTACGGCAACCGCTGGGACCTCCTCCAGCCCGCCACCTCCTAGCGCTGCGACCGGAAAGGTTCACCCGGTCACGACGCCCGGCACGGCACCTCGCCGCGTTGCCGGACCGCGCAGGTACGTCCAGTACGAGCCGCGGCCCTCTTCCCACCGGGGTGACGATGATCGATCCGCTCTACGGCTGAATCCACGGCGGACGCGGCCGGGGCGGCGGGCGTGGCGTCGGGATTTGTGCGGGTTGTCGGGTGATGCTGGCGCAGTGCGACTTGATCACGTGTCCTATGCGGTGGCCCGCGACAGCTTCGTCTCGACCGTCCAGTGGATCGGATCGGCCCTCGGCGCCGGGTTCGTCGACGGAGGCGTGCACCCGCGATTCGGCACACGCAATTTCATTCTCCCGCTGAGCGGCGGCACCTACGTCGAGGTCGTCACCACACTCGACCACCCCGCCGCCGACCGCGCACCCTTCGGCCAGGCGGTCGCGCGCCGCGCCGCCGAGGGCGGCGGCTGGCTCGGTTGGGTGGTCTCCGTCGACGACATCGCCCCGGTCGAGGCCCGCCTCGGCCGCACCTCGGCCGAGGGCCACCGTGTCCGCCCCGACGGGTTCGACCTGAGGTGGAAGCAGATCGGCCTGCTGGAACTGCTGGACGACCCGCAACTGCCCTACTTCCTTCAGTGGTCGGTCCCCATCGAGGAGCGCCCGAGCGCCGACCCGCGCACCCCCACCACCATCCACGGGGTCTCCATCGCCGGCGACGCCGCCTCCATCGCCGAATTCCTCGGCGAACCGGCCGACCACCCCCTCGACCAGATCGACGTCACCTGGGTCGAGGACGAGGAACCGGGCCTGGTGTCGGTCGAGTTCGCCACCGCCCACGGCCCGGTCACGATCTGACCAGGGCCCGACTGCCCGGCGGGAGCAGCCGGCTGCGGACTCCTGGCCGGCGCGTGTCTCGTCGACGGGTCGGTCAGCTGATCGGATGTGTCTGCCCGATCAGTGATCACTGATGCGACGTGGGGCCGGATCGAGCCGCTGATGCCGGCCGATCGGGTCCGTGGACGGCGGTGACGACATCGGCAGGACCGCCTCGGTCGACTCCACCGTCGTCCGCGCCCACCGGCATTCCGCCGGAGCGCGCAAAAAGGGCCGAAGGCCGCAGCGAGCCCGCCGACCACGCCCGCGGGCGCTCACGCGGCGGCCTGAGCACCAAGGTCCACCTGGCCGCCGGCGACCGTGCACGGTCCCTGACCGTCACCGCGGGCCAGGCCGGCGACGCACCTGCCTTCGAAGCGGTAGGGCGGCACTCCACCTCGCCGCCATCCTCATCTGGGCACGACGCTGACCAAAGAGACAGAACCTAGTGCTGTGACCGGGAAGGTTCACCGGGCCACGACGCCCGGCACGGCGCCTCGCCGCGTCGTCGGACCGCGCAAGTACGTCCAGTACGAGCCGCGGTCCTCCGCCTTGCGATCCACCGCACCGGACGACGCGACCCGGCAAACCTTCCCGGCCACAGCACTACGGTCCCAGCCTGGGCGCCTCCCGCGCGGCATCGACGGCCGGGCCACCGTCCGCCACCCGGCCGGCCAGCTCCCCGGCCCACCGGACGAGGCCCGGCACGTCGACCCCGTACGGGCCCCCGTCCAGCCCCTCGATCCCGGCGGCCCCGCGCCGCAGCAGCCGCGCCCCGCCCACCGCGTTGCCGCGCGCGGCGTGCGTCAACCCGACGGCGAGCTGCGCGAGCCCCCGCCAGAGCGGGGCCGCGGCCTCGGGCCCGGACTTCCAGGCGTCCTCGAACACCTCGTGCGCGTGGAACGGCATCCCGGCGTCCAGCAGCCGCTGCGCCTCCCGCACGGTCTCCCCGGGGGCGCGCACCACCCCCTCGGGCTGCCGCTCCACCCCGGCCACCCCGTAGGCGAGCGGCCGCCCCAGCCCATCCCTCGGGCGCGCACTGCGCGCCCGCCCGTCGACGTCCCGATCCCGTGCGTTCACCACCCCATCCTGCCCCGCGCCGGTTACCCGTGCGTGCACACCCCTCGTCGTGGGGTAATGTTCTGCATGTGCCACCGGGCAGGGGGAAACCCCAGGTCGCAGGCACAACGGGACGTGGCGCAGCTTGGTAGCGCACTTGACTGGGGGTCAAGGGGTCGCAGGTTCAAATCCTGTCGTCCCGACTAGAGGTTCGCCTCGTAGTCGCAGATCAGAGCCCTGTCTCACTTCGGTGAGGCAGGGCTTCTGTGTGTTCTCTGGGGCCGCCGTGTCACATTTCGTCACACACTTGGTGGATCTTCTCCCCTCAGTCGGCGAGCAGCTCACCGAGCTTGTCCGAACCGGCCCGCAGACTCTGCGGGTCGGGGTGCACGTAGACCCGATTGGTGAAGGACAGGTCGCTGTGGCCCGCCCACGCGGAGACCACGGTGTCAGGCACGCCGTTGTTGGACATCCAGGAGAGACACGCGTGGCGGGCGTCGTAGAGGCGCACCTTACGCACACCGGCCTCTGCCATGAGCCGGTGGGCCTCACGGCGGAGCTTGTCAAGCTTGGACATCTTGGAGGGGGCCAGCCAAGGCGGACTGCTAGGCCCCGGTGGGTGAGGCGGGCCTCGGTGCGTAGCTCCCGCAGACGCGCACCGAGGGCCTCTCTGGCTCGCTGAAAATCCGTACTCACACAGCGGAAGGTACTTGAGCGACGAACTCTCGGTAGGGGACGGCGTAGTGCCAGGCGGCGTCACGGACTTGGCAGTACCGCAGCACACGAGCCGGGTCTTCGATCAGCTCCAGGCCGACGGGCTCATCGCCCTCATAGTGGAAGAGTGCGACGCACCGGCTGTCAAAGAGCCAGAAGTCCTCAGCGGGCAAGGCCGCTTCCTTCGCCTGCGCTCGGCGTAGATAGCGGACGTCCTCGCCAGCCTCTATGGCAGCTGGAACACCGGTAAGTCCGTAGCGCTGATAGGTCGTTGGCGGATCATCGATGAGCCGAACCCGCTCGGCTCGCTTACCCAAACCGGTTTGCCTCCGCATGTTCACGAGCCACGGACGATCGGGATCACGAGCTGGTTCTTCTCCCCGGAGGAACCGCTGCTAGGTCTCGCCTTCGTAGTCGACCTGGTAGGCCCGCCGGATCTCCAGGCGCCAGGCGGTGTGCTCAAAGCCCTCCCGGAAGAGACGGTCGATCTCATCGCTGTCGATCAACTTCGGCACAGCTCACTCCTTGGGCGCGAAGCGGGTCAGGAGTTCTCGCGGCACCACGACGAAGGTCTCACCGGGCAGTACATCCCGCAGCTGCTCCAAAGCCTCCTCGTCGGTGGGCCTGTACCCCGAACGACGACGTCGTACGATGAACCTCAGCTTCATGACCCCTCCCAGTGATCGTTGTAATCGAGCCGCTCCGAACCGTAGCCGCCTGAACACCGGAAGCAGAAGGGTGCAGGGGGCCCACGAACAAGAAGCGGCGCGAACCACAGGAAGTTGATCAAGAAGCAGATCGAAGCATCGTTCACCCCGGCGCCCACGTGCTTCTAGCGTCCCGGGGCATGGCGACGAAGCAGACAGACCTGAAGCTCAGCGTTGCTGAGGAAGCCGTGGCACAACTGCGAGACGCGCTGAGCGAGGCGGGGATCGTACTGCCCTCGCTGGACAGCGACCTTGGCAGCCCGTACCTCAACCTGGTGGAACTCGGGCGTGTGTGTGCGGACGTTGCAGTGAAGCTAGCCGAGGTCGTGCGCCGCGGGACGGTCTGATGACCGGCGAACAGGACAGTGCAACACCCTCACGAGTCACGACCGGCTCACTCATGGTGGATACGCGCACCGACCGCATGGGCGTTGTCATGGGCCACGTCGGGCCATACGTCCAGCCGCGCCCGCCCGCGGGAAGTCTCGAGTGGGAAGCGTCCCCCAACGACCTGCGGCCGGCTGATACCAACGAGCAGCTGCGCGCCAAAGTCACTGTCATCAACGCCCGAACCCGGCGAAGGAGCCTGCGATAAGCGCCCACACGGTCATCCGCTTCGCTAACTGGACGATGCGTCCCGAAACTGCCGACGAAGCCCCGGCAATGGTGCATGAGCTGCAGTGCACCACCTGCCTTGCGGCCTCAAGGGCCCCACGCGCTGCCAGCTGGCCGGCCTGAGGGTTTGGCCGGTGGCCTGCATCGTGTTGGGGGCAGGGAGACCACACACTTGTGAAATCGGGCAGCACCGCAGCTGCCTCAAGAGCCCGATCAGGTCTCCCTGCTTAAGGGCCCCGACATGGGGGAGGTGGATAAAACCTCAGGGCCAATCTTGATACGTATCACCGCCCGAGAGGATCCACAAGATAAGCGCAGCCAGATGAATGAAAACCTGGCCTCCGATTGCGACAGTCATTAATCGTGCTAACACTGGATGCGCGTGTGACTATCAAGCAACGAGTAGACGATCGGAGTCGGCATGTCTAAGCCTACGAACGGCTTCGCCTGCGAAGCTGGTGCTCAAGACTTCACTGCCACGGCATACCGAGACAGTAAGGGTAGACGCTGGGTTGCGGTGAAGGGCACGTGTTCATGCCAAACCCCCGACTTCAAACTCAAATTGGAACTTGCGCCCCCACCGTTCGTCCCAACCCCCGACGAACTGCACCTGAACCTGACTGAAGAGAAACCAAGCGGGTCCGTCCCGCAAGTCATCACGCCCACGGATGTAGAAGGCAAATTCGAGATCGGCGATGAGGTCGAGCGCGTTCTGATCCGCAATCGAAACTTCAGCGTGCCGGTCAAAGAGGGATAAAGACTCTGGGCTCAAGTAGCTGCTAGGGCGAAAGAGAGCTACAAGAGAAGAAGCGTAAGAACCGCTGAGGCTGGCACCACTGCTACAGGACGATTCAAATGTTCTGGCGGAGGAGTCAGCCTCAAAAGGCCGTCTGGGAACATTTCTTCTGCGACATGGCCTGCTGGTGTGGGTTCCAGCTAGTGGGTTCTTTTCTTCCTAGGTTGATATAGCCAGTCCGATCGTACGTAACGATTACCCGTCCTAGAGGTGCTGCTGCCTCATAAATTGCTCGGTCCCCCGAACCTCCGAGCCCCCAGCCATCGCCGACATGCTGGACATCGAAGTTCTTCTTCAGCAGGGGAAACTTGTGGCTGCGCGGCATGTTCTCATCGAGGGCAATCTTGTGGCGGTAGGGATCTCTAGGCATGAGCGTGTGCGGCTGAGTGAAATCGCAGATCTATGGCCTCATCGATGGCACCCTTGAGATTCTCCATGCTGACCCAGCGGTACATGTCATGGATCTCGTCGAGCGTATGCCCGTCTTTCATACGATGGAAGATGGTGGCGATCGCTATCCGCGTCCCCTTGATGACGAAATCGCCGCCCATGATTTTTGGATCGGATCTTAAGTACTTCATATACTCGTTATTTATGCCAAATTAGGGCATGTGGAGTCGATCGCCACTTTTCGGTGATTAAGTCGAACCGGGCCGCCTCAAGCGACACGTTGGGTGGCGGAAGGCGAACCCTTTCTGGTGGTCGCTAACCCCTTCCCGAACTATGGTGCGTCCTATCCGACCGACGAGCTTGACGTGCTGGGCCTTGGCCTCCGCGGTCTCGGGCTTCGGGGCCCGTTCCCCGGCGCGGCTCTGGGCAGTCTCCTGCGGGGACGCAGGCACTGCCTGTGGTTGGGCCTGGGGGGTGGGCAGGGAGTCCGGTGCTGTGCCGACTTGCTGGATCATCGGGCGGACATCAGGGAATGCCCCGAGGGCTCTCGCTGCTTCGGTGGGCGGCTTCTCCGGGGGCTTGGCAGCCTTGGCTTCTGCGGCAGTCTCGGGCTCGGCGGCCGGCGTGTCCACGGCCTCGTGCCGGGTGATGATCTGCTCGAGCCGTGCCCGGCGATCTTGCGCAGGACGTGAAGCGGCGCGCCGGCGTCGGCGAACAGGTCGGTCCGGTGTGGCGCAGGTTGTGCCGTCGGAGGTGTTCGAAGCCAAAGGCCGCCACCGGGCGAAAAGCGCCCGGATCGGGATGCGGGGCCTGCTCTTCGGCTTCGTCATGACCGCGTACTACGACCGCGAGGGGCACAAGCGCTTCACCCCGCAGCTCGCCGGATCCTGCCAGTCGGCACGGTTCTTCCCAGGTGTTCATCGAGACGGTTTGCAGGTGGTCTGCCTGAGCAGGGAGAGCGGAGAGCTACGTCCCACCACATTGTTAACGCTCACAATTTGAGGGTCAAGCCCCCGTCGTCGACCGGCCCGCGCTATATCCAAAGGTGATCTCTGGGCCCTTGACGGGGTTTCTGTGAGCGTTAACACTCTTGTAACGCCAGCCCAGAGCGGCACCCGCCGGGGCCTCAGCGGGGTTCACTCACCCCGCCGCCCGGTCGGCCGTACCGACCCCGAACGAACCCGGCCCCCTCCACCCCGGGCCGGTGCTCAACCCCGCTCGACCGGATCCGAGGCCCCTGCCGAGGTCGCGGCGATCGCGGCATACCACTGGAGGAATAGTGCGCAAGGTTTCGACGGGCCTCGCTGCTGCGGGCCTCACATTGGCCCTGACGGCCTGCGGCCAGAGCGCCAACGGTGTGGGCGACGGTGCAGGCGGCGGTAACGCAAAGGGTGGCCTCGTCGGCATCGCGATGCCCACCAAGTCGTCGGAGCGCTGGATCAGCGACGGCGACAACATGGTCAAGCAGTTCCGGGCCAAGGGCTACAAGACCGACCTGCAGTACGGCGACAACGTCGTCGAGAACCAGGTCTCGCAGATCGAAAACATGATCACGAAGGGCGCCAAGCTGCTGGTGGTGGCCGCCATCGACGGCTCCTCGCTCACGAACGTGCTCCAGAAGGCCTCCGATGCCAAGATCCCGGTGATCTCGTACGACCGCCTGATCCGCGGCACCGGGAACGTCGACTACTACGCGACCTTCGACAACTTCAAGGTCGGTGTCCTGCAGGGCAGTTACATCGTCGACAAGCTGGGTCTCGCCAGCGGCAAGGGCCCGTTCAACATCGAGCTGTTCGCCGGCTCGCCGGACGACAACAACGCCACCTTCTTCTTCCAGGGCGCGATGAGCGTGCTCCAGCCGTACATCGACCAGAAGAAGCTGGTCGTCCAGAGCGGTCAGACCAGCCTCAGCCAGGTCGGCACGCTGCGCTGGGACGGCGGTGTCGCCCAATCCCGGATGGACAACCTGCTGAGCAAGTCGTACACATCGGCCGGCATCGACGCGGTGCTCTCGCCCTACGACGGCATCTCCATCGGCATCCTGTCCTCCCTCAAGGGCGTCGGCTACGGCAGCCCGGGCAAGGCCCTGCCGATCGTCACCGGCCAGGACGCCGAGCTGGCCTCGGTGAAATCCGTCATCGCGGGCGAGCAGACCCAGACCGTCTACAAGGACACCCGCGAGCTGGCCAAGGTAGCGGTGCAGATGGGCGACGCCGTACTCACCGGCGGCCAGCCCGAGGTCAACGACACCAAGCAGTACGACAACGGTGTCAAGGTCGTCCCGGCGTACCTCCTGCAGCCGGTCAGCGTCGACAAGGAGAACTACCAGAAGGTGCTGGTCGACGGCGGGCAGTACACCGCCGACCAGCTCAAGTAGCCACGGGCCTCAACGCAGGGCCGCACCAGAGCCGGGCGCGTACGGGCGGGGCAGTCGACCTGACAGGCCCCCGCCCGTACCGCCCCTGTCGAACGGATGCACCACCATGGCCGGACCCGTCCTTGAGATGCGTTCGATCAGCAAGTCCTTCCCCGGTGTCCAAGCGCTCTCCGGCGTCACCCTGAGCGTCGCCCCCGGCGAGGTCCACGCCGTCTGCGGTGAGAACGGCGCCGGGAAGTCCACCCTGATGAAGGTGCTCAGCGGGGTCCACCCGCACGGCTCCTACGAGGGCGAGATCCTTTTCCAGGGCGAGTCCTGCGCCTTCAAGGACATCCGCGCCAGCGAACAGCGCGGCATCGTGATCATCCACCAGGAACTCGCCCTGGTGCCGTACCTCTCCATCGCGGAGAACATCTTCCTCGGCAACGAGCACGCCACCCGGGGCATCATCAGCTGGAACACAACGCTCACCCACGCCAAGTCGCTGCTGCGGCGGGTCGGGCTGGACGAGAGCCCGCACACCCGGATCGCCGACATCGGCGTGGGCAAGCAGCAGCTGATCGAGATCGCCAAGGCGCTCGCCAAGGAGGTCAAGCTGCTGATCCTGGACGAGCCCACGGCCGCCTTGAACGGTGAGGACAGCCGCAAGCTGCTCGACCTCATCCTGGAACTCAAGGCTCAGGGCATCTCCTGCATCCTCATCTCGCACAAGCTGGGCGAGATCGCCCAGGTCGCCGACTCCGTCACGATCCTGCGCGACGGCCGGACCATCGAGACCATCGCGGTCGGCGCCGAGGGCATCTCCGAGGACCGGATCATCCGGGGCATGGTCGGCCGCGATCTGGAGCACCGCTACCCCGAGCGCACCCCCGAGCCGGGCGAGGTCGCCTTCGCCGTCGAGGACTGGACCGTCCACCACCCGATCGACCATCAGCGCAAGGTCGTCGACGGCGTGTCGCTCGAAGTGCGGCGCGGCGAGATCGTCGGCATCGCCGGCCTGATGGGCGCGGGCCGCACCGAGCTCGCGATGAGCGTCTTCGGCCGCTCGTACGGGCGCTGTACCGGAGGCCGGGTGCTGCTGGACGGCGAGGAGATCCGCACGCGCACCGTCCCGGAGGCGATCGGTCACGGCATCGCGTACGTCACCGAGGACCGCAAGCAGCTCGGGCTGAACCTGATGGACGACATCAGTCGCAACATCTCGCTGAGCGCGCTCGGCAGGGTCGCTCGGCGCGGGTGGGTGAACAAGCACGAGGAGACCCGGGTCGCGGAGTCCTTTCGCAAGACCATGAACATCAAGGCCCCTTCGGTGTTCGCGGAGACCGGGAAGCTCAGCGGCGGCAACCAGCAGAAGGTCGTCCTCAGCAAGTGGATCTTCTCCGAGCCGGACGTACTGATCCTCGACGAACCCACCCGGGGCATCGACATCGGCGCCAAGGCCGAGATCTACACCGTCATCGCCGAACTCGCGGCCCAGGGCAAGGCGGTGCTGATCATCTCCTCCGAACTCCCCGAGCTGCTCGGCATGTGCGACCGCATCTACGCGATGGCCGAGGGCCGGCTCACCGGTGAGGTGGACCGCGCGGACGCGACCCAGGAATCACTCATGCGCCTCATGACCGTGAGCGCTGCGACCGAGAACGAGCAGGTGTAAGGCATGGCCCAGACGGAGACCACGGACACCCCGGGCACCACGGACCTCAAGACGGCCCTGCCCGCCCAGCCCGGCGGCGGGGGCGGCATCGGCCCCCTGCTGGTGCGGGCGCTGCGCGGCAACATACGCCAGTACGGCATGCTGGTCGCGCTGGCGCTCATCGTCGTGGTGTTCCAGATCTGGACCGACGGCATCCTGCTCCAGCCCCTCAACGTCACCAACCTGATCCAGCAGAACAGCTACATCCTGATCCTGGCCATCGGCATGATGATCGTGATCATCGCCGGTCACATCGACCTCTCAGTCGGTTCGCTGGCCGCCTTCGTCGGCGCCGCCGCGGCCGTCATGATGGTCAAGCACGACGTGCCGTGGCCGCTGGCACTGACCGCCGCCCTGCTGATCGGCGCGGCCGCCGGTGCCTGGCAGGGGTTTTGGATCGCGTACGTCGGCATCCCGTCCTTCATCGTCACGCTGGCCGGCATGCTGCTGTTCCGCGGCGGGACGCAGATCCTGCTGCAGGGCCAGTCGGTGGCTCCCTTCCCCAAGGGCTTCCAGGAGATCAGCAGCGGCTTCCTGCCGGAGGTCGGCCCGCAGACCGACTACCACAACCTCACACTGCTGCTGGGGCTCGTCGTGCTCGTGGTGGCGGTCCTCCAGGAGATCCGGGGCCGACGGCAGGCCGCCCGCTACGGCCTCGACCTGCTCCCGCTCGGTTTCTTCCTGGCCAAGCTGGGCGCCATCGGCGCCGCGGTACTGGTGTTCACGCTGCTGCTGGCGAGCTACCACGGCTTCCCGATCGTGCTGCTGGTCCTCGGTGTGCTGCTGGTCGCCTTCGGCTACCTGATGCGCAACTCCATCCTGGGCCGCCACACCTACGCGATCGGCGGCAACGAGGCCGCGGCGAAGCTGTCGGGCGTCAAGAGCAAGCGCGTCGTCTTCCTCGCCTTCGTCAACATGGGTGTGCTGGCCGCCCTGGCCGGCATGGTCTTCGCGGCGCGTCTCAACGCGGGGACGCCGCAGGCCGGTATCAACTTCGAACTGGAGGCGATCGCCGCCGCGTTCATCGGAGGCGCCTCGGCCTCCGGTGGCGTCGGCACGGTGCTCGGCGCCCTCATCGGCGGCCTGGTGCTCGGCGTGCTCAACAACGGTATGTCGCTGGTCGGTATCGGCACCGACTACCAGCAGGTCATCAAGGGCCTCGTGCTGCTGGCCGCGGTCGGTTTCGACGTCTACAACAAGCGCAAGGCCGGCTCCTGAACCCGTTCCGCCCCGGTCCGGGCGCACAGCCCCGCGGGGGTGTGCGGCCGGACCCGGTCGTCACTGCCGGCAGAAGGTGGCGTCGCCCTTGGCGAGGGTGGTGTGACGGGCTGGACGCAGCGCAGGAAGTACTAGTGCCGCAAGTACCGGCCCGCGGATAGTTGTACCAGGAGAGCCGCACGCGCATGGCGTCGTACGCGACCGGGACGCCGAAGTTTGGCGTGCCGTCGGAGTTCCGGTACAGCTTCTGGACGGCGACTGCGGCGGCTGGGGTCGTCCAGCGGATCCCCGGCGATGTCCCTGTCAGTCGGGGTCCACCGAGAACCGGTAGACGGTGGTCGAGCGGTAGTCCTCCCCCGGGCGCAGGACGGTGGAGGGGCAGCATGGGCGGTGCGGGGAGTCGGGGAAGTGCTGGGTTTCCAGCGCGATCCCGGCGAAGGCCCGGTACGGTGCGCCGCCCGGTCCTGTCAGCGAGCCGTCGAAGAGGTTCCCGGTGTAGATCTGCAGGCCGGGCTCGGTGGTCAGGCACTCCATCCGTCTGCCGCTGGCGGGATGCGCCAGTACCGCCACCTGCCGCGGGTCCTGGCCCTCGTGCGGACGGAGCACCCAGTTGTGGTCGTAGCCTCCGCCGGCCACGGTCAGCTGCGGGTGGTCGGCCGTGATCCGCTCGCCGACCGGGCGCTGCTCGGTGAGGTCGAACGGGGTGCCCTCGACCGGGAGGTGCGGGCCGTACGGGATCAACTCCCCGTCCACGGGCGTGTACTGGTCCACGTCGACCTGCAGCAGGTGGTCGAGGATGGTGCCGCTGCCCTCGCCGGCCAGGTTGAAGTAGGCGTGGTTGGTCAGGTTGACCACCGTGGGCGCGTCGGTGGCGGCCTCGTACGCGAGTGTGAGCGAACCGGCACCGTCCAGCAGAAAGGTCACCTGGACGGTGAGCGCGCCGGGGAAGCCCTGGTCGCCGTCCGGGCTGTGCAGCGTGAAGCGGACACCGACGCGGCTCGGCTCGCGCACCTCTGTGGCGTCCCAGACGCGCGCGTCGAAGCCTTCGGGGCCGCCGTGCAGCGTGTGGCCGTTTCCCTGGGTCCGCAGCCGGTGGACGGCGCCCTCGACGGGCAGTTCGCCGCCTGCGATCCGGTTCGCGTAGCGGCCGACCGTTGCCCCGAAGTACTTCGCCTCGCCGAGCATGTCCGCCACGCTCGCGCCGCCCAGCACGATGTTGGCGCGGTGCCCGTCCCGGTCCGGTGCGTACAGCGCCTGGAGCCGGGCTCCGAGGCTGAGCACCTCCGCCATGACGGCGCCCTCGGAGCCGAAGGCCCAGCGGTCGACGACCCGCCCGTCCGGGAGGGTCGCGTACGGCTCGCGGCGGATCGTCAGGGAACCGTCGTCGAGGCGGGTGGGCGCGTCGGGCATGGCTGTTCGTCACTCCGGTTCGGGGGACGGGGGCGGGTTCGGGAGGACCGAGAGGGCGGCGGCGGCCCGGGAGGACCCCCGCCCGCCGTCTGCGTCAGAAGCCCTGGGCCAGGCGGTGGTAGGCCTGGTTCCAGCGGATCTCCTGGGTGAACCGGCGGATCGTGGTGTCCGCGTCGATGACCAGCAGCTCGGTGGCGAGGATGTCGGCGAGGTCGCCCAGCTCCTCGGTCCCGATCGCGCTGGACAGCACGGTGTGGTGGGGCGCACCGGCGGTCAGCCACGCCTCGGTCGAGGTGCGCAGGTTCGGGCGCGGCTGCCAGACGGCGCGCGCGACGGGAAGGTTCGGCAGCGGTTCGAGGGGCTCGACCACGTCGATCTCGTTGGCGACCAGGCGGAACCGGTCGCCCATGTCGGCCAGCCCGACCACGACGGCGGGACCGGTCCGGGCGTCGAAGACGAGGCGGACCGGGTCCTCGCGGCCCCCGATGCCCAGGGGGTGGATCTCGCAGGACGGCACGTCCGATGCGATGGTCGGGCAGACCTCCAGCATGTGCGCGCCGAGGATCAACTCCCTTCCCGGCTGCAGGTGGTAGGTGTAGTCCTCCATGAAGGAGGTGCCGCCCTGCAGCCCGGTGGACATCACCTTGAGCGTGCGCAGCAGGACGGAGGTCTTCCAGTCGCCCTCGCCGCCGAATCCGTAGCCGTCGGCCATCAGCCGCTGCACCGCCAGGCCGGGTAGCTGGCGCAGGCCGCCGAGGTCTTCGAAGTTGGTGGTGAAGGCGTGGAAGCCGCCGTCCGTCAGGAATCCGCGCAGGCCGAGTTCGATGCGGGCGGCGTAGCGCAGTGAGTCGTGCCGGTCCCCGTCCGCGCGGAGTTCGGGCGCGAGGCGGTAGGTGTCCTCGTACTCCTCGACCAGTTCGGTCACGCCGGCGTCGGTGGCCGCGTCGACGGCTGCGACCAGGTCGTTGACGCCGTAGGTGTTGACCGAGACGCCGAAGCGGAGTTGGGCTTCGACCTTGTCGCCCTCGGTCACGGCGACGTCGCGCATGTTGTCGCCGAATCGCGCCAGCTTGAGGCTCTGCAGCTCGGAGCGGCCTGCCGCGGCCCGGGCCCACGAGGCGATCCGGGCAGCGACCGAGGGGTCGCTGGCGTGTCCGGCGACGGTCTTGCGTGCGACGCCGAGCCGGGACTGGATGTAGCCGAACTCGCGGTCGCCGTGGGCCGCTTGGTTCAGGTTCATGAAGTCCATGTCGATCGACGCCCAGGGCAGTGCGGCATCGGCCTGGGTGTGCAGGTGGAGCAACGGCTTGCGCAGGGCGTCCAGGCCCGCGATCCACATCTTCGCCGGGGAGAAGGTGTGCATCCAGGCGATGAGGCCGATGCAGGTGTCGTCCGCGTTGGCGTCCAGGCAGACCCGCCGGATCGCGCCGGCATCGGTGAGTACGGGCTTCCAGACGATGTCCACCGGGATGCCGTGGTCGCCGAGTACGTCGGCGATCCGGCGGGACTGCGCGGCGACCTGACGCAAGGTGTCGTCGCCGTAAAGCCCTTGGCTGCCGGTCAGGAACCAGACTTCGCGGCCCTGGATTGCCTTCTGTGCCTTCATGGGGGCGCTGGTCTCCTTAGCGGGCAGCGGGCTGCTGGCCGTACACGTTCTGGTAGCGGTGGTTGAGACGGTCGATGTCGTCCTGCGCTATCGGCAGGGGTTCGCCGAGCTGGCGGGAGATGTGGACGGTGCGGGCGACGTCCTCGCACATCACGGCGGCCTTGACGGCGGCCTTGGCGTCCTTGCCGATGGTGAAGACGCCGTGGCTCTTCATCAGGACGGCCGGTGAGCGGTGGCCCCGGAGGGTCTCGACGATGCCCCGGCCGATGGAGTCGTCGCCGATGAGCGCGAAGGGGCCGACGGGGATCTCGGCGCCGAACTCGTCGGCCATGGCGGTCAGTACGCAGGGCACGGCCTCTCCGCGCGCGGCCCAGGCGCTCGCGTACGTCGAGTGGGTGTGCACCACTGCGCCGACCTCGGGCATGTGGCGGTAGACGTAGGCGTGCGCGGCGGTGTCCGAGGACGGGGACTGGTCGCCCTCGACGACCTTGCCGTCCAGGTCGCAGAGGATCATCTTCCGGGGCGTCAGCTCGTCGTACGAGACGCCGCTCGGCTTGATGACCATCAGGTCCTCGCCGGGGACGCGGGCGGAGACGTTGCCGGCCGTCCAGACGACGAGGTCGTAGCGGACCAGCTCCTGGTGGAGGTCGCTGACCTGGCGGCGCAGCAGATCGATCGGGGAAGTCATGGTCGGACCTCGCTCTTCTGGGCGGCCGGGGTGGCCTCGGGGTCGGTTCGCGGGGCGGTGAGCGCCGCGTTGCGGATGGCGCGGAGGCGGTGGAGGAGCTTGTCGGGGCCGGTGCCGAAGTGGTCGTGCAGGGTGCGGTACTCGGCGTAGAGGCGGTCGTAGGCGTCGGCGCGCGCGGTGTCCGGCTGGTGGACTCCGCGGCGTACGCGGCCCATGGCGGCGGCCGCGGTGCGTACGTCCGGGTGCGCGCCGGCGGCGACGGCGGCGTGGATGGCGGAGCCGAGGGCGGGGCCCTGGGCGGACTCGGCGAGGGAGACGGGCCGGCGCAGCACATCGGCGTAGATCCGCATGAGCAGGGGGTTCTTCTTCAGCCCGCCGGTCACGATGAACTCCGTGACGGGGACGCCGCCCTGCTCCAGGGCGTCGATGATGGTGCGGGTGCCGAAGGCGGTGGCCTCCAGCAGGGCGCGGTAGATCTCCTCGGGGCGGGTGGCCAGGGTGAGGCCGACGATGACTCCGGAGAGGTGGTGGTCGACGAGGGTGGAGCGGTTTCCGTTCATCCAGTCGAGGGCGACCAGGCCGTGGCCGCCGACGGGCTGGTCGGCGATCTTGCGGGACAGCAGTTGGTGCAGGTCCTCGCCGGTGGCTTCGGCCTCTGCGCGGTAGTGGGTCGGCACGCCTTGGCGCAGCCACCAGGCGAAGATGTCGCCGACCGCGCTCTGCCCGGCCTCGTAGCCGTAGGCGCCCTCCACGATGCCGCCGTCGACGACTCCGCAGATTCCGGGGACGTCGGCGAGGGCGGGGCCGTTGACGACGTGGCAGGTGGAGGTGCCCATGATGGCGAGCAGCCGGCCGTTCTCGACGGCCTGGGCGGCAGGGGCCGCGACATGGGCGTCGACGTTGCCGGTGGCGACGGCGATGCCCTCGGGCAGCCCGGTCCAGGAGGCCGCCTCGGCGGTGAGGAAGCCGGCCCGGGATCCCAGCGGCGACAGCGGATGCTCCAGCCGGGTGCGCGCGAAGTCGGCGAAATCGGGGTGCAGGGCGGCGAGGTAGTCCTCGCTGGGGTAGTGGCCGTCCTGGTGGATGCCCTTGTATCCCGCCGTGCAGGTGTTGCGGGTTTCGACGCCTGCGAGCTGCCAGACGATCCAGTCCGCGGCCTCGATCCAGCGCTCGGTGGCGGCGTAGGTGTCCGGGTCCTCCTCGAGTACCTGGAGCGCCTTGGCGTACTGCCATTCGGCGGAGATCTTGCCGCCGTAGCGGGAGATCCACTTCTCGGCGCGCAGGTGGGCGAGGTGGTTGATGCGGTCGGCCTGGCTCTGGGCCGCGTGGTGCTTCCAGAGCTTGGGCCAGGCGTGCGGGCGAACGCCCAGCTCGGTCTCGGCGAGGGGGGTGCCGTCGGCCCGTACGGGGAGGACGGTGCAGGCGGTGAAGTCGGTGGCGATGCCGATGACGGCGGCCGGGTCGATGCCACTCGCGGCCACTGCGGCGGGGACGGCGGTGCGCAGCACCTCGCGCCAGTCCTCGGGGTGCTGGAGGGCCCAGTCGGGCGGCAGGGGCTGACCGGTGGTGGGGAGTTCACGCTCGATGACGCCGTGCGGGTACACGTGGACGGCGGAGCCGACCTCCTCGCCGTCGCGGACGCGGACCACCACGGCCCGGCCGGAGAGAGTGCCGAAGTCGACACCCACGACATGGCTCTCCGCGGTCTGGGGGGGAGGGGGCACGGTCACTTCACATCCTTCGTAAGGAGCCCCCGAGAGGGCGCAGCGATGCCGGGGGGCATCGTCCGGGGAGAGTTAGCGCTAACAATCAGCCTGTCAAGGCCGGGCTCGCCTTGAGCCGGTCAGACCTTGCGACGGCCGGCGATCAGGCGCTGGAGCAGGATGAAGACGAACAGCAGGCCGCCGATCACGATCCTGGTCCACCAGGAGCTGAGCGTGCCCTGGAAGGTGATGACGGTCTGGATCAGGCCCAGCACGAGCACCCCCAGCGCGGTCCCGAGCAGGTATCCGGACCCTCCGGTCAGGAGCGTCCCGCCGATGACCACGGCGGCAATCGCGTCCAGCTCCAGGCCCACCGCGTGCAGCCCGTAGCCGGAGAGCGTGTAGAAGGTCAGCAGTACGCCCCCGAGCGCCGAGCAGAAGCCGCTGACGGCGTACACGGCCGTCTTCGTCCGCCCGGCCGGGAGCCCCATCAGCCGGGCCGACTGCTCGCTGCCGCCCAGCGCGTACACGTTCCGGCCCAGCCGTGTGTGGTGCAGGACCGCGAATGCGATCACCAGCACACCTACCGCGATCAGAACACTCGGCGAGACGAACAGGTCGCCGGGCAGGGGGATCCGGGTCTGGGCGAAGGCCGTATAGGCCGGGTCGGTGAGGGAGATCGAGTCGATGCTGATCGTGTAGCACAGGCCACGGGCCAGGAACATGCCAGCGAGCGTCACGATGAACGGTTGGATCTCGAAGGAGTGGATCACCCATCCCATCGCGAGCCCGGCGCCCGTCCCCACCGCCAGGACCAGCGGGATCACCAGCAACGGCGGCCAGCCGTGCTGTTCCACCAGCCAGGCGGAGATCATCGTCGACAGTGCGACCATCGCGCCGACCGACAGGTCGATCCCTCCGGCCAGCACCACGAAGGTCATCCCGATGGCGACCACCAGCAGGAAGGCGTTGTCGACGAGCAGGTTGAGCAGCACCTGCCCGGAGAAGAATCCGTCGTACTGGACGGATCCGGCACCGAACATCGATATCAGCAGGGCCGATGTGACCAGCAGCGGGATGTACGCGCGGCTCCGCGCTGCCGTGCTCGCGCTCATGCCCCCACCTCCGTGTTCTCTGTCGTCAGCGGACGCGGCGTCGGGCCGCGCCCGGTCCGGGCCCGTCGGCGCGCGGCCTTGGCCCGGAAGGCGGGTGACTGGATCAGGCAGACCGCGATCACCACGAAGGCTTTGAAGACCAGGGTGGTCTCCGGCGGGATGCCGATGGTGTAGACGGTGGTGGACAGGGTCTGGATGATCAGCGCACCGATCACCGTGCCGCCGAGCGAGAACCGCCCGCCGGTCAGCGCGGTGCCGCCGACCACCACGGCGAGGATGGCGTCCAGCTCGATCCAGAGCCCGGCGTTGTTGCCGTCCGCACTGGAGACGTTCGAGCTGATCATGAGCCCGGCGACCGCGGCGCACAGCGCGCTGAAGACGTACACCAGGCATAGCAGGCCCATCGCCCGGATGCCGACCAGGCGGCTGGCGACCGGGTTGCCGCCGACCGACTCCAGCAGCAGCCCGAGCGCCGTACGCCGGGTCAGCAGCGACGTCAGCAGCACCACCACGACCGCGAGCAGGATCGCGAACGGCATGGTGAGCCAGTAACCGCCGCCGATCAGCTTGTAGGGCTCGCTGGTGACGGTGACGATCTGGCCGTCCGTCACCAGCTGGGCGACACCGCGTCCGGCCACCATCAGGATGAGGGTGGCGATGATCGGCTGGACGCCGACCCCCGCCACCAGTACGCCGTTGATCAGCCCCAGGACGAGGGCCACCGCCAGGGCGATGGCGACGGCGCCGAACACCGTGCCCGGGCTTGCCGGATCGGCCGCGCCGCTGATGTGCAGGCAGGCCAGCGCGCCCGCGATGGCGACGGTGGAGCCGACCGAGAGGTCGATGCCGCTGGTCGCGATGACCAGCGTCATGCCCAGCGCCACCAGGATCAGCGGGGCGCCGAAGTGGAGGATGTCGATCAGGCTCCCGTACAGGTGCCCGTCCTTGACCCGGATCGCGAAGAAGTCCGGAGTGAACAGGACGTTGGCCAGCAGCAGGGCCGCGAGCACGGTGGCGGGCCAGAAGAGGCGGTGCTTGGTCATGACCGGGCTCCGCTCGCGATCGTCGCCATGATCCGCTCGGGAGTGAGCGATCCGTCGTTCGGCAGCTCGGCGACCAGCCGGCGGTCCCGCAGCACGCCCACCCGGTGGCTGAGCCGCAGAACTTCCTCCAGCTCGGCCGAGATGAACAGCACCGACATGCCGTCCCGGGCCAGCGCGGCCACCAACTTCTGGATTTCGGCCTTGGCGCCGATGTCGATGCCCCGGGTCGGCTCGTCGAGGATCAACAGCTTGGGGTCGGTGATCAGCCAGCGGGCCAGCAGCACCTTCTGCTGGTTGCCGCCGCTGAGATGGCGCACCAGCGCCTCGGGGTTGCCCGGGCGGATGTCCAGTGACCGGATCCAGCGCACCGCGATCTCGTCCTGCTTGGAGCGGGAGAGCGGACGCGTCCAGCCGCGGGCCGCCTGCAAGGCCAGGATGATGTTCTCGCGTACCGTCAACTCCGCCACCAGGCCCTCGTTCTTGCGGTCCTCCGAGCAGAAGGCGATCCCGTACGAGATCGCGGCGCGCGGCGTGCGAAGCGCGACGGGGGCGTCCTCGATCCGCACCGAGCCCTGGGAACTGCGGTCGGCACCGAACAGCAGGCGGGCCGCCTCCGTACGCCCCGACCCCAACAGCCCTGCCAGTCCAACGACTTCACCGGGCCGGATGGTGAGGTCGTACGGCTCGACCGCGCCGGTGCGACCCAGGCCGTCGGCGCTCAGGAACGGCGTGGTTCCGGCTTCGGCGGCGGGCTCGTGACGAGTGGTGTCCGACAGCTCCTCCAGGCTCCTCAGTTCGCCGCCGATCATGCGGGCGACCAGTTCGACCTGGCTCAACTCACCGATCGGGTACTCGCCCTCCAGCTTGCCGTTGCGCAGGACGGTCATCCGGTCGCAGATCTCGTAGATCTGGTCCAGGAAGTGCGAGACGAACAGGATCGCCACGCCCTGGTCGCGCAACCGGCTTATCACCGCGAACAGTTGCCGCACCTCGTCGCGGTCCAGGCTGGAGGTCGGCTCGTCCAGGATCAGCACCTTGGCCGAGACGTCCACCGCCCGGACGATCGCGACCAGTTGCTGGACCGCGATCGAGTAGCTGCCCAGTGGGGCGGTGACGTCGATGTCCAGGTCGAGGTCGGCGACCAGCTCCGCGGCGCGGCGACGGAGGGCCGACCAGTGGATGAGTCCGAGGCGGCGCGGTTCACGGCCGATGAAGATGTTCTCCGCGACCGACAGGTTCAGGCAGAGGTTGACCTCCTGGTACACCGTGCTGATCCCGGCCTGCTGCGCCTGCAGCGGGCCGGGGATGTGCACGGGCCGGCCGCTCAGCACGACCTCGCCGCCGTCCGACGCGTAGACGCCGGTGAGCACCTTGATCAGCGTGGACTTGCCGGCGCCGTTCTCACCCATCAGGGCGTGCACCTCGCCGGGAAAGAGCCGGAAGTCGACCCCGTCCAGCGCCACCACGCCCGGGAACTCCTTGCGGATCCCCCGTACTTCCAGGACCGGGTGCTGTGCACGGTGCGCAGGCATCCGCCCCCTCCTCTCGTGGTCGCGACCGGGGCCGGCCGGGTCGGATCCGGGCAGCCCCTGGTCGCCGGGCCGGTCAGTACTGGCGGGTCGGCAGGGCGGCCGCGGCCTGGTCCTGGGTGAAGACACCCTCTTCGGTCTTGATCCGGCGCGGCACCTGTTCGCCGGCCTTGACCTTCTTGATCAGGTCCATCAGCTGGTCGCCCAGGAGGGGGTTGCACTCGACGAGGACGTTGATCTTGCCCTGGCTCATCGCGGTGAAGGCGTCCTTGACACCGTCGACCGAGATGATCTTGATGTCGGTGCCGGGCTTCTTGCCGGCTTCCTCGATGGCCTGGATGGCGCCGAGTGCCATGTCGTCGTTGTGTGCGTAGAGCACGTCGATCTTCGGCTGGGACTTCAGGAAGGCCTGCATGACCTCCTTGCCCTTGGCGCGTGTGAAGTCACCGGTCTGGGAGGCCGTGATCTTGAGTTTGGGGTCCGTCTTGATGACGTCGGCGAAGCCCGATCTGCGGTCGTTGGCAGGGGCGGAGCCGGTGGTGCCCTGCAGCTCCACGATGTTCACCGGGTCGCTCTTGCCCTGGTACTCCTTCACCAGCCAGTCGCCGGCCTTCTTGCCCTCCTCGACGAAGTCCGAACCGAGGAAGGTGGCATAGAGCGACTCATCCTTGGAGTCCACCGCGCGGTCCGTCAGAACGACCGGGATGTGGGCGGCCTTGGCCTCCTTGAGCACGGTGTCCCAGCCCGATTCGACCACCGGCGAGAAGGCGATGACGTCCACCTTCTGCTGGATGAACGAGCGGATGGCCTTGATCTGGTTCTCCTGCTTCTGCTGGGCGTCGGAGAACTTCAGCGTGATCCCCGCCTTCTTGGCCGCATCCTGGACGGACTTGGTGTTGGCCGTGCGCCACCCGCTCTCCGCGCCGACCTGGGAGAAGCCCACGGTGAGCGCCCCTCCGGAATCCTTGCCGCCGGCCGAGCCTCTGCCGCCGGAACCGCAAGCGGACAGAACGGCGACCATCGTGCCGGCGACCAGGGCCGCCGCAGCTCTCTTGGACATCTTGGGATTCCTCTCGAGTGGGGAGGCCGCTCTCGGCGCGGACGGATCGACCGCGGGCCGATGGACCAGGCAAGGCCGACCGGCGCGGGAGGCGGTGGAAACACCGTCGGGGGCGAGGCGCCCGGTGCGGCGTTGGTGCAGGCGGCGGTGCGGTCCGCGCCGTCCATGTGAACGGGATGTAGCGGTGCCGTTTCGCTTGAGTGAGATTGTTAACGCTCACAATTCCATGGACAAGGGGGCCGCCGGGCCGTTACCCAATCTTGACCAGTCCTCCGCGGGCTACCGGCTATCGACGCGCCACCGGGCCGGCACTGCGCCGCAGCACCATCTCCGGCGAGATCAGCACGTGGCTGCGGGCGTGGCCGACGCCGGTCAGCTCCTCCACCAGCAGCTCAAGAGCGCGGCGTCCCAGCTCCCCGAAGTCCTGACGCATCGTGGTCAGCGGTGGGGCGAAGTAAGCGGCTTCGGGAATGTCATCGAACCCGACCACGCTGATGTCCCCCGGAATCGCCCGTCCCGCCTCATGGAACGCGCGGAGCAGGCCGAGGGCCATGTGGTCGTTGGCGCAGAAGACCGCCGTGACCCGAGGGTCCTCGGCGATCCGTAGTCCGGCCTCGTACCCGGACCTCGCGCTCCAGTCGCCGCTCTGTACCGGTGGCACCTCGGCGCCGGCGGCCTCGAGGGCCTTGCGCCAGCCGTCCTGTCGGGTCTTGGTCTCCAGCCAGCCGGACGGGCCGGCGACGTGGTGGACCGTGGCATGCCCGAGGTCGAGCAGGTGTCGGGTGGCTGCCAGCGCGCCCGACTCGTTGTCGACGGCGACCATCGGCACTCGGGACTGGCTGCCCGACCCGACCGCGACCACCGGCACCGCGCTGGACAGCTTCGCCACCGCGCTCACCGCCGAGATCTGCGGCGCGATGACGACGATGCCCTCCACGCCCTGGTCGCGGAGCCGGTCCACCGCCTCCTGGACAGAGCGGCTGTCCAACGAACGCAGGCTGGCGACGCTGACGAAGTACCCGGCACTGCGCGCGGCCTGCTCGATCCCGTCCAGCATCGAGGCGGGCCCGTAGAGTGCGCTGCCGAAACTGACCACTCCGAGGGTCTGGGAGCGGCGGGTGACCAGCGCGCGGGCTGCCGAGTTGGGACGGTAGTCCAGCTCCCGGATGGCGGCGAGTACCCGGTCCCGGGTGTCGGGCCGGACGTGCGGTGCACCGTTCAGTACCCGGGACACGGTCTGGTGGGACACGCCGGCGACCCGCGCCACATCCGCCATCACGGGCTGGCGGGACTCCGGCTCGGTGCTTGCAGTTCCCACTCAAGGCCCCCTCATCGGTCGTACCAGTGCGGATCGCAGCCGCTCAGTGCCTACGAGTGACGGCGCTCGGCGGTTGGACCGCTGTCGGGATCCGGCCGATGGCGCAGGGCTTCGCAGACCTTACGACTGTCTCATGAGTGCTCACGAGAGTGTATTTGTTCGCGATCACATGGCCTGTCGCAGCCTGCGACGTCCGCCCCCGGGGCGGTCCCGGAACGTGCGCCGGTGGTCACCCCGCCGATCAGCGGAAGCGCCCCCGCCGACAGGCGGAAATTCAGCGCGCGGGTGTGGCTCAGACAACGGCCAATCCAGCCTCCCAGGGTAGTCATGCGATGGCTTTGAGTGATTGCCGTCGTTCTTCAGGGAACCTCCTGGGGGCGGAGTGTGACGGGGCGGCCGAAAGTGCCTGGGCGGGGGTCTCAGTCGAGCCATGCGGGGGCCTGCAGTTCGCCCAAGAAGATGGAGCAACGGAGAGTGCCTGCCCAGCAACAGCCCGGCACGGCCGCGCGGGTCCTCTCGCCGAAGAGGTCGATCCAGGTGCGAGTGCGGCGAGGGCCGTCAAGCCCGCGTCGACGGCCGCGGGCGGAAGGACCGCCACAGCGGCGTGCCCATGCTCACGCGGTCGCCCCACACACATCCCCCGCACCCGAAGCCTGCCTCTCCGGGCGCCAAGCGCACCAAGATCCGGCCGTTTCCGGTCCGGCCATCGTGTTCACCGCGGCCTGGTCCCGATTCCTTCGGGGCGGGCCGCTGGAGCACCCCGATCTGACGCTGGAACGACGCGGTCTCAGTGGCCCGGTACCGGACTTCGGCGGGCGGCAACCTTTTCCGGAGCGGCGGCAACTGACGGGCACACCAGAAGGCGATCACACCCACGGGTCGCCCGATCTCCCGCCGCATGCCGCCGTGCACCGCTGACCTGAGCGGTTGTACGGGGCAGGGCCGAAGCAAGGAGTAGCCCCCATGAACGAGACGGATCCCACGGCGGACGGCCGCAGCCGGCGCAAGGCCGCGGCTGGTGGTGAGCGGCGTACGCGGGGGCGCCACCGCCGGCGCGGGATGACGATCGGCCTGATGCTGGGCGTGCCTGGAGTCCTAGGCCCCTACCTGCTGTTCGTGCAGGCCGATTCGAACGCCGCGACGGTGGATGCCGACGCCTACTACACGCTGACCTCTGTCCGCAGCGACAAGGTGCTCGACGTGCCGGGGGCGGACACGTCGGACGGCGTCTGGATACGGCAGGCGAGCCGCGTGGCAGGTGCCGCGAGTCAGCAGTGGCGGCTGAGGCAGGCGGGGGACGGCTACTACGAGGTGGAGAACCGCAGCAGCCACAAGGTCCTCGGAGTGCGCGGCGCTTCCAAGGAGTCCGCGGCGGCCGTCGAGCAGCAGACCGACCACGGATCCGCCACGCAGCAGTGGAAGATGCAGGACGTGGGCGATGGGTCGGTGAAGTTCGTCTCCCGGAGCAACGGCATGGTGCTGGACGTGTGGGGCGGCTCCACCGGCGAGGGGGCGCCGCTCATCCAGTACGCCGACCGGGGCAGCACCAACCAGCACTGGAAGCTGGTGACGGCGGCCGGCTCGGGCAGGTACACCTGGCACAACGCGCAGATCGTCGGTGGCGGGTTCGTCACCGGGCTGGTCTTCAACCCTGCCCGCAAGGACCTGCTGTACGCCCGGACCGACATCGGCGGTGCCTACCGCTGGGACGCGACCGCCGCCCAGTGGACCTCGTTGACCGACTGGATCGGTGGCTCCGACTGGAACCTGCTCGGGATCGAGAGCCTGGCGACCGACCCCGTCGACCCGAACCGCCTGTACCTCGCGAGCGGCACCTACACCAACGACTGGGCGGGCAACGGCGCGATCCTCCGCTCCACCGACCAGGGCAAGACGTTCCAGCGCACCGACCTGCCGTTCAAACTGGGCGGCAACGAGGACGGCCGGTCCATGGGCGAGCGGCTGGTGGTGGACCCCGCCAACCACGGGACGCTCTACCTGGGCACCCGTAAGAACGGGCTCTGGCGCAGCACCGACTACGGCGTGACCTGGAGCCAGGTCGCCGCCTTCCCCGTCAAGGACGGTGCGAGCAGCGGCGTCGGCCTGTCCTTCGTGACCTTCGGCCCGGCCGGCAGCCGGACGATCTACGTCGGGGTGGCCGACAAGACCACCTCGCTGTACCGCTCCACCGACGGCGGCACCAGCTGGCAGGCCGTGTCCGGCCAGCCCACAGGGCAGCTGCCGCAGCACGGTGTGCTGTCCGGTGACGGCTCGCTGTATCTGACGTACACCAACGCCCCGGGCCCGAACGGAGTGACGGCCGGTTCCGTGTGGAAGTACACGCCGTCCACCGGCGCCTGGAAGAACATTTCACCGTCCAGCGGTGGTTACGGCTTCGCCGGGCTGGCTGTCGATCCGCAGCGCCCGTCCACGGTGATGGTCACCACGCTGGACCGCTGGTGGCCCTCGGACGAGGTGTACCGGTCGACCGACGGCGGCGCCTCCTGGAAGGCGCTCGGCGCGACCTCGGTGCGGGACAACTCCGCGGCGCCGTACGTGGGGACGGGCATCGGGCACTGGATGGGCGCGCTGGCCATCAACCCCTTCGACTCCGGGCACGTGCTGTACGGCACCGGGTCGGGGATATGGGGCAGCAACGACGTGACCGCGGCGGACAAGGGGGGTGCCACGCACTGGACGGTCCCGGCCAAGGGGCTGGAGGAGACCGCGGTCCTCGGGCTGATCAAGCCCCCGGGGCTCCCGCTGATCAGTGCGCTCGGCGATGTCAGCGGATTCCGGCACGAGGACCTGACCAAGGTCCCCGCCAAAGCACTCTCCGGACCGCTGTTCTCCAACACCACAGGCATCGACTTCGCCCAGGCGAAGCCGGGGTTCGTGGTCCGGGTCGGTCTCGGTGGCGAGCAGCACGGCGCCTATTCGACCGACGGCGGGGCCGGCTGGACGCCGTTCGCCGGGGAACCCGTGCGCGGAGCGGGCGGCGGGGCCGTGGCGGTCTCGGCGGACGGCGCCACCGTCGTCTGGACGCCCGCGGGCCAGAGGCCGTTCCACTCGACGAACCGCGGTGCGACCTGGACGGCCGCCTCCGGTCTGCCCGCGGACTCGGCCGTGGTGGCCGACCGTTCGTCGGCGAACACGTTCTACGCCCTCAAGGGCGGCACCCTGTACGCCAGCGCCGACGGCGGCAAGAGCTTCACCGCCCGGGCCACCGGCCTGGGTGACGGACAGCTCAAGGCGGCCCCGGGCGTCGCCGGTGACCTGTGGATCACAGGCGGAAGCAACGGACTCCTGCACTCCACCAATGGCGGGGCGAGCTTCAACAAGCTCGCCGGCGTGCAGCAGGCGCACGGTGTCGGCTTCGGCAAGCCCGCCCCGGGCGCCACCTACCAGGCTCTCTACCTCAGCGGGACGCTGAAGGGCGTCACCGGGGTGTTCCGCTCCATCGACGGCGGTTCGACCTGGGTCCGGATCAACGACGACCAGCACCAGTTCGGCGGGAGCGTCATCTCCGTCATCATCGGCGACCCGGACGTGTACGGCCGGGTCTACCTGGGCGGCTACGGCCGTGGCGTGGTGTACGGCGACGTGTCCTGATCGCCCCGGACCGGGGCGGGCGGCCGTGCGCGGCGCCCGCCCCGGTCTCGGCGACATCGGCACCGGACCGGACCGGAGCGGCAACCTTTTCGCCTTCGGCGGCCACTGAGAAGTGCGACATCGACTCGATCTACAGAACGGATGGGCATGAGGACAACGAAACACGGCGGTCCGCGGCCGCGGCCGCGGCGCAGACGCGGGGCGGCCGTCGGCATTCCGTTGGCGGTGATGGCCGGCGGCGTGCTGGCCTGCCTGGCCCTCACGCTCCTCCCCGGGAGCCGGTCCGGGGCCGGGCTTCCCACCGGCGCATCCGTAGCGGCAGCCCCAACGAACGCACCGTCCAGTTCCAGGTCGCCGGCACCAGAGGCCGGCGCCGCGACCGCATCGACGCAGCCGACGGTCGCGAGCCCGCCCCCACCGTCAGCCGCCAGTGTCCCGACGCTCTCGGCCTCCAGCCCGGTACGCACAAAGTCGCCGGCCTCTTCGGCGGGACGGATCAAGCCCTCGGTCAGCTACCAGGGCGTCGCGACTTCCTATGCCGCGGGTGACGGCAATGGTGCCTGCCTGTACGGACCGTCCGGCGATCTCATGATCGCGGCGATGAACCACACCGACTACGAGTCGGCCAAAGCGTGCGGGGCGTACGTGCGGGTCCGCGCCGCCAACGGGAACTCCATCACGGTGCGGATCGTCAACGAGTGCCCCCTGCCCTGCGCACCGGGTCAACTCGACCTCAGCCAACAGGCCTTCGCCAAGCTCGCGGACCCCTCACTCGGCCGGATCCCGATCACCTGGACGCTGCTGAGCCCCGCCGCACCCGACACGCTCTCCATCCGGTACAAGACCGGGTCCAGCCGCTCTTGGTGCGGCGTCCAGGTGATCGGGCATCGGAACCCGGTGGCGGTGCTCGAACTCCGAACCGGCAGCGGCTGGCGGAAGCTGCCCCGCACCGACTACAACTACTTCCTCTCCGCCGACGGCAGCGGATGCGGCGGAGCGATCAGGGTCACCGACCTCTACGGAGAACAACTGACCGTCGAGGGGATCGCACTGAGACCGGACGTCGCGCAGCAGACCCGCGTCCAGTTCGGACGGCATTGACCGTGCCGTCCACCTACCGTCACGGCTCCGCCCCCGCGGTCGGCCACTGCCCGGCCGCGGTGAGGGGCACTGTTACGCTCGAGCCGATTGTTAACGCGCACATAGCAGGGAGAGGGCGACCGGGGGAGATGCTCCTTCATGACGCGTCCGCGGAGTTCCACGACTTCTTCGAACGCCACTACGCCGAACTGGCCCGTCTCGCCCATCTCCTGACCGGCGAGACGGACGCGGCCGACGACCTCGCCGCGGATGCCCTGGTCGCCCTGTGGCAGCGCTGGGACCGGCTTCGCAAGGCTGACCACCCGCTCGCCTACGCTCGCGGCGTTGTCGCCAACATGGCGCGGGAACGGATCCGCAGTGCGGTGCGCGAGCGGCGCCGGATCGCGCTGTTCTGGTCCCGCAGTCCGGAGCAGGTGGCGGGGCCGGACGTGGCGGCCGTGCTGGACGTACGTACGGCGCTCGCCCGGCTGCCGTTCCGCAAGCGGTCGTGTGTGGTGCTGCGCCACGCCTTCGACCTGTCGGAGCAGGACACCGCGGCGGTGCTGGGCATATCGGTCGGTACGGTCAAGAGCCAGACCTCGAAGGGAATGGCCGAGTTGGAACGGATACTTGGCAAAGGAGCGGTCGGCGACCTGGTGGCGGGGAGGAGGAACCGGTGAACGAGGACATCACCCGTCGGCTGCGCGACGCCGCCGAGGCCCACCAGCCCGATCGCGCCCGGATGCTGGCCCGCCTGGAACGCGGCGCGGCCGACGGCACCGTCCGTCAGCGCACACCGTCCATCGCGAGATCCTGGCCCAAGGCCGCCCTCGCAGGCCTCGCCATCACCGCCACCCTGGCCACGGGTGGTCTCGCGGTCGCGGGCATCGTCCGGACTCCGCCACCGTCGGACAGCGCCACCACCCCCGCGACCCCGTCCCCGACGTTTCCTTCCCGTCCGACGCCGTCGGCTCCCACCACCCCCACCACCCCCACGACCCCCGCCGCCCCGGCCCCGACTCCGCCCACCACGGCCCCGGTCGGCCCGCGCCCCACTCCGCTGCCCAGCAGCCGGGTCCAGAACGGGCCCCTGTCGTCGGACGGCTCGGTGGATCCGCACAGCACCGTCTACTGGGCCCAGAGCAACCTCACGCTCAAGACCACACAGCCGCTCACCTCGCTCACCGTGGAACTGCGCATCGCCCAAACCGGCGGCGTGCAGAACACCGGCAACTGGCGCACCCTGCCGAGTGAAGACTTCAACGTCACCGTTCAGGAGGCCGGCGGAGCGCTGGTCTACCGGTGGGTCCTCAAACCGGGCCGTACCGTGCCGACCGGGCAGCATGAATTCGCCGGCCAGTACAACCACGCCACCGGGGTGCGCAACGCCACGGACGACGGCTACCGCGTCGACACGCAGACCCCGGGCGGCTCCGTCGCGGTCTGGGGAAGGTTCACCCCGGCACGGTAAGGACCGGCCAGGTTCCGGCCGAGGAGTCAGCGGTCTCGCGGCGCAAGCCGATCGCCTCCTCCAGGAGCCTCTCGGCGCGATCCAAGACGGCGGCTTCCGGATACACCCGGAGCCGCACCAGCTGACGCCCTACGCGGCGAACATCCGGCCGCGGTCGAAGGAGGTGGGAATGAAACTCATGGATGCGGACCACGCGGGGCTGGTTGTCGCGGCGCAGGCCGGTGACGATCGGGCGCGCGAGGAGCTGATCGCCGCGTACCTGCCGTTGCTCTACAACATCGTCGGGCGAGCGCTGAGCGGACATGCCGACGTCGACGACGTCGTCCAGGAAACCCTGCTGCGCGTGGTGCGCGACCTGCCTGCCCTGCGTGCTCCGGAGAGCTTCCGGTCCTGGCTGGTCTCGATCACGCTCCGCCAGATCAGTAACCACCGGCACCGGCAACGCGCCTTCGCCGGCCGGAGCACGGTCATCGACGAGGCACACCAGATACCGGACGCCGGCGCCGAACCCGGGGACATGACGATTCTGCGTCTGCATGTGTCGGACGAGCGCCGTCAGGTCGTCGAAGCCGGCCGGTGGCTCGACCCGGAGCATCGAGTGCTGCTGTCGCTGTGGTGGCAGGAAGGCGCCGGCTCGCTGAGCCGTGACGACATCGCCGCCGCGACGGGGCTCACGGTCGCCCACGTCGGAGTGCGCCTGCAACGCATGCGCGAGCAGCTGGAACTGAGCCGGACGATCGTTGCCGCGCTGGAGGCCGACCCGCGCTGTCCGCAGTTGGACGAGGCCATCATGGGCTGGGACGGTCTGCGTACATCGGTGTGGCGCAAGCGGATCGCGCGGCACACCCGCGGATGCCCGGTCTGCGCGGCGACGACGACAGAGCGGGTTCCGGTCGAGCGACTGCTCCTCAGCCTCGCCCCACTGGCGGTCCCGGGCGGGCTCATCGCCGCCCTGGCTGCCAAGGGCCTGCTGTCGGGTACGGCGGCCGGCGCCGCCGGGCTGGCCACGGCACCCGTCGCCGTCGGCACGGCGACGGGGGGAGGTAGTCTGCACAGCTTGCTGATCGGCAAACTCCACGCGGTCACCGCTCATCCGCTGGTGGCCCTCGCCACCGGGGCGGTCCTCGTCACCGGGACCGCCACCTACATGACCTGGCCCGAACCGGCGCATCGGGTGCCGGGTGCCATCGCCGCTCCCACGGCCGGCGATCCCACGCCGATCCCGTCGCGCACCACCACGTCGGCCGGACCGTCCCCGGTGAGTCCGCCGGCCGTCGCGGGCACTGTTCCGCTGGGCGCACAGTCGCTGGAGTCCGTGGACGAGCCCTCCCTGTACCTCACGTATGCCGGCGACTTCGCGACGCTCGGCCGAGTCTCGGCGTCCAGCAGCGCGCAGACGCGGCAGCGGGTCACCTTCACGGTCGTCGGGGGGCTGGCCGACACACGGTGCGTCACCTTCCTCGCCGCGGACGGCCGCTATCTGCGCCATCGTGAGCTGCGGCTACGGCTGAGCACCAACGACGGCAGCGAACTGTTCCGTGAGGACGCCACCTTCTGTCCGCACCCCGGGGCGGGCGCCGGGTCGGTGACCTTGCACGCGCACAACTATCCCGGTTCCGTCCTCCGCCACCGAGACGGCGGCATCTGGCTCGACGGCCCCGACGGCACCCGGGCCTTCGCCGACCAGGCTTCCTTCATCACGCGAAGGCCCTGGGCTTGAGAACCGCTTCTTGAGCATGTGGCCCGACCCGCGCAGTGACAGCTGGTGATCCTGCACCACGATCCTGCACCACGCCGTTCTCGACCCGGCAGGAGCCGAGTGCTGCGCCGAAACCGGCTTCGGTCCGCGTTCGTCGACGGCTGACTCGGCGTACCGGCTTGAAGGCTGATCACCGCGACCGCCACCGATGACACCTCGCTGGTGATCAGGGCGGCGCCCTTTCCACAGGACGACCGGAACGCAGGGCTTGGCATAACGCTTTTCGCCCGAGCGATGCATCACCGGGCAATCATCCGGGCGGCGCCACTTTTCTGTTACGAGGCCATCAGTTCGGAGGCCTCCATTGTGTGGGGTGCTCTTCCCGCCGCTCACCTTGACGGGCCGGCGTGGCAGGTCCCCCGACTTTCCCCGTTGACGTATCCCCTGAAGAAAGCCGCTCCAATGACGCGACACACCCACGCCTCCCGGGCGATCGGCAGGCAGGAACGGGCCCACGCCCTGCCCCGCACCCGACCCGCGACGGATCAGGCCGTACCGGCCGATGCGCGCACGATCACGGCACCCAGGGCGACTCGCAGCCCCCGAGGAGAATCATGAAGGGCATGCACCGGCTCGGCCGGCGTCGCCGAACAGCGGTGATAGGACTGTCGGCCGCGGCGCTGGTGGCTGGTGCCCTGACGCTCCTGCCCAGCTCCGCCGGAGCCGCCGCCCTGGGTACGCAGGCGGCCCCCTCGGGCAGGTACTTCGGCACCGCCGTGGCCGCCGGCAGGCTCGGGGACTCGAAGTACGCCGCGATAGCGGACCGGGAGTTCAACATGATCACCCCGGAGAACGAGATGAAGTGGGACGCCATCGAACCGTCCCGCGGCAACTTCAACTTCGGCCCCGCCGACCAGATCGTCAACCGCGCCATGGCACACGGCCAGCGCATGCGCGGCCACACCACGGTCTGGCACTCGCAGCTCCCGTCCTGGGTCAGCTCCATCGGCGACGCGAACACGCTGCGCAGCGTGATGAACAACCACATCACCACCGAGATGACCCACTTCAAGGGCAAGATCTACGCCTGGGACGTGGTCAACGAGGCCTTCGCCGACGGAGGCAGCGGCCAGCACCGCAGCTCGGTGTTCCAGAACCTGCTGGGCAACGGCTTCATCGAGGAGGCGTTCCGCACCGCCCGGGCGGCCGACTCCTCGGCCAAGCTCTGCTACAACGACTACAACATCGAGAACTGGTCGGACGCCAAGACCCAGGGCGTCTACAGCATGGTCAGGGACTTCAAGTCCCGCGGCGTGCCGATCGACTGCGTCGGCTTCCAGAGCCACTTCGGGACCGGCGGCCCGCCGTCCAGCTTCCAGACCACCTTGTCCGCCTTCGCCGCCCTGGGCGTGGACGTCCAGATCACCGAGCTGGACATCGCCCAGGCGTCGTCCACCAACTACGCCAACGCGGTCAACGCCTGCCTGTCCGTGACCCGGTGCACCGGCATCACGGTGTGGGGCGTCCGTGACAGCGACTCCTGGCGCAGCCGCGAGAGCCCCCTGCTGTTCGACAACAACGGCAACCCCAAGGCCGCCTACACCACCGTCATGAACGCCCTCAAGTCCGCCTCCGGTACCGGCCAGGGCGGAACGACAGGCGGAACCGGTACCGGGCAGATCAAGGGCGTCCCCTCCGGTCGTTGTATCGACATCAACGGTTCCACCACGGTCAACGGCACCCAGGCGCAGCTGTCGGACTGCAACGGACAGACGAACCAGCGCTGGACCTACACTTCCGGCAAGCAGCTGATGATCTACGGAAACAAGTGCCTGGACGCCATGGCCAAGGGCACCGGCAACGGCACGATGGTGGTCATCTGGGACTGCAACGGCGGCGCCAACCAGCAGTGGAAAATCAACACCAACGGCACGATCACCGGCGTTCAGTCCGGGCTGTGCCTCGACGCCGTCGGCGCGGCCACCGCCAACGGCACCAAGATCCAGCTGTACTCCTGCGCGTCCGTCGACAACCAGAAGTGGACCGCCCCGTCCGGGACGGGCGGCGGCACGTGCGCTCTTCCCTCGACGTACAAGTGGAGTTCGACGGGTGCCCTCGCACAACCGTCGAACGGGTGGGCCGCGGTGAAGGACTTCACCCACGTGGTGCACAACGGCAAGCACGTGGTCTACGCGTCGAGCGCGGAGGGAACCTCGTACGGCTCGATGGCGTTCAGTCCCTTCACGAACTGGTCGGACATGGCGTCGGCCGGCCAGACCAAGATGAACCAGAACGCGGTGGCGCCCACGCTGTTCTACTTCGCGCCGAAGAAGATCTGGGTGCTGGCATACCAGTGGGGTGCGTCGCCCTTCAGCTACCGCTTGTCGAGCGACCCCACCAACCCCAACGGCTGGTCCGCGCCGCAGCCGCTGTTCACCGGGAGCCTCCCCGACTCCGGCACCGGCCCGATCGACCAGACCCTGATCGCCGACGACCAGAACATGTACCTGTTCTTCGCCGGTGACAACGGCAAGATCTACCGGGCGAGCATGCCGATCGGGAACTTCCCGGGCAGCTTCGGCTCGTCGTACACGACGGTCATGAGCGACACGGTGAAGAACCTGTTCGAGGCGCCGCAGGTCTACAAGGTCCAGGGCCAGAACCAGTACCTCATGATCGTCGAGGCCCGGGGTGCGAATGAGCAGCGCTACTTCCGCTCGTTCACGGCCTCCAGCCTGAGCGGTTCGTGGACCCCACAGGCCGCCAGCGAGAGCAACCCCTTCGCCGGCAAGGCCAACAGCGGAGCCACCTGGACCAACGACATCAGCCACGGCGACCTGGTCCGCAACAACCCCGACCAGACCATGACCATCGACCCCTGCAACCTGCAGTTCCTCTACCAAGGCAAGTCCCCCAACGCGGGCGGCCCCTACGACCGACTGCCGTACCGGCCGGGTGTCCTCACCCTGCAGCGCTGACCTGCCTGATCCACGGTGATGTGCAAGGAGAACACCTCCCGATGAAGAACGCCACAGCCTGCGGGCGCCGCGGGCGTCACCGCCGTCGCTGGAGCGCCACCGGTCTGCCGCTCGGTGTGCCCGCCGTCCTCGTGCCGTACTTCCTGTTCGTGTAGGAGGACTCGCGGGCCGAGACCAGCCGGTAGTGCCTACTACGGGCTGGTCTCGGTGCCCGCCGTGCGCCCTGAGATGGCGCTGTATATCCGGATTCTTCCTCCGACCCATAGATCTGGGGGTCAAGGGGTCGCAGGTTCAAATCCTGTCGTCCCGACCAGCGTTTACGCAGGTCGGAGGCCGTTCTCTCATCCGTGAGAGGGCGGCCTTTCGCGTGTCCGGGGCCGTGGTGGTCGCAGCGTGGTCGCATGTCCGGTCTGTGGCCGGTCGGCCGTGGCGTGAAGCCGGGTACTGCGGGGGAGCGGAGTCGTCGGAGGGCTTCGCGGATTCGGTGGAGGTGGTCGCGTGGTGGCCGCAGCCACGGCATACGGTCCGTTGCGTGGCCGGCCCTTTCGGCTCCGGTGAGAGTGTGGTCCGAGCGGTCGGCCGTCGGGTCGGCAGAAGACGAGTCCGGTGAACGGGGATCGCAGCGGCCGGAGTCCGGAGCTCGGGGCGCAGCAGGCCAGGTGCGTTTGGTCCCGAGGGAGGTCGACGAGCACCGTCTCCGGTCGTCTCGCCGGTACAGCGGCCAGGTCCGGTTCCGCCTACGCCGCGCAGCGGTACTCGCAGCGGGCCGGAGGCACCAGCTCAAGGCCTCGGGCCGTCGCCTCGGTCTGCGGACGGCCGTGGCGCTCGACGGGCTGCCCGGGCGGTGAGGCTGCGGAGCGGGTGCCCTGTCTTCGCCGCACAGGCTTTAGGTTGCGGGTGTGGCCGTCGTCTGTTCGTCGGTCAGGCGGGCCCGCCAGTCGCTGACGTAGTCGTCGGGCATGGACGCCAGGCGGGCGATTTCCCCGTCGCTGCGCCCATCGGACCAGGCCAGGATCCGTGTCACGGTGCGGTTCCGTGCCGCGCGGAAGTCCTTGAGCATGTTCTCGAGGCGTTCGGCTTCCTCGGCTTCGCGGACGAGCTGCTGGTCGACGGCGGAGCGTTCCTCAGCGCGCAACCGGCGCAGATGGGCGTCCAGGCCCGTCAGGACCAGACCCTCCTCGTGCGCGGAGTTCTGGAACCCTTCGGCCAAGGCCGCCAGCACGCAGTCGGGGACGTCGGCGAGGGTGGCCCCGGGGGGTTTGGCCGCCTCCCAGGTGCCCCGACCCGCCTCCGTCGTCTCCAGCCAGACGCGGGCGTCTGTCGGAACACGGTCGCCGCACGCCTGCGCGCGGTAGGCGTACAGGGCGGCACGGTGGCCGTAGAAAGTGAAACCGTCCTCGATCTGCCGGTCGGCGGCGCGGCACATCCGCCCCGGTACACCGCCATAGCCGCTCTCGGGACTGTAGTCGGCGTAGGCATCGAGTTCCGCGTCCGTGGCCAGGCCCCAGGAGGGATCGCACAGACCGGGGTTCATGACGAGGAACGCGCCGACCTCGACACGCCAGGCAGGGCTCGGTGTCGTGCGCAGCCTGGGCCAGCGGAGATCCCCGGAGGGGTCGAAGGTGTGGGTCGCGGCCTGCTCGATGTCGTCCCAGGCGGTGGCGGCCTCGGCCGACCACTCCAGTTCGCCGTCCGGTCCGATGCGGTGGATGGAGTCCACGAGCCGCTGCACGGCGGGGAGTATGCGCAGGGCGAGCGCGTGCAGTTCCTCAGCGGTGAAGAAGCGCCAGGAGCAGCCGCGCTGTTCGTCATGGGTCAGGTGGCCGAGCAGCTGCACCATGATTCCGGAGGCCGGGACGGCTCCGTCGCCGAGCGCCCTGCGGGGGAGGCCGGGGAGCTGGCTGCCGAGGTCTTCGGCCGGGGCCCGCCAGTCGATGTCGCCGAACCATACGGCGCCGTCGCGTGCGTCCACTGCCAGCCACTGGCGGTAGCCCGCGCCCGGGCCGTAGCGCTGCTCCTGCTGCTCGGCGTGCTCGTCGTGCCATACGTACTCGGCCGGAGGCGGGTCCAGCTCCACGGCCATGAAGCCGTCCTCGGGGCGGTAGCCGGTGAGGACGCGGGCCGTTCGCGGCGGACTGTCGGCGGCGGTCATGAGGGGTTTCCTCTCGCTGGAACGTCAACCACCGCAAACGTAGGGCGCCCGCCACGCAATAGTTTAACTTTCAGCCACCGTGTCCGATAGTCGGACAAGCCGGGAGACCTGGCGTCATCACCCGGTCTACGCGCGTGCGGCCGCCGTCAACTTGGCGCATTTCACGTGGGTTCACGCTCCGTTCGCCTCCGGTAGCCGCCCGCCGCAGCCTCATGCGAGCGCGGCCAGCGCTTGCGCGGCGAGCATCTGCTCCAGGTCCAGGACGGCGCGCGGGGCGTGCCGGGTGTCGATGCGGACGGCGTAGATGAAGCGCGTCAACTGCGGCTCGGCCAGGGGGCGGGCCACGACCTGGGTGTTGGCGCGGGGCAGGGCGAGTTGCGGCATGACGGCCACGCACAGGCCTGCGGCCACGAAGCCGAGCACGGTGTTGAAGTCGTCCCCCTCGTATTGCAGGCGGGCCTGGAAGCCGGGCGTCTTGGCCATCTGGGAAAGCAGTTCCAGGCGCAGTGCGGCCTCCGGAGCCGCGATCCAGGTCTCGGACGCGAGGCTGGCCAGGTCGATGACCTCCCTGTCGGCCAGGCGGTGGTGTGCCGGGACCACGGCCACCACCGGATCCCGTGCGACCAGCGTCCGGCGCAGCATCCGGGGTGGCGGGACGGGGATGAAGTCGTAGTCGTAGCCGAGGGCCAGGTCCATGTCCCCCCGCTTGAGCCGGTTGTAGCAGGCCTCGGGTTCCAGTTGGCCGAGGCTGACCTGCACGTGGGGGTAGGCCGCGTGGAGTCGGGCCAGCGCTTGCGGAACGATGCTGGTGGCGGCCGAGGCGAAGGCGCCGAGGCGGATCCGTCCGGCCGTGCCCGCGCGCATGGCGTCGAGTTCCACCGATGCCGTCGCCAACGCGTTGCGGACGCCCTGCTCGGCGTCGAGAAGGACTTCGCCGGCCGGTGTGGCGCGCACGGGCCGGCGCTCCAGCACTCTCAGGCCCGCGCGGCGTTCGAGTTCGGCGATCTGCTGGGAGACCGCGGGCGCGCTGTAGCCGAGCTCGCGTGCGGCGGCGCTGAAGGAGCCGTGCCGCACGACGGCTTCGAGGGTGGCGAGCAGGCGGGGGTCGAGTCCGTGCACGGAGTTAAGGCTCACTTATCTGTCGCGAAGATGTGTTTTCTTGTGATTGCGGATGAACGCCAGCAGGATTCTGCTCGCGGCAAGAAAATCGCAAGCCCGCGTTGCCGGGGCGTGACCGCCGCTCCCCTTGCCGTCGCGGTGCCCCTCCGCCAGTGCCCCGTCCGTCTTCTGCCGCAGTCCGCCGCGGCCGGGGACGTCTGCCGGAGCGGGTGTGGATCCGGCCGTCGACGATCACCTCGCATGTCCTGAAAGGAAGTGGTATGCCCCAGCCACCACTCATCGGACTCACCACCTACCTGGCCGACGCCCAGTGGGGCGAGTGGGACCTGCCCGCCGCGGTGCTGCCCGCGGCCTACGTCGGCTGTCTCCGGGCGGCGGGCGGCCGCGCCGTTCTGCTGCCGCCGGACGCGCCGGAGGCCGCGGCCGATGTGGTCGAGCGTCTGGACGCGGTCGTCCTGACGGGCGGTGAGGACCTGGATCCCGCCCTGTACGGTGCGCTGCCCCACCCGCGCACGGGGCCGCCGGTCCGCGAGCGCGACCGGTGGGAACACGCTGTGCTGGTCGCCTGCCTCGCCCGCGACATACCCGTGCTCGGAGTATGCCGGGGAATGCAGCTGATGAACGTGCACGCGGGCGGCACCCTCATCCAGCACCTGCCCGACAGCGTAGGCCACGACGGCCACAACCCCTACCGGGGCCACTTCTGCGCCCACGCCGTCACCACCGTGCCGGGGACCCGGATCGGCGCCCTCCTGCCGGGGACCCGCGAGGTTGCCACGCATCATCATCAGGCGGTGGATCGCCTGGGCGCCGGGTTCATCGTGGCCGCCCGTGCGGCGGACGGCACCGTCGAGGCGATCGAGAGCTCCCGGCACCGCTTCGCTGTGGGCGTCCAGTGGCACCCGGAGATGGGTGTCGATGCGCCGGTCGTGCACGCCTTGGTGGCGGCTGCGAGTTCCGCCGCGAGCGCCGAGCCTGCTCGGGTGGCCGGCCGGAAGGTGCGCCCGGTACGAAGCCCGCCGGGCCCGATTTTCCCGACACAGGTGTCTTGACACCCTCCTGGCGCAGCCCGCAAGATCGCAGCGTGAACCTGTCAGACAGCCAGACAGGTGGCGTACCGCGGCGCGTAAGCGCGATGGAAGCGGTCTTCGGCCACCTGCGCAGCGCCATCGAGCGCGGTCAGTACGTCGTGGGAGACAAGCTCCCCTCCGAAGCCGAGTTGTGCCGGACCCTCGAGGTCAGCCGGCCCGTGTTGCGGGAGGCGCTCCGAGCTCTCCAGGCCATGGGCCTGACCGTCTCCAGGAGCGGCAAGGGCACGTTCGTCCTGGCGAACACGGTCGAGGACCCCACCTTCGGCGACTACGCCGCAAGCGACCTGCTCGAGGTGCGCCGGCACGTCGAGATTCCGGTCGCCGGGTACGCCGCGCTGCGCCGCACCCCGGAGGACCTGGACCATCTGGGCCACCTGCTCGACCGGATGGAGCAGGAGACCGACACCACCGCGTGGGTGGCGATGGACACCGTCTTCCACCTGGCGGTGGCCGAGGCATCCCGCAACCCCGTCTTCCGCCGCGTCATCGAGGAGATCCGCGACGCGCTGGCGCGTCAGTCGACCTTCCTCAACGAACTCGGCGGCCGGCGCGAGCAGTCCAACTGCGAGCACCGGGCCATCCTCGAAGCGCTGGTCGACGGCTGCGAGCACGACGCGGTGGAGGCCATGTCCCACCACCTGCTGAGGGTCGAGACGACCCTCACCGACATCGTGCGCCCCCAGCGCACGGACACTTCCACGGAAGGCAGACCCGAGGCGTGAGCGAGCAGTTCCTCAAAGACGAGAAGCGCCCCACGGCCCGTCATGTCGACGCCGGGGACACCGGCTACAGCAAGTCCTTGAAACCCCGGCACGTCAACATGATCGCCATCGGGGGTGCGATCGGCACCGGGCTGTTCCTCGGCGCGGGCGGACGCCTCGCCGAGGCCGGGCCCTCCCTGTTCGTCGCCTACGCCGTCTGCGGCGTGTTCGCGTTCCTCGTCGTGCGCGCGCTCGGCGAGCTCGTCCTGTACCGGCCGTCCTCCGGCGCCTTCGTGTCGTACGCCCGGGAGTTCCTCGGGGAGAAGGGCGCGTACACCGCGGGCTGGATGTACTTCCTCAACTGGGCGACCACCGGCATCGCCGACATCACCGCCGTCGCCACGTACACCCACTACTGGCACCTGTTCTCCGATGTCCCCCAGTGGGTGATCGCCCTCATAGCCCTGGCCGTGGTCCTCACCGTGAACCTCATCTCGGTGCGGATCTTCGGCGAACTGGAGTTCTGGTTCGCCATCGTCAAAGTCGGCGCGCTGGTGCTCTTCATGGGGATCGGGATCTTCCTCCTGGTCACCCGGCATCCCGTCGACGGCGCCGTCCCCGGCCCTGCTCTGATCACCGGCAACGGCGGGATCTTCCCCAACGGCGTGCTGCCCATGCTGCTGATCGTCCAGGGCGTCGTCTTCGCCTACGCCTCCGTCGAGCTGGTCGGCGTCACGGCCGGTGAGACCGAGAACCCCGAGGAGATCATGCCGAAGGCGATCAACTCGATCATGTGGCGTGTGGGCCTCTTCTACGTCGGCTCGGTCGTCCTGCTGTCGATGCTGATGCCGTGGAGCAGCTACAGCGCCGGCCAGAGCCCGTTCGTGACCGTCCTCTCCCACATCGGCGTGCCGGCGGCCGGCGGCGTGATGAACCTGGTCGTCCTCACCGCCGCCATGTCCTCGCTCAACTCCGGCCTCTACTCCACGGGCCGCATCCTGCGCTCGATGGCCGTCAACGGCTCCGCCCCGCGCTTCACCGCCCGGCTCAGCCGCACCCAGGTGCCCTACGGCGGCATCCTGCTCACCAGCGGCATGTGCGTCCTCGGCGTCGGGCTCAACTTCGTGGTTCCGGCGGATGCGTTCGAGATCGTGCTCAACCTCGCGGCCATCGGCATCCTCGCCACCTGGGGCATGATCATGGTCTGCCACCTCTTCTTCTGGCGGAAGACCCGTGACGGCGAACTGACCCGTCCCTCCTACCGCCTGCCCGGGTCCCCGTGGACCGAACTCGTGACACTGGCCTTCCTCGCCTCCGTCCTGGTCCTCATGTACGCCGACGGAGGAGCGGCGCGCACCACCGTGCTGTGCGTGCCGCTGATCGCCGCGGCGCTGGTCGCCGGCTGGTACGCCGTCCGGGGCCGCGTGGCGCGCGCCGCCGCGAAGAGCGAGGGCTGAGCCGGGCGGCGGGCGCGGCCCGTCCCCCGGGCCGGGCCTGCCGCCGGCCACCCCGGTCAGCAGCAACCCACCACCGAACGAGGCAGTGATGCGCAGCAGTCTCCTCGCGGACGCGCCCGCGATGCGCGAGCCCCAGCATGCACCCGTCGCCCACGTCACCCGGGGCGGTGTGATCGAGGGAGTCCACTACGGATCCGTCGTCGTCCTCGGCGGTCATGGCGACGTCCGGTTGAGCATCGGAGACATCGAGGCCGCCTGCTACCCGCGCTCGGCCCTCAAGCCGGTCCAGGCCCTCGCCATGGTGCGGGCCGGGCTGCCGCTCGACGGCGCCCTGCTCTCCCTCTCGATGGGCAGCCACTCCGGCGAGGAGCACCACCTCGCAGGTACCCGGCTGATCCTCGAACTGGCCGGCCTCACCGAGGACGACCTGCGCAACGTCCCCGACGTGCCGTACGCCCCGGCGGTCCGGGATGCCTGGGTGCGCGAGGGCCGCGGGCCTTCCCGGCTCGCCCAGAACTGCTCCGGCAAGCACGCGGCGATGCTGTACCTGTGCAAGCTGGCCGGCTGGCCCCTGGAGAGCTACGTCGACCCGGGCCACCCGCTCCAGAGGGCGATCGCCGAGGTCGTCGAGGAACTCACCGGCCAGCACATCGCGAACGTCACCGTCGACGGCTGCGGAGCCCCGCTGTTCGCAGTGTCCCTGCACGGCCTGGCCCGCGCCGCCGCCCGCATCGCCACGGCCGGTCCGGACACCGCCGGGCGCCGGGTGGCGGACGCGCTGCGGGTCCACCCGGAGATGGCCTCCGGCACAGGGCGAGACACGGCCCGGCTGATGCGCGCGGTGCCCGGGCTGCTGGCCAAGGACGGTTTCGAGGGCGTCCAGGTGGCCGCGCTGCCCGACGGCCGGGCCGTCGCAGTGAAGATCGCCGACGGGGCGGACCGGGCGCGCGTCCCGGTGACGGCCGCAGCCCTCGCCCGGGCGGGAGTCGAGCCGCGGCTGCTCGCCGGGTTCGAGGGCGAGCCGATGACCGGCGGCGGCCGGCCCGTCGGCGGCATCCGGCCGGTGGCGGCGCTGAACCCGCCCAGCATCCCTGCCACCGCCTGACTCCATCCCCTTTCACCACCTTGACCCACCCACCTCAGGAAGAGGGCCGCACACCCATGACCGCCGCCACCCGCAGCGAACACGACCTGCTCGGAGACCGCGAAGTCCCCGCCGACGCCTACTGGGGCGTCCACACCCTGCGCGCCACCGAGAACTTCCCCATCACCGGGACGCCCATCTCCGCCTACCCGCACCTGATCGACGCCCTCGCCGCCGTCAAGGAGGCCGCAGCCCTCGCCAACGAGGAACTCGGCCTGCTGGAGCCCGCGAAGGCAGCCGTGATCGTCGCCGCCTGCCAGGAGATACGCGGCGGCAAGCTCCACGACCAGTTCGTCGTCGATGTCATCCAGGGCGGCGCCGGCACCTCGACCAACATGAACGCCAACGAGGTCATCGCCAACCGGGCGCTGGAGCTGCTGGGCCACGCCAGGGGCGACTACCGGCACCTGCACCCCAACGAGGACGTCAACCTCGGCCAGTCCACCAACGACGTCTACCCGACCGCCGTGCGGATCGCGACCGTCTCCGCGGTGCGCGGCCTGCTCGATGCCATGGCCGTCCTCCAGGCCGCCTTCGCCCGCAAGGCCGCCGAGTTCCACGACGTGCTGAAGATGGGCCGCACCCAGCTGCAGGACGCAGTGCCGATGACCCTCGGGCAGGAGTTCTCCGCCTTCGCCGTCATGCTCGACGAGGACCGCAGCCGGCTCGCTGAGGCCGTCGAGCTGATCCTTGAGATCAACCTCGGCGCGACCGCGATCGGCACGGGTCTCAACGCCCCCGCCGGATACGCCGAATCGGCCCGCCGCCACCTTGCCGACATCACCGGGCTGCCCCTGGTCACCGCGGCCGACCTGGTCGAAGCCACCCAGGACTGCGGCGCCTTCGTCCAGATGTCCGGCGTCCTCAAGCGCATCGCCGTCAAGTTGTCCAAGACCTGCAACGATCTGCGCCTGCTGTCCTCCGGGCCGCGCGCCGGGCTCGGCGAGATCAACCTGCCGCCGGTGCAGGCGGGCTCGAGCATCATGCCCGGCAAGGTCAACCCGGTGATCCCGGAGGTCGTCAACCAGGTCGCCTTCGAGGTGATCGGCAACGACATCACCATCACCATGGCCGCCGAAGCCGGACAGCTCCAGCTCAACGCCTTCGAGCCGGTCATCCTGCACTCGCTGTCGAAGTCCGTCATCCACCTGCGCGCGGCCTGCCTCACCCTCGCCGAGCGCTGCGTGGCCGGCATCACCGCCAACACCGAGAAGCTGCGGGCCACCGTTGAGAACTCCATCGGCCTGGTGACCGCCCTGAACCCGCACATCGGATACACCGCCGCCACCGACATCGCCAAAGAGGCCCTTGCCACCGGCCAGGGCGTGGCCGAGCTCGTCCTGGAGCGAGGTCTGCTGCCGGCCGAGCGCCTCACCGCCCTGCTGCGGCCCGAGGTGATCGCGGGAGCCAGAGCGGCCGGGGCCTGACGCGGGGCTGCGCCGCGGCTCACCGGCCGCGCACCTGGACCGTCCCGCGCCGCGGACGGCACGCTGTTGCACCGTTCGCCGTGCCGAGCGCCTCACCTGTGGCGACCTGTGGGAGCCGGTGGGGGTCAAGGGGTCGCAGGTTCACATCCTGTCGTCCCGACCATGCTTCATGCAGGTCGGAGGCCGTTCTCTCATCCATGAGAGGGCGGCCTTTTCCATGCCCGGAGTCCTGGTGGTCGCAGTGTGGTCGCACGCCCGGTTCGGGGCTTGTCCGCCATAGTGCTGAACGCGGGCGGGGCGGGACGAACGCGGCGAGGTGCCGGTGCCGAGCTCGTCCAGCTTCAGGGTCCCGAAGGCCGGGACGAGATCGTTGTGGACCTAGTCCCGGTAAGGGGCGATGGTGGTCGGCTTGAGCACGAGGGCCTGGGCGGCGAGCCAGACGGTCAGGTAGTCGGCGACGCTCTGGTTCGGGTCGGCGTTGAACCCGCCGGCCTCGCCCTCCAAGCACCTCCGCAGCGCCCCCTCGGCCGCGTCGTGACTGCCGCGCGGCCGCGATCGGCGGTGGTACGCAGCCCGTCGTTGGTCCGGGAATGGTCCGGAGCTTGGTCCGCCGGGCAGCAGCTGGGCGCCGTCGTGACCGACCATGGAGAAAGAGAGCCCAACCAGAACCAGACGTACTCACCGCGTGCCCTGCCGTGCTGCCTCTCACCGGGACAGTGCACAGGCTGCTCTGGTCGGCAATGGCCGCACCGCCGTCGATGGTGACCGCCGCGACTGCGCATCCGCCCCCCGCGGCGGACGCCGATACGCGGCCCTGAGGCGTGTCTCGGACGGGTGAATTAGGGCACCTGGCCGCTCCCGGATTCCGGTAGGGCAGTTGGGCTGGGCGGATAGCCGGATGATCCCTCTTCCGGTCGTCCCCTACTCATTCCTGTCCACGTGCTTGAGGAGACGTCCCCTTGGCTACCGCTGATCTTCCTGGTCCTGATTCGCTGCTGCGCCGCACGTTGGGGGAGTGGCGGATCGGGCTGGTGGCGTGGCGGCTGCTGGTTCTGCAGACCGCGGATCCGGCGGTCGCCGCCGGCATGACCAACTTCTCCACCTACCGCGCGCACCCGTGGCGGCGCATCGAGCACACCATGGACAGCGGGAAGCGGCTGTTCTTCTCCGACCGTGAAGGGCTGCGCCGTGAGGTCGCCCGTCTGGAGCGCGCGCACCGGCGTCTGGCGGGGACCGACGAGCAGGGCAGGCCGTTCACAGCGTTGGACCCGGCGGTGCGGGTGTGGGTGCTGGTCACCTTGTACGAGTGCATGACGGCGATGCGGGAACTGTCCGGACGCCCGCTGGCCCCGTCGGAACTGGACCAGATGTACGGAGAATTCCGTGCGGTGTGTTCCGAGTTCGGCCTGTCCGACGAGCTGTTCCCGGCCACGGCCGCAGACGTGCCCGCGTATGTGGACCGCACGATCCGCGAGCGCCTCGAATACGGCGAACCCGTGCGCTACCTGCTCTTCGACATGCTCCGTGAAGCTCCCGCGCCCCGCCGCCTGGGCCACCTGAAGCCGGCCTGGCCGCTTGTGCGCATGGTGGCCGCCCACGTGATCGGTACGCTGACCGTCGCGGACCTGCCGGAAGCCTTCCGCGAGCGCTTCGACCTGTCCCGCACCCGCCGCGCGGCCCTGCTGTCCTTCATCCTGCACCGCGGTATGCGCGTGCTGATGAACGCGCTGCCCGAGCACCGCCGCTACCGCACCCCACTGGCCGGCATCCCCTCGACTCCGCAGCCTCCCACCGCCTCCACCGGCCGTCCTTCCCCGCCGGAGGCAAGCCCCGTCCGGCTCCCCGCACCACGCCGCCGCAAGGGCGGCGATTCCCGCCCGGCGCGTCTGCGGACCTTCTTCCGCCAGGTCCTGGACCAGACCGGCGACGGCCACATCGGCTCGGCCGATCTGCAGGCCATGGCGCACAACGTGTGCTGGCCGCTCGAACTCGCCCCTGAACGCGAAGCTCCCGTCTACGCCGCCTTCGAGACCTGGTGGCAGCACCTGCGGACCGGCATGGACGCTGACGACGACGGACAGGTGACCTGCGAGGAGTTCGTCACCGCCATGCTCACCGGGATCGACGCCGGACCGGCCTATCTTGAGCAGGGTCTCCATGTCGCGGTGCGGGCGATCTTCCACGCAGCGGACACCGACGGCAGCGGACACCTGTGCGCCGATGAGTACCGAACGGTCTTCGGCGGCTCCCGGGTCCACCCCGCCGAACTCAACCACGGCTTCCGCCAGCTCGACCACGACGGAGACGGCCGCATCACCGAAGACGAATTCGTCCAGGCCTTCACCGACTACTTCACCGCCCGCACCGACAACACCGCCGGCAGCCAACTCCTCGGACGCCCATAGCAGCCGATCCGGGCGAAGCGCCGGGGCCGGGCTTGACAGAGACCCCAGAACCCCAGGTCAGAGCCTTCCTGCGGAAGCCGCCGAAAACGCTCCGCTCCCCTTCTCGGAACGCTCGGGGCATCGTTGCAGCTCAGAGGCGTGTCAACGGTGCCCTCCTGCGGGACGGCGTCCCCAGCCCAGCTACTCCCCCGTCGGCGGTGCCGATACGGCTGCCCGGGTGTACGCAACCACCGTTGGAGCAACCCCGGCAATGTCCTGATGGCCATGGAGCGGCAGGCTGGCTAGCGTCGGCAGTACCCGCGAGTCTCATCGATTCGCTCCGCCCCGGAATTCGGGAGGTAATCATGGAAGATGGCCCGCAAAAGTCCCAGCAGGCAGAGGTACGAGTCCCCATCAAGGACCTCGGTGCGCTCAGGGACGCCGTCGGGAGCCTCAACCCCATCCTTCGCGCGGCGCTCGAGGTGTCCGAAGGCGGGGAGCCACCGGTGACCGCCGGGTACAACCGCCTCACTTTCAGCAGGAGCTGGAACGAGATTCCGGAGATGTAGGGAACCGTGCCGCCCGCCGGGCGGCAGCGGGATCCGTCGGTCCGGAACCTGGAGCAAAATCGGCGAGGGGTTGTCCTTGATTTCATCTCGTATGCGAGATCGCCCGTTTCAGCGTTCCTCCGGTGAGGAGGATCCGTCTTTCGAACGGCGATCCACAGGAATCGCTCTTCCTGTTTCCTGCATTCTTAAGATCTCGTCGAGATGTAACCTGGACTGCACCTATTGCTACATCTACAACAAGGGTGACACGACGCATCTGAGCCGCCCCCGGGTGATGTCCTTGGAGGTCGCTCGAGCCGCCATTCGGGAAATCACGGAATACGCGTCGCGGAACGGCATCACCGAAGCGGTGGTCGCACTTCACGGAGGCGAGCCGCTCCTGGTCGGCAAGCCCTGGATGACGCGCTTTCTGGACGATGTCAGGGAAGCGGCACCGGCAGAAGTGCGGCTCTCTTTCACCCTGCAGTCCAATGGCGTTCTCCTGGATGCGGACTGGCTCTCGCTGTTCGCGAGCCATGGAGTCCAGGTCGGCGTGAGTCTCGACGGGCCGGCCGTCTGGAACGACCGTCAGCGGGTGAACCACCAGGGGAAGGGCAGCTACAGTCGCGTCCGCAAGGCGATCGACCTTCTGGTGGCCCAAGGCACCGAATCGCCTCCCTGGGGAGTCCTGGTCGTGGCCGACCCGCGATTCCCCGGGACGGAGGTGTTCCGTCACCTGCTCGACATCGGTGTCCGGAACATGGACTTCCTCTGGCCGGACTATCACCATGAGGAAGGTCCGCCCTGGCACGCCGACCTTCTCGGCAGATACTATATCGATCTGTTCGACGAATGGTACGGCAACGCGGATCCGGGCGTGCGGATCAGGTGGTTCGAATCCCTGCTGCAATTGATCCTGGGTGGTGAATCTCAGATCAGTGCATTGGGCTCCCAGCCGGTGACCGATGTGGTCGTGGAGACCGATGGCAGCCTGGAACCGCTGGACATGCTGCGGATCTGCGGTGACGGCATGACGCTCACCGGTCTTGATGTCCGCAGACACCCGATCGAGCGGCTGCGGGAGACCGAGCTCTACCGCATGGGGCTGAAGAACCAGGAACTCTTGCCGGACCAGTGCCTGCGATGCCCTGTCTACGGGCTGTGCGGTGGCGGCGAGATGCCGCACCGATGGTCGAAGAGGAACGCGTTCTCCAACCCGAGTGTGCACTGCGAGGCCCTGCTCGCGGTGATCCAGCACATCGTCGGCACCGTGCGGAAGGAGATTTCCTCCCACGCCCTCGGTTCCCGATCGAACGATGCCGTCCCGCAATCGATCTCGGGATGAAGGACGTGTCACCCATCAAGAGACTCCATGAGGCACTTCGCTGGTACGGCTCGGGTGAAGTCTGCGAGGAGATCCACCGTGGCTACTCCGATCTGGTGGGGCGGCACCTGGGGCGGCTCTTCACCGAGGTGAGGTCGACCTGCCCTGATGCCGAAGCGGAGATCGTCGCCCAGCTGACCCGACTGAGCGAGGAGTCGCTCACCAGGGTGTTGCTGGCGCCCGAGACGACGCGCCTGCTGATGTGGCCCGACCCTACGCGCGACGCTTCGGCGGCAGCCGAATTCCTCATCCGAGCCGTGCAGGCGGAGATGGCGCGCGAGGGCGCGCGCGAGGGCGGCGTCGCACAGCCCGTCGCGGAGCCGCTCTGGACGGCTCTGGGAGACGCCCTGATCCTTCCCGGTGGCCGGGTCGTCGAGGGGCCCTCCCTCAAGGGCGTGGCAGCTCTCGATCTCGACAGTCCCCATGCCCTCGGCATCGATGTCCAAGGGATCCACTTCACCCGGCGCGAGAGCAGAGCCCCGTTGGCGGGACGGGAGCGGGACGAAGCGCTGGCGAAGTTGTCGGCGGCCATCGAAGGAATCTCCGCGGTGAGCGGCGAGACGTCGGCGTTCGTCGCACGATTCACCAAGGCCCTGGTACTCGTCCGGGACGACCGGGAGCGAGTCTTCTCTTCGGGATCCTGCGCCCAGTACGTCGGACGCTCGGTACTGGGAAATCCGCAATTCGCGGCCGTGGATCACGCTCTCGTCGCCGAAGGCGTGGTCCACGAATCGATCCACGGATTTCTGTACATGCATGAAGTGCAGGAGAGTTGGGTCCTCGACGACGCCTTGTACAGCATGCGGCCGATGGTTCCCAGTCCGTGGACCGGCCGCCGACTGCCGGTCAGGCCTTTCCTGCAAGCCTGCTTCGTGTGGTACGGCCTGTTCAACTTCTGGTCGGCGGCCGCGGAAACCGGGGTGTTCGGGACCCCGCGAGCCCTCGAGAGACGACAGACGGCCCTGCGCGGCTTCTTGGAGGAGCCGCTCACCCAACTGATCAAGCCCTATGCCGAGCAGGTGAACGACGACCTGCTGGATGCGCTCGGAGACCTGCAGGAACACGTCGCGGCGAACCACTAGACGGTGTGCTGCATTGCTCGCAGGCCCCCGGACACCGGTCCGGGGGCCTGCTCGTGCTGTCCGGGCAATCTCCGTGCAGGCCCTCGACCGCCACCGTACGATGCAAGGTTTCCCAACTCCAGGAGGAAGTGGATGGACCCGAGCACGCTCGAGGAGCTGCGCGCCGTGGACGAACGCGGCCGTCGGCGCGTAGCGCGTACCGGACGGCGGAAAGACCGGGCACGGCAAGCTCCCTTGTGACGTTGAGCAGTTGAGCCGTTGACGATGCCGAGAGTGTGCAAGGCATGTGCGTCGGGGGGCGCCGGACGAAGATGAACAGCAGCGAACACACCAGGTCGCCAAGCCCAGGGGAGAGTCGTGCACGACGAGGAGACGGTGCGTGGGATGGCGCTCGCCGAGCTGCGCACGGGGTTGGCGGACGGCCTGGCCCGTCGCGGGCTGACGGTGACGCAGCTCGCCGCACAGGCGAGGCTGGGCCGCACGACCGTCCACGAGGCACTGCATCCCGACGCGGACGTTCCCTCGGCGAGGACGGTCGCGGCCCTGGCCCGCGTGCTGCGCCTGCCGGAGCAGGAGCTCCTGGACCTGCGGCGGACCGCTGCTGCCGCAGAGGCCGTACCCGCCCCGCAGGCGGAGCGGCGTCCTGGTCGGCCCATCGGCGAATGCAACCCGTACGACCTGGAGGTCCACTCCGCCGGACTGATCACCCGCCGGGACGACCCCGGGGGAGCACCGGAGCCGCCGCTCCCCGGCTACGTGCCACGCGCCCACGACGGCGTCCTCGCCGATGCCGTGCGCCACGCCGGTGACGGCCACAGCAGGATGGTCGTTCTGGTCGGGTCCTCCTCCACGGGCAAGACCCGCGCGTGCTGGGAAGCCGTCCGACCGCTCGCCGAACAGGGGTGGCGGCTGTGGCACCCCTTCGACCCCACCCGGGCCGAGGCGGCCCTCGGCGACATCGAGCGGGCCGGGCCGCACACGGTGGTCTGGCTGAACGAGGCCCAGCACTACGTCGGCGACCTCCGCCACGGCGAGACCATCGCCGCAGCCCTGAGGACACTGCTCACCGACCCCGCTCGCGGTCCGGTCCTGGTACTGGGCACCCTCTGGCCCGACTACGAGCGGACCTACAGCGCGCTCCCGCAGCCCGGGCAACCCGATGCGCACGCCCAGGTGCGTGAGCTGCTGGCCGGGCGGACCGTCGCGGTGCCGGAGTCCTTCGACCAGGCCGCGCTGGAAGCCGCCCGCGTGCTGGCCGAGCGCGGAGACGCGGTCCTGGCCGCCGCCCTGCCCCGCGCCGCCGACGGGCGTCTCACCCAGGATCTCGCCGGGGCGCCCGAGTTGCTGCGCCGCTACCGCACCGCCACGCCGCCCGCCCGCGCCCTCCTGCACGCAGCCATGGACGCGCGCCGCCTCGGCGCCGGCCTTCACCTGGCGCTCGCCTTCCTCACCGATGCCGCCACCGACTACCTCACCGACCACGAGTACGACGCCCTCACCCCCGACTGGGCCGAACGAGCCCTCGCCGAACTGGCCCAACCCGTCCACGGCCGGCTCGCACCCCTGCGCCGTACCCAGCCACGCCGTACGAGACGGACGCCCGGAAGCCCCACCGAGCCGGTCGACGCGCCGGCACCGGGCGTCGTCTACCGGCTCGCGGACTACCTCGAGCAGCACGGCCGCGACGAACGCCGTCCGCTGTGTCCGCCCGCTTCCTTCTGGCACGCAGCACACGATCACCTCGCGAGCCCCGACGACCTCGAGCGTCTCGCGGCCGCCGCCCGCGACAGACTGCGTCTTCGATGGGCCCACCATCTGTACCGGCGCGCCGGTACCCCCTTCGCCCGCACACAGCTCGCACTCATCAGGGACGAGATGGGAGACCGTGAGGGCGCCGAGCAACTCGCCGCACAAGCAGCCGAGACCGGCGACGGCTATTCCCTCATCGAGCTGGCGTTCATGCTGGAAAGAGCCGGCGATCCGGAAGGTTCCGAACGGCTCCTCACCCAGGTAGCGGACACCGGGGAACCCGGCACCGCGACCACCGTCGCCCTCACCGTCCTGGGCCGCCGGCGTGAGAAGGCCGGAGATCTCGACGGCGCCGAACAACTGCTCACCCGGGCCGCCCGGACCGGTCACCCCGGTGCGTTCACCTCCCTCGCCCGTATCCGTGAGAGAGCGGGTGACTTCCAAGGCGCCGAGCGGCTCATCTCACAGGCGGCCCGGTCCGGGCACCCCTCCCTCACACTCACGGCCCTCGCCCGTATCCGTGAGAGGGCCGGAGACCTCGAAGGCGTCGAACAACTCCTCGTCCAGGCCGTGCAGACCGGCCACACCAGTGCCCTGACGACCGTCGCCGAGATCCGCGAGAAGGCCGGAGACCTCGACGGTGCCGAACAACTGCTCATCCAGGCCGCCCGGTCCGGCGACGCCTACGCCATCGTGCAGCTCGCCCGCATCCGTGAGAAGGCCGGCGATGCCGAAGGCGCCGAACAACTCCTCGCCGACGCCGTCCGAAGCGGCGATCCGCACGCTCTCATAGCCGTCGCCGAGATCCGCGAGCGGGCGGGAGATCTGGAGAAGGCCGAACAACTCATCACGCAGGTGGCCCACACCGGCCATCCCGGCGCTGTCATCCAGCTCGCCGGTATCCGCGAGAAGGCCGGAGATCTCGAAAGCGCGGCACGATTCCTGACCCAGGCATCCGAAGCCGGTCACCCCTTCGCCTTCGACCAGCTCATCGACATGCTGGAGCGGTCGGGAGATCTCGCCGGCGCCGAACGGCTCCTCGCGCACGCCGCGGACTCCGCCAGACTGCGGCCCGTCACCCCCCAGCCGGCCGTGTACCGCTTCTGGCCCTACGGGCTGGAACCCGACGGTACGCCGACTCCGCCCTGGTGAGCGCCACGACATCGGCGTGTCCCCCTGGTTCCCGGTCGAGAGGACGGGTGAGGGTGCGCGAGCGGCAGGCCGCGCTGACCGAGCGGCGGCTCGACACCGAGGTCCGCGAGCCCGCCGATGCCCGCCGCTACCAGCGGAGCAGGAGGCCGAGGCGTTGCGGGTGGCCCGGCTCACGCAGGCCGACAAGACGATCGTCATCTCCACCGACGGCGCGAACAAGCTGTCCCGCACCCGTCGCCCAGAACGTCGCCCAGGGCATGGAGCTGCTCGGCTCCACCACGGGCGTCGACCTCGCCCGGCTCCTGGGGGGCCTCACAGCGGCCCGGTCGGCGAAGACCCCCGAAGCCGTCCCGGTCAACGGCAAGATCTCGATCACCGACTGACGTCCGGTGCCGTCGTCCCGGCAGGGGCAGCTTTCGATCACATTTCCGGTCAGGTCACGCACCCTCGATCAATCAAACCTACTCACTCCGTTAACATGTCCGGTCTGACAATGTTCATGTTGGACCACGATAAGCGGCCGGAAATTGACATCTTCGATATCGCGGGTTCTTTCTCGAATAGGCGACGGCGCCAGGTCCGCCGCGCGGCCCCGGCCCCGGGTCGTGCTGTGGGCTGCGGTGGGTGTGATCGGCCTCGGGTTCCTCGTCGCACTGGAGCTGGCCGCCCGCCGGTACGGCGTGCCGGGTCCGATCACCGTCCAGACCCGAGAGGTGATCTTCGCTCCCCAGTCGGGGACGGTGCTGTACGCCAGCATGGCCCTGATGATGGTGGTGCTCACCTGGCGGCAGCGCCTCATCGGGCTCGCCGCCGCGATCGGCATCGACCTCGTCTTCTGGCTCGTGCGCTGGCTGGTCGGCGCCCAGATGATGTTCGGCAACGGCGCGTTGCTGGTGACCTTGGCCTGGGCCGTCATCGCCGTCACGCGCCGCACCGGCCGTGAGCGTCTCCTGCTGCTGAAGGGCGTGGGGCTGGCCCTGCTCCTGGTGGCCGGCCGCAAGACCGGCTACACCTGGCTGCTGATCACCTCGAAGTCCCGCCCGATGGTGCTCGACCAGTACGTGGCGACCGCCGATCACGCGCTGGGCAACCCGTCGTGGGTGGCGGGCCGGATCGTCGAGGCCACCGGCACGGTCGGCTTCCGCGTCCTCGAATTCGTCTACATCCAGCTCGCGGTGGCCGCGGTCGCCGTCGCGCTGTACCAGCTGCGCCACGTGGCGGCCCTGCGCCGCTTCCCGAGCCACCACCTGGTGCGCACCTTCCTGGTCATCGGTCTGCTCGGACCGGGCATCTACATGATCTTCCCGGTGGTCGGGCCGATCTTCGCCTACGGCGCCGACGGCGCCCACTGGGCGGTGGCCGACCTGTGGCCGAACACGACGCCGCCGGTCGGTGCCCCCGGCCCGATGCCCTTCGACGAGTTCACCCCGCGCAACTGCATGCCCAGCCTGCACACGGCGTGGGCCACCGCGATCTTCATCCATTCCCGCAAGGCCCCGCGGGCGCTGCGCTACGCGGGCACGTTCTGGCTGATCGCCACGCTCGGGGCCACGCTCGGCTTCGGCTACCACTACGGCGCGGACATCATCGCCGGCGTGGTGTTCACGGTCACGATCGAGACCGGGCTGCGCTCGCTCGCCCGCGGCTGGGACCGGCCCGGGATCCTGCTGACCGCCTACGGCGCGACGGTGTTCGTCGCGTACCTGGCCTCGTACCGCTATCTGTCGATGCAGCTGGCGACGTACCCGTGGGTGTTCGGGCCGCTGCTCCTCCTCGCGATGGGCTCGGTGATCTACGGCTACGTACGGATCACCAGGATGTGGGAACGGGAGACCGCGGCGGCGGAGGCGGTGCGGGTGCCGCAGCCACGACGCGAACAGCAGCCCGAACTGGTGTGAGTGCGCGCGGTGCCGTGGCCGGGCGGACCGCCGGCCGGCCACGCCGTCCCACCAGGCGAATTCCGGTGGGGCCGGTGACCGGCGCCGCGTAGGGTCGCCCTGTCGTGATGGACACGGGGGACGGGCAGGTCAGGCATGGAACAGGCGAAGGCGCCGGCAGCGGTGGAGCCGGCGGTACTCGTGGGGGAGCGGGTCCGGCTGGAGCCGCTGGAGCAGCGGCACCACGACGGGCTGTGCGCGGCGGTTCGCGACGGCAGCCTGTGGGAGCTCGCCGTGACGCTCGTACCGCACCCGGACGACGTCCGCGGGTTCATCGAAGAGGCGGTGGCGGCCCGGGCCGAGGGCACGCAGATCCCGTACGCGACGGTGGACGCGGCGACCGGGCAGGTCCTCGGATCGACCCGGCTGATGGTGATCAACACCGCGCAGCGGCGGCTGGAGATCGGCTGGACCTTCCTCGCGGAGTCCCGTCAGCGGACCGGTGTGAACACCGAGGCGAAGCTGCTGATGCTGACGCACGCCTTCGAGGCGCTGGGGATGAACCGGGTCGAGCTGCTGACGGACGTACGGAACACGAAGTCACGGGCGGCGATCGCCGGGCTGGGCGCGACGCACGAGGGCGTGCTGCGGCACCACATGGTGATGCGGGACGGCTGGATCCGCGACACAGCGGTGTACAGCATCACCCGGCCGGAATGGCCGGAAGTCAAGCGCGCGCTGGAAGCACGCCGGGCCGGCCGCCCCTCGGCGCAATCCGGAGGATGAGCGCCGGAGAAGTGAGCCGCCGGGGGTGACCGCGCCGACCACCGTCCGGGACTTCGCGGACACGGCCTACGGCGCGTCCGTGGGCGCGGTGGCCGGGGGTTCGGCGTCCATCGTGGTGATGCGCTGGTGCGCCTTGAAGGTCAGGCCGCCCCGGGTGGCCGTCGAGGTCTGCACGGTCAGGTCCTCGGTGGGGGAGACCCCGTCGGCCTCGGCCAGGGCGCCCCGGGGGGTGACCGGGACGCGCAGGGTCATCTCGCGGCCCGCGGCCCGCGGGGCGTGCGCGGGAGGGATCAGGCGGCGGGCTTGCCGGGCTGGTCGTGGGTCGAGCAGTGGATGCCGCCGCCCGAGGCGATCGTGTCGATCTTCACCATGACGACGTCCCGCTCGGGGAAGTGCTCCCGCAGGATGCCGCGGGCGCGGTCGTCTGATGCGGGGCGCCATCGACGCCGAACTTTCGGGGCTCGGGCAGGGCTGACGTCCGCCGGCCGGGCCGTTCCGTCATCCCGTCCCGCCCTGTCCTCGGGCCCCGCGTGCCTCCCACAGGTCATCCGCCCGACTGCCACCCGACTCCCACGCGCGAGGCCTGCGGCTCACTACCTGTGCAACGGCGCCGTCATCAGCGCCCACTTCGGCGACACCCGCGCCGACACCGCGGCGAAGGCCACCCTGGCCCGGCTCTACCCCGGCCGCACCGTCGAGCAGCTCAACATCGACCGGCTCGGCACCGGCGGCGGCATCCACTGCGTCACCCAGCAGCAGCCCGTCCCGTAACCGACACCCACCCCCACCCCCACAGCAGAGCGTCAAGGACCACGGGGCCGTTCCGGGAGCCATCCGGAACGGCCCTCCATCGTGTCCGGGCACGAACAGGTACGAGATACCGCCATCCGGGAAAATCCTTGGACCGCACGGACGCCGCCGCGGGACACTTCGGTTCCTGCAAGCCACCCGCACACGACAGCACAGGGTTGCAATGGGAACGCTCGAATCGCCCGCAAGTCCACCGGGCAAAGGCCCGGTACTCCTCGCACTCCGCTACTACGGACGGGAGTTGGTCCGCCTCAAACGGCTGACCGCACCCGCGATGCTGCTCCCGGCGCTGGGCAACATCGGCATCAACTACATCGCGCCGCTGATCGTCGCCAAGCTCGTCGGCCGCATCGCCGGAGGCGCCAGCGCCACCGTCGACGCGATGCTGCCGTACGTCCTCTCCTTCGCCGGGGTCCTGCTCCTCGCCGAGGCGCTGTGGCGCCTCGGCCTGCACTGCCTCAACCGCCTCGACGCCCGCGGCATCGAGCACCTGTACGTGGTCGGCATGGACGAACTGTTCGCCAAGGACGCCGCGTTCTTCCACGACAACTTCGCCGGTTCGCTGACCAAGCGGGTGCTGAGCTTCGCCTCCCGCTTCGAGGAGTTCGTCGACACCCTGACCTTCTCGGTCATGGGCAGCTTCGTACCGCTGGTGTTCGCCTCCGTGGTGCTGTGGCAGTACGACCCGCTGCTCGTGGCTGGACTCCTGGTCCTGATCGCCGTGACGGCGCTGGGCGTGGCGCCGCTGATCCGGCGCCGCCAAGGACTCGTCGCCCAGCGCGAGGAGGCGATCGCCCGGGTGTCGGGCCACGTCGCCGACAGCCTGATGAACATGGACACCGTCCGGGCCTTCGCCGCCGAGGAGCGCGAGGCGGCCGAACACCGCTCGCGCGTCGCCGAGTCGCGCCGGCTCACCCTGCGCTCCTGGGACTACGGCAACCTGCGCATCGACACGCTGGTCGCACCGATGTCCGTCCTGACCAACGCGCTGGGCCTGCTGCTCGCCGTCACGCTCGGCGGGGGAGAGCACGGCGTGGAGGCGATCATCGTCGCCTTCACCTACTACGCCAGCGCGACGCGGATCATGTTCGAGTTCAACCAGATCTACCGCCGGCTGGAGAGCTCCATGACGGAGGCCGCCCAGTTCACCGAACTGCTGCTCACGCCGCCGACCGTCCTCGACCCGGCCGTCCCCGAGCCGCTGCGGCCCGGTTCCTCCGACGTCCGCTTCGAGCGGGTCACCTTCGCCCACGGCGGTGGCGAGCCGCTCTTCGACGGCCTCGACCTGAACGTGCCCGGCGGGACGAAGATCGGCCTCGTCGGCCGGTCCGGGGGCGGCAAGACCACGCTGACCCGGCTGCTGATGCGGATGACGGACATCGAATCCGGCCGGATCCTGATCGGCGGCCAGGACATCACCCGACTGCGCCAGGCCGACCTGCGCAGCCTGATCGCCTACGTCCCGCAGGACCCGGCGATGTTCCACCGCACCCTGCGGGAGAACATCGCCTTCGCCCGGCCGGACGCCACCGAGGCCGAGATCCGCCGTGCGGCCGAGGCGGCGCACGTCACGGAGTTCACCGACGCACTGCCCGACGGCTTCGACACGATGGTGGGCGAGCGCGGCGTCAAGCTGTCCGGCGGACAGCGCCAGCGCGTCGCGCTCGCCCGGGCGATCCTGCGCGACGCGCCGATCCTGCTCCTCGACGAGGCGACCAGCGCCCTGGACTCGGAGAGCGAGATCCTCGTCCAGGAGGCGCTGTGGCGGCTCATGGAGGGCCGGACGGCCCTCGTGGTGGCGCACAGGCTGAGTACGGTCGCGAACATGGACCGGCTCGTCGTCCTCGACCGCGGACGCATCGTCGAGCACGGCACGCACCAGGAACTGCTCGCCTCGGAGGGCGCCTACGCGAAGCTGTGGCAGCACCAGTCGGGGGGCTTCCTCGACGACACCTCGCCGGTGCGTTCCGACCTGCGCTGACCGCGGGCCCGGCCTGCCGGGCCCGCCCCGTGATGCGCCGTCCCCGTCGCGCGGCGCGCATCACGGGGCGGGCACGAACCCGTTCACCAGCCGCACGCATTCGTCCTCCTTCTCGAAGAACACGACGTGCCCGGCGCCGATCTCGGCGTAGCGGCTGTGCCCGATCGCCGCGAGCGGGGCGCGGCTGCTCTCCACCGGGACGGTGATGTCCTGGGCGGACACATGGCGGCCGCTCCTGCTGGTGCGGTTCGGCGCCGGCGCCCTTCGCTCGGCTCCGCCCACAGTGCCGCCGCCGTCCCCCGGGAGGGAGAGGGCGCTCGAACCCAGTGCTGTGACCGGAAAGGGTCACCGGGTCGCGAGGCCCGGCACGGCACCTCGCCGCGTTGCCGGACCGCGCAAGTACGTCCAGTACGAGCCGCGGCCCTCCGCCTCGCCCTCCTCCGCCCCCGCTGAGGCGTCCCACCCGAGAGCGGTAGCCACCCTTCGAGGGTGGATATGCGTATTTTGTTCTGATATGAGCATCCCTGCTGAAAGCCGCGGCGCCCCGGGGCGGCGCCGGCTGCTCCGGGTGGTACTGACCGGCACGGTGGCCCTGGGGGCCGGCCTGGTGGCCGGTTCCCCCCGCACCCCCGGGGCCCCCGTCACGCCGGGCCCCGGAAGGGTCCGGCCCGCCACCCCAGCGTCCGCGCTGCGGGAACTGGAGACGGGCAACGCGCGCTGGCGGACCCTGCACGAGCGGCACCCCGACGAGACGCGGACCGTCCGCCAGACGCTGGTCGGCGGCCAGCACCCCTTCGCCGTCGTCCTCGGCTGCGTCGACTCCCGCGTCCCCCCGGAGCTGGTCTTCGACCAGGGGCTGGGTGATCTGCTGACCGTTCGGTCGGCGGGCGAGGTCCTCGACGAGGCGGTGCTCGGCAGCATCGCCTACGGAGTCCTCGAACTGGGCATCCCGCTGGTCGTCGTCCTCGGCCACCAGTCGTGCGGGGCGGTCGCCGCGGCCGTCCGGGCCGACGAGGGCGGAGCCCCGCTGCCGGGCCACATGCAGTACCTGGTCGACCAGATCCACCCGGCGATCGACCGCACGCTGCGCGGGGCCGCGCGGATCGACGCGGCGATCACCGCGAACGTACGGCTGGTACGGGAGCGGCTCGCCGCGGTACCGGAGCTCGCCGCCAAGGCCGCGGCCGGGCACCTGGCCGTCATCGGAGCCCGGTACGAACTCACCAGCCAGCGGGTGCGCCGGATCGGCTGACCCGCCGGGCCGGCGGGCCGGCGGGACGGGTAGGTCCGGCCCGGTCGGCACGAATCCCAGTTCGTCAGCACCGGGAGGCCCGCACCGCACGTGCGGGTGATTGTTTCCCGTCCGGGTGCCTTTGGGCGCTCAAGACGCCCGGCGGCCGGGAGAGTTGATACATGATCATCGAACCCGTGCCCGCGCCCGACCCCACGCCCGGCCCCTCCGGCGAGCCCGCCCCGGCGCCCTCCCGCCGCCCCTCCCGCCGTACCGTCATCGGCGGTGCGGCCGCCGTCGCGGGAGTCGGCGCCCTGTCGGTCGCCGCCGCCTCCGCCGGGACCCCGCAGACACCGTCCGGCTCCGCGCGCCCCGACTGGGAGACCTGCCTCACCATCGCCCGGGCCGTCCTCGTACGCGACGAGGACGACGAGCCCCTGGTGCCCCGTTACTCCGACATCCTGCTGAAGAACGGCCTGCCCCGGTCCCGTACCCGCAAGAAGGTACTGATCGTCGGCGCCGGGCCCGCCGGGCTTACCGCCGCCCACCTGCTGCGCGAGGCCGGACATCAGGTCACCGTCATCGAGGCCAACGGCAACCGCGTGGGCGGCCGGATCAAGACCTTCCGTACCGGCGGCCACGAGAAGTCCGCGGCCCCCTTCGCCGACCCGAAGCAGTACGCCGAGGCCGGCGCGATGCGCATTCCCGACAGCCACCCCCTGGTCACCGGGCTGATCGACAGTCTCGGCCTGAAGCGCCGGCGCTTCCACCTGGTCGATGTCGACGGGTCCGGCCGCCCCGCCTACCGTACGTGGATCTTCGTCAACGGCATCCGCGTCCGCCGGGCCGACTACGCGCGCAGCCCGCAGGCCCTCAACAAGTCCTTCGGGGTGCCGGCGGCCTACGAGGCCCTGCCCGCCGCGCAGATCGTCCGCAACGCCTTCGCCCCCGTACGCAAGGAGATCGAGGGCAAGAAGGACAAGCAGCTCGTCGAGGGCTGGGCCCGCGTGATCCAGCGCTACGGCCACATGTCGATGTACCGCTACCTGACCGAGGAGGCGAAGCTCGACGAGCGGACGATCGACCTGATCGGCACCGTCGAGAACCTCACCTCCCGCCTGCACCTCGCCTTCGTGCACAGCTTCATCGGGGCCTCGCTGATCAGCCCGGACACCGCCTTCTTCGAACTGCCCGGCGGCACCGCCACCCTGGCCGACGCCCTCTACGCCCGCGTCGACGACCTCGTCCGGCTCGACCGCCGCGCCACCCGGATCACCCACGGGGAGGGCGGGGTCAGCATCGAGACCGTCTCCGAGGGCCGCGGCGGCAGCCCCGTGCGGCGCGAGACCTTCACCGGCGACACCGCGATCATCACCGTGCCCTTCTCCGGGCTGCGCCACATCCCGGTCGCGCCCGCGCTCTCGTACGGCAAGCGGCGCGCGATCACCGAGCTGCACTACGACGCGGCGACCAAGGTCCTGCTCGAATTCAGCCGCCGCTGGTGGGAGTTCGACGAGGCCGACTGGAAGCGGGAGCTGGAGGCGGTCCAGCCCGGCCTGTACCGCAAGTACCAGCTCGGGCAGACCCCGGCGGACGGCACCCTGCTCGGCGCGCACTCGTCCGTGTCCGACCGCGGCATCTCCAGCGGGCAGCGGGCGCACTACGCAGCCTGCCGGGCGGTCACCCGGGACCAGCCCGAGGCGGCCCACGTCATCGGCGGCGGCTCGGCCACCGACAACCCCAACCGCTTCATGTTCCAGCCCTCCTACCCCGTCGAGGGCAGCGCGGGCGGCGTCGTGCTCGCCTCCTACAGCTGGTCGGACGACGCCCTGAAGTGGGACTCCCTGGACGACGAGGAGCGCTACCCGCGCGCGCTGGCCGGGGTGCAGGAGGTGTTCGGGCAGCGGATCGAGGTGTTCTACACCGGCGTCGGGCGCACCCAGTCCTGGATGCGCGACCCGTACGCCTACGGCGAGGCCTCCGTGCTGCTGCCCGGCCAGCACACCGAACTCTTCCCCCACGTCCGCAAGGCCGAGGGCAACCTGCACTTCGCCGGGTGCCACACCTCCATCAAGCCGGCGTGGATCGAGGGAGCCCTGGAGTCCGCGGTGCGCACCGCCCTGGAGGTCCACTCGACCCTCTGACAGCCGCGGCCGGCGGGCGCCTCAGCTCTCGGCGAGCACGATCAGCCAGTCGTGCTCGCCGAAGCGGACCCGCTGCCCCTTGTCCGGATTGAGCCGCACCCCGTACGCGGGGCCCACGGCGGCCTCGGCGCGCAGCCGGTAGCCGACCGCGCATTCGCGGCGTCGGCGGGCGGACTCGACGAGGGTCGCGAACGCCACCTCGCGATCGGTGCGCACGTAGTCCGCGACCGGCTTCAGATGGAGCTCGTTCCCCTCCGCCTCGAACAACTCCTCGAAGACGCCGGCGAGATAGGGGCTCTCCGAGATCTGGGTCATGAGGAGGCTGATCAGCCGGCCGCTGACGATGAAATCGGCACCCTCCCGGGCGGGCGCCAGCAGCCGGTTGCCGTCGTCGGACATCTCCGTGGTGAGCGACAGCTCGCGCCCGGCCGCCTCCCCGATGGCCCGCAGGTGCAGCAGGGTGACCAGCGTCCGGTCGTCCGTCTCCGTCCCGGTCTCCGGAGCGAGGCCGAGGTCGATCGCGCGGGCGGGCGGCAGCACCGCCGCGTGGGGCACCGGCCCGTGGCCCGTCTCGCCGATGACGATCACGCTGTCGTAGGAGGGCACGTCCAGCTTGGCCAGCAGCCCGGGATCGGTGATGTCCCCGCTGCGGAAGGCCACTTCGAGGCGGCCGCGCGTCCCCGCGACGCCGGCGGCGGCACGCGTCCTCACCTCGTCGGCGAGCGATACGACGTCCAGCGTGGTCCCGGGGCCGACGAACTGGTCGAGCTGCTCCACGAGGAGTGGCGCGCGGCGGTTCCAGCCGAGGAGGAGCAGCCGAGCGGCCTCGGCCGTCCTGGGGCGGGCCGTGACGATCGCGTCCTCCTCGACCCACGGGGACGCGTCCGCCGGTACGGCCGTGTCGTCGTCCTCGGAGATGAGGACGATCCGGTCGCCCGCGCCGATCACCGTACCGGGGTCCGGATTGAGCGCGACGCCGCCGCCGGCGTACAGCACACCGACCACCGAGGACGTCGTGAACGCCAGCAGGGCCTCGCCGAAGGTGCGTCCGGCGAGGCCCTGGGCGGCGGCGGTGTAGAACTCGTCGCCCGCGAAGTCGAGGAGTTCCTGGTAGACGAGCGACAGACCGGGCTCGCGGGCGGTCTGGACGAGGAGCCGGGCGATGATGTCGTCGACGCACAGGACGTGCCCGCCGGGCCCGGCGGCCAGGCGGGCGGTGAGATGGTTGCGGGTGTCGCGCACGGCGGCGACCACCACCGCCCCGCCGGGCTCGGGGACCGCGGCGCCGAGGGCGAGCAGTGTCTTCACCACCTGGGCGTCACCGGTGTCCCCCTCGGGGGGCAGGACGAGCACGGCCTTCGCGGTCCGCGGACTCACCCGGGCCAGCTCCGCGGGGTCGGTGGTGCGGCCGTTGCGGCAGATGATCCGCGTCCTGCCGGTTCCGGTTCCGGTGGTGGTTCCGGTGCCGCTTCCCGCGACGGAGGTGGAGATCTCCTCCTCCATCTCCACCTTGTCCTTCGGGGCGAGGACGGCGATGGCCGACCTGCGCCGGTTGGCGTTCGCGGCCACCAGCTCGCCGACCACCGGGAAGATCTGGTCCGACCAGCCCAGCAGCACGGTGTGCCCGGATTCCAGCACGGTGGAGTGGCCGCGGCGCAGCTGCATGATGCGCCGGTTGATGCCGGTGGTGATCAGACCGACCAGCGTGGACACGAACAGCAGGGCGGTCAGGGCGAGGGCCACGGAGGCCAGTACGTAGAGGGGGGACCCGACCGCGCCCCCGATCTTGAGCGTCTGCCCGACACTGACCCAGACGGCGGTGAGCCGGCCGGAGAGGGTCGCCGGGGCGGCCCGGTCGGCCCAGACGAGCACCGTGCTCGCCGGGACCACGACGGCGAGACAGGCCAGGGCGAACCAGCCGATGAGCGCGGTGGTCCCCCCTGCGACCAGATGGTCGAACCGGTACCGAAGTCGCAGCCGTAAGGACGTCGTGTGCCGCTGCGCCATGAGACCTCCCTCGCCTTCCGCGCTGCTAACCCGCGGGCGCCCGCCCGGTTACGGGTGAACCGCCCCCGGAGCGTGCCCGGTCAGGAGTCCAGGGCCGCGATGACCTCGTCCGTGGTGCTGACCTTGCCGATGCGCGGGAAGATCTTGCCGAAGGTGTGGGCGTGCGAGTCGGGGTCGGTGTCGGCGGTCGCGTCCTCCGCGAAGACCAGGTCGTAGCTGAGCTCCCACGCCGTACGGGCGGTGGACTCGACGCCGACGCTGGTGGAGATCCCGGCCAGCACGATGCGGTGGATGCCGCGGCGGCGCAGCTGGAGGTCGAGTTCGGTACCGGTGAAGGCGCCCCAGTGGCGTTTGGTGACGACCACGTCCCCGAGGGCCGCCAGCTCGGCCGGGATCTCGGAGAAGGCGGCGGGCGGGGCGGCGGCCGGACCGGGGCGGTCCACGTTCGCGGTGGGCAGGTCACCGCCGTCCGGGGACCACGCCACCTTGACCAGGACCACGGGCAGCCGGTGGGCGCGGAACGCCTCGGCGAGCGCGATCCCCTTCCCCAGGATCTCGGGGGTGGGCTTCGCGGCGGGCCGCTCGAGGATGCCCGTCTGGAGGTCGATGAGCACGAGGGCGGTGTCCCCGCCGAGGGTGAGGGGGTGGGCTTCGGCGGTCATCTGTTCTCTCCTGGGAGGCGGTGGGGGAGCGCGGGCCGACAGGCCGGCGCCGCACATAGAATGGGAACGTGAGTACGAATATGGGGGAATCCCGGCCTGCCCTGACGGCCGACCTGACCGGGGCCGAGCTGCTGCGCTGGTACTGGACGCTGGCCGAACTGAGCACGCTCGCACGGGAGATGGGAATCCCGGCCGGCGGCGGCAAGGCGGCCGTCACCGCGCGGCTCGCCGCCGCCCTCGACGGACTTCCCGCGCCCGTCGCCCCGGCCGCCCCCGCACCCCACCGCGCCGGCCGCCAGCTGGCCGCCCCCGTCACCGGTGCGACCGTGATCCCGCCGGGCCAGCGCTGCAGTCAGGTGCTGCGCGCGTACTTCGTCCGCGAGATCGGACCCGGCTTCCACTTCGACGCCTTCATGCGGGACTACGTCGCCGGGCACGCGGGGCACACCCTCGCCGAGGCCGTCGCCCACTGGCACGCGACCCGCGCGCGGGCGGCCGAACCCCAGGAGGTGGGGGCGCAGTTCGAGTTCAACCGGTTCCTGCGCGCCTGGCACGCCCAGCACCCGGACGGGGCCCGCGCGCAGGCCCTGGCCGCGTGGCAGGCTCACCGGGCCCGCCCCCGCGACTGAGCCGGGACACACCCCGGCACGTCACGCGCGTTCGTAGCGCAGCAGGACGACACCGTTGCCGAAGGCGTGGGTGTCCGTGTGCCGCAGGGCCACCGGAGCGTAGTCGAGGGTGGGGAAGAGCGGCGTGCCACGCCCGATCCGCACCGGGTGCACGTAGATCCGGTACGCGTCCACGAGGTCCTGGCGCAGGAAGGAGGCGGCGAGATGAGCCCCGCTCAGCGTCAGGTCGCCGCCCGGGGCCGCCTTGAGCGCGGCGACCTCCTCGGGCACGACGTCCCGCACGACCGTGGTGTTCCACTCGGCCGACCGCAGGGTGCGCGAGTACACGTACTTGGGCATGGACCGCCAGATCTCGGCGAACTCGGCCACCGTGCCGGCGTTCGCGGGATCGGCGTCGGCGGTCGGCCAGTAGTCCGCCATCAGCTCGTGCGTGACGCGTCCGCTGAGGAAACCGCCCATCGGGCGGAGCACGTCGTTCATGTGCTGGTGCAGCTCTTCGTCGACCTGGTGCCAGCTGATGTCCCGGTCCGGCCCTTCGATGAACCCGTCGAGCGACACCCCCGCCATCAGCACGATCTTCCTCATGGCCGACCACGGTACGCCCCGGGAGCGCCCGGCGGCGGGAGCGGCGCGGGCCGCGGTGATACTGGCCGGTGTGAAGACCGAAGACGTGAAGCCGGAAGACGGGGACACCGTGCTGTTCCACACCGACGGCCGGACCGGGGTGGTCACCCTCAACCGCCCCAGGGCCCTCAACGCCCTCACCCACCCCATGGTGATCCGCATCGACGAAACCCTCGCCGCATGGGCGGCCGACCCGGCCGTCCAGCAGGTGCTGATCCGCGGCGCCGGTGAGCGCGGCCTGTGCGCGGGCGGGGACATCCGGGCCATCCACGACGACGCCAAGGCCGGGAACACCGCCTCCGCCGGCTTCTGGCGCGACGAGTACCGGCTCAACGCCCGCATCGCCCGCTATCCCAAGCCGTACGTCGCCCTCATGGACGGCATCACCATGGGCGGCGGCGTCGGCGTCTCCGCCCACGGCTCGGTCCGCATCGTCACCGAACGCTCCCGCGTCGCCATGCCCGAGACCGGCATCGGCTTCGTCCCCGACGTCGGCGGCACCTACCTGCTCGGCCGCGCGCCCGGCCACCTCGGCACCCACCTCGCCCTCACCGGCACCGCGGTCGGCGCCGCCGACGCTCTGCTGTGCGGGCTCGCCGACCACTTCGTACCGGCCGAGCGGCTCCCGGAGCTGACCGCCGCCCTCGCCGGCGCACCCGCCCACGAGGTGCTGCCGCGGTACGCCGAAACCCCCGGGCCCGGTGAACTCGCCGGCCGGCGCGGCTGGATCGACCGCTGCTACGCGGCCGACACGGTCGAGGAGATCGTGGAACGGCTGCTCGGCCAGGGGGAGCCCGCCGCCAAGGAGGCCGCCGAGACGATCCTGGCCAAGTCCCCGACCGCCCTCAAGGTCACCCTCGCCGCGCTGCGCCGGGCCGCGGAGCTCGGCCCGCTGGAGCGGGTGCTGGCCCAGGAGTTCCGGGTCTCCTGCAACGGGCTGACCGCGCCCGACCTGGTCGAAGGCATCCGGGCGCAGGTCGTCGACAAGGACCGCGCCCCGCGCTGGTCCCCGGCGACCCTGGCCGAGGTGACCGGGGCGGACGTGGAGCGTTTCTTCGCCCCGCTCGGGGAGGACCGCGAACTGCGCCTGCCGCCGCCGGACGGCCTCAGACGCGGCTGAGCCGCATCTCCAGGCCGTCCAGGACCCGCTGGAGTCCGTAGTCGAAGTTCTCCTCGCGCAGCTTCCGCGGGTCCCGGCCCTCCCCACACTCCTGCTCGCTCCGCCCGCCGCGGGCGAGCCGCGAGAGGTGGACGGCCTCGCCGGCCGTGGCGCCGACCACGTAGGCGATGACCGCCTTCATGGCCCGGTCCGCCTCGTCCGCCGGGAAGCCGGCCGTCCGGAAGAGCGCCAGCATCCGTTCCCCCACGCGCGTCAGGTTCGGCCCGAGCTGCGCCGGCCCGACCCGGCCGAGCACCGAGGCCACCCAGGGGTGGCGCAGGGCCATCGCGCGCAGGCCGTGGCCGCCGCGCGAGACGGCATCGCGCCACTCGGCGGGGCTCGCCGCGCCGGGCACCTCCAGCTCGCCGTAGACCTCGTCCACGACCAGCTCGATCAGCTCGTCCTTGCCGGTCACGTGCCGGTACAGGGAGGTGGCGGCGGCGCCCATCCCGGTACCGAGCCTGCGCATGCTCAGCGCGTCGATGCCCTCGGCGTCGAGCAGCCGGACGGCCGCCGCGACGATCTGGGCCCGGCTGAGGGCGGGCTGCTGCTCCTTGCGGCGCGGGCGCGTCCGCTCGTCTGCTGACATGCCGCCAGCCTAGCCGACGGTGCGAACGCCGTACGCAGCCTGTGTACGGCGTCCGGCGCCGTGCTACGCGCCCAGGTACTCCCGCAGATGACGGGCGGTCAGGGTGTCCGTCCCGGCCATCGGGTCCGCCGGAGTTCCCTCGAAGACGACCTCGCCGCCGGCGTGGCCGCCGCCCGGGCCGCTCAGCGGTAGCCCGTGGTGTTCGCGGGGCGGTCCGGGTCCTGCACCTCGACCATGTAGCGCCAGGCGTCCGGGCGGCTCCCGTCGACGTCCGTGAAGCCGTACTCCCGGGCCAGCTGCCCGCTGGAGAGGGACCGGCCGTTCCAGCGGGCCACCTCCGGGTCCGCGGCGAGGGCCGCGACCGCCCGGCCCACGTACGACGGGGTCTCGGAGATCCCGAAGTGCGGGACCTCGGCCAGCGCGTCCCGCCAGTTCGCCTCCGTCACCCCGAAGGTGTCGAGCATCATCTCCGAGCGCAGCCAGCCCGGCGTCAGCGCCACCGCCGTCGCCCCCCGCGGCCCCAGCTCGTGCCCCAGCGCGAACGCCATCCGCAGCACCGAGGACTTGGCGATGTCGTAGAAGAAGGAGACCCGGTAGCGGCTCGCGTTGTACTCGGCGGTTCCGTCCGTCATCTCCACCACCAGACCGCCCGGCTCGCGCAGCAGCAACGGCACCGCGAAATGGCTGGTGATGGCATGGGTCTCCACGGCCAGCCGCATCAGCCGCAACCCCTTGTCCAGGTCGTGCTCCCAGACCGTGCTGTCCCACTCGAAGAGCAGCTCCCCGCCCCAGATGTCGTTGACCAGGACGTCCAGGCGCCCCTGCTCCGCGTCGATCCGGCCGACCAGGGCCCCGACCTCCGCCGGCACCAGATGGTCGGCGACCACGGGGATGCCCCGCCCGCCCGCCGCGGTGACCAGCTCGGCCGTCTCCTCGATCGTCTCGGGCCGGTCGTACTCCGACCGCCGGCCCCGGGTGCTGCGCCCCGACACGTACACGGTCGCACCCTGCGCGCCCAACTGGACGGCGATGCCCCGGCCCGCGCCGCGCGTCGCCCCGGCCACCAGTGCCACCCTGCCCTCAAGAGTCCGCTGTGTCTCCGGCATGCCCCGACCCTACGACGGCGACCGCCACCAGAGACAGCGACAGCCCGGCCGCCGCCAGAGCCAGCGCCGGGCCCGGCCCCCACAGGGTCCAGGCCGACCCGAACAGCAGGGAACCCGCGAACCGGGCCAGCGCCTGGGCCGTCTGGAGCACCGCGAGCCCGGTCGTGCGCAGCTCCGCGGGCAGCAGCGGCCCGGCGGCCGCCATCAGCACCCCGTCGGTGGCCGCGTAGAACAGGCCGAGCGGCGCGAGCACGCCGGCGACCAGCAGCGCCCCGGCCGGCAGCGGGGACAGGAGCAGCAGGCAGGCACCGAGCAGCAGCACGTGCCCGCCGAGGAAGACCCGGCGCCGGCCCAGCCGGTCGGCGAGCCGGCCCACGGGCAGCGCGGCCAGCAGGAAGACGGCCGCCGTGCCGACGGGCAGCAGCGGGAAGTACGCGGCCGACAGGTCGAGCCGGTGCTGGAGCAGCAGGTAGAGGAAGGCGTCGCCGACGGTGAACAGGCCGAGCACGACGGCGGTCAGACAGAGCTCCCGCAGACCGGGCAGACGCAGCAGGGTGCGTACCGGGGGCAGGGCAGGACGGGCCCGGTCCGGGGCGGGAGTCCGCGCAGGGGCCTCCCGGACGAAGAGCGCGAGCAGCACCACGCCCAGGACGGCGACGCAGCAGCTCACGGTGAACACGGCCTCGTACCCGTCCACCGCCACCCACAGCACCCCGAACGCGGCCAGCGGCCCCAGCAGGGCGCCCGCCGTGTCCAGCGCGCGGTGCACCCCGAAGGCGCGGCCCTGCTCCCCGGGCGGGACGGACAGCGAGATCAGCGCATCGCGCGGCGCGGTGCGCAGGCCCTTGCCGGTCCGGTCGGCGGCGAGCACCGCCGCCACCGACCAGGGGGTGGCGACGGTGAGCAGGGCCGCCTTGCAGGCGGCGGAGAGCGCGTAGCCGGTGCCCGCGACGAGCTTGTGGCGCCGGGTGCGGTCGGCGATCCGGCCGCCCGCGAGGCGGAGCACCGCGGTGGCGCCCTGGTGCAGACCGTCCAGGGCGCCGAACGCGAGCGGGGACATGCCGAGTCCGGCCATCAGGTACAACGGCAGGACGGCGGTGACCATTTCCGCGGAGACGTCCGTGACCAGGCTGACCAGCCCGAGCGCGAACACCGTGCCGGGGACGGCCCGCAGGGGGCCCTTCGGGGCCGGGGTGTCCCCGGCGATGTCCGAGGCCCGGCTGGTCGACAGGTACACGGATGCCTCCAGAGCGGGCCGGGTCTAGAACCAGTTGACGGTGAGCGGGAACGCGGCGGTGACGGTGGTGCCCGTGGAGTCGGTGGCGGTCGCGGTGATCTGAACCGTGCCGCTGCCCCACGGCTTGCCGCTGATCCGGCCGGAGCCGGCGTCGACGGTCAGGCCCCAGGGCAGACCGGTGACCGCGTACCGGACCGGAGGTCTGCCGCCGGTGGCACTGAGCTGGATGGTGCAGGACTGGTTGAACTTGCAGGTCTGGGGTCCGGGGTCGGCCAGTTGCAGGCCGCCCGAGGTGGGCGTGGGCGTCGGGGTCGGGGTGGGAGTCGGAGTCGGAGTGGGGGTGGGGGTGGTCGGGTCCGTGTCGAACACCTCGGTGATCGGCTGGACGTCGGCCGCGTTGCCCGCGTGCGTCGCCGTGCCGAAGAGGTCCTCGAAGGTCCGCAGCAGATGGTGGTGGTTGAAGGCCGTGGCGTACTTGCCCGTCTTGACCTTCGCGCCGTAGAAGACGGTGGCGATCTGGTTCGAGCCCAGATAGTTGTCCTCGTCCCAGGTCAGGACCAGGAGGCTGTTGTTGGCCTTCGCCCACTGCGCGTAGGCGTCGATGTTGTTCCTGGTCCAGGTGTCTCCCGTGCCGACCGAGCACGAGTGCATGTCGTTGCACTGGTTGGGGACCACGAAGGACAGGCTCGGCAGCGCCGCGAAGTTGTCCCGGGGGAACTGCGCCCAGGTCTTGCCCGTGTTCAGCGGCACGTTCTTGAAGGCGAACCACGGGTTGTGCTTCTGCGCGTACTGGCCGTTCGTGCAGGCCGTGGATCCCTCGCCCGGCAGGTCCTCGTTGTACGTCGCGAAGGTCTTGCCGGCCGCGATCAGCTCCTGGCCGAGGTTGGCCGCCGTCATCGACTGCGGGGTGTAGCAGCCGTCGCCCGTGATGCCCTGCGTGGCGCCGGAGAAGAGGTTGAAGTAGTTCGGCTGGCTGGGGTGGGTCAGCGCCTTCATACCGGTCAGGCTCGCGCCGCCGTTCGCCAGCTGGTTGACGTACGGCGCGTTCGCGCTGCCGATGATCTCCCCGTACTGCTTGTTCTCGTACACGACGACCACCACGTGGTCGTACGCCGGCAGCCCGGCGGCCGCGGCCGCCGCGGAGACGGAGGCGGAACCGGGCACGGCCGCCTCGGAGTTGGCCACGGTGAACGCGCCCAGCAGGCCGAGCGCGCCGATCCCGGCCACGAGCGCCGGCCATCGGGACCCGCGTCTCGCGCGCGCCGTCGGTGAGGGTCGAAGGGTGGGCATGGGTGTTCTCCTCCTCGGTGTCGCCCGGGTCCGGCCCCGGGTCGTGGTCGTCGCGGTCATTCCTCGCGCCGGGCCGCACCGGCCACGGCGATGTTCAGGAACCGCGGTACGGGCCGCCCCCGGTCGCGGAAGTCCTCCGCCACCGCGGCCCGCACCGCCGCCAGCCGTGCCTGGGGCAGCAGCACCAGCACGCTCCGCCCCGGCTCCCGCCCCTGCCCGGGCGGCCAGGCGCTCAGCGCCCCGGCCCGGCGGGCGCAGGCCACGGCCCGCGCCAGCTCCCGCGGCCGGTCCCCGGCCTCCCCGCGGACGGCGACCAGCACCAGCCGCGCCCCCGACGCCGCCGGGTCGAAGGCGACGTAGCGCCGGCACCGCCGGGGTTCCGCGCTCAGCAGCAGGGCCCTGCCCGGCCGGGCGAAGAGCACCGCCCGGCGCAGTGGGGCGTCCCCGTCCGGCAGCGCCCCGGCCAGCAGCCGGGCCAGCTGCTCACGGTCCGGCCCCTCACCCGCCCCCGCGTGTACGTCGGCCACCGCCAGCGCCACCGCGCAGTCCGCGGGCTCCGCCGTGGCCAGCCCGGCGGCCCCCGTGAGCGAGCCCTGGACGTGCAGGTCGGTCCCGCCGGCGCCGTACCCGGCCCGGGCCAGCGCCCGCAGCACGGCGTACGGCCGGGCCGCCCAGGCGGGGGCGGCGGGCGGCGGCCCGGCCAGGGTCAGCGGCAGATCGCAGCTGTCCGCGGGATGACCGAGGGAGCTGAGCCGCACCAGGCCGTCCGTGCGCGGGGCCGCCGCGGCGGCCGTCGGCCAGCCGGCCGCCGCGACCAGCCCGGGGGAGCCCAGGTGGAAGGCGTACGGGGCGCTCCACACGGCGGCCGGGGGCCGCCCGTGCGCGGCCTCCAGCGCGTAGGCGACGAGCCGGAACAGCGGATCGGCCGTCGCCCGCCGGGCCAGGTCGCCTCCGGCGCGGTCAGCGGTCACCGTGGCGCCTGCCGGGGCCGCGGACCCCAGGGGCGGTACAGCGGCGGCGGACGCTCCTGCCGTGTCCCGGCGGGCCGCCGCGGAAGAGGGCTGCTTCCCCGCGTGCGGTCCGGCCTGGCCGGCCGCGCCCGTCACGGCGCGTCCTTGCGGGCCAGCATCCGGTAGGCGTTCCCGCCGTCCGTACGCCGGGCCGCCACCGTGCGCAGCGTGTCGAGCGCCGCCGCGGCGGCGAAGCACGGCAGCGCCATCCCCCGTACGGCGCGGGCGAGGAGCCGGGCGCGCGGCGTGGGCCCCGGACCCCACGGCCGGTCCGGATCCGGGGCCAGCCGCGTCGCCGCGAGGGCCACCGCGCCGAAGAAGTCGTTGCCCTGGTGGGCCGGTCCGTGCTCCTCGGCGACGACGGTGAACCCCCGGTCGGCCAGCGCCTCGCGCAGATTGGCGGCGGGCATCAGGTGCTGGTGCTGGGGCTGGAACCACGGCAGCCAGAACGGGCCGAGGAGCCGGGCCATCCGCGACTGCGGATCGGGCAGCTCGATGGTCAGGAACCCGCCGGGGGCGAGCACGGTGGCCGCCGCGTCCAGCTCGGCGAGCGGCTCCCGGGTGTGCTCCAGGTAGTGGTACATGCTCACCACCTCGTACTGGCCCGCCAGCTTCGAGGCGAACTCCGGGAACTGGCCCAGGTATCCCGTCTCCACCCAGCCGCGGCGCTCGGCCTCCCGCACCCCGTCACCCATGTCGAGCCCGTCGAACCGGGTCCGCGGCCAGACCTCCCGCGCCGCGTTGCAGAAGTGGCCGTGCCCGGTGCCGACATCGAGCCAGGACGCCGGGTCGGCGTGCGGGAGGAGCATTTCGGCGCGCCCCCGGTAGGCGGCGCCCAGCCTGCCGAAGACCGTGCCCGCGCCCTCGCCGCCCCGCCCGTCGTAGAAGTCCCGGTAGTAGAAGTCCAGCCCCTGCGTGGTCAGCCGGGGGTTCTGGAAGACGTGCCGGCACTCCCCGCACCGCTCCAGTGTGAAACGGCCCGGCTTGCCCTGGAGCAGATCGGGCACCCGGACCTGGACGGTGAGCCGGCCGGAGCCGCACCACGGGCAGGCCGTGCGGCGCGGTTCGAGGAAGCGCCCGGTCCCCGCCGCCAGGTCCTCCCGGTACGCGGCCGCCCGGGCGGCCTCCGCCGCGCCGTCCGCCGGGGTGTCCCGGCCGGCCGCCGCGGCCGTACGCAGGCCCGCGCCGAGGGAGCGCAGAGGCCGGGCCGCCGTGGCCCGGCCCAGACCGGCGGGGCGCAGCGCGGAGCCGGGCCCGCCGAGGACCAGGTACGGCTGGAGCCAGTACAGCCCCGCCGCGGCCGCGCCCCACCGGCCCTGGCGTACGGCGACCCCCGCGAGGAGCGCCAGCCCGCTGAGCTGTGCGGCGGCCAGCGCCCCCGGCGGCAGCCCCTGGGCCCTCAGCTCGGCGGTCCGCGCCGGCCCGCCGGGCTCCCCGGCCCCGCCGCAGCGCAGGCCGGGGGCGATGGCCAGCCCCGTGGCGTCGGCGGCGTACTCCTTCAACCGGCGGGCCAGCGCGAGCAGTTCCGCCGGATCCCGGCGCGGCCCGCCCGGATCCACCCCGGCCCGGGCCAGCACCTCCTCGGTGACGAGCACGGCGAACCCGGCCCCGCGCCCTTCGCCGAGCCGGTCCTGCCGGTACCGGACCGGGTCGACCAGGCGCAGCAGCCCCAGCGCCCGCTCGGCGGCCAGGTCCACGGGCAGCAGGTCCAGGACCCGCAGGCCCTCCCCTTCGGCGTACGCGCAGGCGGCGAGGAAGGTGGCCGGATCCGGCTCGACCCCCCGGGCGGTGAGCAGGCGCCACCCGGCGGCGCGCGGCACCCCGGCCGCCGCGGGCGGGGTCGCCGGCAGCACCGGGATCGCCCGCAGCCGGCGCCTGGCGCGTACGGTGCCCGCGCCGAGGGCGGCCAGCAGCAGGGCGGAGGTCCACGGGACCCGGGAGAGCGGGGGTGGCGTCATGGCAGTTTCTCCAACCGGTCGGCCGCGGCGGCGGCCCCGCCCGCCGCGGCGAATGAGGCCTGGATCCGCCGGGCGGCCCGGCGGGGGCCGGGGTCGTCCAGCACGGCGGTGAGCGCGTCGCGCAGTTCCTCGGCCCGGGTCCGGCCGAACCGCACCCGGACGCCGGCCCCGGCCAGGGCCACCTGCCGGGCCACGATCGGCTGGTCGTCCCGGATCGGGGCGACGACCAGCGGCAGCCCGTGCGCGAGGGTCTCGCACACGGTGTTGTGGCCCGCGTGGCAGACCACCGCGTCCAGGTGCGGCAGCAGCTCCAGCTGCGGGACGCTCTCCTGGACCAGCAGGTGGTCCGGCGCCGCCCCGATCAGGGCGGAGGGCGCCGCCAGGACGAACTGGACCTCACCGGCGAGCCGTTCGGCGGCGCCCAGCACCGCGCCGTAGAACCGGGCCCCGGCCGCCTGGTTGAGGGTGCCCAGGGACACCAGCACCCGCCGCCGCGCCGGGTCCAGCCGCTGCCAGGGGAATCCGGGCGCCGCCGGCCGGGCCCCGAAGGCCGGCCCCACGAAGGCGTAGTGGGGCGGGAAGTCCTGCCCCGTGCCGACGAGTTCGGGAGTGGAGAAGACCAGCACCAGCCGCTCGGAGAACCGCGGGTCCCAGTCCGCGCGGCCCCCCGCGTCCCGCGCCGCGCCGAACTCCGCGAGCAGGCCCGAGATCTGCCCGGACACCCACTCCCCGACCTTCGGGAAGTCCGCGAAGGGCCGGGTCAGCTCGGCCGAGGTACTGGCCGACGTCACCCACGGGACCCCGAGCCGCCGGGCCACCAGCGGCCCGGCCAGGGCCTGCTGGTCGGCGACCAGCACATCCGGCCCGAAGGCGCGCACGGCCCGGGCCACCCCCGGAACCATCGCCCGGGCCAGCGGCACCAGCGCCTCCTCCCACAGGAACCGCAGCGCACCGACCCCGCGCAGATCGCGCCAGCTCTCGTGCAGCGCCGCGTACCCGCCGGCGCCCAGTTCCTCCCCGGCGGGCAGGATCCGGGCCTGCGCGGGCAGCAGCCGGGCCAGTGCCGAGGCCGGTCCCGTCCAGGCGACCTCATGCCCCCGGGCGGCCAGTTCGGCCCCGACGGCCACGGTCGGATTGACGTGCCCCGCCAGCGGCGGCACGGTGAACAGCACCCTCACGGGACCAGAGCTCCCGCCCGCGGCCCCGCCGCCGTCGCCGCACCGGCCGTCGTCGCCGTACCGGCCGTCGCGTCGAGATGGGCGAGCACGGTCTCCCGCAGGACCCCGCTGCTCTCCTTCAGGACGTCGTGACCCAGGTCCGGCAGGATCCAGAGCGCCCCCTGCGGGGCGCGCTGCGCCAGCTCCCGCCCGCCCGCGAGCAGTTCGGAATGCTCGCCGCAGACCACCAGGACCGGGCAGCGCAGGCGGGCGTGGTCCGCCGGGGTGAACACGTGGCTCGCCGCGATGTCGTCGATGAGCGTGGTGCGGTTGAGGAGGGCGTCGGCGATGGCCGTCAGGTTGGCGGCCTTGCGCAGGCGCAGAGAGGCCAGCTCGGTGGGGACCGTGCTGTCCTCCAGGCTCAGCGCGGCGGCCGACAGGGTGTCCACCATGTTCTCCACCCAGGCGCCGCCGAGCGGCGGTTCGAGGAGGGTGAGCCCGGTGACCAGGTCCGGCCGGGCCAGGGCGGCGTGCAGGGCGAGGGTCCCGCCGTAGCTGTTGCCGACCAGGTGGACCGGGCGCTGCCCGAGGTCCAGCGCGCCGAGCAGGGCGAAAAGGTCCCGTACGGCGGTACGGCTGTCGTATCCGGACCCCGGACGCTCGGTGCGGCCGTGGCCGCGCAGGTCGTAGAGGACGGCCTCGTGGCCGGCCCGGGCCACGGGCAGGGCCAGGGGGCAGTAGAAGGAGGACAGGTTGTCGACGACCAGCCCGTGCAGGAACACCACGACGGGCCGGTCGGGGGCGTCGGCGCCGGCGGTGGCCGGGAGCCGCTGGACGTGGAAGCGCAGGGAGCCCGCGCGGACGAAGGCCATGGCCGGCTCAGCCGGCCGACGCGGGGGAGGCCCCCGCCGCGGCCCGGGCCAGGGAGGAGTGGGTGATCCGGCCGATGTGGGTGACGAGCTCGCCGACGGACATGGCCAGGATGGCGTCCATGTCCTTCTCGGCCAGGAAGCCCATCAGGTCCACGCCGGCGCCGTAGCGGTGGTGGAGCAGCTCGGCGAGGGCGACGAACTCGATGCTCTCCAGGGCGAGATCCTCGTTGAACGTCGTCTTCATCGTGACCTCCTCCGCGAGCAGGTACTCGTCGCCGACGATCTCCACGAGCATGCCGGTGATCTCGGCGAGGATGTCAGTTGCCATGACGTGCCTCCGTGAGGGGAAGGGGGACGGGGACGGGGGAGGGCGCCGCGAGGTGGGCGGTCCAGGCGACGACGTGGTCGGGCACGGTGTCGGTGAGCGGGGCGGTGAGCGCCGTGGCGGGCGGGGCGGTGAGCGCTGTGGTGCGGATCGGGTACGGGTCCCCCTCGGGGGAGGTCACGAGCAGCGCGCCGGAATCCGGGTCGTCGGCCACCCGCCAGTCCCGCGGGCGCCCGCCCAGTCCGGCCCCCGCCGCCTTGGCCGCGGCCTCCTTCGCGCACCACAGGGCGGTGAGCGCGGCGGGCAGGCCGGTGCCCTCGCGGGCGGCCAGCCCTTCGGCGAGGCGGAGTTCGGCCGGCCCGAGGGCGATCCGGATCAGCGCGTCCGGGTCCGCGGTCACCTGCTCCACATCGATGCCGACCGGCCGGGCCGGGTGGGCCAGGGCGACCGCGATCCGGTCCTTGTGGGCGATCGACAGCAGGAAGCCGCGGGTCAGCCGGGACCCGGGTACGGGCCGGCCCGCCGGGTCGTTGCCGATCGGCACCTCCGCGGGGAACACCGGCCCGGCCCCGCCGTCCCACAGAAGCTGCCGCAGCGCGTCCTTGGCCGCGATCCGGCCCAGCAGCCAGGGCGCCCGGGCGCGCGGCGACAGCCGCTCGTAGGCCTCCCGTTCGGCGGCGCCGAGGTAGCGGCGCATCACCAGTTCCTGCGAGGCGGGATCGTTCCAGCGGCGGCGGGCCAGGCACCAGCCCTCGGGCCGGGGTTCGCCGATCCCGCACACCTCCGGGGTGAACTTCATCGGCCAGACCCGCTCGTCGGCGCCGAACCGGCGGTACGTCCACCCCTCGATCCGGGCCCACACCCCGCCGCCCGCCGCGCGCAGCTCGATGTCACCGCGCACGGTGACGTCCTGCACCGCGCGGATCCGGGCCGTGGCGGTCACCAGCTCCAGGGGAGCGGGCGGGGGCCCGTAGAACCGGATGCGGTCCACGGTGGCCGGGAACACCAGCCGGTCGACCGGCAGGCGCAGCTGCATCCAGTGCCCGAAGAGCTGCCCGGCGGCGTCGAGCAGCGCGCCGGGGTCGGGCAGTGCCTGCAGGACCCCCTGGATGCCGTCCGAGCCGACCGACCGCACCTCGTGCACCCCGGCGAAGCGCGGGCCGTGGAACATCCACCGGTCCCGGTAGAGGGCCTCGGCGCTGACCGGGGCCGGTCCGGGGTCGCGCAGGGGCGTGCCGTCGGGCGCGGGCGGCTCCCCGTACCGCTCGCCGAGCAGCACGACCACCGAGGCGTACTCCCCGAGGCCGACCCGCATCCGGCCCGGCCCGTCACCGCGGACGGTGACCTCGACGTCGACGGCCGGCTCGACCGCCAGCCACCGCAGGGCCCGTACATCCTCGTAGCCGATGACGGCGAGGCCGGGCGGGGCGTGCCGCCGGGCGGCCCCGGCCGCCAGCTCCAGCATGGTGGTCATGGGGACGACGGGGAACCGGTCGGAGTCCTCCGGCCAGCCGTCGGGCTGGAGGTACACGCAGTGGTCCCGTACGTAGGGGAGCGCGGCGAGGGACAGCCGCAGGAGCTGCTTCCCCGTGGCGCTTCCCGAACACTTGGTGTCCTGGGCCGGCGGCGGTGCCGGTGCCGGCGTCGCAGCCTTCGGCGGTGCTACGGCCGACCAGGCCTCGGTGACGGCCCGGGCGGCCGAGCCGGCGTCGGCCAGCACCGCGTCCAGGGCGGACAGCAGCACGGGGCGGGCCGCTCCGGCCGCTGCGGACAAGGGCGCCGGGGCGGGGGCCGGGGCCGGGGCCGCGGTCGGGGTCGGAGCCGGGGCCGGGGCGGCGGCCGGGGCCGGGCCCGGGCTGAGAAGGCCGCTCAGGGAGGTGCGGGCCGTCTCGCTCAGGCGGACCAGCGGGGACCCCAGGCGCAGGGGCACGCGGAGCTCCGGTCCGGCGGATGCCGGCTGCGGCGCCGCCGGGCCGGGCCGCGGCGCCGAACCGGCCGCCGGGGCCGCCTCGGCGAGGAGCCCCCAGCGGGGCGCGTACCCCTCGGTCCAGAGCGCCGCGCAGGTGCGGCGGAGGGCCGCCAGGCCCGGCAGGCGCGGGGAGGAGGTGGAGACCGACAGATGCGGGCGCTCGCGCAGGGTGTCCTCCACGAAGCCCGGCAGGCTGCCCGGGCCCAGCGTGACGAAGCCGCGCACGCCCTCGTCCTCGTACAGCCGCAGGATCAGCTCGCGGAACCGGACCGGCTCCAGCAAGTGCCGTACGACCAGGTCGCGTACGCCCTGCGGTACGGACGGGAACGGCGCGCACGTGGTGGCCGACCACACCGGGACCCCCGCCGGCCGCAGCGGCAGCCGGTCGAAGGCGGCCCGGACCTGCCCGAGGTAGGGCTCCCACATCGGGGTGTGGAAACCCGAACGGAACGGCAGCTCCTGACCGAGCACCCCGTCACCGCGCAACCGCGCCACGGCGGCCGCCACCTGTGCCGGATCCCCGCAGATCACCGACTGGTGCGGGCAGTTGTCGTGGCTGACCACCACCCGGTCCAGGTCGTGGAGCGCGGCCCGGGCCCGCGCCGCACCGCAGCCCAGCGCCGCGTACACGAGGTCCGGGACCCGGAGATCACCCGGGCGCAGCGAGCCGAGGAAGGTGTCGGCGGCCTCCTGCGGGTACATGCCGGCGGCCACCATCGCCGCCCACTCGCCCAGGCTGTGACCCGCCAGCACATCGGCCTCGACGCCCAGTGCGGGCAGGACGCGGGCGAAGAACCGGCCCGTCGCGACCGCGTCGAGGGCCCGCTCCACCAGGGACTCGCCGCGGGACAGCCGGGGCGCCGGCAGCGCGAACCGCTCCGCCACGTCGTCCACCACCGGGGCGAACTCCGGCTCCAGGCCCGGGAACAGGAACGCCGTCCGGCCGCCCAGCGGCTCCGGGGCGAACCACACGTCCCCGCGCCCCCGCCACGGCCGGCCGCGCGCCACCACCTTGGCGGCCAGCGCGAGCCGCTGGGGCGTGGGCCCGACCACCGCGACCCGGCAGGGCCCGTCGCCGCCGGACACCGGGACGGCGGACGCAAGCCGGGCCGACAGCTGTGCCGGAGTGCCGGCGCCGATGAGGAGTACGCCGCCTTCCTCGGCCGGCCCCACCGGCGCGGCCGGGGCTCCCAGCGGCAGGAACCGGCGCACCGGAGCCACCCGGGCCGGGGCGGGGACCGCTGCGGGAGCCGGGCGCGAGGCCGTCGGAGCCTCCTCCAGCACCACATGGGCGTTGATCCCGCCGAAGCCGAACGCGTTGACCCCGGCCCGGCGCGGCTGCGGCCCGCGCTCCCACGGCTCGGCCGCGCCCACCGGCCGCATCCGCGTCCGGGCCAGGTCCGGGTGCGGCTCCTCGATGTGCAGCGTCGGCGGCAGCACCCCCTCGTACACGGCGAGCGCGGCCTTGATCAGCCCGGCCATGCCCGAGGCCTGCATGGTGTGCCCGAGCATCGACTTCACCGAGCCGAAGCCGATCCCGCGCCCGTTCCCCGGCTCCGGTGGGCCGAACACCTGCGCCAGGGTGTCCAGTTCGGCCGCGTCCCCGACCGGGGTGCCCGTGCCGTGCGCCTCCAGCAGACCCAGCGCGCCCGGCGCCCGCGGATCCAGCCCGGCCTCCCGCCAGGCCCGTTCCACGGCCTGCACCTGGCCCGCGACCAGCGGGCTCATCAGGCTCGCCGCACGGCCGTCCCCGGCCACGCCCGTGCCGCGGATCACCGCGTACACGCGGTCACCGTCGCGCTCCGCGTCCGCCAGCCGCTTCAGCAGCACCACCCCGGTGCCCTCGGACAGCAGGGTTCCGTCGGCGCGGCGGTCGAAGGGCCGGATCCGCTCGCTCGGGCTGAGCGCCCGCAGCTGCGTGAACACGCTCCACAGCGTCGCGATGTGACAGTGGTGGACCGCCCCCGCGACCACCGCGTCGCAGCGCCCGGCCGCCAGCAGCCCCACCGCCTGGTCCACCGCCAGCAGGGAGGAGGCGCAGGCCGCGTCCAGGGTGTAGGCGGGCCCGCGGAAGTCCAGCCGGTTCGCGGTCCGGGCGGCGGTGAAGCTCGGCACCAGCCCGATCGACGCGTCCGGCCGCTCCGGCCCCAGCGCGTCCTGGAACGCGGAGCGCACCGCCGCGATCCGCCGTTCACCCAGCTCCGGCGCCAGCTCCCGCAGGGTCTGCGCCAACTGGTGAGCGGTGCGCACCCGTTGGTCGAGCCGCGCGGTGGCCACCCCCATGAACCCGCCGCGCCCCAGCACCACCCCGATCCGCGACCGGTCGGCGGGCAGCCGGGCCTCGCCGCCCGCGTCGGCGATCGCCTCGGCCGTCGCGTGCAGGGCCAGCATCTGGTCCGGCTCGGCCCCCTCGACGGCGGCCGGCATGATCCCGAACCGGGTGGGGTCGAAGGCGGCGAGACCGTCGACGAAACCGCCCCGCCGGCAGTAGAACCGGTCGCCCGCCACCGGTCCGGTCGCGCCCCGCGGGTCGTAGTACACCTCGGGGTCCCAGCGCTCCGGCGGGACCTCGCCGATGCAGTCCGTACCGGCGAGCAGATTGCGCCGGTACGCGGCCAGATCGGCGGCCCCCGGGAACACCGCTCCCATCCCGACGATCGCGGCATCGGCCGGGCGCGGGCCGCGCCGCTCTCCGTCACGCATCGCCCCGGCCCTCCTCGGCCATCAGGACCACCTGTACGTCGTTCCCGTACGCCAGTTCGTCGAGGAAGGCGGCGGTCCCCGCCTCCGGTGCGATGAGCGGGATCCCGCGCCGGACGTACGCACGCTCCAGCTCGGGGCTGACCATCCCGCCCGCCTCCGCCGCCCAGGGGCCCCAGTCGACGGACAGCACCCGGCCCGGGAAGGACTCCGCCCAGGTGTGCGCGAGGCCGTCGAGCGCGTCGTTGGCGGCGGCGTAGTCGCACTGGCCGCGGTTGCCGTACACCCCGGCGACGCTCCCGAACAGCGCCAGGAACCGGGGCGCCGGCCAGGACCCGTGCTCGGCCGCCGCGGCGGCCAGGTGGCGGGCCCCGTCGACCTTGGTGGTGAACACGGCGGTGAAGTCGGCCGGCTGCTTGTCCCGCAGCAGCCCGTCCCGCAGCACGCCGGCGCCGTGCACGATGCCGTCCAGGCGGCCGTGGCGCTCCCGTACGCCGGCCACGACCGCCCGGACGGCCCGCTCGTCGGTGACGTCCGCGCAGTGGTAGCGGACGGAGGCGGCCGCTGCGCCCAGGGCGGCGAGGGTGGCCCGTACCTCGCGCTCGGCGAGGATCCGCGAGGCCGCCGCCTCGATCTCCGCGGGCGTACGCAGCCCTGCGGCGATCAGGGCCGCGCGCAGTGCGACCCGGTCCTGGGCCTGGGCGAATTCGTCGGTGGCGGTGGCGGTGGCGGGTTCGGGGGTGCGGCCGACCAGTTCCACGTGGCATCCGGTGGCGCGGGCCAGCGCGAGCGCGGTGCGGGCGGTGATCCCGCGGGCCCCGCCGGTGAGCAGGACCACCGAGTCGCGGTCCAGGAGCGGGGGGCCGTCGGGGCCGGCCGGCAGGGGGGCGGGGACCGGGAGACGGGCCACTCGGGCACCCTCGGCCGTGTAGCCGACGGAGGTGCCGCAGCCGCTGCCGCTGCCGTTTCCGCTGCCGTTGCCGTCGGCGCCGTCGGCCAGTTCCGCGATCAGTTGGGTCGCGATGCGTTCCGGGTCCTCCTTGGGGTGGATGTGCACGGCGCGTACCAGCGCATCGGGGTATTCCAGGGCCGCGCTGCGGGCGAAGCCGTGCAGACCGGCGCCGGAGGTGCCGGGCCCGGTGACGAGCAGCAGCCGAGGGGTTCCGGTCGTCAGGGCCTGCCGGAGCCCCGGGAAGGCTTCGGGCAGGACGGGGCCGGAGGTGGTGCGCAGCGCGGAGAGGTCGACGAGGCCGTCGAAGCCGGGCTCGGCCGCGGGGAGGACCGTCGGCATGGCGCCGTGCGCGTCCAGGGCGGCGACGAGGGCGGGTGCGATGGCCTGGCCGTCCTCGACGACGCCGATGCGCAGGCCGCGCAGAGTCTCCGGGTCGGTGTCGGGCGTCGGCACAGGGACGAGGTCCACCCGGAGCCGGCTGACGGATGGTGCCGCGGGTCCGCCGCCGGGCGTTGCGGGCGTTGCGGGTGTGCCGGGTGCGGCGGGTGTGCGGGAGGTGACCCAGTCGACGATGCCGCGGAGGGTCTTGATCCGGGACAGCTCCTCGATGGCGGACTCGGCGGAGCCGCCGCCCGGGTCCTGGGGGAGTCCGATCCGGTCGGCGAGGGCGCCGATGATCTCCACCCGCTTGATGGAGTCGATGGAGAGGTCCGCCTCCAGGTCCAGTTCGGGGTCGAGCATGTCCCGGGGATATCCGGTCCGGGTGTGGACGATCTCCAGGACGAGGTCCATGACCTCCTCGGCGGTGCGGGGACCCGGTTGTGCGGGGGCGGGGTCGGCGGGGTGGGCGGTTCCGGCGGGGCCGGGCGCGCCCCGGGGCGTCTCCTCGGGCGCCGAACGTGACGAGGGGTCGGAGTGCCGGGCGGCAGTGCGTTCGGCGCCCTGCGGGGATCGCCCCGACACACTCCCGGCCCCACCGGCCCCGCCCTGGGGATCCGCCGGCACGGAGCCGAGGTAGCCGAGGAGGACGTTCCGTTGGGCCTCGACCAGTTCGCGGGTGCCTCGGAGGTACTCCAGTACTGCCTCCTCCCGGCGGTCGGATCCGGAGACCGCTGCCCTGTCCGCGGGAGCCACCCGGCGGGCCGGGCGGAGGCCGCCCGGGACCGGTGCGCCGTCCGCGGTGCGGACCAGGTGGCCGTCCACCAGCCAGCCCGGTCGCCGCGGGGCGTGCTCCGGGAGGCGGGAGGTGCGGCCGCGGAAGAGGGCGTGTGGTGCCACCGCAACGCCTGCCGCCATGAGTTCGGCCACCGCCGTGACCAGCCTGCGCAGGCCGTGCTCGCCGGGGACGTCCAGTGGGACCACCGTGTGCGGCCGGCCGTGCAGGATCCGGCCGACCAGACCGGAGAGGACCCGGCCGGGCCCCGCTTCCACGAACGTCCGGACACCGGCCGCGTACATGGCCTCCACCTCTTCGACGAACCGGACCGGCTCCGCGACCTGGCGTGCGGCAAGGCTTCGTACGTCTTCGGGCGTTGTCGGATACCGGTCGGCCGTTGTGTTCGACCAGACCGGGGTGTGGGGAGTCGTTACCGGTGTTCTCGCCAGTTCCGATGCGAGGCTTCCGGCCGCCTCGGCCACCACGGCGCTGTGGAAGGCGCAGGCCACAGGGAGGGGTTCGGCCGGGAGGCCTGCCTCGCGCAGCGCCGTCAGCGCCCGGGACACGGCTGTGGTCGGACCCGAGATCACGCACTGCCGGGGCGCGTTGTGGTTCGCCACCACGCATCCGGCGCGGGCCGCGATCTCCCGTACCTCCTGCGGCGCGGCCGACACCGCCGCCATCGATCCCGGATCCGCGCCGGCGGCCGCCACGATCGCCTCGGCCCGGCGCGCGCTCAGCCGCAGCAGGCTCTCCGTGTCGTAGGCCCCGGCCGCCCACAGGGCGGTGAGCTCCCCGTACGAGTGCCCGGCCACGCAGTCCGGCCGTACGCCCAGCTCGCCGAGCAGCAGGTGCGCCGCCGCCCCCGCGAGGCCGAGGGCCGGCTGTGCGATGCGGGTGTCGGTGACCGCCGTCCGCTGCGCCGTTCGGACTTCCGCGGTGAATGCCGCCGGCGGGAACATCCTCGACACCACCGGGGGCGGGGCCGAGTCCAGCAGGGCGCGCAGGGCGGGGAACGCCGTGAAGAGGTCGGCGAGCATGCGCGGGCGCTGGCTGCCCTGGCCGGGGAAGAGGAATGCCACCTTGCCCGGCTCCGTTCCTTCCTCCCGTACGTGGACCCCCGCGCCCGGGGTGAAGGTGCGGGCCTGCGCCAGACGGGCCGCCAGCTCGTCCAGGTTGCCCGCCACCACCGACACCATGACCGGGCCGGGGGCTGCGGCGGCGGTCTCCGCCGCCAGGTCCCGCAGGGCCCAGGGGCGTCCGGCGGCGTCGTTCTCCTCCAGCCGCGCCGCGAGCCGGGCCATCGCCCGGCCCGCCGCCCGCCGGTCCTCGCCGCGGAAGCAGAACAGCTCCGCGGGCCACTCCTCCAGCCCGTGCCGGGGCTCCGCCGAGCCCCCGTGACCGGCCAGCACGGCGTGGTAGTTGGTGCCGCCGAAGCCGAAGGCGCTGACCCCGGCGAACCGCCGCTGCGCGGGCACCGGCCAGGGCCGGGTCTCACTGTCGAAGGAGAACGGGCTGGTCTCCGCCCGCCACGCCGGGTTGGGCGTGTCGATGTGCAGGGTCGGGGGCCGCACGCCCGTGTGGACCGCCCGGGCCGCCTTGATCAGCCCGGCCAGCCCGGCCGCGCACTTGGTGTGCCCGAGCTGCGATTTCACCGAACCCAGCGCGCAGGACCCGGGCTCGGCCCCGGAGGCGGTGAACAGCTCGCTCAGCACGGCGAGTTCCGTGCTGTCCCCGACGACCGTGCCCGTGCCGTGCGCCTCGATCAGGCCCACCTCGTCGGGGGTGATGCCGGCCCGGGCGTACGCCCGCTCCAGGGCCCGCCGCTGTCCTTCCGGCCGGGGCGCGGTCAGGCCGAGGGAGCGGCCGTCGCTGGCGGCGCCCACCGCCTTGATCACGGCGTACACGCGGTCGCCGTCGCGTTCCGCGTCCGCGAGGCGCTTCAGGACGAGCGCGCCGACGCCCTCGCCGAGCGCGATCCCGTCGGCGGCCGCGTCGAAGGGCCGGCAGCGGCCGCCGGGCGACAGGGCGCGGACGGAGGCGAACATCAGGTAGTCGTTGATGCCGTTGTGCACATCGGCGCCTCCGCACAGCACCATGTCGCTGTCGTGATCGCGTAGTTGGCGGCAGGCGAGGTCCAGCGCGGCGAGCGAGGAGGCGCAGGCGGCGTCGACCGTGCAGTTCGCGCCGCCCAGGTCGAGGCGGTTGGCGACCCGCCCGGCGATGACGTTGGCGAGGATCCCGGGGAAGGAGTCCTCGGTCAGGCGCGGCAGCTGCTCGTCGAGCTCGGCCGGGAGCTCCCCCAGGTAGGCGGGGTGCAGGGCGCGCAGCCCGTAGGCGCCGGCCAGTTCCGTGCCGGCTTCCGCGCCGAAGACCACCGAGGTCCGGGACCGGTCGAAGACGCGGTCCTTGCCGTAGCCGGCGTCCCCGAGGGCCCGCGCCGAGATCTCCAGGGCCAGCAGCTGCACCGGCTCGATCCCGGCGAGCGAGGCGGGCGGGATGCCGTGCGCGAGGGCGTCGAAGGGCACCGGGCCGAGGAATCCGCCCCAGCGGGAGGGGGTGCGCTCACCGGCCCGGGCCGGGTCGGCGTCGTAGTAGAGCGCCGGGTCCCAGCGTTCGGCCGGCACCTCGGTGACGGCGTCGGTCCCGGCGAGGACCATGGCCCAGTAGGCGGCGAGGTCGGGGGCGCCCGGGTAGGCGCAGGCCATTCCGACGATGGCGATGTCGAGCGGGTCGGCCGCCTGCGGCGCCCGCTCCGCGGACGGTCCGGCGGCGGCGAGTTCGCGGGCCCGCCGCTCCAGCAGGGCGGTGGCTCCGTCGGTGACCTGCGCGTGCAGCGCGGCGATCGTGGTGGTGCCCGTGCGCAGGGTGGCGGCCTGGCCCAGCATGAACAGCCCGTCGGTCTGCTGCTGTTCCTCGGTGACCGGTTCGAGGCCGGTCCCGTCGGGGTTGCGGCGCAGGCCCTTGCTGGCGATCCGCAGCCGTCCCAGGTTCAGCCGCTCCAGCTCCTCCCACATCGTGCGCGGCTCGATGCCGCTCTCCGCGAGCCGGTGGCGGGTCGCCTCGAAGGTCGCGGCGTACGGGGTGGCCGCGCACCGGGTGGCATGCCCCGGCGCGGTGCGCAGCAGGACGGTGTCCGCGCACTCCACCGCCGCCCGCTGGAAACCCGGCCGGATCGCGCCCGCCGCCACGGCCTCCTCTGTGAACAGGTAGGCGGTGCCCATGAGTACGCCGATCCGGGCGCCCCGGGCGGCCAGCGGGGCCGCGGCGGCCACCGCCATCGCGGCGGACCGTTCGTCGTGGATGCCGCCCGCGAACAGCACGTCCAGGGCTTCGGGTTCGGGGCAGGTGAGCAGGCGTTCGATCTGCTCCTCCCACAGCGGGAAGGAGGCGCGCGGCCCGACGTGTCCGCCGCACTCCAGCCCCTCGAAGACGAACCGCCGCGCCCCCTCGGCGAGGTACCGCTCCAGCAGGCCGGGGGAGGGCACGTGGAGGTGGGTGCGGATTCCGGCGGCCTCCAGCGGGGCCGCCTGCGCAGGGGTGCCGCCCGCGATGATCGCGTAGGGCGGGGCCGCCTCGTTCACGGCCGCCAGTTGCTCCCGGCGCAGCTCGGGCGGGGCGAAGCCGAGCAGGCCCACGCCCCAGGGGAGGTCCCCGAGCCGCTCGGCCGTCTCCGCCAGCAGCCGGCGTACGTCGGGGCCCTCCATCACCGCGAGCGCGAGGTGCGGGACCCCGCCCGCGGCGGCCACCGCCGCGGCGAAGGCCGCCTGGTCGCTCACCCGGGTCATCGGGCCCTGCGCGACGGGGAGCGGCCGCCCGAGCGGCCGGGCCCGTACGGCGGCCTCCAGATGCCCGGCGACGGCCGCCCGGACGGCCTGCAGGACGCCGCCCGTGGTCCGGTACCGCGCGGCCAGCCGGGCCGCCGAGGCGCCGTCCTGCCCGACCGGCAGCAGCTGGGTCCGCAGGTCGCGGGCGCCGAGCAGGGTGGGTACGGGCCCCTCGGGCGGGGTCAGGCCGGGCCGTGCGAACACCCGGTGCCCGTCCAGTAACCGGGTTTCGGAGCCGTCCATCGCCCGCAACGCGGCGGCGACTTCCTCCGGGAGCCCGGCCTCGCCCTCCGTGGTCAGGGCCAGTTGTACGTCGAGAAGCACCCCGGCGGCCCCGCCCGCGACGGCCGCGGCCGCCGTGTGCGGGCCGATCCCGCCGAAGGCCCGTACGGGTACCCGGACCGCGGGGTCGCCGAGGAGCTGCTGGAGCAGGACGAAGGTGGTGGCCGACCCCACCCGGCCGCCCCCCTCGTGGCCCTTGGCGACGAGCGCTCCCGCCCCGGCGGCCACGGCGGTCCCTGCCTCGGCCGCACTGGTGATCTCGGCCCAGACCCGGGGCCGCCCGGCCGCCGCGGCCCAGGCGGCGACCCGCTCGGGGGCGTGCGCGTCCGGGTCGGCGAGCAGCACGGTGTCCACCGCGGCGGGCAGCTCCCCGGGGCCGAGCGGGCAGCCGGCGGGCACCCGCACCCCGTACCGGGCACTGCTGCCGAGCCTTCGGTCCAGTTCTGCGAAGGCGTGCCGTGCGGCGCCGGGGCCCCGGCCGAGGTCGAGCAGTCCGAGGGCCCCGGCGCGTTCGGCGGCGGTGACGACGGCCGGGTGGGGTTCCTCGAAGGGGCTGACCGCGACGACCAGGTCACGGGTGACGGCGGGCTGCGGGTGGGGGGTCACGGACGCTCCTCTTCCAATGCGGTGTGACATGGCGGAGTGCAGGGCGGAAGAACGGACGAGCAGGCGAGCAGGCGAGCGGGCGAGCGGGCGAGCGGGCGAACCGACGAGCCGACGAGGCGACGAGCCGTGCAACGGCGGTGCGGGGCAGGGCGGAGGACGGGGGAGTGCGGTGGTCGTGCGCACCGGCCGGGGCACCCACCGCGGGTACGGCGGGCTTGAACCGTGGTCAAACACCCGCAATGCCGCGTTGCATCGTGCGGTGACCGCCGTGCACTGTCAACAGCCATGCGGAATACGGTGCTTCGCACCAGCGGCATACACGTGCCACCCGAAATCCCGCCCGGGCGGGCCCTCGGCACCCCCCGGCCGAAGCCGTGGCCTGCGGCGTTCTCCACCGGGCCGGACCGGCCCCGCCGCGCGGGCCGGCGTACCGCGCCCCTCGTGGGCATGCCGCACCGGCATGCCCACTCGCCGACCGGGCATGTCCGCCATCCGGGACTCGGGCAGTTGTTCACCCGACGGGCCCTTACAGGTACAGCCTCACGCGGTTACCGTCCGGTCATGACCCCCACCCTCGCGCAGCTCCGCTACCTCGTCGCCGTCGCCGACTGCCGGTCCATCACCGGGGCCGCCGCCTCGGTCTTCGTCGCCCAGTCCGCGCTCTCCCGGGCTGTGCAGGCCATGGAGCGCGATCTCGGCGTCGAGCTCCTGGCCCGCCGGGGGAGGGGGGTGGACCTCACACCGGAGGGGGCCCGGGTCGTCCGGCTGGCCCGGACCGTGCTCAACGCGGTGGAGGCCATCGACGACATCGGGACCCCGCACGGCGGGGGCGACCGGGCGGTCCTGTCCCTGGTCACCACCCCCACCCTCGCCCTCGACCTGGCCACCGACCTGATCACGGCCTTCACCGGACGGCACGCGGCCGTCGACGTCCGGCTCCAGCAGCACGACAGCAGGGAGGCCCTGGTCGAGGAGGTCACCCAGGGGCGCTCGGAACTGGCCCTGGTCGACCTGCCCGTCGACAAGGAGCTCTCCACGCACTTCATCCAGGAGCGGGAGGTGGTGCTGATATCGCCGCCGGGCTCCCGGCTGCCCCACCCGATGCCCCTGCGCATGCTCGACGGGCTGCCGATGGTGCTGCCCACCCCGGGGACCGGCCGGCGCACCGAGATGGAGGCCATGTTCAGCTGCCTCGGAGTGCGGCCCGTCCCCACCCTGGAGGTCGACGAACGCCTGGCCTGGGTGACGGGTGTGACGGACGGCCGGGGCTCCCTCATCTGGTACCGGGACGTGGTGCTCAGGGCCTTCGGGAGCCGGGCCGAGATCCGCTCCTTCACGCCCCCGCTGCTGCGCCCGGTGGGCATCGCCCATGCCCGGCGGCCCCTCAGCCGGGCGGCCCGCGCGTTCATCGCGCAGGCCGGGCACAAGGCACCCGTCCGGGAGCCGGTGCGCTGACCGTACATGCCGCCGCGGCATTGAACGATGCTCGAACGGGAGGGGGCGGGGGCTGGCACCGCGACCGATGGCCCCTCACATTGTGCGCATGTCCCGACTCCTGACACCCCCACGGGCCGCCGCCCTCGCGACCGCGGCCCTCGCCGCCGTCCTGCCCGCGCTCGCCTGGATGGCCACGGCCACCGCCTCCACCGCCTCCGCAGGCTCTACCGGCTCCACCGGCTCCACCGGCTCCGCCACCCCGTCGGCCGCCATCGTGGCCCTGGCGCCGGAGAAGAAGTGCACCCTCCCCGGCGGCCTCGCCGAGCTCAGCGGCCTCGCCATGAGCCGCAGACATCCCGGGGTCTTCTACGCCGTCAACGACAGCGGGAACACCAACCAGGTCTTCGCCGTCGACTGCAACAGCGCCACCGGCCGGCTGCTGGCCACCTTCACCGTCGCCGGCGTCGGCAACACCGACTGGGAGGCCCTGGCGCTCGGTACGGACGCGGGCGGCGGCCCGGCGATCCTGGTCGGCGACATCGGGGACAACCTCAGCGGGCGCGCGGAGATCACCGTGCACCGGTTCGCCGAGCCCGATCAGCTCACGAACGCCACGGTCACGCCCGTGACCTACCGCTTCGCCTACGCCGACGGAAAGCACGACGCCGAGTCCCTGCTCGCCGATCCCGTGACCGGCCGGCTCTACGTCGCCAGCAAGCTCATCGGTGCCGCCGGCCGGCTGTACCAGGCCCCGCTGCCGCCGGTGACCGGCCAGGTCAACACCCTCACCGCGGTCCGGCCCGCCCCCGTGTTCGCCACCGACGGCGCCTTCTCGCCGACGGGTGCCTCGTACACCCTGCGCAGTGGCGGGCCGCTGGGCGCCAACACGGCTTCCGTGTACGACACGGCCGGGGTCAAGCTCGCGGACATCGCCCTCCCGGCCCAGTCGCAGGGGGAGACGGTGACGTACGCCGACTGCGCGAACCTGCTGGTGGGTTCGGAGAACGACACGCAGATCTGGCGGGTCCCGCTGCCCCCGGAGGCCACCCCGGGCTGCGGGGCCACACCTACCCCGACGCCCACGCCCACCCCGACGCCCACCCCCACGCCCACCCCCACGCCCACCCCCACGCCCACCCCCACCCCCGGTGGGCTGAAGTTCACCGACCCCGGTCCGCAGACGTGCAAGTTCAACCAGTCCTGCACCGTCCAGCTCACCACCACCGGGGCGAAGCCCCCCGTCCGGTACGCCGCCAGCGGCCTGCCCTGGGGGCTCACGCTCGACAGCGCCTCCGGCCGGATCACCGGCAAACCCTGGGGCAGCGGCGTCTTCCAGGTCACCGCCACCGCGAGCGATGCCACCGGAGCCACCGCGGGCACCACCTTCACCCTGACCCTCAACTGGTTCTGAGGCGGGACGGACACGGGCTTGTCCAACCCGCCCCCGAGGCCGCACTGTTGACCGAGTTCCGTCCATCAGGTCAGGAGAACCGGCTTGTCGTCCCACATCTCACCCGTCCCGCAGGGCCCGGCCGCCCCGCACGTGATCGACCCCGCCGGCGGCTGCCCGCACGCCCTCAACGCCCGGCTGCGCGCCGAGCACGGCGCGGTGGCGGAGGTCGTGCTCCCCGGAGGGGTCCCCGGGGCGGTCGTCCTGGGGCACGACGCGCTGAAGGAGTTCCTCGCCCACCCCGACGTGGCCAAGGGCGCCCGGCACTTCCCCGCCCTGAACGACGGCACCATCCCCGCCGACTGGCCGCTGCGGGTCTTCGCCAACGCCCAGGGCATGCACACCGCGGACGACGCCGATCACCGCCGCCTGCGCGCGCTCGTCGGCAAGGCCTTCACCATCCGCCAGGTGGAACGGTTGCGGCCGCGCATCGAGGAGCTGACCGCCGGACTCCTCGACGACCTCGGCCGGGCCGCGGCCGGGTCCCCCGACGGGACCGCCGACCTGTACGAGCACTTCGCCCTCCCGCTCCCGATGAACGTCATCTGCGAGCTGCTCGGCGTGGACCCCGAGCACCGGGGCCGGCTGCACCACCTGACCAACCAGGTGATCATCGCCACCGACATCACCCCGGCCGAGAAGATGGCCGCGCTGCAGGAACTCATGGCCCTGACCGGCACCATCGCGGCCGCCCGCGCCGCGAACCCCGGCGAGGACCTCACCAGCGCCCTGATAGCCGCCCGCGAGGACGACGGGGACCGGCTCACCGAGGCCGAACTCATCGGCACCATGCGGCTGATGCTCGTCGCGGGCCACGAGACCACCCTCAACCTCGTCGTCAACGCGGTCCGCGCGCTGTGCGCCCACCGCGACCAGCTCGCGCTCGTCCTGGAGGCCAAGGCCACCTGGTCGGACGTGGTGGACGAGACCCTGCGCTGGGACACGCCGGTCAGCTGGTTCCCCTTCCGCTACCCCACCCGCGACCTGACCGTCGACGGGACCGTGATCCCGCAGGGCACCCCGGTGCTCGCCGGATACAGCGCGGCGGGCCGCGACGAGACCTTCCACGGTCCGGACGCCGGCCGCTTCGACATCACCCGCCCCACCGCCGCCCGCAGCCTCTCCTTCGGCCACGGCGCCCACTACTGCACCGGGGCCCCGCTCGCCCGCCTGGAGGCGACGATCGCCCTGGAGCGCCTCTTCACCCGCTTCCCCGACCTCGACCTCGCGGTCCCGGACGCCGAACTCCCGTACCAGAACAGCTTCATCAGCAACAACGTCCGCTCACTCCCCGTCCGCCCCGGCCGACAGGCCACTTCCTAGAGCCCGGACGCGTACGTTCACCGTGTGCCACCCCGTCGCCCCGTCCGGCACGGTCCCGGTGCGGACACCCGTCTGCACCGCGCCCGTGCCGTCCGTGGCGCGGACCTCCAGGGTGTGCGGCCCGGGGGTGGCATCCCACGGCCAGACCCACTGGCGCCAGGTGTCGACGCCGTCCGCCGTCCCGAGCCGCGCCTCCTGCCAGGGGCCGCCGTCCACCCGTACCTGGACCCGCTCGATCCCGCGGTGCTGGGCCCATGCGACCCCGGCGACCGGCACCCGGCCCGGTGCCAGGTCGGCGTACGGGCGCGGGGTGTCGATCCGCGACTGCGTCTTGACCGCGGCCTGCTGCGCCCAGGACCGGCGCACCCAGTAGGCGTCGTAGGCGGCGAAGGTGGTCAGCCGCAGCTCGGTGAGCCACTTGCACGCGGAGACGTACCCGTACAGGCCCGGCACGACCATCCGCACCGGGAACCCGTGGGCGAAGGGCAGCGGCCCGCCGTTCATGCCGACGGCCAGCAGCGCCGCCCGGCCGTCCATGACGGCCTCGACCGGCGTGCCGATGGTCATGCCGTCCACCGAACGCGCCACCAGCTGGTCGGCGGGACCGCCCTCGGACGGCGGCCGCACCCCCGCCTCCCGGAGCAGGTCCCCGAGACGTACGCCGAGCCAGCGGGCGTTGCCCGCGTACGGGCCGCCGACCTCGTTGGACACACAGGTGAGGGTGATGTCGTGCTCGGCCACCGGGCGGGCGAGGAGCCCGCGCAGATCCAGGGTCAGGGGCCGGGCCACCCCCTCCCCGTGGATGCGCAGCCGCCAGGTGTCCGCGTCCACGCGCGGGACGACCAGCGCGGTGTCCACCCGGTAGAAGTCCTGGTTCGGGGTGAGGAAGGGGCCGAGCCCGGGCACCCGCAGGTCCGCCCCGGCGGGCACCGGCGGCGCGGGCACGGTGGGCCGGGGGAGGACGAAGCGGGCCCGGGAGGCGGTGGCGTCGGCGCTGCCGTGCGCACCCAGACGCCGTGCCCCGAGGCCGACCCCGGCCGACGCCGCCAGGACGGCGACCACCAGCCGGCCGAAGCGACGCCGGTCCATCGACCCGGCCCCGCCCTGTGAGGCTCCGGCCGGGCGGGTCCGCCTCCCGGCCGTCACCAGCAGGTACAGCACCCCGGCCGAGACCAGTGCGCCCACCAGCGAGGGCAGCGCGTCCTGCCAGGAGGCGTCCGGCCGGCTGAGCGCGGCCAGTGCCCCCACCAGCCCGAAACCGCCCGTGACGGCCATCGCGGCCGGGAGGTGGCGTACGGCGAGCAGCCCGGTGCCGACGGCGACCGCGGCCAGCACGGCGAGGATGCCGAGACCCAGCACCAGCTTGTCGGAGGTGCCGAACAAGCGGATGGCCCATTCCCGGACGGCCACCGGCGTCAGGTCGACCACCGCCCCGCCGACGGCCGTGACCGGCGAGGCCTCGGGCCGGCCGGCTGCCGCGGCCAGCTGCGCGGACGCCAGTCCGGCCACGGCCGCGACGATCCCGCTGACGGCACCCGTCGTGCGCCGCGGCCGGCGCACGGAACGGCTCGGGTCTGACTCCACACGGCCAGTGTCCCGCGCCCGGGCACTTCTGTGCGGCCGCCGTGCCGCCGCCCTGCCGCCGCCGTGCCGCCGGGCCTGACCTTGCCGGGCCGGGCGGCGCCGGGGCGTTGCGCCCAGGGCGAAAGGACCATGCCCCGAGCGAACGGGCCGCGGCGACGGCCGGGCGCGCGGCAACGCTGACGACATGACCCCTCATCGTTCCCCGGAAGCGTGGACACCGTGCTCCTGAAACCCGACCGCACCATCCGTGCCTCGCCCTACCGGCCCGTACTCACCCACTCGACGCTGCGCCGCCTGTTACCGGGGTCCACCGTCTCCTCCCTCGGCGACGGCATGGCCGTGGTCGCCGTCAGCTGGCTGGCGATCGAGATCGCACCGGCGGCGGAACGCGGCATGTGGGTAGCCCTCGCGGCCGCGGCCTACACGCTCTCGGGCGCCGCGGGAGCCGTCCTCCTCGGCCGGTTCCTGCGGCACCGCTCCCCGGCCCGACTGGTCGCCTGCGACGCCCTGCTGCGCGCCACCGCCCTGGGCGCGATCCCCGTGTGCCATGCCCTCGGGACGCTGAGCGTCGAGCTGTACGTCGCCCTGCTCGCCCTGTCCTCCGTCCTCCACTCCTGGGGCCAGGCCGGCGTCCACACCTTGCTGGCCCGGCTGCTGCCGGAGCGCGACCACCTGGCCGGCAACGCCGTCCTGTCCGGCATCCGCTCGCTCTCCACCGTCTTCGGCCCGCCGCTCGCGGGCGCCCTGATCCTGTGGGGTGGCGCTGCGACGGTGATCGCCTTCGACGCGGCGACCTTCCTCGTCCTGGCCGCCACCTTCCTCTTCGGCGTGCCGCACGACGCCGCGCCCGCGCCCGAGGGGGGCACTTCCCGGACCGCGGGCTTCGCCGTCATCCGCCGCACCCCGGCCCTGCTGGGCCTGCTCGCCCTGAGCTTCGCCTTCTTCTGCCTCTTCGGTCCCGTGTACGTCGCCCTGCCGCTGTACGTGTCGGACGGGCTGGGCGCTCCGGCGGGCCTGCTGGCCGCCTTCTACACCGCGTTCGGTGTCGGCGCCGTCCTCGGCTCCGTCCTGACCGGCTACCTGAACCGCCTGCCGGTGTGGCCGACCACGACCGGCATCGTCGCCGCCGTCGGTGCCTTCATGCTGCCGACGGGGCTCGGAGCGCCGACGGCCGTCGCCGTCGCCGGGTTCGCGGCTGCTGGGCTGCTCTGGCCTCCGTACGCCTCGCTCTCCACCGCCCTCTTCCAGCGTTCCGCCCCGCCGGAGCTGCTTCCCCAGACGCTGGCCGCGAGCTCGGCGGTCGGGGTGCTCGCGGTGCCGCTCGGTACCGTGCTGGGCGGCCCGCTGGTGGCCGGGCTCGGAGCCCGGGAGACCCTGCTGCTCTCGGCCGCCTCGATCGCCGTCCTCGGCCTGGCGGCCGCCGGAGCCGCACGCGCGGGGCGGAAACGAAGCCCGTGAATCCGCGCCGCCGGCCTGCCCGGGGTCCGGGCAGGCCGACGGCCGGAATCAGCGGGCGGCGGCCGGTGGCAGGGCCGCGGCGATCTCTGCGGCCAGCCGGTACGGGTCACCGTTCGGCCGGTCCGGATGGTGGGTGGTGCGCTCCGCCCACTCCGCCTCGAAGGCGTGCCAGTCGATCTCCCGCGGGGCGGTCTTCTTCACCAGCGCCTCGTCCAGCGAAGCGAAGTAGCGCGCCCACCGGGGTGCGTACAACTCCGAGATCAGACCGCTCCATTCACGGTTCGCGTAGTCGTGCAGGAAACCGCCCTCGCTGGTGCTGCGGCGGCCCCACACGCTCAGCAGCGAGCGGGCGTCGTATTCGTACCGGTCCTGCTCGGCCCGGTCCGCGCCCCAGGAGCGCGCCGCGGAGAGCCGACTGCCGAGGAGGAAGGCCGGGTCGGATCCGGTCACCGCCTCCAGCTTCCGCTCCCCGTCCCGCCATTCGGCCGTCAGGGACCGGAAGCGGGCCAGGTCCTTGGCCTCGTAGGCCGCCCGGATCTTCGGCAGCAGCACCCGCGAGTGGTTGGCGAGGGCCTGCCGGGCGGTGTCCACCAGGTCGAAGCGGTAGGCGCTGGAGCCGCGCAGCGCCGGATCCACCTCCAGCAGGTGGTCCAGGGCCTTGCGCACCGAACCGGCCGGATAGCGCATGGACCTGGGACTCCAATAGGCCGCCCCCGCCGCGGTCAGGCTCGGCCGGGCGGTGAACAGGCTGTCCTGCGACTCCGACCACAGACCCGAGCTGGTGCTGTACGGGCCTTTGCGGAGCTCCTCCCAGGCGGCGGCGGCCTCGGCGTCGGGGCGGCCGTAGCGGCGGGCGGCGAAGCCGGCGAACCACGTGCGCTGGTCGATCGGCCCTCGCTCCCACGCCAGATCGGTGAAGAGGTCGAAGGCGGCCGGGTTGGTCCCCGTGGCCTCCGGCAGGTAGGCGATCCCGGCGAGCGCGCTGTTCGCCTTGTCCCGCCACGGGCCGAACCGCTCGATCCACACGGAGCTGTTCGCGCCGACCGTGGTGTGCCCGCCGAAGTTGTAGATGGTGCCCATCGCGTACGGGGCACCGCCCCAGCGGGACTCGCGGTCGAGCCGGTTGTACCGGTCGGACAGCCCGTCCAGGATCAGCAGCTTCGAGGTGTCCACCCCGGCCAGCAGCTCCGGGGTGGGGTCGTCCTGCCAGCCCAGCACCGCCCACAGCGCACCCGGGTGGGCGGCGTGCAGGGCGCCCTGGATGGCGCCGGCGGCGGCGCTGACGTCGACGGAGCCCGTCTGGCCGCCCTCGTGCAGCGGGCTCATCCGGTACATGGTGCTGTCCCCGAACACCTCGCGCTGCTCGGCGTAGTACGCGGCGGCCAGCCTCCCGAACACGGGCGAGGCGGGGTCCAGCCAGTCCGGGCGGTCGAAGCCCGCCCAGTCGCCCTGCGCCACCGTCGCCGCCCCCGGGTTGCGCGCGGCGAACCCGGGCGGCACGGTGCCGAAGTAGCCCGGCAGCACCGGGGTCATGCCGAGCCCGCGCAACTGCTCGGCGATCCGCCCGCCCAGCTCGGCACGCTCGCGCATCAGCCGATCGGTGACCGGGCCGCCGAATCCGCTCAGGTTCTGCAGCAGCCACCAGCTCTGGTGGCCGGGGCCGGGGATCCACTCGCGCAGCTCCCCGGCGGAGTAGCCGAACTGCTGGAGCGCCCGGTAGTACGGGTACTCGGCGCCGACCTGTACGAACACCTCGTTGATGCCGTGCAGGGCGAGCAGGTCGATCTGCCGCTGGTGCTCCTCGAAGGAGCGGTACGGGCCGGAGTACCCGTCGTCGGTGTCGTTCAGCGCGTACCGGTGCGGGACCTGTGCGCTGCGGGTGACCGGTGCGGGGACCGCCGGCAGCCGGCCGGGCAGCATGCCGATGCTGTCGCCGGGCCAGCCGATGTCGACCCCGGCGACATGCTGGAGGTACCAGCCGACGCCGGTGAGCAGGGTGGCTCCGGTGCTGGCGCGCACGGTGACCGCACCGTCGGTGCCCGACACGGTGAAGGTGTCGGAGGCGGCGGCGGTCGTGTCGGCGACCAGGGTGAACTGCCCCCAGTGGCGCGGCAGCAGCCGCCGCAGCGCGGCGCGCGCGGGCGCGACGTCGAAGGTGCGCACCCCGGTGCCGCCCGGACTCGGGGCGGCACCGGGGTGCGCGTCCGGGTGCGCGTCCGGGTGCGCGTCCGTCGTCACGCCGGCCCGCGCGGGCGCCCCAGCGCCCGGGGCGGTGGCCCCGGGCGCGGGGCCCGCGCAGATCAGCGCCAGCAGCGCCGCGGGAAGAGCGGCGAGGGCGAGCGGGCGCCGGGTCTTCGGCCTGCGCCCGCTGCGATGCGTCGGGTTCCTCATCCGTTCGCCCGGCCGTCAGACCGGCAGGGCCCAGGCCTGGTCGACCCGGTGGTCGCCGCAGTCGGTCAGCCGCAGCCGACCGGCCGGGGCGGCGGCCGCGGGAGCCGTCAGGCACATCCCGCTGACCTCCTCCACGAGGGCTCCGTCGCGGCGCTGCGACCAGCTCTGGCCGGGCTGCTCCTCCGGACGGTTCGAGCAGTCGGCCAGTTCGACGATGCGGTCCTCACCCGCCGACAGGCACTCGCCGGCCAGCCGCAGGGTCGCGTCCTTGCCCACGGTCCAGCGCTGGTCGGGGGCTCCGGTGCAGGCGGCCATCACCACGGCGCCGACGCCGGTGGTGTTGGCGCCGTCGGCGCAACGGGCGCCGTCACCGACGATCTGCCCGGTCGGCACGGCCTCGGCGCAGCCGCGCGGGCTGAGCCGCCAGACCCCGGTGTCGTGCCCGGCCACCTTGCCGGTCAGCGTCTCGGTGACGTCGCGGGTCGTGCCGGTCCACAGGTCCTGGGCACCGGCGGTGCAGTCGCTCAGGCCGATCTCGTCGAGCGGCACGTTGATGTCCCGGGTGGCGGCGGAGCGGTTGAGCACGGCCACCGCGCGGTCGCCGTTCGCGAGCGGCCGCACCAGGATCTCGAAGGTGGCGTTGGAGGAGACCACGGAGCCCTGACGGCCCATCGGGTCCTGGTCCAGTGCGATCATCCGCGTGTTGCCGAGGGCCGTGAGGCCCGCCGGGGTCAGCTTCGAGACGTCGGACGACAGGATGAAGGGGGACGCCATCATGGCCCACAGGGCGACCTGGCTGCGGCTCTCGGTGGCGGTGAGCCCAGGGGCGCCCGCGATCAGGAAGTCGGGGTCGTTCCAGTTGCCGGGGCCCGCGTACCGGCCGAGCCAGCGGTTGTAGCCGTAGTTGCCCAGCACCGCGCTCCACCGCGAGGTGGCGGGTGCGGCCGGGTTGTAGACCTTGATGTCCTTGCCCTCGCGCCACAGCTGGCCGGTCTCGCCGACCCAGCCGAGGACCTTGTGCCAGTCGGAGCCGCCCCACTCGCCCTGCTGGAAGTAGGCGGGCGCGGAGGCCGACAGGACCATGTCCCGGCCGCTCTCCCGCAGGGCCTTCGCGACGGCGTTGTACGCGTCGCGGTACGCCTCCTCCTTGGTCGCGCCCTCCGGGACCCAGAGGTTGCAGCCGTCCATCTTGACGTAGTCCACCTCCCAGGAGGCGAACTGCCGGGCGTCCTGCGCGTAGTGGTCCGCGCCGCCGCCCTGGGGGGCGCCGCTGCCCGGGTACTTCTCGCAGGTGAGGGAGCCCGCGTCCTGGTAGATGCCGAACTTCAGGCCCTTGGCGTGCAGATACTCGCCCAGCCAGGCCATGCCGTGCGGGAACTTCGCCGTGTCGACGACCAGACTGCCCTGCGCGTCACGGCTCTTGGTCATCCAGCAGTCGTCGACGGTCACCGTGTCGTAGCCCTTGGCGGCGAGCCCGGTGGACACGAGCGCGTCGGCGTTGGCCACCACCTTGGCCTCGTCGATGTCGCACATGTAGTGCGCCCAGTTGTTCCAGCCCATGGGAGGGGTGAGCGCGAGCGGGGTGTCCGAGGTCGCCCGGGGCTCGGCCGCCACCGGGGCGGGGGAGAGCGCGAGGGCGAACAGGGCGGCCGCGGTCAGGCAGGGGAGCGTTGCACGCAGGCGAGGCGGCACGGAGTCTCCTTGACGTGGGGGCAGTCGTGCGCCCAGTGCAGCGAGGCGATTACCCACTGTCAACACAAGTGGCCGATTGTCAGCCGATGACCAGCAATATGGCTGCAATCGGTGTCACACGAAAGTGAAGATACGTCGTATGTTACGGTGTATCTTATGCCGCGAAGATCAGCCGCCCTGGACCGTGCGACCCCGGAGGCCATCGCCGTCGCCGCCCTGCGGATCCTCGACGAGCAGGGGCCCGGCCATCTGAGCTTCCGCACCCTCGCCGACCGGCTGGAGGTCTCCCACGCCACCGTGCAGCGCCGCTGCACCGACCTCGCCGGCCTGCTCGACCTGTGCACCGAGCACCTCGCCGGGCAGCTCCCGGAGATTCCCGCCGGCACGGACTGGGCCCAGGCCACCGAACAGCGGTTCCGTGCCCTGTACCTGCTGCTCACCGCCCACCCCGGACTGCTGGTGCTGCGCGGCAGCCGGCCCTGGCTCGGGCGTCAGCTGCTGGCCCGGCTCGTCGAGCCGGCCCTCGCCGACAGCATGGCCGCCGGGATGACCGCCGCCGAGGCGATGACCGTCTACCGCCGCATGTACCTGCTCACCCTGGGCAGCGCGGCCTTCGTCGACCAGCGGGATCCGGCAGCGGCCACCGCCGCCTCGCGGGCGGCCCTGGCCGCGCTGGATCCCGGGGAGTTCCCGGTGCTCGCGGGCGGCCTGCCCGACGTACTGCCCGCCCTGACGGACCACGAGGTCTACTACGGGGCCCTGCGCCAGCTGATCGAAGCGGCGCGGCCCACCCGGCCTACCCGCTCCGCCCGCTCCGCCCGCTCCCCCCGGTCCGCCCGGTCCACCACCCGCACCTGATGGGGAGACAGCCCATGCACGCAGCACCGGCCCAGCAGCTCGACCACGCGGCCGTCCGCGCCGCCGCCGCCCGGATCGCGGGCGGAATTCGCCCCGTCACGGTGGCGCCCGCCGCCGAAGCGGGGGTCTGGTACGCGCTGGAGTACCTCCAGCACACCGGCTCCTTCAAGGCGCGCGGCGCCCGTAACTTCCTCGCCGCCCACCACGAGACCGGCGCCCTCCCGGCCGCCGGAGTCACCATCGCCTCCGGCGGCAACGCCGGGCTCGCCTGCGCCTGGGCGGCCCGCGCGCTGTCCGTGCCCGCGACCGTGTTCCTGCCCGCCAACGCCCCGCGGGTGAAGGTGGAACGGCTGCGCGGGTACGGGGCCGAGGTGCGGCTCGTCGGCGACCGGTACGCCCAGGCGCTGGCCGCCTGCGAGGAGTTCGCCGCCGAGAGCGGGGCGCTGAGCAGCCACGCCTACGACCACCCGCTCATCGCGGCGGGCGCCGGGACCCTGCTGGAGGAGATCCGGGCCGCCCTGCCCGGCCTGGACACGGTGGTCGTCGCGGTGGGCGGCGGCGGACTGTTCGCCGGGGTCGCCACGGCCGCGCGCGAACACGGCGTACGGGTGGTCGCGGTCGAGCCGGAGAACTGCCGGGCCCTGAACGCGGCACTGGAGGCGGGCCGGGTCGTGGACGTGGCCGTGGAATCCGTGGCCGCCGACTCCCTGGGAGCCACCCGGGTCTCGGCGGACGCGCTGGCCGCCGCACAGGAGAAGAACGTGACGTCGGTCCTCGTGTCCGACACGGAGATCACGGCCGCCCGGCGCGCGCTCTGGGAGGAGCACCGCATCGTGGTCGAGGCGGGCGCGGCCACCGCCGCGGCGGCCCTGCGCGCTGCGCCCCGGCCGCTGGGCGACCGCGTCGCCGTCATCCTCTGCGGCGCCAACACGGACCCCCGGGACCTGATGGAACAGCCGCCGACCTCGACTGTGTGATCGAATCGCAGGTATGACGACCACCCAGCTGATACCCGTCGCGGGCGGCCGCATCTGGGCCGAGAGGGCCGGGGACGGCACCCCGCTCGTCCTGCTCCACGGATCGGTCCACGACAGCCGCCTGTGGAACCGCGTTTTCGCCACGCTGGCACGGCATCACACCGTGGTTCGTTACGACGCCAGGGGTCATGGACGCTCGACGCCTGCGACCGCGCCGTTCCGCTACGAGGACGACCTGCTGGCGGTCCTGGACCGGTTCGGCTTCCGGTCCGCGGAGCTCGTCGGCTTGAGCATGGGAGGAGAGGTGGCGCTCGACTTCACCTTGGAACACCCGGAGCGGGTCAGCTCGCTGACGCTGATCGCGGCGTCCGCCGGCGGGCACGAGTGGCCCCGGAGCCCCGAGACGGACGCGTACACCGTGGCGCAACGCGGATCGGACGCAGGCCGCATCGCCGAGCTGGAACTCACGGTCTGGGCGAGCCTGGGCGACCGGGCCCCGGGTTTCGACGTCATCGAACCCATGGTGCGGGAGAACGCCGGAATCAGGGCCACCGCCGAGAAGGGACACGCGCTCGACCCCGACGAGGACGCCGTCGGCCGTCTGGACCGGATCGAGGCGACGACGGTGATCGTCGTCGGCGATCACGACCACCCGGAGATCGCCGTCATCGCCGGGCGGCTCGCCGACGGCATCCCCGGCGCGCGGCTGGAGGTGGTCGCCGACAGCGATCACTACCTCCCGCTACGGGCGCCGGGCCGACTTCTCGAACTCCTCCTCGGGTCCCGCGACGCCTCGTCCGCCGCCCGCCGCGGGAAGCGCCCGTCGGGGTGAGGGGAGCCCGACCCGCCGCCGCAGGGCGGGGCGGCGGGCCCGCGTGCGTGGCGGGTGCCTTGAAGAAGCAGGGAAACTCATGCCGCGTCAGGGCCTGTTGTGAAGGTGCCGACGGGCCGGACGAGGTGATCCCCAGGTCCGGCCCGTCCGCGCGTCTCTACAGGTCGAGCTGATACTGCAGTGTCGTGTGCGTGGGCAGGTAGCCGAGGCTGTCGCTGATGTGTCTCATGTGCGTGTTGCTGTCGGCGGTGTCGGTCAGGAGGCCGCCGAGGTCCGGGTAGTGCCCGTGGGCTTGTCGGATCGACTCGGCCTTCATCCAGCGGCCGAGGCCGTGTCCGCGGTGCTCGGGCAGCACGCCGGTGCCGTAGTGCTGGGCATCACCTGTGCCGCCGCCGGGCACGACGAGTTCGGTGAACCCGGCGATCGAGCCGTTGGAGGTGTCGATGGCGACGACGGTGTGCAGGTGGTCGCCGCGCCGTTCGACGGGCGATCCGGCCCCGGCCTGCGCCACGACGCAGCGCCGGGCGTTGTCCCGGGCGGCGGCCACGGCAGTGTCGAGGAGACGGGAGCCGACGCCCTTGCGGCGCTCCACGGGGTGGACGTGGAGGGTCAGTTCGGCCAGGTGCTCTTGTCCGCCATCGAACAGGCGCAGAAAGGCCGTCCCGACAGGGTTGGCATCGGCGTCGGACGCCAGCCATGCAAGGCGTCGGCTGTGCGCCCCGTGAGCGGGGTCGGTCAGTGGGGTGATGCGGAGCGACAAGGTGTCTCCGTCGTGAGGAGGTGGCAAAGGTCAGTACGCGGGCTCAACTGCTGGCCACTCCTGCGCATGTGCTCCACACCTCCCCGTCGACGTGCCGGTCCGGATCAACATGGACGGCTGGGAGAACGTAGCTGGTCTGTCGGCTCCTCGGCAAAGGGTTGACCGAAGGCTGCTGCGGCCGCGGGTCACAGCCACTGATCGATGGCCGCGATTGGCACGGTTGCTTCGAACTGAAACTCGACCTCGGCTTGGAAGAGCTCGACGAGCAGCACATCCATCCGGACGTGGCGCTCCTCCCGGTATGTGTGGGGCACGATGGCTCAGCGCCTCTGTGCCCTGTACCGCTTGAGAAGAGCGGTGATCTTCGCAGGGTCGGCAGCGCCGTTCAGCTCGACCAGGAGACCGTCGGGGCAGAGCTCGTAGTGGTCGCCCCACCATCGCCGCCCCTTGTTGTCCCAGATGCGGTAGCCCCCGGGTACGCCCCTGGCTACGTACCGCCTCCTGTTCACGCTGCTCCCCCTCCTGCTGCGATGGCCTCCGGCACGGTACATCGCCGGCGGCAACGAGAGGACGGAGGCCGTCAGTCGTGATCGTCCGCGCCCTCGCGGACGATCACGACCGTGCCGGCGGAGTACTGCACGACCTGCTGGCTCACCGACCCCAGCAGCGCGCCCTTGAAGCCCCCGTACCCGCGGGTGCCGACCACCGTCAGGTCCGCCTCCTTCGAGGCGTCGACCAGGACCTGCGCCGGGGACCCCTGCTCGACGCGCCGGAACACCGGTACGCCGGGCGAGGTGCCGACGGCCGCGGCGACCGTGTCCGCCAGCTTCCGGCGGGCGGTCTCCTCGGCCGTCACCGCCTGCGCGTCGGCGGTCTCGGAGGCCATCGGGTTGACGGCGAACGGATTGCGGTTCCACTCCCAGGCCATGACGGCGTGCACCCGGCCGCCCGTCATCGCGGCCTGCGCGACCGCCCAGCGCAGCGCCTCCTTGGAATGGTTCGACCCGTCCACGCCGACGACGATCAGCGGCTCGATGGTGGGCTCGCTCACGGTGGTTCCTCTGGGTTCGTCCGGATGGTCGATCTCCTCCCTGTATACACGCAGCGGTGGCTCCGACCTCGAACGACGATCGTTGCGAGCACCGACGACTTTCGAGGGCAGCCCGCGGCCCCGCCCCTTGCCAGGGTGTGAGTGTCCAGGCGATCGCCGCCGGACACGAACGGCATGGAGGAACGGGCGTGGCTCAGCGCAAGGGTTGTCTGATCGGGTGCGGGGTGGCGCTGGTACTCGGCGTGGGCCTCCTCGTGGCACTGGTCTTCGGGATGGGGAAGGTCCTCGAGATGGCCGACAAGACCCTGGTCGACCCCGCGGTCTACGAGGCCGTGAAGACCGGGGACGCGGAGAGCGAGGTCCGCGGCAAGCTCCCGTCCGGCGACAGCTTCGTCAAGAGCGCCCTCAAGGAGGGCGGACCGGCCGAGCCCGAGGGCAGCACCTGCTCCTGGTACATATCCAGCGGCGAGGCCAAGAACGGCGAAGAGACCGTGCTGCGCTTCTGCTTCAAGGACGGCAAGCTCGCGGAGAAGACCCAGTACCCCATGAAGTGACCGGCCCGGCGGTCGAGGCGGGCCGCCGGCCGCCGGGCACGGGTCAGTTGCCCGCGTCGGCGCCCATCGGCGTTGCCGCGACGCCCGCTTCGTTGCGGATGTCGCGCGGGGCCCGCCCCTCCCACCGGCGCACCGCCCGGCGCAGCGCGCGCATATCGCTGTACCCGACCCGTGCCGCGACCGAGCGGAGCGGCAGATCGGTGGCGCGCAGGAGGTGCACGCCGGCTGACTCACCACCCCCGTGCGGGTAGGCGGGCACGCCCACCGCCCCGAAGGCCGCATGGCGTCAGACCAGGGTCAGGCAGAACGGGTGCCCGGCCGGGTCGGTGAGGACCCGCCACCTGTCACCGCCCGGCTGGAACTCAGGCCGGCCCGCGCCCAGCTCCAGCAGCACGGCCTCGGCCTCGTCGAGGTCGTCGACCGTGAAGTCGAGGTGCGACTGCTGGGGCGGCGACCGGTCGGGCCACTGCGGGGGCCGGTAGCCGTCCACCCGCTGGAATCCGAGGAACAGCCCGTCCTCGCGGGTGAGTCCGGCGAAGTCGGTGTCCGACCCGGGGTGCGGCTCGAACCCGGTGGCCCGCGCGTAGAAGGCGGCCAGTGCCTGGGGATCGGCGCAGTCGAGGGTGATCGCGGCGAGCCTCATCAGAGGGGGCACGGCAACTCCTCACTTTCCCTTGAGGAGTTGGTCGACCCGTGGCACGGACAGGCCTATCAGTTCCGACACTTCCCGCAGGGTGCGCCCCTGACGCAGCTCGCCCACGGCCGTGGTGCGGATGTCCTTGACCGTCTTCGCCACGTGGGGCAGCAACTGATCGGTGAACAGCCGTGCGGCCCGTTCCCGCGCGACGGGAGTCTCGATACCGGCCAGGCGCGCCCGGACCGTGCTCAGGTACTCGACGGTCAAGATGCGCAGGTCATCGTGCACGTGCTGGTCGGCAGGGATGCTGTCGGTCATGGGGACAGCGTACGCAGACGTGGTAGGGATTTAAGATGACCTTCCCTGCCGGCGCGTGTCGCGGCAGGTGGGAGAAGGCCCAAGGGGGCGCCCAGGGCGAGGTGTTACGGGTGCTGCAGAGTGCTGCCGCGGTCAAGTGCCCCGGGTGGTCACACCGTTGCGAGGAGCGGGTCGAGGAGAACCGCCGCCGGCCCGCCGAACGGTGCCGGGTTCCTGCCGCCGGGCCGGCACACGCTGACCGATCCGGACGGCCGTACGGTCGTCCTCACCGTCGGGGAGGCCCGCCAGGGCCAGGTCCCGCCGGAGCCGCACACCGGCGAGCGGCCCCGGACGGCCGGCCCCGCCCCCGTACGCTGCAGGTCGGTGCTCTGGCTGCTGAGCTACACGCCGTTCGAGGCGAAATCTGGACGGGCGTCCGTCGCTCGCACAACCCGGCTCCGTGCGCGTCGCCGGGGGCGCCGGCTAAAGCGGTTTCGCGGCGTGCGGGTAAAGCGCATTAGTGGATACCCGTCGTGAACCATCGATAAGAAGTCAACCTTTGACGCACAAGCAGCTCCGTTATGGAATCGATACCAGCTCCAACTGTCTTTGCACTAAAGCGCATCAGTCCAGGTGGCGGTGGTAGTGATCGAGGCCTCCGCGACGTGTTCCGGACGGTCGTGCCATTCCGCACCAATGCGTCACCGGCCAGCCGTCCTCCTGCCTCATTGACGAGGTCTTGCTTTCGGACGACCGTGGGCACCGCCTCCGGCGACGAGGCCGGACTTCTGCAAAGGCGGCGACGATGACCCGTTCGAACCCGACCCGTATCGCTGTTGCCCTGCTCGCGACGGGAACCCTCCTCTCGACCGCCGCGTGCGGCCTCGACGGCGGAGCCGCCGACGCGAAGGAGGCGCAGCGGACGGGCAGGGTGGCCGGCGAGATCACCTTCCGGACCCTCCAGCTGAAGCCCACCTTCACGGCCTACGTACAGGGGGTCATCGACGCCTTCGAACAGCGCCACCCCGAGGTCAAGGTCACCTGGGAGGACGTCCCCGGCGACGGCTACAACGAGAAACTCGTCGCGGACGCGCAGGCCGGAGCCCTCCCCGACGTGGTCAACCTCTCCACCGACTCCTTCCAGCTCCTCGGCGACCGGGGCATGCTCGCCGACGTGGCCGCCCTCGACGGCGCGTCGGCCAAGGAGTACGTCCCCGGCGCCTGGGAGCAGTTCAAACTGCCCGGCAAGGGCGACAGCGTGTACGCGTACCCCTGGTACGTGACCCCGGAGATCCTCACCTACAACAGAGAGCTCTTCGAGAGGGCAGGCCTGGACCCGGCCGCGCCGCCGACCGGTGTGGAGCAGTTCTTCGACTACGCCGAGCGGATCGCCGCCTCGTCCGGCGGCCAGTACTCCGCCTTCATGGCCGACCCCAAGGGCCGGCTGCCCGGGGACTGGCAGAAGATGGGCATCCCGATCCTCAGCGAGAAGCGCGACCGCTTCACCTTCGACACGGACCGGGCCGTCCGGTGGGTGGAGCGGATGAAGGACCTCTACGCCAAGGGCGCCATGCCCAAGGAGTCCCTCCTCAAGTCCGACGACATCAACCAGCTCTACGGCAGCGGCAAGCTCGTCTTCGGTCCGGGATCCCCGGGCTTCGTCAAGGACATCAAGCAGAACGCCCCGCAGATCTACGCCAAGACCCAGGTCGCAGGAGCCGTCACCGGCGAGCTCGGCCACATCGGCATCTACGCCCAGTCGCTCGGCATCAGGAAGGACACCAAGCACGTCGACGCGGCGGCCGAGTTCGCCAAGTGGGTCACCAACGGCCCCAACCAGGTGGAGTTCTCCAGGAAGGCCACCATCTACCCGTCCAACGCCCAGGGCCTCGCCGACCCGTTCTTCTCCGACAAGGGCGACGGCAAGGACGCGGAGACCCTCGCCCGCGCGGTCGGCGCCGACCAGCTGCGGACCGCCGCGCTCGACGCCAACACCCCCGTCCAGTGGACCAATCAGGTCGGCGACGCCGTCGTACGGGAGATGCAGAAGGCCATCAAGGGCGAACAGGACCCCCGGACAGCCGTGCAGAAGGCGCAGGAAGCGGCGAACAAGCTCCTTGCCGCCGCGGCCCAGAAGTGACCGGCGGCGCCGCAGGCGAGCCGCGGGGCGGCGGCACGGCATACGAACGGCGTCGCGGAGCGGCCCGCAGGCGGCGTGCCCTGCGGGCCATGGAGACCGAGACCGGACTGCCCCACCGCAGGTGGTGGACCCCCTACCTGTTCCTCGCGCCCGGCCTGGCGATGGTGACGCTGTTCAGCCTCTGGCCGTTCGTCAACACCGTCGTCCTCTCCCTCACCGACGCCCAGATCCTGCGCGGCGGCAGCTTCGTCGGCCTCGACAACTACCGGCGCGCCTTCGCCGACCCCGACTTCTGGGTCGCGACCGGCAACAGCGTGCTGTACCTCGTGGTCGTCGTCCCCTGCCTGGTCCTCCTGCCGCTGGCCCTCGCGGTCCTCGTACAGGCGAAGATCCCCGGTATCGGCTTCTTCCGTTCCGCCTTCTACACCCCGGTGATCGCCTCCGCCGTCGTCGTCGGGCTGATCTGGCAGTGGGTGCTGCGCAGCGACGGTCTCGTCAACACCGTCTTCCAGCGGCTGCACCTGGTCTCCGAGCCGGTCCCGTTCCTCACGGACTCGGCGATGCTGCTGGTCTCCGCGATGATCGTGACCGTGTGGAAGGGCCTCGGCTACTACATGGTCTTCTACCTGGCGGCCCTCGGGAACGTTCCCGCCACCCTCCACGAGGCGGCCGCGATCGACGGCGCCGGCCCCGTCCGCCGTTTCTTCAGCATCACCGTGCCCCAGGTGAAGCCGATGATGCTGCTGGTCGGCACCCTCTCCGCCATCTCGGCGCTGCGCGTGTTCACCGAGATCTACATACTCGGCGGCGAGAGCGGCGGTCCCGGCGGCGGCGCCCGCACCCTGCCCTTCCTGATCCGGCAGGTCGGCCTCGGCTTCTCCGGCGAGACCGGCTACGCCTCCGCCATCTCCATCCTGCTGTTCCTCCTGACCCTGGTCTTCAGTCTGCTGGGCCGCCGTCTGTCGAAGGGGGACGAGCGATGAGCACACCCTCCTCCGCCGGGACCGGGCGACCGCCCCGGCGCACCGCCGCCGCCCGCAGACGCCACCGGATCGGCCTGGCCGGCCGGTACGCCACGCTCGTGCTGATGCTCGTGGTCATGCTGGGCCCGATCGTCTGGCAGTTCCTGACCTCGATACGCGGCCGCACCGAGAACGTGTACGACGGCGTGCTGCCCGCGCAGCCCACCCTCGACAACTACGTCCGGGTCGCCGAGTCCTTCCCGCTGCTGCAGTACGCCGGCAACACCCTCACCGTCGCCGCCCTCGCGATCACCTCGAACATGCTTTTCGCGGCGATGGGCGGCTACGCCCTCTCCCGGGCCGGCTGGAAGGGCCGGCAGGCCGTCTTCACCGTGCTGGTGGCGACCCTGATGTTCCCCTTCGAGTCCGTGATGATCTCGATGTTCCTCACCGTCCGCGAGATGGGCCTGGTCGACACCCTCATCGGCGTCTGGCTGCCCGGCGCGGTCTCCGTGCTCAACATCATGGTCATGCGGGCGGCCTTCCTCGCCGTGCCCCGGGAGGTCGAGGAGGCCGCGGTCCTGGACGGGGCGGGCGAATGGACGCGCTTCACCCGGGTCTTCCTCCCCGCCGCCAAGGGCGCCCTCGCCGTCGTCTGCATCACCAGCTTCATGGGCGCGTGGGACGACTTCCTGTGGCCCCTGCTGGTCCTCACGAACAGCGACCACTACACCCTCCAGCTCGGCCTGAAGACCCTGGCCGGCGCCACCACCGTCAACGACCAGCGGCTCGTCGCCGCCGGCGCGATGGCCGCGCTCCTCCCGATGATGCTGCTCTTCTTCGTCCTCCAGCGTTTCTTCTTCAAGGGCGTGGGCGAGGGAGCCGTCAAGACCTGAGCCGGCCCGCCCGCCCTCCGCACCGGGACACGTCCCTACCGATACGTCCGCACCGACCACCCTCCCTGGAGCAGCAGTCATGCATGACGACCGCAGCATCACCGAACACCGCCTCCGCCGGGTTCTCAAGGAGCGCGTCAAGCCCGCCGTCCACTCCCGCGCGGTCCCGCTGACCGTCGAGCGCTGGGAGGCTCCCGGCGAGCCCGTCCCCGTCGCCGAAGGGCTCGCGGCGGCCTACGAGCCCTGCGCGGTCGGCGACCCGTGGGGCCCGGCCTGGGGCACCACCTGGTTCAGGGTCACCGGCACCGTCCCGGAGGACTGGGCCGGCCGCACAGTGGAAGCCGTCCTCGACCTCGGCTTCGACCGGATGATGCCCGGGTTCCAGTGCGAGGGACTGGTCCACCGGGCCGACGGCGGCGAGGTCAAGGCCCTCAACCCGTACAACGACTGGGTACGCGTGGCCGACCGCGCCGAGGGCGGCGAGCAGGTCGAGTGGTACGTCGAGGCCGCCTCCAACCCGGTCCTGGTCGACCACGCGGCCACGTACGAGGGGGACCTGCCGACCAGCGGCGACCAGCCCCTGTACCGGCTCGCGCGGATGGAGCTCACCGTCTTCGAGACGGAGGTCTGGGAGCTGGTCCAGGACCTGGAGGTGCTCTACGACCTGATGACGCAGCTCGACACTGCCGACGCCCGCCGGGCCGGGATCCTGCGGGCCCTCGGCGCGGCGCTGGACGCCCTCGACCTCGACGACGTGCCCGGCACGGCGGCCGCCGCCCGCGGGTGTCTGGCCCGGGTGCTCGCCGCCCCGGCCAACGCCTCCGCGCACCGGATCAGCGCGGTCGGCCACGCCCACATCGACTCCGCGTGGCTGTGGCCGCTGCGCGAGACGGTCCGCAAGGTCTCGCGCACGGCCTCCAACATGGTCAACCTGATGGACCAGCACCCCGAGCTAGTCTTCGCGATGTCGCAGGCGCAGCAGCTCGACTGGATCAAGACGTACCGGCCCGAGCTCTTCGAGCGGGTCAAGAAGAAGATCGCGGACGGGCAGTTCGTGCCGGTCGGCGGCATGTGGGTGGAGTCCGACACCAACATGGTCGGCGGCGAGGCCATGGCCCGCCAGTTCCTCTACGGCAAGAAGTTCTTCCTCGACGAATTCGGCATCGAGACGCAGAACGTCTGGCTCCCCGACTCCTTCGGCTACACCGCCGCGATGCCGCAGATCGTCAAGCTCTCCGGCTCCAAGTGGTTCCTGACCCAGAAGATCTCCTGGTCCCAGACCAACAGGTTCCCGCACCACACCTTCTGGTGGGAGGGCATCGACGGCACCCGCGTCTTCACCCACTTCCCGCCCGCCGACACCTACAACTCCGACCTCGGCGGCGCCCAGCTGGCCCACGCCGCCCGCAACTACCGCGAGAAGGGCCACGGTTCGCGCTCGCTGGTCCCCTTCGGCTGGGGTGACGGCGGTGGTGGCCCCACCCGCGAACACCTCGCCCGCGCCCGCCGCCAGCGGGATCTCGAAGGCTCCCCGAGGGTCCGGATCGAGCGCCCGGACGCCTTCTTCGAGAAGGCTCACGCCGAGTACGCGGACGCGCCCGTCTGGGCCGGTGAGCTCTACCTGGAGCTGCACCGCGGCACCTACACCTCCCAGGCCAAGACCAAGCAGGGCAACCGGCGCAGCGAATCCCTGCTGCGCGAGGCCGAGCTGTGGGTGGCGACGGCCGCGGTGCGGGTCGCGGGGTACGCGTACCCGTACGAGGACCTGGAGCGGATCTGGAAGACGGTGCTGCTCCACCAGTTCCACGACATCCTGCCGGGCTCGTCCATCGCCTGGGTGCACCGCGAGGCGCGCGAGACGTACGCGGCCGTCCGTGAGGAGCTCCAGGGGATCACCCTCGCCGCGCAGCAGGCCCTGGCGGGCCAGGGCACGCAGGAGCTCGTCTTCAACTGCGCCCCGCACGCCCGCCGCGGCGTTCCGGCCGGCGGGGCCGGCCGCCCGGCCGGGGCGGGGGAGCCGGTCACGGTGGAGGAGCGGCACGGCGGCGGGCACATCCTGGCCAACGGCCGGCTGCTGGTGGAGATCGACCGCCGCGGCCTGATCGTCTCCGTCTACGACCTGGAGGCGCGCCGCGAGACGGTCGCGCCGGGCAGCGCGGCGAACCTGCTCCAGATCCACCCCGACTTCCCGAACATGTGGGACGCCTGGGACATCGACGCGTTCTACCGCAACCAGGTCACCGACCTCGTGGAGCTGGACCGGCTGGAGGTCACCGGAAGCGGCCCGCGGTCGGCGACCGTACGCGTGACCCGCTCCTTCGGCCGGTCGGAGGCGGTCCAGCAGATCACCCTGCGGGCCGGGGCCAAGACGGTCGACATCGTCACGGAGGTGGACTGGCACGAGACGGAGAAGTTCCTCAAGGCCGCCTTCCCGCTGGACGTGAAGGCCGAACGGACCGCCTCCGAGACCCAGTTCGGGCACGTCTACCGGGCCACCCACACCAACACCTCGTGGGAGGCGGCCAAGTTCGAGATCTGCGCCCACCGCTGGATCCACGCGGAGGAGCCCGGCTGGGGGGTGGCGCTGCTCAACGACTCCACGTACGGGCACGACGTGACCCGGGACGTACGGGCCGACGGCGGCCAGACCACCACGGTCCGGCTCTCCCTGCTGCGCGCCCCGCGCTACCCCGACCCGGAGACCGACCAGGGCTCCCACACCCTGCGCTTCTCGCTCGCGCCCGGCGCCGGGATCGGGGACGCGGTCCGCGAGGGCCACGCGCTGAACCTGCCCGAGCGGGTGGTCCGCGGCGCGGGCCCGGTCGCCCCGCTGGTCGCCGTCGACGAGGACGCGGTGGTGGTCGAGGCGGTCAAGCTGGCCGAGGACCGCAGCGGTGACGTGATCGTCCGCCTCTACGAGTCCCGCGGCGGCCGCGCCCGGGCCACCCTCACCGCGTACTTCCCCGTGGCGGCGGCGGTCGAGAGCGATCTGCTCGAACGGCCCCTGCCGGGCTTGGCGGTGGGGGTGCCCACCCCGGAGGGCCGGGTCCCGCTCACCCTGCGCCCGTTCCAGATCGTCACGGTCCGCCTGCACCGCGCCTGATCGCCCCGGCGGCGGACCCCCGGCCCCTCAGGACCGGGGTCCGCCGCCACGGGAGCGGCGTGAACTCCGCCACAGGGGCCGGGGCCGCCCGCGCCCCGGCCCCGGGATTTCGGGGGGCGGATGCTCCCGGCCGTCCCGTTTGGTTATGCACTTAGTTGCAAAACCTGTCTCCCCTCGCTAGAACAGGTTCATCACCCCCGCGCGAGGAGGCGCCCCTCATGAGTTCCCAGAGCCGGTACCCGCACCTGCTGAGCCCCCTGGACCTCGGCTTCACCACCCTGCCGAACCGCGTGATCATGGGCTCGATGCACACCGGCCTCGAAGAGCACCAGGGCGGCTTCGAGCGGCTCGCCGCCTTCTACGCCGAGCGCGCCCGCGGCGGCGCCGGCCTGATCGTCACCGGCGGCATCTCCCCGAACGACGCCGGCCGCCCCTTCGAGGGAGGCTCCCGCCTCACCACCGAGGACGAGGCCGCCGAGCACCGGGTGATCACCGAGGCCGTACACGCCGAAGGCGGGAAGATCGCGATGCAGATCCTCCACTTCGGCCGCTACGCCTACCACAAGGACCTGGTGGCCCCCAGCGCCATCCAGGCCCCCATCAGCCCCTTCGTCCCGAACGAGCTCACCGACATCGAGGTCGAGCGCACCGTCGAGGACTTCGTCCGCGCCGCCCGCCTCGCCAAGCTCGCGGGCTACGACGGCGTCGAGATCATGGGCTCCGAGGGCTACCTGGTCAACGAGTTCATCGCCGCCGCGACGAACAAGCGCACCGACCGCTGGGGCGGCGCGTACGAGAACCGCGTCCGCTTCCCGCTGGAGATCGTCCGGCGCACCCGGGCGGCCGTCGGCGAGGACTTCATCCTCATCTACCGCCTCTCCATGCTCGACCTCATCCCCGGCGGCTCCACCCTCGACGAGGTCGTCCACCTCGCCAAGGAGATCGAGGCGGCCGGCGCCACCATCATCAACACCGGCATCGGCTGGCACGAGGCCCGTATCCCCACCATCGCCACCTCCGTACCGCGCGGCGCCTACACCTGGGTCACCAAGCGGCTGATGGGCGCGGTGTCCGTCCCCCTCGTCACCAGCAACCGCATCAACACCCCGGAGATCGCCGAGGAGCTGCTCGCCGACGGCCGCGCCGACCTGGTCTCCCTGGCCCGCCCCTTCCTGGCGGACGCCGACTTCGTCGCCAAGGCCGCGGCCGGCCGTTCCGAGACCATCAACACTTGCATCGGCTGCAACCAGGCCTGCCTCGACCACACCTTCAGCGGCAAGATCACCAGCTGCCTGGTCAACCCGCGCGCCTGCCACGAGACCGAGCTCGTGCTCTCCCCGACGCGGACCAAGAAGCGCGTCGCCGTCGTCGGCGCCGGTCCCGCCGGTCTCGCCTGCTCGGTCTCCGCCGCCGGCCGCGGCCACGCCGTCACCCTCTTCGAGGCCTCCGGCCACATCGGCGGCCAGCTCGACATCGCCCGCCGCATCCCCGGCAAGGAGGAGTTCGAGGAGACCATCCGCTACTTCGGCACCCAGCTCGTGGAGTCCGGCGTCGAGGTCCGCCTGAACACCCGCGCCGACGTGGAGACCCTCCAGGGCTACGACGAGGTCGTCGTCGCCACCGGCGTCACCCCGCGCACCCCCGACATCGAGGGCGTCGACCACGCCAACGTCGTCAGCTACCTCGACGTGCTGCGCGACGGAGCCCCCGTCGGCGAGCGCGTCGCCGTCGTCGGGGCCGGCGGCATCGGCTTCGACGTCGCCGAGTTCCTCACCGACAGCGGCGAGGGTGCCTCCCAGGACCCCGAGGTCTACTTCCGCCACTGGGGCGTGGACACCACGTACGCCGGCCCCGGCGGTCTCACCGCCCCCGAGCGTCCCGCGACGCCGCGCCAGGTCCACCTCCTCCAGCGCAAGGCCACCAAGGTCGGCGCGGGCCTCGGCACCACCACCGGATGGATCCACCGCGCGGAGCTCAAGCACCGGGGCGTCGTCTCGGTCGCGGGGGCCACGTACGACCGCATCGACGACCAGGGCCTGCACATCACCGTCGGCGGCGAACAGCACCTCGTGCCCGCCGACACGGTGGTCCTGTGCACGGGCCAGGAGCCGCGCCGCGACCTGTACGAGGCCCTGCGCGCGGCCGGCGTGGAGGCCCACCTGATCGGCGGCGCCGATGTGGCCGCCGAGCTCGACGCCAAGCGGGCGATCCGGCAGGGCACGGAACTGGCCGCCGGCCTCTGACCGGAAGGGGATTGTGGCGGTCCGGCCGGACCGCCACAATCTCCCGGTGACGATCTCACCGGCAGACGCAGACAAGATCCTTACCGACAACTTCGCCCCCTGGGTGCTCGCCCTCGGACTGACCGTCCAGGAGACCGGGGAGCGGCACGCCGTGCTGCGGCTGCCCTGGTCCGACGAGCTGGCCCGGGACGGCGGTGGTCTCTCGGGCCAGGCCATGATGGCGGCCGCCGACACGGCCACCGTCATCGCGATCTCCGCCGCCCGCGGTTCCTACGGGCCGATGACCACCGTCCAGCAGTCGACCAGCTTCCAGCGGCCGGTGGTCGGGGCCGACGTACTGATCCACGTACGGGTGACCAAGCTCGGCAAGCGGATGGCCTTCGCGGACATCACCCTGACCCCCGAAGGTGCGGAGGACCCCGCGGCCACGGCCTCCACGGTGTACGCACTGCTCGGCTAGGGGGAAACGCGTTGGCGGTCGGCGGACCGGCTCGCCTACGCTCGCGCCATCGGCCGACCACCAAGGCGTCCGGCGGGAACGGGGAGCGGGACATCTCGGCAGAATCCAGGACCTACGATGCGGTACCGCCGCTGCGGCGGAACAGGGACTTCACCGTCTTCTGGCTCGGCCAGGCACTGTCGGTGCTCGGCGGGTCCGTCTCGATGCTCGCGCTGCCCCTGCTCGTCCTCGACGCCACCGGATCCATCGTCCAGATGGGCCTGGTGACGGTCGTCTCCGCCGCCACCGCCATCGGCACGGGGGTCTTCGCCGGGTATGTGGTGGACCGGGTGGACCGCCGCAGGCTCATGATCGTCTGTGATCTGGTGCGGGCCGTGCTGTTCGGCGCGGTCCCGCTCGTCTGGTGGGTCGCCGGGCCGCAGATCTGGCTGCTGTACGTGCTGACCGCGCTCACCGCCGTACTGAGGACGCTGTTCGACGTCGCGTACGTGACGGCCATCCCCAATCTGGTGCGTACGCAGGACCTCACGGCCGCGAACGGACGGCTGATGGGCACCTTCGCCCTCGGGAGCCTGCTCGGGCCGGTGGTCGCCGGTTTCCTCACGGCCGGAGTGGGAGCCGACTGGGCACTGGCCCTGGACGGGGCGACCTTCCTGGTCTCCGCCGCGAGCCTGGGGTGGGTGCGGTTCATCGCGCGCCCGCCCGGGGTAGGCGCGGACAGGGCGGGGGACAGGGCAACGGATGAGGCGGGGGCCGGGGCCGGGGTGTTCCGGGAGATGTTCGTGGTCGGCTTCCGCTTCCTGTGGAGCCACCCGCTGCTGCGCCCGCTCACCGTAGGGCTCACCCTGCTGACCTTCGTCACTATGGGCGCCACCGACCTGCTGATCTACCGGGTCCAGCACGATCTCGGCCGGGACGCGGCCACCCTCGGCTACGTGATCGCCGTCGGCGGAGCCGGGTCGGTCGCCGCGGCCCTGAGCGCGGGGCGACTGCGCGGGCTCCTCGGATTCGGCACGTGCTGGCTCGCCTCGGTCGCGATGATCGCCGTCGGGGTGACGGTGACGGGCGTCAGCCGCAGCGTGCCGGTGATCGCCGTACTGAGCGCCGTCTTCATGTTCGGGATGACCCTGGGCGGGATCTGCAGCATGACCCTGCGCCAGGAGGTGACCCCGGACCACCTGCTCGGCCGGGTCACGTCCGCCTTCTGGACCGTGCACAACGCCTCGGGCCCGGTGGGCGCTGCCGTGCTCACCCTGCTGGCCGCCCGGCACGGGGTCCCGGCGGTCAGCCTGGCGGGCGGGGCCCTGTGCCTGCTGATCCTCGGCGGCGGGCTGCTGACCCCGCTGCGCGGCAGCCGCGCGGGCGCCGCCGTGGCCGGGCCCGCCGCCCCGGACCAGGAGCCGGCCACCGGGCCGTCGGCGCGCGGGTAGGGTGCCCGTCTGGGATCGTGGATCACAGGTAGCCGCACCGAGGAGCCCACATGTCCGGACAGTTCGAGGCCAGTGTCGAGATCGACCGACCGGTGGAGGCGGTGTTCGCCTACCTCGCGGACGGGCGGCACGACCCCGAGTTCAGCCCGCGCGTCCAGGAGATCACCAAGACCCCGGACGGCCCCACGGCCCTCGGCACGATCTTCCGCAGCACGGTCAAGGACGCCGGGATGAAGACCGGCCGCGAGTTCCGCATCGTCGGCCTGGAACCCCCGCACCTGGTCCGCTGGACGGAGCAGAGCCGCAACCTCGTCACCGCGGAGGGCGGCTACGACCTCGAATCCCTTCCCGGCGGCCGCACCCGCGTCCGCATCTTCAACACGCTCGAAGGCCACGGCCTCGGCAAGCTGCTCGTCGGCCTCGCGGTCGGCGCGGCCCGCAAGGACGCCCCCGACTTCGGCCGCCGCATCAAGGCGGCGGCCGAAGCATCCATCGCTCCCTGAGGTCCGTGTCCGGGCGGTGTCAGAACCGGCCGGGGGAGGACGGGAACGGCAGCGGCTTCGCGGGCGCCGCCGATTCGCGCCGCTCGGCAGCGGCCGGCGGGTTCTGGCAGGTCACGTCCTGCGCGGGCAGCTTGCCCGTGACCAGGTACGCGCTCACCAGGGCGTTGGCGCATGAGGTGGGGTCGGACAGGTACACGCCGTGGCCCTCACCGCCCGCCGCCAGTACCATCCGCGAACCCTTGAGGGCCTTGTGCAGGCCCTGGCCGCTCACCAGCGGGGTCTGGGAGTCCCACTCGTTCTGCACCGTCAGCACGTTCGCCTTCTTGTGCATCGGCGTCGCCGCCTCGACCGGCCGGTCCCAGAAGGCGCACGGCTTGATGTTGGACGCGAAGTCCCCGTACAGGGGGTACTCGGCCTTGTCCTTCGCCGCGTCGCGCTCGTACTGCTCGGTGTAGCGCGGCCAGCTGCCGGTGTCCCCGCACGCCACGGCCCAGAACACGGCGGTGCCGTTGTCCGAGGCGGGCTCGGCCGCCGCTCCGCCCGTCAGCAGTCCCTTGAGCTCCGTCGCGGTCGTGCCGGCGGGCAGCGGCTTGCCCTCGGCCGCGGCCTTCAGGGCCACGACCATCGGGGTGGCCTGCGCCGGGTAGAAGAACACCCCGCGCGTGGAGCGGATCATGTCCCCGTCGACCTTCATGCCCTCGAACTCGAACGGCTCCTTGTCGGCGCGCGCCACCAGTTCCCAGAACGTGTCGGACACGGCCTTCGGGGTGTCGCCCAGCTTGTACTCCGCCGACCGCTGCGCCGCCCACTGCGTCCAGCGCGCGAAGGCGGGTTCGGCCTCGGTGGCCCAGACCTGGATCATGCCGCGCCAGATCCGCTGCGGGTCCACGCCGCTGTCGAGCACGAAGCGGTCCGTGCGGTCCGGGAACATCTGCGAGTAGACCGCGCCGAGGTAGGTCCCGTACGAGTAGCCCAGGTAGGAGAGCTTGCGCTCGCCGAGGACCGCACGGATCGTGTCCATGTCCCGTGCCGTGTTGCGGGTGGTGATGTACGGAAGGACCGAACCGGCCTTCTCGCGGCACTTGTCGGCGACGGTGCGCGCCCAGGCCACGTCGGAGCCGAAGGTCTCCGGACGGTAGGCGCGGTTGAAGTTCTGCTCGGCGTCGGTCAGTCCGCAGGTGATCGGGCTGCTGGCGCCCACCCCGCGCGGGTCGAAGCCGATGAGGTCGTAGCTCTCCCGTACCTCCTTCGGCATCGCCGGGCCCATCAGCAGGGGCAGGTCGAGGCCGGGACCGCCCGGGCCGCCGGGGTTCAGCAGCATGGCACCGTGCCGCTTGGCCGGGTTCTCGCTCTTGACCCGGGATATGGCGAGGTCGATCGTGCGCCCGTCGGGACGCCGGTAGTCGAGCGGGACCTGGAGCGTCGCGCACTCGTACGAGGCCGGCTGCTCGGGGCTGCAGCGGTGCCAGGCGGGTTTCTGGCGAAGGTGGTCCGCGGCCGGGGCGGCGGAGGCCTGGGTCGCGGACAGCAGGGGCACGGTGGTCGCGATGAGTCCGGCGGCGGCGAGCAGCGGAGCGAGGCGGTTCAGGCGCACTGACCCGTTCCTTTCGGTGAAGTCGCTTGTGCCTCCACCTTGTTGCACCCGGCGGCCGGCCGAATCATCCCGAAGGTCCGTGCCCTGTGCTCCTCGCGAACGAGCCGACAACAGGACAGATGGCCGACACGCCGCAGTCGGCCCCCGGTCGTGCGTGCCGGGGGCCGACGTGTGCGCGGTTCACAGGAGGGGCCTCAGTGGCCGCCGCCCTGGCCGCCGTCGTGCCCGCCCTCGTGGCTGCCGCCGTGTGTCTCGCCGGGCGTCGCGCCGGGTGTCTCGCCGGCTGCTGCTCCCGGCGTACCGCCGGGTGTTGTCCCCGGCGTCCCGCCGTGTGCGCCACCGTGCGTGTCGCCGGCCTCCAGGTTGCCGCCGAGACGTCCGCGCAGCGTGGTCAGGGCATCCTCCGTCGGCGCGGTGACGACCCATCGGTCGCCGACCAGATAGAGGCCGCCGTACATCCGGGCCTCGGTCAGCCAGGAGCGCAGTCCCTGCTCGGCGGTGAAGGTGACCATGCGGTAGACGACCGGCCCGGCCTGGCACCCGCCCTGCCGCAACTCCTCGGCCTCCACGTTCACTTCGGCGGTACAGCCGATAGCCGTGGCGATCTGCTCGAGGGAGGTCCCGGGCGCCGCCGCGGGCGCCGCGGGCGCCGAGGCCCCGGCCGAGGTGTGCTGCGCCGCCGCCTTCGAGGAGCAGCCCCCGCACAGCAGCGCGGCGACACACACCGCCGCGACGGCCGGAAGTGACGGGAGGATCCGCCGGATCCGGCGGGTGCTGCGGTCGGTGGACGGCATGGTGACCTCTCTGGCTGATCGGGGAGGGTCCGTGGCGCCCGGGCGGGGAGGTACCCGGGCACCACGCGTTTCAGGGGCGGATCGGCGGGCCGCGGACAGGTGCTAGCCGACGACCTTCGCTTTCTTGCCCTTGTCGGTGATGGCGAACCAGAGGCCCTTGTTGTTGTGCCCGGTGGTGTCCCCGGGTTCCTTGTCACCGGTGAAGGTGTAGACCGGCCAGCAGTCGATCGTCAATTGCTCGCTGCCGTCGGGCCGCTTCACCTTTCCAATCAATTCGGGGGCGATTCCGTTTACCTTTGCCTTGTCGACGGGCTTGGCCGGCTTCCAGGTGTCCGTGCAGGCGTCCACGCAGCCGATCTTCATCGGCCAGGCGCTGTCCTTGTCGAACCGGTAGAGCGTCTTGCCCTCCCCGTCCTCGACGAGGGTTCCGAGCTCGGGGTTCTGCACGGCGGTGAGTTCGCCGCTCTTCGCCGCCGTGTCCGCCTTCTCCTCCTTCTTCTCGTCCTTCTCCGCCCCGGCGCCCGCGCCCTTGCTCGCCCCGGCGGGCTTGCCGCCCGGGCCCAGTACGTGCCAGGTGCCGCCGACCCCCTCGCCGAGCGCGTCGCCCGCCTTGGCGTCCTTGGAGTAGCGGTACACGGGCCAGCCGGCGAGCGTGAGCTGCTTGGTTCCGTCGGCCCGTTCGACGGAGCCGAGGAGCGCCGCGTCGATTCCCGCGCTGACCGAGGCGTCGTCCGCGGACACCGCGGGCCAGGCCGCGGCGCAGTCCCCCTCGCAGTTGGACTTGGGCGGCTTCGGCGTGTCCTTGTCGAACCGGTAGAGCGTGAAGCCCTCACTGTCGGTGACCCCGGGTCCCAGGCCCTGGACCTCGCTCACCTTCAGCTGTCCGGCCGGGCCGCTCTTGCCGGCGGCGCCCGCCGGGGCGGCTCCCGAACCGCTTCCGTACGGGTCGCCGTAGCCGGATCCGGCCTGTTTGCTGTCACCCACCGGCTGGACTGCCGGCGCCTTTCCCCCGTAATTGTCGGAGCTTCCGCATGCGGCTGTCGTCATCATCAGTACCGCGACCGCTGACCCGGCGAATATCTCACGACGCTTAATCTTCACGATCTCTCCTTCAGGTTCGGTTCCGCGTTTCCTTGCCCCCGGTAATTGATACGGGGCCGGGAGGGTTGGAAGCGGATATCCCCGGGAATTTGTCAGATCGCGCCAACATTGAACCCGGGGCATTGGTTCAGTCCTGGATGCGCAGCGCGAGGGCCGGGCAGCGCCGCACCGCGCGCAGCGCCTTCTGCCGCTGCGCGCGGGGTACGACCATGGACGCCTCCGCGGGGAAGCCGTCCAGGTCCAGGCGGACCACATCGGGCAGGACGTCCACGCACAGCCCGTGGCCCCTGCAGAGGGTCCAGTCGACCAAGAGCCGCTCCGGACTCTCGTCGTCCTCGAGCAGCGGAAGGGCGCCCAGCACCCGTCTGCCGCAACCGCTGCCGAGCGCGTGGTCGCGGAATTCGTCCGGGAAGGTCCTGAGCGCCGAGGCGACGAAGTTCGAGGTGCCGTCCGGATGGCTGCACGCGCCGCGTTTCAGCACCGCCTTCATCCGGAGCTCCAGCATCTCCAGGGCGGGTTTGCCCCCACCCCGGATGGCGTCGTCCAGTACGTCGGCGATGGCGGGCAGCCCGCGTACGCAGGGGCCGCACTGGCCGGCCGACTCCTTGGCCAACCAACGGGTCACGCGTGCCACTTCGCCGGCCGGGCAGGTGTCCATGGGCAGCGGCAGCACCGCCCCCGCCCCCAGCCGTGCGCCGAGCCGGTCGAGGGACTCGCGTGATATCTCGGCCGCACGTGCGTTTGCCGGAGTGAGCCATTTGCCGTGATACCCGCCGACCAGGACGCCCTGGCCCGGATCGGTGCCGCACAGTTCCAGGATGTAGGAGAGCGCGGCTCCGCTCGGCGTCTCGACGACCGTGTTGCCCGCGACCGTCAGCATGATGGTGCCCGGCTCGCTGGGCAGGCCGATCGCACGGAAGTCCAGCGCGCCGAGCCGGGCGGCGACGGCCATCTGGGCGAAGGTCTCGGTGTTGGAGAACAGGGTGGGCACGCCGTTCAGGCCACGGTCACTGGTGCGCACCTTCTGGCCGGAGGGCAGCGTCGGCCCGCCGTTCAGACCGTTCACGTGCGCCGTGCTCTCGCCGGTCACGAAGCGCTCGGGGAGCAGCTTGATCTGCACCCGGCGCCCTGCCGGGCCGCGTTCCGCGACGGCCTCCCGCAGTGACTGCTCCACGTCCCTCCGGGTGACGCCCACCACGACGTCCTCGGAGTTCAGCGCGGCGGCGGCCAGCAGGGCCCCGTCGAGCACCAGATGAGGGGTGTGCAGCAGCAGCGCGGTGTCCTTGAGGCAACTCGGCTCGCCCTCACTGCCGTTGACGACGACGGCGGTCTGTCCGTCCCCGGCGCGGGCCGCCCGCATCACGGAGCGCAGTTTCTTGGCGAACGGGAAGCCCGCGCCGCCGCGCCCGCGGAGGTCGATGTTCTCGGCGAGGTCGACGAGTTCCTCCGGCCGGTAGCGGGGCATTTGGCCGTGTGTCGTCAGATGGGCCACGCGGTCGAGCCGCGCGGCCTGGTCGAGCCCGGCCAGCAGCCGGGGAGCGCCCACGCAGCCGAGGCTGGGGCGCGTCTCACCGCTCACAGCCACTGGTCCCGGCTGATGAGCGTCTCGGCGTCAGCTGCTGTGCCGGCGCGGCTCGGCGCGTAGACGGCGGTGCGCGGAGGTTCGTTGCTCAGGGGCGGTCGGTCGCTCAGGGCCGGTCGGTCGGGCCGGGGGGGCTGGGCCTGGTTCGCGGTCACGGCTGCCGCTGCAGGACGCGAGCCGCGCCTCTGTCGGGGCACGCCGCCCTTGACGGGCTCCTGCGCCACGGGCTGGGGGACGGGCGGCACGAAGACGGCCGCTTCGCGCATCCGGCTCCTGACCCGGAACACGAGCACACCCACGATGCCGAGCAGGGCCAGTGCGTACGCGGACGTGACCCAGGGGGCGGCCGCGCGGCCCGACTTCAGACCGTGCACCAATGAGGCGCCCCACGCCGGATAGGCGCCGAAGTGCAGGACCCGCCACCACGCCGAGCCGCTCCTGGTGTTGAACACGCTGCGCACCGCGCCGGAGATGGCCACCGCAATGAAGAGGTATCCGGCCAGACTGCCGAGCCCGACCAGGACGGGCCGGGTGGCGTCCGTGAACGGCACGGCCGCGGACGTCGCGGTCGTCCGCTGTCCCGCGACCTTGATCCAGATGTGCAGGGCGAGGAAAAGGAGCCCTGACACGGCGAGGCCGCGGTGCGCGCCCTGGGCGAGCAGCCGGTGCCCCGAACCGAGGATGACCCGGTCGGTCGCGGCCAGTCCCCAAAGGACGGTAGCGGTGAGCGAGACGAGCGAGAGCACGCCCGCTCCGAAGTCGAGGAAGGCCCATAGTTGGGTGAAGGCGCCCGCTCGGGCAGCCACGGTGACGAGCACGATGGCGGCGCCGACGGCGCAGAGCACGCCGGGGCTCAGCCTGCCGTCCTTGGGCAGGAGGGAGGGCCGTCGGACGGCCCTCCGTCCGGCAGCCACAGCCGCAGCCGAGGCATGGCGGTTTTTGCGGCGGGCCCTGTGTGAGCTGGGCATTTGAGGCTGGGGCAGGGGCATCCAGGTCTCCTGTGCGCCTGGGCATCCGAGCACTCCACCTGGCGCTCGGTACCCGGGGGTCGTTGTAGTCGTACCCGGCAGCGCTGTGAAACTCCGCGCCGGCCGAGGGAACTTGGGGCCGGAGTGCAGCAGCATCGTGGAGCTGCACAGCAGCTCCACAGGTTTTATCGAAACGTGATAATTTCTCGCACCGCGTCTCCGGCGCATCGAACAACACCGGAAGATTCCCCTCCAGCGGGGGTTGCGACAGGCCACCGCGCCGACCGTCACCTACGCGTTCCCGACGGTAAAAGAACGGCAAAACAACGGGACCGTAAGTGGTCGGACCTCTCCAGGAGGGAGTACGAGGGCCGCAACTCTCGCGTCAGACAAGGATGTTGACGTGAGGGGCAACCTCGGCGGGCTTGTCGCTCTTCCCCCTGACAAGCCTCACCCCGGCACGAACGAGGAAAACGATGTGTGAACTTCTGAACCGCATCTGGTCCCGCCCGCGTGGCGAGTGGACGCGCGTCCTGCGCAGGGAACTCCCCTCGCTGGCCGCCGAGATAGTGGAGGAGCTTCTGCATGGAATTCCGGAATTTTCCGCACTTATCGATGACAACGATGCCATCGATGACGAGTTGTTCCGGCAGCGGGTGGAAGAGGCACTCCTCACTGTCCTCGGCTACCAGGAACAGCCCCGGGAACAAGCACCGGACGAGCACGATGAACAGGCCGAGAGCGAGGACGAGATCGAGAACCAGATCGAGGTCGAGAGCCAGTTCGACAGCAAGGTCGAGCACGGGATCGAAGTCGGGATCGTGGCCAGGGCCGAGTACGAGGTCACACACGAGGGCCGGCACGAAGGTCTGCGCGAGGCCCGCCACGAGGCCCGCAACGAGGGACTTCGCGAGGGCCACCGCGAAGGGCTCCGCGAGGTCCGGAACGAAGGTCTGCGCGAGGTCCGAAATGAAGGACTGCGCGAGGCCCGGCACGGAAGCCGGCACGAGGCCCGGCACGAAGGCATCCGCGAGATGGACCGGGCGCGGCATGACCTCTTCAAGACGCTCACCGATGACAGGGACGCATCCGAGATGTCCCTCAGCGAGCTCGCGGAGGCGGCCGGCTGGCCCCTCCCGCTCGCCGTCCGGGCCATCGTGCCCGCCACGCCCGGCGAGACCCAGCAGCTCGCCGCCGTACTGGACCACTGCCTCGTCGGCATGTTCGCGGGCCGTCCGTGCCTGCTCGTCCCCAGCCCCGATCCGGACACCCGCGCCCCGCTGGAACACCTGCTGCGCGGCCGGTTCGCGGCCGTGGGCCACGCCGTCCCGCTCCGCGACACCGCATCCTCACTGCGCTGGGCGCTGCGCCTGGCCGCACTGACACCCGCCCGTCCGGGCGTGGAGGTCCGGCCCGTCTTCGTCGACGACCACCTCTCCACTTTGCTGCTCCTTCAGGACGAGCCCCTGGCCCACGCGCTGGCCGCCCGGTGGCTGCGTCCGCTGGCCGACTTGACCCCCCGCCAGAGCGAGCGGCTGGAGGTGACGCTGCTCGCCTGGCTGGAGGGCGGCGGAGCCCCCGAGGCCGCCAAGGCGCTGAGTGTGCACCCGCAGACCGTGCGCTACCGCATGCGTCAGCTGGAGAAGCTCTTCGGTACCGGCCTGCGGGACCCCCGTACCCGATTCGAACTGGAGATGGCCCTGCGCAGCCGCCGCTTGATGGCCCAGGTCCGGCGCCAGCACTCCCGGGTCGGCCGCCGTGCCGCCCGCGTGATCCAGGCGGACTTCACCCCCCTGGTCGTCGGACGGATGGCCCGCGTCAACGGCCTCTGAACCGCGAACAGCCCGGCTGAACCGCCAACAGCCCGGCCCGGCCCCGAATCACGGGGCCGGGCCGGGCTGTTTCGTGCGTACACCACCGGGCGGGGGTGCGTGTCCTGCGGTGTGCTCCGCCGGGCCGGGCTCCGCCGGGCCGGGCTCCGCCGGGCCGGGCTCCGCCGGGCCGGGCTGTGGCATGTCAAGCGGTGCGCGACCGGTGGGTGACCGGTGCGGACCGCGGAGGTGACGTGCGGTGCGAGCCGTCCGGGCCGGCCGGGTGTCGCGCGATGTGCGACCGGTGCGGGCCGGGCTCGTGCCATGGGGTGCTGGGGTGGGGCCGGGGCGGGGCTGGGGTGCTGGGGGTGCCGGGGTGCGTGACCGGTGCGGCCCGGCCCGTGACATGCGTACGCCGCCGGGACTCGGCGGCGGCGTACACATACGTGCGGTGTTGGCCCGAAGTCGGCTTCGGGCCAACACCTGTCCCGGGCCGGACGCCGGGGGTGGGGGTGAGGGGCGTCCGGCCCGGGAGCGGAGGGGAGCCTCCCGCTGCGGGGGTCAGCGGCAGTTCTGCCCGTTGTTGATGCAGTTCACGGCCTTGTTCATCAGGCCGTTCGACATCACGTTGATGAAGTCGTCGTGGTCGGTCGCCGGCTTGTGGAGCTGCTCGGGGAAGCTGTCCACGGCGAACCGGGCACCCGGCGCCACCCCGTAGGTGAGGCGCATCACCAGCTGCGGAATGGCCTTGAAGCCGTTCGGGCAGCGGCCGTTCTTGTCCGCGAACGCCACGTGCGTGCGGTGGTTGGCGCTGTCGACGTTCTTGCCGTCCCAGCAGCTCTGGAAGTTGAAGGTGCGCACCACGTCACTGCCCTTCGGGCAGACCGGGTACTTGTCCTTCAGCTGCCGGTTCTCGAATCCCGTGCAGCTCCAGGAGGCATTGGCGTTGCCGTTGCCGTTGGTGAAGGCCTTGGCGTCACCGGTGATGATGCGCATGAAGCGGGGCATCGCCGTGACCTTGCCCACCGGACTGCCCTTGAAGGTGATCGACACCTGCTTCGGCTTGAGGATGGTGCCGACATTGGCGTCCTGGCCGCCGCCGGGCGCCTTGGCGTCCTTCTCCACCTTGCCGTCGCGCAACCGCAGTACGGGCCAGTAGTACGCGGACTGGTCGCCGTTGCCGCAGGTGGTGCCCGACGCGGCGAGGCTGCCGTTCGTGGAGAAGGCGTCGGTGGTCAGGTTGCCCACGTAGTCGTGCATGTGGTGGGCGCCGTTGGAGACGCCGGGGGCGACGATCACGTTGTCGGGGTTGAAGTGGCCGTTCTCGTTGCGGCCGCACTGCGAGGTGAAGGAGCCCTTCGAGGCGTTTCCGGCCTGGGCGGGATTCTTTACGTTCGGCTTGATCTTGGTGATGTTGACGAAGTCGTTCTTCGCCGGACCGCCCTTCTGCGCGGCGGCCTGGGCGGCCGCGCCCTGCTCGCCCTTGCTCGCGGCCGCCGCCGCGCCGTCATCCGCGGCAGCGGCCTGCTTCATCGTGCACGCGCTCAAGGACTTGATGTCCTTGGGGTTTTCGCCGGCGCGGCCGATCGCGTCGGCTACGCCCGCGATGGTCTGGTCCCGCTTCTGCTTCAGGTCACCGAGGAGGGCGGCGTCGCCCTTCGCCTTCCCGGCGGCGAGCTGCTTGTAGGCGTCGGCGACCTGGTCGTCCAGTTTGGCGAGGTTCGCGTCGACCTCGGGCTTGGCCTTTTCGGGGACCGCGGTGAGCTTCTCTCCCACGTCGGGGCAGTCGATGGTGGACGTCATCCGGTTGTCCTGGCCGGCGGACGCGTTCCCGGCGACGACGGCGACCCCGCCACCGCCCAGTACGAGCGCGGCTGTCACGCCCAGGACCTTGTTCGACAGGCGTGAGCGTTTGTGGCCCTTTTTACTCATGCGATCACTTCACTTCGTCGGTTGGACATTGTCGGAAAGCGCGTCGAAGTCGACGAGTCCGGTGTCTTCGAGGACCGTGATGTGGTCCAGAACCGTGGCGTTGGCGGACGTGGCGAGGGCCCGGACCATCGAGTTCTTGGTCGTTGACCGGATTCCGGCCAGCAGGGCGAACACCTTTCCGTGAGCTCGGCGCAGCAGTTGGACGAAGAGTCGTTCGTACTCCTCTCCGCGTGCACGGTTCATCTGGCCCAGCCAGTCCTGCTGCTGGGCGGACGGCTGGTTGGGCAGGTCGACACCGAGGGCCTGGCCGACCTGGATGACCTGTCGGTCCAGCTCGGTGTGGCCGTCGATGAGGTGCTGGCCGGCCGTCTTGATCGCGGGTCGGGACCCGCGCTGCTGGGCCTGGCGGCCCGCGGGCAGCTCCCAGAGCCCGGCGAGCCGGACCTTGCGGACGAAGTCCCGGTCCGCGGCGGTCAGCGGTCCGTAGGCCGTGCTCAACGTTCCGCCGCCGTCGTCGTCGCCGCCCGCCGGACCCGTCGGACCCGCCACGGCGGCCGCGGGCCGGCTGCCGAAACTGTCCACGGGTATCAGAAGGGCGATCAGGGTGAGCGCAAGGGCGGTGATGACCAGGCCGCTTCCGATCGTGTATCGCGTGGCCAACGACAAGCTGCTGATGGATCTCCGCCGCAATGACGGCACTGTGCCTCCTCGCTCCAAGGGCCGGGAGGGGGTGGCGGGGCAGGAGAGGCCGCACATGCAGTGCGGAGCGCACCCGCATTCCCGGGGTGTCACGGGACGCTAGTACCGGGCGCGCCGCCGGGGCCGGAGGACATCACCATCGGACAAACATCCTGGCGTCTCCGCGGAAGGCTGATATCTTGCGGCGCGCCCGGAGATTCGGCTGGGTGGCGCCGCCGTGCCCTGTCATGCCCGGGCGCCGTCCGGCCGTGCCCGCGTGCAGCGGGCCCGGCTCGGGACCCGGATCAGGCCTCGGACGTGTTCACGAGGCGGTCGAAGGCGAGGCCGCTCGCGGCCGCCCCGCGCCCCGCGCCCCGGCGCGCGGGGCGGGGGCCAGACGACCACCTGGCCGTCCCGGCCCCGGATGCGGTTGTACGCCACCGTCAGCCGGGAGCCGGCCTGCGGGACCTCCTCCTCGTTCACGTAGGCAGGCCTGCCGCCGTTCCGGTGCCACCGGGTCCCGGCCCGGCCGCAACAGCTCCGTCAGGGGCTCCACCGCCCGGCCGTCGGCGGGATGCGGCACGGCCGCGCGCCGCAACCGCACCGACCGCCCGCGCTCGCCGGAGTGGACCGCGATGAAGGGGATCCAGTGCTCGGGCACGGAGCCCATCGCCGCGTACGCGACCGCCGCGCGCGGATCCGTCCGTGCGGGCTGCGGATCCAGGCGCAACCGGTGCGCCAGGCTCTCCGTGGAGAGCCCGCTGCCGCGCCGCGACTCACCGGCCGCCGTACGGGCCGTCCGCTCCAGGATCACCGTGCTCTCCCACAGCCGCGGCTTCTCGCGGACCCGCACGATCCCGTGCAGCCAGTCCTCCACGGGGGAAGGTGCGGGGTGCGGGCGCACGGGTGCGCAGGTGGGCAATCAGCCGGTCGCTGTCGCACAGTGCGGCCCTCAGTCCCGGGCGCACAGGCCGCCCGCGGCCCTCCCGCCGGCCCGCCCGAAGGATCAGGCGAGCGCCGCGGCCGCCGTGAGCATCCGCTCCCCGGCCCGGTCGGGCCGCGGCGCCGGGGGCTCCGGCGCCGGCTCGGCCGCACGGGTGTCCGTCAGGAGCGCGATCAGAGAGGTACGGGCGCGGGCGACGCGGGAGCGGACCGTACCGATCGGGCAGCCGACGGCAGTCGCCGCCTCGGCGTAGGACAGACCCAGCAACTGGGTCAGGACCAGGGCCTCCCGGCGCTCGGACGGGATCACGGCGAGCAGTTCCGCCAGGGCGATGCCGTCCTCGAAGCCCGGCACGTCGTACGGCTGGGCCTGCTCGGCGGCCGTCTGCCAGTCGCAGCGGTCCGAGAGTCTCGGCCGGGCGGCCGCGTGGCGCAGGCTGTCCACGACCGTGCGGCGGGCTATGGACAGCAGCCAGGTCCGCGCGGAGGAACGGCCCTCGAACCGGTGCAGGCTCGCCAGCGCGCGGAGGAAGACGTCCTGCGTGAGGTCGTCGGCCGCCTGGGTGTCGGCGCTGAGGTAGGCCACATAGCGCCAGACGTCGCGGTGGAGGGCGCGCACGAAGCGGTCGGTCTTCACGGGATCGCCGTCGCGGGCGTCCAGCGCCAGCCGGGTCACCGCCGCGTCGGAGTCGGGGGTGCGCCGGGCCGGCCGGTCGCCGGCGGTACAGGAAGGGGTCGTCAGGGCAGCAGTCATCGCCACAAGGTCCTTACGGGCAAAGGGAGTCCGGCGCCGCGAGCGGCGGGGCCGGTGAGGGGTACGGCCTGCCGGAAGGCATGGCCGAGGCCCGAGGCGCGGGGTGCGGGTGCGAGAGCGGTCGCGGACGCGGCTCGGGGAACCAGCTGTCAGAGGACAGCGGTTCCCGGCGGCGGACCCCGTGAGGTGATGGCGTGGACGAGGAAGAGCCGGCGCGGCGCGCGGTGCCGGTGCCGGCGGCGGACCCGGACGGGCAGCCGGTGCGCGGGTACCGCCGTACGGAGCAGCAGGCGCAGCGGAGTCCACAGGCGCCCGGCGACGGCGCGCACCACGCGGAAGACGGCCCGCTCGCCATGGGCGAGCCACAGCCCGCACAGCACGGCGGCCAGCAGGTGCGCGGCCAGCATGCCCGCCGGGGACATGGCGACCGCCTCGTGCATGCCGCCCGGCAGCGGCCCACCGGTCGCGGCACCATGCGCACCGGTCACGGCGGACGCGGCGTCCGCCGTCCCGTGCATGGCGTGGTGCAGGTGGGCGGGTGTCCCCGGCATCCCGGTGCCGGGCGGCTGCGGCATCCGCATCGTCGACGACATCGACGACATCGACGGCATCGCAGACATGTGCCCGGATCCGGTCGGCGCGGCCGCCCCGGCGAGGGACTGGGACAGGGTGAAACCGGCGTGGAGCACCGCCTGGACGGCGACGGCCGCCGTCGTCACGGCGAGCAGCCCGCGTTCCCGGCCCGCGAGGGCCCAGGCCGTCGCCGCCGTGCCCGGAAAGGCGACGGACAAGGCCCACCAGGGCACCGCCACACCCGACATGAGCAGGTGCCCGGTGGCCGCGAGCAGCACACAGAGGGCTGCGAACATCGCAGCCCGTAGGGCGCGTAGAAAGCGGACCGGGTTCATGGAGGGCTCATCCTTGCACCGGCCTCCCGAGCCGCACATCAGGGTGCGCACTTCCGGACAAGTTCCCGCGTCCCGGCCTGTCATGGGGCCGGTACGCCCGCCTCGTGTGGTGCAGGGCACAGCGGAGGGAGGGAACCTGCCCGCCGCTCCATCCGACTGCCTACCCGCTCGGTCGAAGAGTTCAACGTCCTGGGAAGGGAGACTTCGTGACGGCGGAGGGGACGGCGACCGCATCGCCGGCGGAGAAGGACGGCGCGGCGGGGCGGCAGTTGACCGCGCTGCTGACCTGCGCCATGGCGTTCTCGATGCTGCAGCTGTTCCTCCTCGGGGCGCTGGGCCCGCGCCTGGTGACCGAACTCGGCGTCTCCCCGGCCGTGCTGGGACTGACGACCACGATCGGCTTCGGGACCGCCGCCGTCCTGTCCCCGGCGGGCGGCCGGATCGTGGACCGGATCGGTCCGCGGCGCTCGCTGGTGGTCCTGCTGCTGGTCTCCGCGGCGGCCCTCGCCCTGATCGGCGCCGCGCCCGGCGCCGGTCTGCTGCTCGGCGCCGTCGCACTGGGCGGCGTACCCCAGGCGCTGGCCAACCCGGCCACCAACAAGGCCGTGCTGCGCGCCGTCCCGCCCGCCCGGCGGGGCGCGGTGACCGGCCTCAAACAGTCCGGGGTCCAGCTCGGAGCCTTCGCGGCCGGACTGCCGCTCGCCCTCCTCGCGGGCGGCATCGGCTGGCGGGGCGCGGTCTGGACCGGCGCCGGCGCCGCCCTGCTCGCCGGGCTGTGGGCGCTGCGCGTCCTGCCCTCCGACGCCGCCGCGCCGCCCGCGGGGCCCCGTACGGCTCTCGTGCCGCGGGGGATGGTGGCCTGGCTGGCGGTCTTCTCGCTGTTCCTCGGCGCCGGAATCGCCTCGGTCAACACCTACCTGGCCCTCTTCGGCGCGCAGCGGCTGGACCTGGGCCCGACGGCGGCCGCCGCGCTGGTCGCCGTACTCGGCGTGGCGGGGATCGCGGGCCGGGTCGGATGGTCGAAGGCGGCCCGGCCCGGGCGGGCCGAGTGGCTCCCGGGGTGGCTGGCCTGCGGGGCGCTGGGCGCTGCGGTCCTGCTGGCTGCCGCCCTGGTGGTGGGCCTGCTGGTGTGGGCCGGGGCGATCGCCGTCGGCGTCTTCGCCGTCTCCGGCAACGCCGTCTCGATGGTGCTGGTCATGCAGCGGGCCGCCCCCGGCCGCGCCGGCCAGGACTCGGCGCTGGTCGCGGCCGGGTTCTTCGGTGGATTCGCGGTGGGCCCGCCCCTGTTCGGCCTGCTCGCGCAGAGCGGACGGTACGGGCCGGGCTGGCTGCTGGTGGGCGCGGAGTTCGCGGCCGCGTCGGCCGTCGCGTTCCTGTGGGCCGTACGGGACCGGCGGGAGGCCGCGGCATGAGCGCGGGCGCCTTCGGGCCGGGCCCGGCCCTCGAGGCCGTCATGACACGGGTGGCGGTGACCGCCGAGGCGGTCGGCCCCCGCTTCCCGCTGTACGCCGGCCCGGACGACGGTCGGTGGACGACCACCGGCCGCGGTTCGTGGACCGGCGGGTTCTGGGCCGGGCTGCTCTGGCTGCGGGCACGGTACACCGGCGACGCGGCCGACCGGCGCGCCGCCGCCGCGTGCACGGCCCGGCTCGCACCATGGGCGGGGGCCGACACCGCCACCCGCGGCCTGATCCTCTGGTACGGGACCGCTCCGGCCGGGGACGACGCCGAGGCCGCCGAACTGCGAGGCCGCGGCGCCCGGGCCGTGCTCTCGGCCTACGACCGCGAACTCGGGCTCGTGCCCTGGGGGGACGCGCTCGGCGGGCCCCGCATGCTCGCCCGCGTGGACGGGGTGCCGGGAACCGTGCCCCTGCTGGCCGGAGCCGGACCCCGGGGCGCCGCCGCGGCGGCGGCCCACCTCCACCGCCACCTCGACCTTTGTCTCGTTGAGAGCCGGGGCCAGGGCCTCCTGCTGCGGCCCGCCCTGCGCTTCGACGCGGCCGCGGGCTGGCAGCCCTGCGCGGACCCGCCGCCGGGCTGGAGCCGGGGCCGGGCCTGGCTGCTCCTTGCGGTGGCCGACGCCCTGCTGCGCCCGGACCTCGCCACACCCGGCCGGGCCGCCCGGCTCACCGAGGCGGCCGAACTCCTTTCGGCGGGGGACGAGTTCCCGGCCGCAGGACCCGCGGGGCTCGTCCCGGCGGCCGACGCCGCCCGCCCGGACGGGCCGCTCGACACTTCGGCCGCCGCGATCACCGCGGTCGCCCTGCTGAAACTCGCCCGTGTGCCCGGCCCCCGGGCGGGCGCGTACGGGGACCGGGCCGGGTCGATCCTCCGCCGCCTCACGGAGAGCCACCTCACCGGCCCCGACTCCGGACGCCCGCCCGGGATGCTGCTGGACGGCTGCTACGACGCCGGGAAGGAGCTGGCCGTCCGGCACGAGCTCGTCTGGGGCGACTTCTTCCTGGCGCTCGGCCTCGCCGCCCTGCACGGGGTGGTCGACATCACCCTTATCTAGTGCTGTGACCGGGAAGGTTCACCGGGTCACGACGCCCGGCACGGCGCCTCATCCCCCAGACTCCGTCCGGGGGGACCCCCAGGTTGTCGGACCGCGCAACTACGTCCAGTACGAGCCGCGGTCCTCCGCCTTGCGATCCACCGCACCGGACGACGCGACCCGGCAAACCTTCCCGGCCACAGCACTAGGGGGTGACTTGGCCGCCGTCCCGTGCGTAGTCGCGCAGGACCCGGCGGGCCACGGAGGTGATGTGCAGCTCGTCCGGCCCGTCGAGGACGCGGGCGGCCCGGCCGGTGCGCAGGAGCCCGGGTAGCGGGGTGTCCGGACCGAGCCCGGCGGCGCCGTGGACCTGGATGGCGGAGTCCGCGACCTGCTGGAGCATGCGCGCGGCGGCGACCTTGGCGAGCCCCACCTCCGTACGCGCGTCCCGCCCGGCGGCGATCAGCGCCACCGCCTCGTGCACCAGGGGGCGGGTGGTGCGCAGGGCGAGCAGGGCGTCGAAGACATGACTCTGGATCAGCTGCTGGTCGGCGAGGGGTCCACGGGACCCGCTGCGGGTGGCGGCCCGCTCACACATGAGGTCGAAGGCGCGCCGGGCCTGGCCGAGCCAGCGCAGGCAGCGCAGCGTACGGCCGAGCTGCAACCGCTCACCGGCGATGGCCAGGGCGTCCCCGGGCTCGCCGAGGAGGTGGTCGGCCGGGACCCGGACCCGGTCGAGCTCGATCTCGTACTGGCCGCCCGCACCGAGGACGGGGAGTTCGCGTACGACGCGGAAACCGGCCGACGCGGTGGGCACGAGCAGCAACGACAACCCCTCACGGTCACCGGTGCTCCCGCCGGTGCGGGCCATGACCGTCACCAGGGCGGCGTCCGCGGCGCCGGAGGTGAACCACTTGCGGCCGGTGACGAGCCAGCTCCCGTCCGGCCCGCGCTCGGCCCGGGTGGCGGTCCGGAAGGGGTCGGTGCCGGGGACGTCCGGCTCGGTCATGGCGTAACAGGCCCGTATCTCCCCGGCGACCAGCGGTTTCAGGTACGCCTCGCGGACTGCGGTCCCCCCGTGCCGCGCCAGCATCCTCGCATCGAGCAGCGGGGCGGATCCCAGCGCGGCCGGACCGTGGTCACTGGCCCCCTCCGCCTCGGCCAGGGCGGCGTACGCCCGGAACTCCAGCCCGCCGCCGCCCAGTTCCGCCGGGAGCGGCAGTGCCCACAGGCCCTCCTCCTGTGCCTGGCCGCGCAGTTCGGCCAGCGCTTCGGCCGCTGCGGGCCCGCCGCCGTCCAGCACCGCCTCCCGGGGGATCACCCGGGTGCCGACGAAATGGTCGATCCGCTCCCTCAATTCATCTGTGCCCGAAGCCTGTTGCGCATCCGAGGTGTGGTCCGTGCCTGGATCCGTCACTTCTTTCCTCCTCATTCCCGGGAACTCGCGGGAACGGCCGACCGACTCCCTGTCCGTGGAACTGGTCGGGTGCGGACGCTCCCGGGTTCCCCAGATTCGGTAAGACCCGGGCGCCGGCCACCGCCGCGCCAGGAGAGGAGAGGCATGGCGTCACCAGCAACCACGCAGACGGTCCGGCCGCTCGACACACTGCGCTTCGACACCTCGGGGCCCCCGCAGATCACGAGCGTCATCGCCGACCACCTGCGGCTGCTCGGCGCACGGACGGACCGCCCCGCACAGGAGGACGCGTCCACCGGCACCGCCACCACCACAGGTGGCACCACGCTCATGGGTGGCGGTTTCGACCCGGCGCACGCGAGCGCCACCTGGGCGGATCCCCTGAGCGGGCTCGCCGACGAGGCCACGGTCCAGGCCGCGACCGGCATCATGGCCGTGCACGGCAGGCGCGACGGCAGCCCGCGTGGCCTCGCCGTCGACTACGCGGCCACCGCCACCGGAGTCCTGGCCGTGCAGGGGCTGCTCGCGGCCCTCGTGGGCCAGGCCCGCGGCGGTGCCGCCCGCGCGGTCACCACCAGCGCGGACCGGGCGGGCCTGCTCGCGGTCTCCCAGTACCTCGCCGCCGCCGGGGCCGACGAGGGCGAGGCCGCCGAACTCGCCGCCGGAGGACCTCCGTTCACCTCCGCCGACGGCGTCCTCTTCGAACTGGAGACCCTCGATCCGGGCGCCTGGGCGGCCTTCTGGAAGGCCCTGGAGGCGCCCGCGGAGGCCCTGAGGGCCGGCTGGCGGCCCTTCCAGTTCCGCTACGCCACCGCCTGCGCCCCCTTCCCGGCGGCCCTCCACCTCACGGCCCGGTCCCACTCCTGGGAGCGGATCCGCCGGGCCGCGGCCGCCTACGGCACCGAGGTGTGCGCCCTGCACCCGCTCGCGGGACGGGCCGCGGAGCGGGCCGCGGAACACGACGGCGCCGCCCCCTGGTCCCTGTCACGGTCGGCCACCGGACGTCTCACCGCCAGGTCGGCCCGGCTGCCCGACGAGGCACCCTCCGGCGGGCCTCTGGCCGGGCTGACCGTGCTGGAGGCGGGCCGCCGGATCCAGGCCCCGCTCGCGGCGCATCTGCTCGGGCGCCTCGGCGCCGACGTGATCCGGATCGAACCGCCGGGCGGCGACCCCCTGCGCGGCATGCCCCCGGCCTGTTCCGGGATCTCGGCGCGCTGGCTCGCCCTCAACCGGGGCAAGCGGGCCGTGGAGATCGACATCAAGCAGGAGGCCGACCGCCGACGGCTGCGGGAGCTGGCGGCCGGGGCCGACGTCTTCCTGCACAACTGGGCGCCGGGCAAGGCCGCTGAGCTCGGCCTGGACTCCGGGGATCTCGCACGGGTCAATCCCGCGCTCGTCTACGCGTACACCAGCGGCTGGGCCGACCGGATCGAGCACGCCCCCATGGGCACCGACTTCATGGTCCAGGCCCGTACGGGCGTCGGCGAGGCCGTCCGTCCCGAGGGCGAGGCCCCGGCGCCCTCGCTGATGACCCTGCTCGACGTACTGGGCGGACTGCTCGGCGCCGAAGCCGTCCTCGCCGGGCTGCTGCTGCGCGAGCGCACCGGCCACGGCGTACGGGTGGACTCCTCCCTGCTCGGCGCGGCCGACACGCTGACCGCCCCCGCCCTGCGCCGGGCGGCCCGCGGGGAGAACCCCCGCCGGCCGGCCGGATTCCGGTTCCCGCGACCGACGGCGGACGGCTGGCTCGCGCCGGCCGACGCCGACGCCGGAGCCGTGGCCGCCCACGACATGGGCGGCCTGTCCACGGCCGAGGCCCTGGCCCGGCTGCGCGAGCACGGGCTGACCGCGACCGCGGTCACCACCGAGCTGTCCGACCTGCACCACGATCCGCGCTTCACCGGCTCGATCAGCCGCGACGCGCACGGCGCCCCCGCAGTCCCCGACCCCTGGAGCTTCGAATGACCGCCGACAGGCTCGTACTGCACGACCTGCTGCCCGCCGAACTCCGCCGGTCCTGGGTGGTCGACGGGACCTGCCCCGACCTCGACCTCTACAGCCTCTTCCGGGCACGCCAGATCGCCGACCTGCACCGCACGGCCGTCCTCGACGCAAAGGGCAAGCTCTGCTACACCGCGCTGGACCGCAAGGTGCGATGTCTGGCCACCGGCCTGCGGGAACTCGGGATCGGCCCGGGCGACGTGGTCGGCGTGCAGCTCCCCAACAACCGCTTCGCCGTCATCGCCGATCTCGCGCTCGCCGCGCTCGGCGCGATCGCGCTCCCGTTCCCGGTGGGCCGGGGCGTCCTCGAAGCCGAGTGCCTGCTGCGCCGCGCCGAGGCCGTCGCCGTCATCGCGGCCACCGAACACCGGGAATTCCGGCACGCGGCGGATCTGAGCACGCTCGCCGGGGCGCTCCCGGCCCTGCGCCACGTCATCGCCGCAGGCCCCGGAGCCGCGCCTGAAGGAACGATTCAGCTGTCCGGGCTGCTGCGGTCCGACCCCAGCGGATTCGTTCCCGCCCGGCCCGATCCCGACAGCGCCGCACGCATCCTCGTGTCCTCCGGCTCCGAGGCCGAGCCGAAGATGATCGCGTACTCGCACAACGCGCTGGCCGGCGGTCGAGGCAACTTCCTCGCCTCCCTCATCCCGGACCGCACCCCGCCTAGCTGCCTGTTCCTCGTACCGCTGGCGTCCGCGTTCGGGTCCAACGGCACCGCCGTCACCCTCGCCCGGCACGGCGGCACCCTCGTCCTGCTCGACCACTTCACCCCGGAAGCGGCCCTCGAGGCGGTACGCGAACACCGGCCGACGCACATCCTCGGGGTGCCCACGATGGTCCGCATGATGCTCGAACGGCTCGACGGGACGGACGAGAAGCTGCCCGCGCCCACCGCACTGGTCCTCGGCGGAGCGCCGCTCGACGAGACCACCGCGACCGCCGCGGCCGAGGCCTTCGGCTGTCCCGTGGTGAACCTCTACGGCTCCGCCGACGGCGTCAACTGCCACACCGGACTCGGCAACACGGTGCCGCCCACCGACGGATCCGGGGTCGTCGCAGGCCATCCCGACCCCCGGGTCGCCGAGATCCGCATCGCGGACCCCGACACGCACGAACCGCTGCCCGACGGCGCCGTCGGCGAGATCATCTCGCGCGGTCCGATGACCCCGCTGTGCTACGTGGGCGCGCCCGAACTGGACGCCCGCTACCGTACGCCCGACGGCTGGGTCCGCACCGGTGACCTCGGGTACCTCGACTCCGACAGCGTCCTGCACATCGTGGGCCGCCTCAAGGACATCGTCATCCGCGGCGGCGCCAACATCAGCCCGGCGGAGGTGGAACGCGAACTCACCGCGCACCCCCAGATCCGGGACGTGGCCTGCGTCGGCGTGCCGGACCCGCTGATGGGGGAGCGGCTGGCGGCCTGCGTGGTGCCGCGCGGCGGGCAGCCCCTCACCCTCGCCTCCCTCGGCGAACACCTCACGCGGCGCGGACTGGAACGGCGCAAACACCCCGAGCGGCTGCTCCTGATCGCCGAACTGCCCCTGACGGCGGCCGGCAAACCGGACCGCGCGGCCCTGCGCGAGCGCCTGGCGGCGACCTCCACGACGGCCCCGCCGCTCGCCCAGGCGGGCTGAGGCACGGGGCCCGGCGGCAGACCACACCCGCCGGGCCCCACCACCCGGCCGAAGCCCGCCCTCACGGGCCGTACGGGGCGTACGGCCCGTGAGGGCCGGCGGCCGAGGTGCGGCGGAGCGCCCCGCGGAGCGGTGAGCCGGTCCACCCGGCACCGGCCGGTTCCCGCGGGGCTGCTCGGGGGCGGTCGGTCAGGAGGCGCCCATGGCCTTCTTCAGTTCGGCCGCGGCGTTGCGGTAGACCGGCAGGAGGTCGAGGTCCTCGCCGGGGTAGTTGACGATCTTGACCTGCTTGGCGCCGGAGTCGGGCAGTACCGTGCCGGTGGACATGTGCGCGTTGTCCAGCACCAGCTCCGGCTTCTTCGCCGCGAGTTCGGCCAGCTGTGCCGGGGTCACGGCCTCGGGGCCGTACGTGCCCACCGGGGTGGCGCCCGCGAGCTTCGCCGACCACGCGGTGAATACCTGGGTGACGACCGAGGGGCTCTTGCCGCCGGGCCACCCGGCCTGGACCTCCTTGTTCAGCTTCGCGTACTCCGTCTCGAAGCCGGCCTTCCACTTCGTGGCCGCGTCCGCCGTGCCGAAGAGGGCTCCCAGCTTGTCGACCTCGGCCTTGACCTTGTCGGGGTCGTTGTCGAGGTTCACCTCGACCAGCTTCGCCTTCGAGCCCGAAGCCTCCTTGATCTTCGCGGCGTACGGCTCGAACGGCGCGTAGAGCACGAAGTCGGCCTTGGCCACGGCGGCGAGGTCCGACGGCTTGGGGTCGTAGTCCGGGGCGTGGTGGACGGACTGCGGCACGATGACCTTGACGTCCTCGGCGCCCGCGGCCTTCGCGAAGGCGCCCTCCCAGGTGGTGGTGACGACCACGACCGGCTTCTTGGCCTGCGGCTGCGGGCCGTCCTGGGACTTCGCGTCCTGGGGCGAGGGGGTGTTCGCGCAGGCGGCGGTCAAGGCGAGCGCCGCGCTCAGTGCGAGGAGGGAAGAGATACGGACGCGGGTGCGCGCCATGAGCTGATTCTCCGTTCGGGTATGAAATGCACCGCGAGGACCAGTGCCCCCGCGGTCAGGACGAGGACCGGGCCGGGCGGCCAGTCCAGCCACAGGGCCAGCAGGAACCCCGTCAGATTCACCGCCACGCCGATGCCCACCGCCCAGAGGGTGATCGACTTCAGTGAGCTGCCCAGGCGGCGGGCGGCGAGTGCGGGCAGCAGGGTCAGGGCGTCGACGAGCAGGGCGCCGGTCAGTTTGATCGCCCCGGCGACCGCGATGGCGACCAGTACCAGCAGGGCGGCCGTCAGCGCCCGTACCGGTACGCCGGAACACAGGGCGAGTTCGCGGTCGTACAGGAGGAGGCCGATCTCGCGGCGCCGCCACCAGAACAGGCCCGGAACGGCGACGGCCAGGACGCCGAGGACGACGAGATCCGGCGTCCCGACCGACAGGATCGACCCCCAGAGCAGGGCGAAGGCGCCGGAGGCGTTGACTCCGGACACGGCCAGCAGGAGCAGCGCCGCCGCGATGGCCAGGCTCATCAGCAGGCCCATCGCCCCCGACAGGCCGTCCGGGGTCCGGGCGAGCGGGGCCACGCCCGCGCCGGCCAGCGCACAGGCCACCAGCGCGCACAGCATGGGGTCGAGTCCGGTGAGCAGTCCGACGGCGATGCCCAGCAGGGCCACGTGCATCATCGCGAACCGGACCGGCATGATGTCGAGCCCGACGATGACCACGCCGATGACGGGCAGGCCGATCGCGGCCAGCAGCAGGGCCACGCCCGCCCGTTGTACGGGCAGCAGCTGGAGGAGTTCGCCGAGGTCGGCGGTGGCCAGGTTCACCGGACCTCCCGCAGGTGGCCCGCGGCCATCTCCAGTACGCGGTCGCAGCGGTCCGCGAGGGCCCGGTCGTGCGTCACCACGATGAGGGTCACAGGCAGGGAGGTGAGGACGTCCGCGGCCTCCGACTGCCCGTCGAAGTCGAGCGCGGCGGTGGGCTCGTCCGCCAGGAGCAACTCGGCTCCCGCGGCGATGCATCCGATCGCCCGGGCGAGGTACATCCGCTGCAGCTGGCCGCCGGAGAGGGTGTGCAGGGGCCGCCCGACGAGCGGGCCCACACCGAGCCGTTCGGCGGCCTCGGCCGCCTCCGCCGGAGCGTTGCTGCCGGCCAGCAGTTCTGCGCCGAGCAGGGGGAAGCGGCCGGCGGCCGGCTTCTGCGGGATCCAGGCGCAGGCCCGGCGCCGCCAGGCCCACTCGGCGGGCGACCGGCCCTCGCGGCCGCCGACCAGGATCGAGCCCGTCGTCTGACGGTGCAGACCGAGGACGGCGCGCAGCAGCGTCGTCTTGCCCGAGCCGTTGGTACCGGTCAGGGCCACGCGCTCACCGGCGGCGATCTCCAGATCGACGTCCGAGACGGCCTCCACCCGGCCGTGCCGGCACACGACCTCCCGCATGCGCACATCCAGCCCGCCCATCACACGCCTCCTCCGCCGCCGCGCGGGAAGGCGAGGATCCGCCTCCCACGCGGCAGTAGTCGGACGGGGGGCGCCCGGGGTTCCCGGCGGACCAGGACCGATTCCGTGGAGAGCCGCAACGTCGACCCGGACGGAGGCGGATCCGGAGCCGACTCCGGCCGTGCTCAGACCGGGTGGCCGTCGGCGTCCGTGTGGTCCTTCTGGCCGGAGAACTTGTTCAGGAACACGTCGAAACGGCCGTCGGGGCGGCGGGTCATGGTCGCGCCGTCCTGCCAGATGCCGTTCTCGGGCCACCACTGGCTGCCGTACGCGTCGCCCTGGTTCTGGTGGATGTTGTGGACGCCCAGCCCGGTGTCGAACGGTTCGCCGAAGACCAGGATCGGCCGCCCGACGGCGAGGATCGGCTCGAAGGCGTTGGCGGCTTCGACGTTGGAGCCCGATGTCCAGGGCGGGGAGGACTTCAGCAGCCGGTCGAGGAGTTCGCCCAGCGGGCCGGGCAGCCACCCGGGCCACTCCTGGAGCCTGCGCAGTGCCGGATGGCGGAGGTAGTCGAGGGCTCCGGACCTGGGCACGCGGTCGAGGTCGTGGAACCCGGGCGCCATCGCGGCCACCGGGCCGAGTGCCGCCGCGTCCACGGTGAAGACCTTCCACTGCACACCGGTGTCCGAGTCGTGGCTGTCCACGTCGACGGCGCACTTGTGCCGTCCGTCCGGGGCGTCGACCCGGAGGTTGACGTGGAACCAGGCGCCCTCCGTGTCGGGGGTGTCGCGGAAGTGCTTGTGCAGGGTCCCGGCCAGCACCCCGTAGCGGTCGAATGGCATGTTCCCCAGTGAAGCACCGGGCCAGCCGGTCGGGTGGTTCTGGCGCGCGGGCGTGAGGGGGAACGGGGCGGACCGGACCGGGTGGCCCTACGGTCGGTCCCGTGCGGCCCCTTCGGACCGCGCGAGGCGCCTACGCAGAGGTCGAACCTTCATGAGTCTGAGCATCCGCAACCAGCTCGCGGGCACCGTCACCGCCGTCACCGTCGGCGAGGCCATGGCGACGGTCAAGGTCCGTCTGGCCGGCGGTCAGGAGATCACCGCCGCCATCACCGCCGACGCCGTCAAGGACCTCGGCATCACCCAGGGCTCCGCGGTGAAGGCGCTCGTCAAGGCCACCGAAGTGGCCCTGGCCACCGGCCCGGTCGAGAACATCTCCATCCGCAACCAGATCACGGGCACGGTGTCCGAGGTCGCCGTCGGCCCGGCCATGGCCGCCGTCAAGGTCAACGTGAACGGGGGCGGGCTGACCGCGGCCGTCACCGCCGACGGTGTCCAGTCGCTGGGCCTGGTCCCCGGCTCCTCCGTCGTGGCGCTGATCAAGTCGACCGAGATCTCCCTCGCCGGGGCCTGAACCGTCCGTACCGTTCATACCGTCCGCACCGTTGGCCGGTCCCGGCCTCGTACGGTCCCGGCCGCACTCAGATGCCCGGCGCCGCCAGGGCGCCGAACCATACGTGCGTGACCGCGCTGACGTAGCGCGCCCCGCACCGGTCCGAGGGCACCACCAGCTGCGCCCCGGATTCGTCCAGGTCCTCCCCGTCCAGCCGGGTGGCCAGCAGCACCGCACTGCCCCCGAAGTCGGCGTCCAGCTCGGCCCAGGCGAGGACGCTGTGGTGGCCGTCCCCGCCGCTGACCGCCAGCAGGAAGCGCGATCGGTCCTTGCGGCGCCGGGCGTCGAAGGCAGGCCCCGCGCTCGCGACCACGTCACGCAGCAGCACGCCCTCGAAGACGTGGTGCTGCGGGCCGTTCGTGGCGCAGTCGAACACCACCTTGGCCCGCTGCTGCTCCCATTCGCGCAGGTCGGCGACGCTGAGCAGGGCCGGGCGGTCGAGGTCTCCGTGCAGCACGAGTGTGGCCATACGAGCCCGATTCCCAGATCCCCTCGCCCGGGAAACGTATCTGCCATCCTCATCTCAGTATGTGAGTTGCATCTGGGCGCGTTCTACTCCCTTGTGGCTTGCATTTTCTGCCAGACGACATCGCGGGTCACCGGCATCTCCGTGAACCGCACCCCGGTCGCGTCCTGCAGGGCGTTGGCGAAGGCCGGACCCACCGGGTTGAAGGGGCTCTCACTCATCGACTTGGCGCCGAGCGGGCCGATCGCGTCCGAGGTCTCCATGAAGTGGACCTCCGTGCGCGCAATGTCCGCGTACTGCGGGAGCCGGTAACGGCGGAACGCCGCCGTGGTCACCTCCCCGCGCTCGTCCACCCGTACCGTCTCGAAGAGGGTCGCCCCCAGCGCCTGGGCCACGCCGCCCGGAGATCAGGCCGCTGCTACAGGCGGCGTTGGTGGATATCTCCGAGAAGGCGGAGCCGGGCCCCATGGTGGCGCCCGGGGTCTTCACGGTCACGCCGACCGTGTTGGCGTACGCGATTCCCGGTACGGCGAGGGCCAGCAGGGCGCTCACGACCAGAGCCTTTCCCGCGGACGGGCGCCGCAGAAGCATCTTTCGCATCAGAATGTCCCCTTCGGAGGTGGATCTCGGCCGGAGGCGGCCATGGCCGAACGGCCTCCGGCGCATCCGTTGTGGTTCTCGGGACCATCGGTCTGACCGAGGTGCTCGGCACGTGTCGAACCAGGTCGGTGGACAGCCGTGACGGGATGGGGTGTGCGGATTGCGCCTGCGGAATGTATCAGTCAGATAAGGCGGCAGATAAGGCCGATCTCATGATTTCATCTGGCAGATGCTGTACTCGTCGGTAGCTGAAGGCCGCTTTCGCGTCGGCGGGCTTTATCCGGAGATGAGGATTTTCCAATCCTTCGTCCCGTTCGCCGCGAATCCCTGGTGAGGCTCCTGAGGTCGAAGGGGCCGCTGAACCGACTGTCCGCAGAAGGGAAGGAGGTGAGTGCGATGACCGGTTCGCTGCGCACACGGCGCCTGGTCGTCGGAGCCGCGTCCGCCGGGCTGCTGGCCGGCGGGTCGCTGCTGGGCCTCTCCGGCACCGCGAACGCCGCCCCGGCTACGTCCGCCACGGTGAGCTCGACGCTCACCAGTGACCGAGACCGAGACCGCGATCGTGACCACCGCCACGACCGCCACGACCGCGACAACCGGTGGGACCGCCATGACCGGTGCACCTGGGTGAAGGGCCACTGGGAATCCAAGTGGCACCACGGCACCTGGCACCAGGGCTACAGCGACCACCACGGCAACTGGCACGACGGCTGGTGGGGCAACGGCCACTCGAAGCACTGGGTGCCCGGCCACTGGAACTGCCACAGCAAGTGGTAGCCCACAGCGCCACAGCGCCGTAGCGACGAAGCACCGACCTGGCACAAAGGGGTTCCGGGGTCACCGCCCCGGAACCCCGTCCGTTCCCGGCCCCCGGCCCCCGGTCCGGCCCGGATCCACCGGGGCCGCTCGCACAGCAGGAACCGTCATGGACACCGCAATCGCACCCCCGGCGCGGCCGAGGACCGAGCACCATCCACTGCCCTCCGGACCGCAGGCCGCCGCAGAAGCGCGCCGCAGCGCCGCGCGCACCCTGGCCCTGCACCCCGTGCGCTGCCCACAGGAGACCGCCTGCGACATCCTGCTGATCGCCTCCGAGCTCGCCACCAACGCGGTCCGGCACGCCATGCCCCCGTACGCGCTCACGATCAGCCTGGACCGGGGCCGGGCGGGCATCTGCGTCAGCGACGGCTCGCTCTCCCTGCCGCAGCGGGGCGACGGCCGCGGGACCGACGCCACCCGGGGGCGTGGGCTGCAGATCGTCCGGGCGCTCGGCGCGGACCTCTTCGTCAGCCGCTCACCGCGCGGCAAGCAGGTCATCGCAGTGATCACCTGGCGGGACGGCTGACCGGACGGTTCCCTCGAACGAGGGAACCGCGCGCCGTCCCGGAGCGGGAACGCCCTCCCATCCGCGGGCACCTCCGCTACGAAGAACCATCAGACCCATCCCCTGGACCTGTGGCCGGCACCGCCCTGCGCGGCGGTCCGGCCGCTGCTCTCCGGACAAGGACCACCATGCGATGGACACCCCGCCCCCGGCCGGACGCCACCGGCCGACCCTGCGTCTGGTCCCCACGGCCGGAGCCCGCACCATGAATCAGCCGAGCCCCCTCGGCCCCGAACCCACCGGCGGCCCCACCGACCGCACCGGCCTCCCCGAGGTCATGCGGCAGGTGGCCCACGGCGACAAAGAGGCGTTCTCCGTCCTGTACGACGCCCTCGCCCCGCTGGTCTTCGGGACCGTGCTCAAAGTCGTACGCGACCGGGCCCAGTCCGAGGAGGTCGCCCAGGAGGTCATGATCGACATGTGGCGGCAGGCCGCCCGCTACCGGCCCGACTCCGGGAGCGTGACCACGTGGGCGGCGACGATCGCCCACCGGCGGGCCGTCGACCGGGTCCGCTCCGCCCAGGCGTCCGCCGACCGGGAACGCGCGCAGGCCGCCCGCGAGCACCGGACGGCCTTCGACGAGGTCGCCGAACAGGTCGAGACCCGACTGGACAGCGAACAGGTCCGCCGCTGCCTGCGCGGCCTCACCGACCTCCAGCGCCAGGTGGTGACCATGGCCTACTACCACGGCCTGACCTACCGCGAGGTCGCCGAAGTCCTCCACGCGCCGCTTCCCACCGTCAAGACGCGCATGCGCGACGGACTGATCCGGCTCCGCGACTGCATGGGGGTGACCACATGAACCGGCACCGGTCCGACAGCCACGCCCTCACCGCCGCCTACGCACTGAACGCCCTGGACCCCGGCGAAGCCGAGCCGTTCACGGACCACCTCTCCCGGTGCGAGGACTGCCGCCTGGAAGTGGCCGAGTTCCAGGCCACCGCAGCCCGGCTGGCCGCCGCCGTGGCGCGGCAGCCCCCCGCCGCCATGAAGCAGCGGACCCTGGCGGCCGTCGACGCAGTGCGCCAAGTCCCGCCCCGGAGCTCCACCACCCTCCCCGCGGTCCCGCTGCGCGGCACGCTGCGCCGCAAGGCCGGCCGGTTCGCCGTGGCCGCGAGCGTGGCCGCCGCGGCCCTGTTCGCGGGCCTGGCCGCCTGGCAGAGCCAGGAGAGGAGCGACTACGAACAGCAGGCCCGGCAGATCGGGCGGCGCCTCGACGACGTCAGTACCGTCCTGGCCGCTCCCGACGCCCGCGCGGCCCACGGCCGCACCGGCAACGGGGCCTCCGCCACCGTCGTCTCCTCGGCCCTGCGCAACAAGGCCGTCTTCACCGCCGGCGGACTGCCCGAGCCCGTACCCGGCACCACCTACCAGCTGTGGCTGGACCACGACGGCACCATGCGCCCGGCCGGCTTCATCCACCAGGACGGAACGGTCCTCGTCGACGGCGACACGGCCGACGCCGCCGCGATCGGCCTCACCGTCGAACCCGCCGGAGGATCCCCGCAGCCCACCACGGCCCCCCTGCTCCTGATGGACCTTCCCGCCTGACCGCGCGCCGCTCACGGCGGCGGCAGGCCCTGGCCGGTCCCGTCGGGTGGGGCGGTCCCGTCGGGTGGGGCGGGCTCCGGAGGAACGGGCCGGGCCGTGGAATCGAACCGCCCGGTCTGGCCGGGGGGGGGGGGGTAGGCGACGGCATACCTGAGGTGGCCCTGGTAGGTCGCGGCCACGATCCGGGGCAGCACCGCGCCGAAGTCCTCGATGTCGAGTACCCCCCGGTCGGTCTTGGACGTCATCTGGTTACGGGACAACAGGTTCGGAATGGAGTCCGCCAGCAGGGAATTCAGTTCACGCTCGGCAGCCTGGCTCTGTGTGTCGTGCCGGTTCCAGGCGAGGAGGAGGCCGATCCCCGGCCTGCTGACCGCGTTCAGTTCGGTCAATCGCTCACGCAGTGCCGGGACCTTCGGCGCCCAGCGGTCCACGAGCAGGATCAACGGCCCGGTCGGACGGTCGCCGGCGACCACCCTGGCCACCTCCTCATCGAGCGTGGTGATGTCGACCTGGTTGTTCAGGTGGTAAGCCAGTTCGGTGGCCAGATGGGCCAGGGGCCTCTTCGAATTGGGGTGGTACGGATTCCAGTCGTCCAGGCCGGGGCCGTAGTACCGGGGGTCACGCCCAACAGGGAGATCGCGCAGGGTGGGCGCCACCACGGCGATCCGCAGGCTGTTCTCGTCCGGGGTCGGGGCGCCGAAGGCGCTCGGCGCCGACCGGTAGTCGACGCGGCGGCCCCGTTCGGCGGACCCGGCGAGGAGACGGAGGCGGGGCTCAGGGGGTCATGTCGTACGTGACCCACATGGTGCGGGTGGCGACCTGGTCGTACTTGGACCGTGCCCGGTGGTTGTCGTCGGCGGTGATCCAGCGGACCACGCTCCAGCCGCGCTCGGCCGCGAGCTCGCGCAGTGCGCCGAGCAGCAGGTCGGCGGCGCCCGAACCGCGGTGCTGCGGCGCCACGAACAGGTCGTCGAGGAAGCAGCCGACCGTCGCGGAGAGCGGGCGCGCGAACGGGCGGTAGTGGGCGAGGCCCAGGAGCCGCCCCTCGGTGTCCTCGGCCACCAGGGCGCCCACCTCGTGGCCGGGGTCGGTCACCCACGACCAGACCGTGGCGGCCGCCTCCTCGGTCTGCTCCACCCCGTAGAAGTCGGCGTAGCCGCGGTAGAGGGCGCGCCACTGGGCGAAATCGCCGGCCCGCACGGAACGCACGCTGATGTCGGACATAGGACCGGACTCCCGGGATCGAAGGAAAGCGGAGCGGAGCGGGGCGTTGCGCCGCCGCACCGGCAGCTTCGATCATGCTGGAGCCGGGCGGGCCCGGCAGGTGCCGGGGTGTCGAAAAGCCTGCCGTCTCGGCGCCACGATGTACGGGTGCGGCAGGCGAAGCCCCTGCGCCGAACACCGCTGTCGGCGCGCAGGGGCTTCCTGGACCAGGTCGCTCCGTGACCGCGAGAGCCGCCAAGCGGTCCGGAGGGTGGTGGCCACGGCCAGTCAACCAGGAGCGGCCCGGGGCGGCACCTGGTGCAAGGCACGGAACCGGCCCGGACCGCCCCGTGTCGTCACGGTGGATCATCCAAGAGGTGAATCGGCCACGGACACGGCATGTACCAGGCCGTCGGCCCGATTCGGCTGGCGATTTCCGGTCGATCGCCGTTCGGGTGCGCAGCCGCGATGACCAACGACCCCCGCACGGCGCTCGTCCCGGGCCGGCGCGCGACGCCCGGCGTGCCCGCGCGGCGCGTCCGCATGATGATGTGGAGAGGACGTCGTGCGGAAGGGGGCGTCTCGTGTCATCGGCCCGGCCGGGGGGCGAGGAGACCCACGGCCCGATCTGGGCCGAGCCGGGGTCGCTGCTGGAGCGCGTGCCCGTGGCCGTCCTCGGCATCGACGAAGACGACCGCATCTGCTTCTGGGGGCCCGGCGCCCGTGATCTCTTCGGGTACGAACCCGGCGCCGTCCTCACCCGGCCCGGCGCCCTCCTCTTCGCCGATGCCGCCCGCGGCACGTCCGCATCGTGCGCCCGGCTGACGGAACAAGGCCGTACGCAGGGCTACTGGCGGGGCCGGCTGACGGCCCGGCACCGTGACGGCACGGCCTTCGACTGCGGCTTCCGGTCCTTCTCCGTGACCGGATCCGGTCCCTCGGTGGTGATGGTCCTGTCGAGCCGCAGCGACGAACTCGACCGCGTCAAGACCAACCTCGCCTTCCTCGACGCCCTCTTCGAGACCTGCCCCATCGGCCTGGTCATGATCGACCAGGACCTGCGGTACATCCACCTCAACCAGGCGCTCGCCGACATGGACGGCCTGCCGATCGAGGCCCACCTCGGGCGGCGCATGGACGACATCATGATCATGTCGGACGGCGGTGAGTACGAGCGGATGCTCCGCGCCGTCGCCCGGGGCGGGGCGCCCGTCGTGGGGACGCTGGTCGGGGTGCGCCCCCGCGGGCATCCGGACCGCGACCAGGTGCGGTCCGTGAGCTTCTTCCCCCTGAGCCGGGCGGTCGGCACGCACCCGGGGGTGGGTGGGCTGATGGTGGACGTGACGGACCGGGAGCGGGCCATCCTCGAGGCCACCGCCAGCCGCCGCCGGCTGGCCCTCCTGGACGGGGCCTCCACCCGGATCGGGACCACCCTGGACGTGAACGTCACCGCCCAGGAACTGGTCGACGCGTCGATGCCGGACTTCTGCGACGGCGCCGTGGTCGAGGTCGTCGAGTGGATGGACGAGTCGGAGGACTTCGACCCCGCGCGACCGCTGATCACCCGCCGGATCGCCTCCGGGACCACTCTGCCCGCTCCGGCCGTCGAGCTCGTGAGCGGGGTGGAGAAGGTGCGCTACCCGCCGGGCTCCGTCATCCACGACATGCTGAGCACCGGTCGTGCCATCTCGGCCGTCGTGGACGAGGCGTTCCTGGCCCGGACCGTCGTCATCGAGTCCCGCGCACGGCTCATGGCCGAGAGCGGGGTGGCCTGCATCCTCGTCGCCCCCCTCATCGCCCGGGGCACCGTCCAGGGGATCGCCGTCTTCGGCCGGTCCGCCGCCCGCCCGCCCTTCAGCCCGGAGGACGTCAGCCTGGCCGGCGAGCTCGCCTCGCGCGCCGCGATCTGCCTGGACAACGCCCGCCTCTACAGCCGGGTCCAGGACATCGCCCTCACCCTGCAGCGGGCCCTGCTGCCCAGCGCGCTCGCGGCCACCCCGTACGTGGACGTGGCCCACCGGTACGTGCCCGGCAGCCGGATCACCGAGGTCGGCGGGGACTGGTACGACATGATCGACCTGCCCGACGGCCGGGTCGTCCTCGTCGTGGGCGACGTGATGGGGCACGGGGTGTCGGCTGCCGCCGCCATGGGGCGCCTGCGCATCACCACCAAGGCACTGGCCCGCCACGACAGCGAGCCCGCCGACCTGCTCGCCGAACTCGACGAGTGCGCCCAGGAGGCCGGCATCGAGCTGGCGACCTGCCTGTACATCGTCTACGACCCGCGCGACGGACGGGCCCGTATCGCCAGTGCGGGCCACCCGCCGCCCCTGGTGCTCCGGCCGGACGGCACGGTGCATACCGTGGACGAGGTACTGGGGGTCCCGCTCGGTGTGGGCGGCTGTCCGTTCCGGACGACCGAGATCGAACTGCCCGAGCACTCGACCCTCGCCCTCTACACCGACGGCCTCATCGAGGCGCGGGGCCGGGACATCGAGGCCGGCCTGGACGCGTTGCGCGCCGAACTGGCCGGGGACGGAAGGCCGTTGGAGGAGATGGCGGACCACATCCTCGGAAGCCTGCTGCCCGACCCGCCGGCCGACGACACGGTCCTCGTCCTCGCCCGCGTCCACCGCTCCCACCGCCCGCCGTCCTGAGGGCGGCTCAGCCGCGGTGGGACACTCCGGCCGTGTCCAGCGCCGCGCCCGCCAGCGCGGCCAGCGCGACCGCCACCGAGCGGGCCTCCTCGGGCGGCAGCCGGTGGCCGGGAAGGGGATCGAGGAGGAAGCGGCCGTAGTAGTGGCCGCCCCCGACGACCCGCAGCTCGGTCTCGCCGTCCGGCCAGTCGGCGTACCCGGTGACCTCGCCGCCTCGGCGCAGCCACAGGCCGCCGTCGTGCTCCAGCCGCGGTCGGTGCCCGATCAGGGTCCCGTACTCGAAGCGGCAGCCGCGCAACCCCAGCAGGCCGATGAGCTCCCGGCGGACGAACTCGACCACCGCGTCCGGTGAACCGCCGCGCTCGGTCAGCCGAGCGGTGCCCTGCAGACTGGACAGGTGCGCGGCGCCGGTGACCACGACCGCCTCCAGCCTGCGGGCACGGAAGGCCAGTTGGGAGACGATCAGCCCGACGGCCAGCAGGAGGGCGGCCGTCTCGAGCTCGTCCCGGTCGGCGATGGTGAACCGCTCGTAGGGCCGGGCGAGGAGGAAGAGGCCGAACCAGGTGGCCGCGGACAGCGCGGCCAGGGCCGCGGCGGCCCGGGTGCCCGAGGCCGCGATCACGACCACGGCGACGACCAGGACCAGTGCCTCGTTCGCCGGGGAGAGCCAGGTGCGCAAGGGGAGAAGCGCGAGTGCCACGAGGAGGGGCACCACCAGGGCCCCGAACAGCGCCGCACGGTCGTGGAGTCGGTACCCGGGCATGTGATGCCTCCCGTCCGAAGGTGACCAGAACCAGATGGCCGATCGGCTGTCGCCACGTCCAGCCTGCCCACGGCGGGGGGAGGAGCCACCCGCCGTGGTGAGGTCTTGACGTACCGCATACGGATTCCGCACCCGGGCCGCCGCCGGCCCTCGCGTACACGCCGGCCGGCGTGCACGCGAGGGTGCGGGTGCGGGGTCCGCGGTCTACCGGCCGCTGTCCGCGAGCATCGACGGCGGCGCCTCGCGCTGGTGCGGGACCGGCGGGTGCGGTGCCGCCGGGGCCTGGTCCTCGTCCCGGTGGAGCGCGACCGTGCGCGTCGGAGCGGGGATCGAGATGCCCTCCGCCCGGAACCGCTCGTGCAGGCGCTTGATGAACTCGTGCTTGATCCGGTACTGGTCGCTGAACTCGCCGACGCCCAGGATCACGGTGAAGTTGATCCGGGAGTCCGCGAACGTGTGGAAGCGGACGGCCCCTTCGTGCGCGGGGTCCGCGCCGTCCACGTGCGCCATCACCTTGCCGACCACGTCGAGGGTCACCCGCTCGACGTGTTCCAGATCGCTCTCGTAACCCACACCCACCTGGACCAGGATCGAGAACTGCGCCTCCGGCTGGGTGAAGTTGGTCATGTTGGTCCGGGCGAGCCGCCCGTTGGGGATGATGACCAGGTTGTTCGACAGGTTGCGGACCACGGTGTTGCGCCAGTTGATGTCGACGACGTAGCCCTCCTCGCCGCTGGTGAGCCGGATGTAGTCACCGGGCTGCACGGTCTTCGAGGCGAGGATGTGAACGCCGGCGAAGAGGTTGGCGAGGGTGTCCTGGAGGGCCAGGGCCACCGCCAGACCACCCACGCCGAGGGCGGTGACCAGCGGCGCGATGGACACGCCGAGGGTCTCCAGGGCGACGAGAACACCCATCACGAGGACCACGATCCGCGTGATGTTCACGAAGATGGACGCCGACGCGGCCACGCCGGTGCGCGATGCCGCCACGGACTGGACGAGGCCCGCGACGACCCGTGCCGCGCTGAGCGTGGCGATGAGGATGAGCAGCGCGGTCAGCGACTGGTTCACGAACCCCGAGACGCGCGCGGTGAGCGGCAGGGTCGTGGCGGCCACGGCCGCGCCCGCGATCAGGGCGGCCCCGGGCGCGATGGTGCGCAGCGCGTCGACGATGATGTCGTCCCCCCGCCACCGGGTCCGCTCGGCGTGCCGGCCCAGCCAGCGCAGGAGGGCCCGCAACAGCAGCCCGGCCGCGGCGCCCGCCGCCAGCGCGATCCCGGCGACGAGCCAGTCGTGCAGGACGAGATCCCGGGTCAACGGACCCCCTCCGGTGCGCCGCGCCGGCCCGGAGCAGTGGCGACGGGCGCTGCCGGCCGTCGTATGGGGTGTGGGTGTGTCGTCACCTTGTCACCTGTCAGTTTGTCGTGCGCGAAGCCGCGTTCGGGCGTGTGTACGCATCCGGAACGGGCTGCCATCCTGCCCCATGGCAGCAGGACGCACCGCAGGCGGGGCTGCCGCTACCGCCGCGCGGCGGCGTGTTCGAGGACCGCGCGGACCTCTGCGGCGATCGCGCTCTCGGTGCGTTCGAACTCGGGGCCGGTCAGCTGCTGGGGGTCGGCCGGCAGGCCGGTGAGCACCGGGGTGTGGAGATGGCCACCGGGAAGGTGCGGGGCGAGTTCGGCCCGCAGCCGGTTGGATCGGTAGGCCACTTCGTTGGACAGGTAGCCGCCACCGCCGCCCGCCACGGCCCGCGAGCCCGGGGTCGGGCCGTCGGTCCGGTCGACGGGAGCCGTGCCGCCCGCCGGGATCTCGGTCACGTCGCTGTTGAGGAGGACGGGGTACGGGGTCTGCACGGCGCCGGTGACGGCGCCCGCGGGGAGCGTGGTGCGGATGAACTCCGGTCCCGGGCCGAGGCCGGGGGCGGTCACCGGATGCTCGCGGGTGCCGCCGGACAGGGCGCGCACGTTGTCGGGGTACGGGTCGGCGGACCGTGCCCGTCCCGCCCAGTCCTCCAGGGTGAAGATGCCGGGGTAGCCCTGGCTGACGGTGGTGATGACGTCGGCCGAGGCCGGTCCGCCGGCCATGCGCGGGGCGAACGCCCGCTCCACCATGCCGGAGTCGAAGTCGGCGTACCGCACGGGGAGGACGACGGCGCGGATCTCGGCGGGGCTGCCGTCGGCGAGGGTCACGCGCCGGCCGTTGAGCTGGAGGGCGGCCGATCCCGACGGGTTGGCTCGGCGTATCTCGGCGTCGAGCCCGAAGGGGTCGAACCCGCTGATGAAGACGCGCCGTACGCCGGGTGCGGTCCGGAAGGCGTTGTCCGTCACGCCCCGGGAGGCGTCCTCGAAGCGGGCGCGGAGCGCGGCCCGGTCGGCGGTGAACTCGGGCTGCCAGCGGGCGAGTGCGGCGGTCATGCCGAGCCGCGCCCAGTACAGCGGCCGGTCGTCCCCGGGGGCGAGGTCACCGCCGGGCCGCTGTCCCTGGGCCCGCCGTACGGAGGCCTGCCAGAGGGCCTCGCCCCAGTCGGTGACCAGCCGGCCGGCCTCGGCGGGGCCGCGGGCCGCGCACAGCGCGGCGGGGAACCGCCGGACGAAGTCCCCCAATCCGCCGCGCTCGACGAGGGCCGTGGTGCGCGCGTCCGAGAGCCGCGCCTGTTCGGCGTCCAGTGGTACGGACGCGTCGGCGCGGCAGGCGGACGAGCCGTCGGCCGCGTGCGCGGGCGAGGCGACGGCCAGGGGAAGGACGGTGGCGAGAAGGGCAGCGGCCGACGCCGCACGGCGTAAGAGCATCATGCGATGTGACATTACATAGCGGCCCCCACCCCCACCAGACGCACCGGCCGCAGCGGCCGTGACTGGCTCAACCACGTTGGCGACGCGGCTGGTTCGGTTCGGACGGCGGCGCTCACCGTCCCTGCGCGCGAGTCCCTGGGACACCGCGGTGACTGCGCCGCCGCACGCGGCGAACCGCCGTCACAGGGAGACGGGCGCGGCTCGCCGGAGCTTCCGGTCGTGCAGCAGCTCGCCCGACCGCCCGAGCACCCGTTCCGCGGAGGTGCCGCAGGTCGCCCAGCTCAGAGTGCCGGTCACGTCCAGTAGCCAACCGCCGGACGTGCCGGGGACTCGGACCGGCGACCGGCAGACCGCGTGCAGTCTTGTCTCCAGGGCGTTCGCCTCCTGATCGTCCAGGCCGGGTGCGAGCACGACGAACTCATCTCCTCGTACGCGGCCGAGATCGCCCCCGTGCCCCTGGGAACGCAGCTCCCTGTGGAGACGGTCGGCGATGTCACGCAAGGCGGCGTCCCCGGACGCCCGCCCGTGCTGTGCGTTGTACGCCTTGAACCCGTCGAGGCCGAAGCGCAGCACGGCGAGGGTGCCGTTGTCGCCAGACGGCGGTCCCAGGCACCGGTGGGCCTCGACGGCGTACGGGTCCGGGTCCGGGTCGCCCATGGACGGCCCGGCCGGGCGTTCCGCCGGATCTGTCCCGTCGCAGAGCCGCTCTCCCAGCCGGATGCGCACCTCGGACTCGCTCAGGAGCCCGGTGAGTTCGTCCTGACTCGCCCGCCGGAGCAGCTCCGACTCCAGATCTTTGTGCCCGTCGATGTCCTCTACGCAGGTGAGGAGGAAGCGGGGTCCGTCGGTGGCGTCGGCGACGACGGAGTTGCGCAGCGAGACCCATACGTACGTGCCGTCGCGGCGGCCCAGGCGCAGCTCGGCGCGGCCGCCCTCGGCGGAGGTGCGCAGCAGGGTGCCGATGTCCTCGGGGTGGACCAGGTCGGGGAAGGAGTAGCGGCGCAGGACGGAGGCGGGCCGGCCGAGCAGCCGGCACAGCGCGTCGTTGGTGCGCAGCAGCCGGCCGTGCTGGTCGCCGCCCATCTCGGCGATGGCCATGCCGCCGGGTGCGTACTCGAAGGCCTGGCGGAACGACTCTTCACTGGCCCGCAGCGCCTGCTGCTGGCGCTCCAGCCGGACGAGGGCGCGCTGCATGTTGGCACGTAGTCTGGCATTGCCGATGGCCACGGCCGAGTGGAAGGCGTAGGTGCGCAGGGCCGCCCGGCTCTCGCCGCCCGGTCTACGGCCGTCGGAGGGATGGTCCACGCAGATGACGCCCAGGAGTTCACCGCCCACGGCGTGCATCGGTGCGTAGAGTCGGTCCTCGGCGTGCCAGGCGCCCTCGTCCCAGACCGGTGCGATGCCTTCCCTGTGCCACTCCGGAACGTCGTCGCCGGTGAGCACCCAGCTCTCGGTGTGCGGGATGAAACGCAGGCCGGCCCAGTCTTCGCCCATGTTCAGCCTCCGTTCCCACGATGAGCGGGAGCCGACCCGGCCGGTGATCTTCTCCTCGGCCTGGGGGTCTCCGGCGAAGGAGGCGACGACCAGGTCGCCGTCGGGGCGCACGAGGTTCACGGCGGCCAGCTGGTACCCGAGGCCGGACACCGCGCCGTCGGCAACGGTCTGCAGGGTGTCGGCCAGGCTACGAGCTGTGTAGAGCTCCGCCACCGACCGGTCGGTGCGGTCCTTGCGCGGACTCCGAGGGACGTTCGCGGGCGGCGGGGTGTAGGCGGCGTTACGGATGAAGGGCGACCGCCCCAGCTGGTTGCGGCACAGTCGGTGCGGTTCCGGGCGGTTGTGCGTCACCAGCCGCGTGCGCAGCCGCGTGAAGATCGTGTCGAGGTCGAGGAACTGGCCCTCGCCCGGTACTCCGTCCCGCATCAGGGTGAGCCATTCGCCGGTGAAAGCGGTCAGCGGCTCGCCGGGCGGCGAGAGTGCCACCGCGGTCTCGGCCGCGGCGGCCAGCAGATAGGTGCCGTCGACCTCCAGGGCTGCCGCGGACGACTGGGCTCCGAAGGCGCGGGCGCTGTAGCAGCAGTCGAGTACGACGATCCGGCGCAGGGCCCGGCTCTTCTCGACGGGCCAGCGGATCCAGTCGTAGGGCGTGGCGGTGTCGTGCACGGACGCGGGGTCGGTCGTCTCGGTGGCGAGGTGCAGCTTCCCGGTCCTCGGCTCGATCAGGCCGTGGCCGGCGTAGTAGAAGAGCAGAGTGTCCGTGGCCGCGTCGACCGCTTCCTGCACCGCCCGGGAGACGTCGCGCGGAAGTGACGGGTCCGGGAGCAGCGTGCAGTGGGAGGCGGGCAGGTTCCACGCCTCGGTGAAGAGCTCGCGCAGCAGGGTGAGGTTGGCCTGCACGGCCGGCAGGGCGTCCAGGGAGGTGAAGGCGCCGGCGCCGACGAGGAGAACGCGTGTTCCCGCCGGGTCGGGGAGGCCGGTCAAGACCCGGAGTCCGTCTGATCGCCCGTCAGGAGGCCGCTCACCAGGGCCTGTGCCTCGGCCGGGCTCGACCCGCGGATCTCGATGCGCGTGCCGTCGGAGCGCTCGACGACCAACGTGGGCGGCTGATTGCGGGTGGCGCGCCAGCAGACGATGGCCGTGGCGAGGGATGCCGCGCTGAAGCCGCTGCTGAGGACGAGGGAGAGGATGTCGATGCCGTCACCCTGCTGTCCCGGAAGCCGGGGCCGCTCGCTCGTCAGCTCCACCCGTATGTGACGACCCACCGTCCGGTCGGCTTCCAACCAGGCTGACAAGGAGCGCAGTTCGCCCTCGGAGGGCCCCTCTTGGCAACGCACGGTGATCGGCATGCGGGAAGTGTAGAACGGGCGACGGACAGCGCAGGTGCCGAATGGGGGAAGGGGCCCCAGGCGCCTCGGCCTGTCCGGCAGGGCCCGGCCCGGGGGCGATTCACCGATGAGTGTGCAGCGCCCGGGCGAGCCGGTCTCAGGGGCGCCATCCACGGGCCGCCGGCCGGGCCGAGCGCCTACGCCGCCCGGTCCGAGGCCAGCCCCCGTGCGGTGCCGGTCCGTTCGAAGGCGTGTCCCGCGCGGAGCACCGCGGCTTCGCCGAAGGGCCTCCCCATGAGCTGCATGCCGATGGGCAGGCCCGCCGAGTCCAGGCCGACGGGCAGGCTCAGCGCCGGAACGCCGGTGAGGTTGGCCGGGGCCGACAGCCGTACGTACGCGTCGGCGACGCTCTCCACGCTGCCGTCGTCCCAGGTCACGGCGGTCCGGCCGGACTCGACGGAGGTGAGCGGCACGGTCGGCGCGGCGATCAGGTCGACCGCCTCCAGCATGCCCCGCCAGGCCTGTCCCATGAGGGTGCGGGCGCGCTGGGCCCGCAGGTAGTCGCCCGCGGCCATGAGCTCGCCCGCCTCCAGGAGGACCCGGATGCCGGCCTCGTACAGGTCGGGGACCGCCCGCAGGGTCCGCTCGTGGTAGGCGGAGGCCTCGGGCACCATCAGGCCCCAGTGGGTCGCCCGGATGTAGCGCGTCATCGGGATCTCGACGTCGACGAGCCGGGCGCCGAGCTCCTCCAGCCGCCCGATCGCCCGCCGGACGGCGGCCTCGACCTCCGGGTCCACCCGGTCGAAGTAGTAGTTGCCGGGCACCCCGACCCGCAGCCCCGTCAGATCCGCCGGATCCGCCGGATCAGTGCCGGGGCCGGCCGGCGGTCGCCGGCCGGAGCCGCGACCGACGCCGGGTCGCGCGGGTCGTGTCCGACCAGGGTGGCCAGGACCAGCCCCGCGTCCTCCACGGTACGGGTGAGGGGGCCCACGTGGCCGAGCGACCAGGCCAGCGAGGTCACGCCGTGGCGCGGCACCAGCCCGTACGTCGGTTTCAGGCCGACGACCCCGTTCAGGGCGGCGGACACCCGGATCGATCCGCCGGTGTCGGTCCCCAGCGCGAAGGCGGGCGCCCCCGCGGTGACGGCGACGGCGGACCCGCCGCTGGACCCGCCGGCCACCCGGTCCGGGTCCCAGGCGTTGGCCGTCTGGGGGGTGGTCAGGCCGTAGGCGAACTCGTGCGTGTGGGTCTTGCCGACCATGGCCGCTCCGGCCGAGGCGAGATGTGCCGCGACCGTGCTGTCGGCCTCCGCCCGGTGCCCCGTCCGCACCCGGGAGCTCGCCGTGGTCGCCATCCCGGCCACGTCGATGAGGTCCTTCAGGCCGACGGGCATCCGTGCAGGGCCCCCCGGTGCGTGCCGCGGGCGGTCTCGGTCTCCGCCCGGCGGGCCGTGTCGCGCGCACGGTCGGCCGTCACGGCGGTGAAGGCCTTCAGGCACGGTTCGACCCGCGCGATGCGCGCCAGCGCCGAGTCCACCAGTTCGACCGGCGAGACCCGCCGGGTGCGTACGGCCTCGGCTGCTTCGGCCACGGTCGGCTCATACGGTTCCATCGTGCTGCTCCCCTCCCGCGCGGTACGCCGCGGAGGGCGGTGTCGCGCCGAAGTCCAGTTCCCGCAGGAGCGATACGACGGCGTGGATGTGGTCGGCGGTGGCCGCCACTCCCGCGTGGTGGTCCTGAGCCAGCGGGAGCCCTGACCGTGCGGCCCAGCGGGCGGCTTCGGGGCGAGTGAGGTCCGAGGCGGACATGTGCTGCCTTCCTTCCGGGGACGGCGGAACGAACGCCGTCGCGTTAAAGCTAACGACTTGCGTTAGCTCACGGTAGGACCTACGGTCGCTTAAAGCGAATGAATCGCTTTTGTTGTTGGCCGGTCCTCTGCAGACGAAGGAACACGCGCATGCGCACCGCACAGTTCACCGAGCCGGCCCCGTCCGGAGCCGCCGCCCACTGGTCCGTCGGGGAGATCACGGTCCACCGCGTCGACGAGGTGCCGCTGCCGCCCGCGACCGGACCGTGGCTGCTGCCGGCCGCCACCCCGGACGTGGTGGCCGAACACGACTGGCTGCGGCCCGACTTCGCCGGTCCGGACGGCGTCCTGCACCTCGACAGCCACAGCTTCGCGCTGGAGGTGGACGGTCTGCGCGTCCTCGTCGACACCGGCATCGGCAACGGCAAGACGAGGGCCAACCCGGCGTGGAACGGCCTCCGTACCGACTACCTGGCGCGCCTCGCGGACATCGGATTCACCCCCGAGAACGTCGACCTGGTGATCCTCACCCATCTGCACACCGACCACGTCGGCTGGAACACCCGCGAGGTGGACGGCGCATGGGTGCCGACCTTCCCTGGCGCCCGCTACCTGACGTCGAGGGCGGAGTACGAGTTCTGGGCCGCCTACGACATGGACGAGGCGCGGCGCGGCATGTTCCGCGACTCCGTCGTGCCCGTCGAGGAGGCGGGCCTGCTCGACCTGGTCGACGTACCGGCCGAGGGGATCGACGTGGCCGAGGGGCTGCGCCTGCTGCCCGCACCGGGGCATACCCCCGGGCAGATCGCCGTGGAGGTGCGCAGCGCGGGCGCGGCGGCCCTCGTCACCGGGGACGCCGTCCACCACCCCGTGCAGCTGGCCCGTCCGGAGATCGGCAGCTGCGTCGACATCGACCCCGTGCAGGCCGAGGCCACCCGCCGCGCGCTGCTCGCCCGGCTCGCCGGCACCGGCGCCCTGGTGCTCGGTACGCACTTCCCCGCGCCGACCGCAGGCCGTGTGGTGGCCGAGGGGGACGGTTACCGGCTCGAACCCGTGGCCGCTGCCGCACCGGCGCTCCGCTGACCGGCGGCGTGCCCGGGGGCGGCACGTCCGGCGATGGCGTGCCCGGCGACGGCGTGCCCGGCGGGCCGGTCAGCGGGGTGTGCCGAAGCCCTGTACGGCCTCGCGTGCGAGCCGGTGCGCGTACGCGCCGGTGAGGCCGTCGGGGCGGAACAGGATGCGGTACATCATCGGCGCCACGACCCGGTCGAGCACCGTCTCCACGTCCGGGGCCTCCTCGCCGCGCTCCGCGGCGCGGGCGAGCACGATGGCGATCTGCTCCGCCGCGTAGGCCGAACACTGCCCCGCGTTGTCGCCGTCGGGGTCCCCCAGCAGCGCGTCACGGATGTACGCGCGTCCCGTCGGCGAGGCCATCTCCTCCTGGAACTGCTCGGCCCAGCGCAGCAGGTCCTCCAGCAGGTCTCCGTGGTCCTCCGGCGGGGCGTCGGGGCGCAGGTGCTCGACGGCGACGTCCGAGAGCAGCTCCTGCAGGTCGCCCCAGCGGCGGTAGATCGTCGACGGAGTGACGCCGGCCCGCGCCGCGACCATCGGGATGGTCAGCTCCGGACGCCCCAGCTCGGCCTGGAGCTCACGCACGGCGGTGTGGACCGCCTCCTGGACCCGCGCGCTGCGGCCTCCGGGGCGGACCATCGCTTTTCGGCTCATGCGGCCAGCTTAAAGCAAATTTCTTGCATCATGAGTGGCCGCCGTGGCCGCCGTGGCCGCACCCGCCGCCCCGGACTCCGCGGCGGTATCCGGCCGCGGCGCCCGGGTGAGGCGTGCGGCTGCGCCGGGGGCTACGTGCCGATGAAGGCGAGGAGGGCGTGGGTGACCTCTTCGGCGTGGGTCCACAGGAGACCGTGCGGGGCGCCGTCGACGGCGACGTAGTCGGCGTGCGGGAGGGCCTTGTGGAAGGGCTCCGCGGTGGCCCCGATCGGGAGGATGCGGTCCGCCGTCCCGTGGAGGATCAGGGCGGGCACGTCGATCTTGGGGATGTCGGCCCGGAAGTCGGTGGTCCACGTGAGGACGGCGGCGCGGGAGGCGTACGCGGAGGCGCCGGCGGCGGTGGCCCAGTTCGCCCGGACGGTTTCCTCGCTGATGCGCGTGCCGAGGTTCTCGTCGAGGTTGTAGAAGGCCTGGTAGAAGTCGGTGAAGTAGGCGTAGCGGTCCTTCGTGACGGCGGCGAGGATGCCCTCGAAGACGCTGCCGTCGACACCGGTCGGATTGTCGTCGGTCTTCAGGAGGTACGGCTCGAGGCCGGCGAGGAAGGCGGCCTTGGCCACGCGTCCGGAACCGCGGGTGCCGAGGTAACGGCCGACCTCGCCGGTGCCCATGGAGAAGCCGACGAGGATCGTGTCGGTGAGGTCCAGGGTCTCCATCAGCGTGTGGAGGTCGGCGGCGAAGGTGTCGTAGTCGTAACCGGTGGTGGGCTGGCTCGACCGCCCGAAGCCGCGCCGGTCGTAGGTGATGACGCGGTGGCCGGCGTCGAGCAGGGCGGGGAGCTGCTTCTCCCAGGAATGCCCGTCCAGCGGGTAGCCGTGGATGAGGACGACGGGCTGACCGCTGCCGTGGTCCTCGTAGTAGAGGTCGATGTCGGTGCTGTTCTCCTGGCCGACGGTGATGAAGGGCATGGTGTGGCCTCCTGTGGCGATCTCGGTTCGGTCCGCCGCAGCAGTCTCCCGCCCCGGGGTCCCCGAACGGTGTCGGAACACGGCCTTCCGACGGTACTCGTGCAGGTCGTCCACAGCCCCGGTCACGTGAACAGGGGACCGGAAACAGGCGACTTCACCCGAATCGATGCCCTTCCTAGGCTGGACGGGCAAGCAAGCGGAGCATGCGCCGCGTACCGGCACCGGTGCGGCGCCGAGGGAGTTGTCTTGGCCAGTCACGATCCGATCGAACGCCCTGCGGAGCCGTCGTTCAGCGCGTTCCGGGCGTCGGGAGCGCAGCAGCGGATGTACTTCCTCCAGCAGATGGAGGAGGGCAGGCCGACCTACCACATGCCCGTCTTCTACGGTCTCGAAGGACCGGTGGACGAGGCCGCGCTCCGCACGTGCGCCCAGGGCCTGATCGACCGGCACGAGGCGCTGCGCACCCGGTTCGTCCTGCGGGACGGCGAGCTGTGGCAGCACATCGACACCGGGGCCGCGCTCGCCTGGTCCTCCGCCGCGGCGCGCGGCGCGCAGGACGTCGAGGAGTGGATGGCCGCCGAACACCACCGGCCCTTCGACCTGGAGTCCGGACCGCTCTTCCGGGCGGCGCTGCTGCACACCCCCGAGGGCGCGGTCCTCGCGCTCGCCATGCACCACATCGTCGCCGACGGCTGGTCCGTCGGCATCCTCGCCCGCGAGCTCCTCGCCGCGTACGCCCGGTGCGGTCACGTCGCAGACGGCCCCGAAGGCCCCGGCGGTCCGCGGCCGGCTGCCCCGGAAGCCCCCGAGTACCAGTACGCCGACTTCTCCGACTGGCAGGAGGAATGGCTCCACGGCGCCGCCGCCCAGCGGCAGCTCGCGTACTGGGAGAAGCAGTTGGGCGGCGAACTGCCCGACGCCCCCCTGTCCCGGGACGGCCGGCCCGGTGCCGGTGCGGCCCGCGGCGCGGCCGGGCTGCACTCCTTCGACGTGCCCGCCCCGGTGCTCGCCCGGATGGAGCACCTGTGCCGTGACACCCGCAGCACCCCCTACACGCTGATGCTGGCGGCCTTCCAGATCGTGCTGGGCCGCTACACGGGTACCGACGACGTGCTGGTCGGAACGCCGGTGGCGGGCCGGAACCGCAAGGAGTTCCAGGACACCGTCGGCCTGTTCGTCAACACGCTGGTGATCCGCGCGGACCTGTCCGACGACCCCGCCTTCCGGGTCCACCTGGAGCGCGTACGGGACACCGTGCTCGACGCCCAGGACCACCAGGACCTGCCCTTCGAACGCGTCGTCGACCGGATCGCCCCCGGACGCGCCGGCGAGGACACGTCCCTCTTCCGGGTCATGTTCGGCCTCCACGACGAGGACGGCATGACCGACGGGCTGCCCGGCCCGCGGGCCAGGATGCTGGAAGGACCGGCCGGAACCGCCAAATTCGACCTGACCTTCGACGTCGTACGCACCGGCGGCGCGCTGAGCTGCCGGCTGGAGTACCGGGCCGACCTGTTCGAGGCCGCCACCATCGAGCAGTTCGGCCGCCACTTCGCACGTCTCCTGGACGCCGCCACCGCCGACCCCGAACTGCCGCTCAGCGGGCTGCCGATGCTGTCGGCCGGCGAGCGCGACGGCATCGGCTCGCCGCTCCCGCCCCGTGCCGCCCTCCCGCCCCGTGCCGCCCTCCCGCCCGCTCCGGGCGAGCGGGCTTGCGTCCACGAGATCTTCGCCGGACACGCCACCCGCACCCCCGAGGCCGTCGCCCTCGTCCACGAGGGCACGTCCCTCACCTACCGCGAGCTCGACACCCGGGCCAACCGGCTCGCGCACCGGCTGCGCGCCCTCGGCGTCGGACCCGACACCCTCGTCGGACTGTGCCTGCCCCGCTCCGCCGACCTCGTCGTCGGGCTGCTCGGCATCCTCAAGGCCGGCGGCGCCTACCTGCCGCTCGACCCCGACAACCCGCCCGAGCGGCTGCGCCACATCGTCCAGGACGCCCGCCTGGAGCACGTCGTCGGCACCACCGGCACCCGGGCGCTGTGGGACGCCCCCGGCCTGCACGCCGTCGACCTGCAGGCCGACGCCCCGCTCCTGGCCGCCGAACCGGACACCGCCCCCGACACCGGCGTCACCCCGGACCACCTGGCCTACGTCATTTACACCTCCGGCTCCACCGGCCTGCCCAAGGGCACCCTCGTACCCCACGCCAACGTCACCCGGCTGTTCTCCGCCACCGACCACTGGTTCGGCTTCGGCCCCGAGGACGTGTGGACCCTCTTCCACTCCATCGCCTTCGACTTCTCCGTCTGGGAGCTGTGGGGCGCCCTCGCCCACGGCGGCCGCCTCGTCGTGGTGCCGTACGGGACCAGCCGCTCGCCCGAGGAGTTCCACCGCCTGCTGCGCGCCGAGCGCGTCACCGTCCTCAACCAGACCCCCTCCGCCTTCTACCAGCTGGCACGCGCCGACGAGGAGCACCACCGCACGGCCGGTCCGGCCGGGTCCGGGCTGAGCCTGCGCCACGTCGTCTTCGGCGGGGAGGCCCTCGATGTCGCCGCCCTCGCCGGATGGTTCGCCCGGCACGGCGACACCGCACCCCGCCTGGTCAACATGTACGGCATCACCGAGACGACCGTGCACGTCACCTACCGGCCGCTGACCGCCCGCGACGCCGAGGAGGGCCGCGGCAGCGTCATCGGCGTACCCATCCCCGACCTGCGCCTGCACCTGCTCGACGCGCGCGGCCGGACCGTCCCGCGGGGCGCCGTCGGCGAGCTGTACGTCGCCGGGGCGGGCCTGGCCCGCGGCTACCTGCGCCGGCCCGAGCTCACCGCCGAGCGCTTCCCCACCGGCCTCGCCGCTCTCGCCGACCGCGGCGCCGACGGGCCCGCCGGGCTCGCGGCCGGTGAGCGGCTGTACCGCACCGGCGACCTGGCGCGCGCCCTGCCCGACGGGGACCTGGAGTACCTCGGCCGCATCGACCACCAGGTCAAACTGCGCGGCTTCCGGATAGAACTCGGCGAGGTCGAGGCGGCCCTGGCCGCCCACCCCCTCGTCGACGCCGCCGTCGCACTCGTCGCACCGGACCCCGCGGGGAGCGACGTCCTCGTCGGCTACCTGGCCGTGACCGGGGCCGAGGACGGGGCGGGCCCCACCGTGGAGGAGCTGCGCACCCACCTCGCGCGGCGGCTGCCCGGCTACATGATCCCCGGCGCCTTCGTCACCCTGCCCGCCTTCCCGCTGACCGCCAACGGCAAGACCGACCGCCGGCGCCTGCCCGCCCCCGGCTCGGCTCCCCGGACCCCCACGGCCGCCTACGAGGCGCCCCGCGGGCCGGTCGAGACCGCGCTCACCGAGGTCTTCGCCCAGGTCCTCGGGCACGAACGGGTCGGCGCCCTGGACAACTGGTTCGCCCTCGGAGGGGACTCCATCCGCTCCCTCCAGGTGCTCGCCCGGGTCCGGGAACGCGGCCTCGACCTCACCGTCGCCGACCTCATGCGCCGTCAGACGGCCCGCGCGCTGGCCCCCGTCGTGACCCGGCGGGAGGCGGCGGCCGGCGCCGAGGCCCCGTACGAGCCGTTCGCCCTGCTCACCCCCGAGGACCGCGCCGCCCTGCCCGAAGGGCTGGAGGACGCCTACCCGATGACCCGGCTCCAGGCCGGCATGCTCTACCACAGCGACCTGCCGTCGGCCGGCGGACGCGTCTACCACAACGTGGCCTCCTACCTGGTCGCGGCGCCCTTCTCCGAGGACGCCTGGCGGACCACCGTCGAGGTCCTCGCGGCCCGGCACGAGATGCTGCGCACCTCCTTCGACCCGCACGGCTTCGGCGAGCCCCTCCAGCTCGTCCACCGCGGCGCCCGCCCGGAGATCACCTTCGAGGACCTGTACGGGCTCGACCCCGAGGCACAGCGGACCGCCGTCGCCGCCCGCTACGCCGCCGAACGCGAAAGGCCGTTCGCCTGGGACCGGCCCCCGCTGATCCGCTTCCACGTCCAGCGGCTCTCCGACACCCGGCTCCAGCTGTTCGTCGCCGAGCACCACGCCGTCCTCGACGGCTGGAGCGAACGTTCGCTCCTCACCGAACTGGCCTCCTGCTACACCGAGGCGCTCGCCGCCCGGACCCCCTCGGAGGGCCCCTCCCCGGACGCGGGCCCCCGCTCCCGGTTCGCCTCCTTCGTCGCCCTGGAACGGGCCGCGCTGGCCGACGCGGGGCAGCGCGCCTTCTGGACCGGCAAGGCCGCCGACGCCCCCGCGACCCGGCTGCCCCGCCCGGCGGCGGCCGGCGGACCCGCCAGGATGTCCTGGTACCTCGCGCCGCTCCCGGAGGGGCTGCACGACCGGCTGACCGCCCTGGCCGCCGAGTGCGGCGTACCGCTGCGCACCGTACTGCTCGCCGCCCACCTGCGGGCCATGGCCCTGCTGGGCGGCGGCGACGCGGTCACCACCGGAGTGGTCCACAACGGCCGGGCCGAGGAGACCGACGGCGACAAGGTCGTCGGCGTCTTCCTGAACACCCTGCCGCTGAGCGTCGCCGTCACCGGCCTCAGCTGGCGCGGCCTCGTCGCGCACGTCGCCGCCGTGGAGGCGGACCTGCACGCGTACCGCCGCTTCCCGCTCGCCGAGATCCAGCGCCTGTCCGGCGGCGGCCCGCTCTTCGAGACCTTCTTCAACTACACCCACTTCCACGTGGAGCAGGACGGGCCCGCGGACGGCGCGTTCACCGTGCTGGAGGAGACCGGAGAGGCCGGCACCGACTTCGCCTTCGGCGCGGAGTTCTCCCGCAGCCCCGACGGCTCCCTGCTGGAGCTCGGCCTGCGCTTCGACGCCGCCCAGTTCTCCGAGGAGCAGATGGAGAGCGCGCACGCCTCCTACACCGCCGCGCTGCGCGACCTGGCCGAGGCCCCGGACCGTGACTGCACGGCCGCCGACCTGCTGCCGGCGGCCGAACGCCGCCGCTACGCCGCGTGGAACCGGACCGATGTCGACTACCCGCAGCCGCACGTCCTGACCCGGCTGATCGACGCTCAGCGCGACCGGACCCCGGACGCCCCCGCCGTGCGCTTCGAGGGCGCCGAGCTGACCTACCGCGCCCTCGACACCGAGGCCGAGCGGCTGTGCGCGGCCCTGCGGGAACGGGGCGCGGGCCCGGGCACCTTCGTCGGGCTGCTGCTGGACCGATCCCTCACCCTGCCCGTCGTCCTGCTCGCCGTCCTGAAGTCGGGCGCCGCCTACGTCCCGCTGGACCCGGAGCACCCGGCGCCGCGCGTGCGGTCGCTGCTCGCCGAGTCCGGCATCGGCCTGGTGGTCACCGAGGACGCCTGGGCGGAGCGGCTGGAGGGCTGCGGGGTCACCGTCGTCCGGCCGGACGAGGTCGCGACCGCCGCCGCGACCGCCGCCGCCGGTCCCGCCCGGGCGCCCGAGCCGTCCGACCCGGCGTACATGATCTTCACCTCGGGCTCCACCGGCAAGCCCAAGGGAGTCGTGGTCTCCCACCGCGCCATCGCCAACCGCCTGCTGTGGATGCAGGACGAATACGGACTGACCCCGGGGGAGCGGGTGCTGCACAAGACGCCGTACACCTTCGACGTCTCCGTGTGGGAGCTGTTCTGGCCCCTGCTGACCGGCGCCACCCTGGTCCTCGCCCGCCCCGGAGGCCAGCGCGATCCCGACCACCTCGCCGGCCTGATCCTCGACGAGGGCATCAGCACGGTGCACTTCGTCCCGTCGATGCTCAGCGTGTTCCTCGAGGACCCCTCGGCAGCGGCCCGCTCGGGCGGCCTGACCCGGGTGGTGTGCAGCGGTGAGGCTCTGCCGTACGAGGTCCAGCGCAGGTTCTTCGAGCGGCTGCCCGGCGTCGAGCTGCACAACCTCTACGGGCCCACGGAGGCGGCCGTCGACGTCACGTACTGGCAGTGCCGCCCGGACGGCGGCGACACCGTGCCCATCGGCCGGCCCATCGCCAACATGCGCACCCACGTCCTGGACCGCCGCCTCGCCGAGGTCCCCCTCGGCGTCACCGGGGAACTCTTCCTCGAAGGCGTCGGCCTCGCCGACGGCTACCACGGACGGCCCGAACTGACGGCCGAGCGGTTCATCGAGCACACCGGCCCCGACGGCGTCACCCGCCGCCTCTACCGGACCGGCGACCTGGCCCGCCACCGCCCCGACGGAGCCCTGGAGTACGCGGGCCGCACCGACCACCAGCTCAAGATCCGCGGCTTCCGCGTCGAGCCGGGGGAGATCGAAGCGGTCCTGGCCGAACACCCCGGCGTGCGCGACTGCGCGGTCCTGCCCCGCGGCGAACGCCTCGTCGGCTACTTCGTCCCCGGCGCGACCGGCGCGACCGGCGCGACCGGCACCCCCGTGCCCGCCCCCGACCCGGGCGAGCTGGCCGCCCACGCCCGGGAGCGGCTCCCCGAGTACATGGTCCCCTCCGCCTGGGTGTGCCTGGACGCCCTCCCGCTGACCGCCAACGGCAAACTGGACCGCGCCGCCCTGCCCGACCCGGACCCCGCCGACCTGCGCGGCGGCGCCGAGCCGACCCCGCCCCGCGACGCCCTCGAATCCCGCCTCGCCGGGATCTGGGAGCGGCTGCTGGCCGCCGGCCCGGTCGGCGTCCACGACGACTTCTTCGAGTCCGGCGGGCACTCCATCGACGCCCTGCGCCTGATCGGCCGGATCAATCAGGCCTTCGGCGAACGCCTCGGCGTCTCGGCCGTCCTGGAGCACCCCACCGTCGCCCGGCAGGCCGCGCTGCTGCGCGGCCGCCACGCCGACGCGGCCCCGGACCCGGTGGTGCGCCTGCGGCCCGAGGGCACGCTCGACCCGCTCTTCCTCGTCCACCCGATCGGCGGGAACGTCTTCTGCTACCGCACCCTGGCCTGCGAACTCGGCCCAGACCGGCCGGTGTTCGGTCTCACGGCGCCCGGGCTGACCGCCCCCGACCCGGTCTCCGACGCCACCGTCGAGGAGCTGGCCACCGCCCACCTGGAGGCCCTGCGCCGGATCCGCCCCACCGGCCCCTACCACCTGGCCGGCTGGTCCTTCGGCGGGCTCCTCGCCTACGAGATGGCGGTCCAGCTGCGGGCCGCGGGCCAGGAGGTGGCGACCCTCGCGCTGCTGGACACCGGCTACCCGGAGCCCGGTCACGTCCCGGACGGCGAGAGCGAGCTGCTGGAGTGGTTCCACGAGGACCTGGCCCGCTCCGCCGGCTTCGACCCGTCCGACGAGGGCAGCTCCGCCCTGCGCAGCGCCCTGCGGAGCGTCACCGACACCACGGCCCGGCTCGCCGTCCTCGCCGAACAGGTGGAACGCGAGGGCTTCGCCCCCGGACTGGACCCGCAGGACCTCGCCCGGCACTACGCGGTGTTCCGTACCGGGATCCGCGCCGCCGCCGCGTACGAGCCCCCGGCCGCCCCCTGCCCGGTCCTGTTCCTCCAGAGCGGGACCGGGGCCGGCGAGCATGCCGCCGACCGGTGGGCGGCGCGGGCCGAGGCCGGCTTCACCCGCCACGACGCCGCCACCGACCACTACGGGCTGATGCGGCCGCCGCACAGCACCGGGGCCGCCGCCCTCCTGCGCACCGCCCTCGCCGCGGCCGACCACCGCTGAACGGGGCCCCGGCCCGCCCGGGGCACCCGTACCCCCCATCCCGCGCCGCGCGTCGCCGAGGCATGCGCCGACGCGCCCTGCGCCCTGCGCCTCGCGCCCCGCACCAGAACAGGAACGGAACACACCACGTGACGAGTGACACCCCGGGGCCCGCCCCCGAGCTGAGCGGCCGTATCCGCGGCGGACCCGCGGAACTCCTCCACGACGAAGTGCTCGCCCCGCAGTTCGCATTCGAGTCCCGCCATCTGCTGCGCCACTACGTCGCCATCGAGAAGACCCTGGCCGCCGAGTACGTCCGCATGGACCTGATCACCGCCGAGGAGGCCCGCCGGATCGCCGCCCTGCTGGACTCCGTCGGGCCCGGCACCCTCAGCGCGCAGCCCGGCGCCAACATGTCGGACATCGCCTTCGCCCTCGAACGGCACGTCGAGGCGGGCCTGCCCGCCCCCGTCGTGCGCTGGCACGCCGACCGCAGCCGCAACGACCTCCAGTCCTGCGCCCAGGTGATGTACGGCCGCGACCAGCTGACCCGCTTCGCCGGCGCGCTCCTCGAACTCGGCGCCGTCGTCCACCAGCTGGCGCAGGAGACCTGCGACCTGCCCATGCCGGGGTACACCCACTTCCAGGCCGCCCAGATCATCACCCCCGGCTTCCACCTCGCCGCACTCTCCGAGCACCTGCTGCACACCCACGCCCGGCTGCTGAACGCCTACGACGGCATCGACGCCTGCCCGCTGGGCGCCGGCGCCATGGCCGGACAGGAACTGCCCTGGGACCGCGACCGGATGGCCCGGCTGCTCGGCTTCTCCCGGCCACAGCCCCACGCCCTGACCGCCGTGGCCTCCCGCCGCTGGAGCGCCGAACTGACCGCGGAACTCAGCCTGCTGGGCACCGCCCTGAGCCGCTTCACCACCGACCTGCTCACCTGGGGCGGCAGCGAGTACGGCTTCATCGAACTGCCCGACGAGCTGTCCGGCATCTCCTCCGCCATGCCACAGAAGAAGAACTACCCCGTCCTGGAGCGCATCCGCGGGCGCACCGCCCACCTCACCGCCTTCCACTTCGACGTGCTCCTGGGCCAGCGCAACACCCCCTTCTGCAATCTCGTCGAGGTGTCCAAGGAGGCCGGCACCCACCTGCTGAACGCCTTCGACTCGGCCCACGGAACCGTCCGCCTCCTCACCGAGGTGCTGCGCAGGCTGGCCTTCCGCGCCGACCGCATGCGCCAGGTCTGCGAGCGCGAGTTCCTCGGCGGCTTCAGCCTCGCCAACGCCCTCTGCCTCACCGAAGGGGTGCCCTGGCGCACCGCCCAGGTCGTCGCCGGGAAGTACGTCGTGCTCGCCGCGGCGGCGGGCGCCGCCCCCGCCCCGGGCGAACCCGCCCTGCTGGCCGAGGCGGCCGCCGGGCACGGCATCACCCTCGCCGACCCCGCCCGCCTCCTCGCCGAGGCCTTCGACGTCGACCGGGGCCTGGAGCGCATGGTGTCCGCCGGCTCTGCCCGCCCCGACGCCGTGCGCGCCGTACTGCGCACCCAGCAGGAGACGTACGAACGGCTCGGCGCCGACTGGGAGCTGCGCGCCGCCGCGGTCCGCGCGGGCGCCGAGGAGGGCGACCGCGCCCTGTACGCAGCGACCGGCGTGACGGGCGTGACCGGCGCGACCGCCGACGAGACCCACGAGGAGGACGGCGATGGCACCCGCACCCGTGTACAGCACGCGCACTGACCCCGCCGCAGCGACCTCCGCCCCCGTCCTCGGATCCGGCTCCGGCAGCGCCTTCGGCACCTTCGGCGAACTGCTCCAGGGCGCCCTGCCCCACCCGCAGGGGGACTTCCTGGTCACCTTCCCCCTCGCCCGCTGGGCCACCGCCGTGTTCCACCCCCGGCCCGGCCGGCGCGACGTCCAGGTGCGGCCGGCCCACAAGGCCAAGTCCCGCCGGGTCGCCGAAGCCGTCCTGGCCGCCCTCGGCACGGCGGACGGTGGCCTCCTGGAGGTGGCCGGGGACCTCCCCGAGGGCAAGGGCCTCGCCAGCTCCTCCGCCGACCTCGTCGCCACCGTACGGGCCGTCGGGGCCGCCCACGGGCGCGAGTTCACGCCCGCCGAGACGGAGGACTTCCTGCGCGGCATCGAACCGGCCGACGGGGTCATGTACGACGAGATCGTCGCCTTCCACCACCGTGAGGTGCGCCTCGGCCGCCGCCTCGGCGTGCTGCCCCCGCTCACCGTCGTCGCCCACGACGAGGGCGGCCAGGTGGACACCGTCGCGCACAACCGGGGCGCCCGGGCCATCGACACCGCCGACCGGGAGGAGTACGCGCTCCTGCTGGACCGGCTCACCGGCGCCGTGGCCCGCGGCGACCTCCAGGAGGTCGGCGCCGTCGCCACCCGCAGCGCCGAGATGAACGCCCACCGCCGCCGGCGCGCCGGATTCGCGGAACTGCACGCCCTGTGCCGCGAGGTCGACGGGCTGGGCCTGGTGCTCGCCCACAGCGGCACCATGCTCGGCGTCCTCCTGGAGGCGAACGACCCGGCCCTCGCCGGCAAGACCGCGCACATCCGGGCCGGCTGCGCCGCCCTCGGCGGAGAGGTATCCGTACACCGCTCCCTCGGCGACGGCGACAGCTGGAGCCCGAAGGCCGCGCCCGTCCACCCCACCGAGCTGGAGATCTGAGCATGCTGTTCGACACCGTGACGGACGCGATCGGCGCCACCCCGCTGGTCCGGCTGCGCCTGGGCGAGGCCCGCGGCGTGGAGGTCTACGCCAAGCTGGAACTGCAGAACCTCTTCGCGATGAAGGACCGCGTCGCCCGCAACATCCTGCTGGAGGCCCGGCGACTGGGTACCCTGAAGCCGGGCGCCCCCGTCATCGAGAGCTCCTCGGGCACCATGGCCCTCGGTGTCGCCCTCGTCGGCCGCTCCCTGGGCCACGAGGTGCACATCGTCACCGACCCGCGCATCGACCCCGTCACCCTCGCCAAACTCCGCGCCCTGGGTTGCCGGGTCCACGTGGTCGAGGCCATGACCAGCCACGGCTGGCAGAGCGCCCGCCTGGAGCGCCTCGCGGAACTCCTCGACGAACTGCCGGGCGCCTTCTGGCCGCAGCAGTACACCAACCCCGACAACCCCGGCGCCTACCGCACCCTCGCCGGTGAACTCCTTCAGGATCTAGGGCAGTTCGACACCCTCGTCGGAGCCGTCGGCAGCGGCGGCTCCCTGTGCGGCACAGCCCGGGCGCTGCGCGAGAGCCTCCCCGCCCTGCACGTCGTCGGCGTCGACTGCGTGGGCAGCGCCCTCTTCGGCCAGCCCGACGTACCGCAGCGGCTGCAGAGCGGGCTGGGCAACAGCCTGCTGCCCAAGAACCTGGACCGCACCCTCGTCGACGAGGTGCACTGGCTCAACGACCACGAGGCCTTCGCCGCGACCTGGGACCTCGCCCGCGAGCAGCAGATCTTCGGCGGCAACACCTCGGGCTCCGTCTACCGGGTCCTCACCGGCCTCGCCGAGCGCGCCGAGCCCGGGACCAGGATCGTCGGCATCCTGCCCGACCGGGGCGACCGCTACGCCGACACCGTCTACAACGACGAGCACTGGGACGAGAACCGGCTGCGCGAGGTGCCCACGGCCGGCGCACCGGCCGCCCTCGGCCCCGACGGCACCGCCCGCACCTGGTCCACCCTCGCCTACAGCCCGCCCGCCGGGATCCGGCGGCACCTGCTGTTCGTGGAGTCCAACACCACCGGCACCGGCATGCTGGCCCTGGACCGGGCGCGCGAACTGGGCACCGTACCCGTCCTGCTGACCGGCGACCCCGACCGCTACCGGGGGCTCGCGGACACCGGCGCCGAGGTGGTGCGCTGCGACACCAACTCCGACGCCGCCCTGCGCGCCGCCGTACAGGAGCGCTTCCGCCGCGAGGAGATCGCCGGCGTCACCACCACCAGCGACTTCTACGTACCGGCCGCCGCCCGCATCGCCCGCTGGCTCGGCCTGCCCGGCAACCCGCCCGAGGCGGTGGCCGTCTGCCGCGACAAGTCGGCCCTGCGCGAGAGGCTGCGGGCCGCGGGCGTCCGCCAGCCCCGCTACGCCCTGGTCCGCGAGCCGGCCGGGGCGGCGGCCGCGGTCGCCCGCACCGGACTGCCCTGCGTGGTCAAGCCGGCCGACGACTCGGGCTCCACCAACGTCCTGCTCTGCGCCGACGAGGCGGAGGTCCGCGCCCAGATCGAGGCGATCCTCGCCATCGACACCAACGTACGGGGCATGCCCACCGCCCGCACCGTGCTCGTCGAGGAGTACCTGGACGCGCCGGAGTACAGCGTCGAGATGTTCAGCGGCGACGGCCGGGCCGTGTGCGTCGGCATCACCGCCAAGTCCGTGACTGCCACCCCCCACTTCGTCGAGCACCGCCACCTCTTCCCCGCCCCGCTGCCCGCCGCCACCGCCCAGCGGATCACCGAGACGGTGACGGCGGCCCTGGACGCGGCCGGGATCCGCCTGGGAGCCACCCACACCGAGGTCAAACTGACCGCCGGCGGGCCCGCCCTCATCGAGATCAACCCGCGCCCGGCCGGCGGCATGATCCCCGAACTGATCCGGCTCGCCACCGGGGTGGACCTCCTCGGGGAGCAGCTCCGCGCCGCCCTCGGCCTGCCCCCGCACCTCAAGGCCGAGGACGCCGGCCACGCCGGGATCCAGTTCCTCCTCGCCGACGCCGACGGCACCCTCACGGCCGCCCACGGCACCCAGGAGGCCGCCGCCGTCGGGGGAGTCGAGTCGGTGCTGGTCACCGCCGTCCCCGGCACGCCCGTACGCAGGCCCCGCAGCGCCTCCGACCGCCTCGGGCACGTGATCGCCCGCCACCCCGAGCCCGGGGGCGTGCACGCCGCCCTGGACGCGGCGCGCGCCCTGATCCGCCTCGACGTCGCGGCTGCGCAGTACTCCTGACCTTCCGTCACTCCCCGTCCGAAGACGCCGTACGACCCGTACGGCCGCACCCCGATCCGAAAGGTGAACCGCCATGAGCAACCCCTTCGAGAACGACAACGCCGCCTACGTCGTGGTCCGCAACGACGAGCTCCAGTACTCCCTGTGGCCCGCCGCCAACCCCGTCCCGGCCGGCTGGACCGTCGTGCACGGCCCCGACGGCCGCCAGGCCTGCCTGGACCACGTCGAGCGGGTCTGGACCGACATGCGCCCCGCCTCCCTGGTGGCCGCCCTCGCCGGGGACGCGCCCCGTGGCTGAGCCCGTCCACCGCGCCGGGCAGCCGGCCGACACCGACACCGACACCGGCGCCGACCCCGTACGGACCCTGCGCACGCTCTTCGCCGAGGTCCTCGGCCGCGCCGAGGTCGACGCGGGCCACAGCTTCACCGGGCTGGGCGGGGACAGCATCCAGGCGATCCAGGTCGTCAGCCGCGCCCGCGCGGCCGGCCTCGTCGTCAGCACCCGCGACGTGCTCCGCGCCGAGAGCGTGAGCGCGCTCGCCGCCACCGCCCGCGCCCAGGGCCGGCCGGGGGAGAGCGCCGGCCCGGCCGTGCCCCCGCGCCGCCTGGGCCCGCTGGTACCCACCCCCATCATGGGCTGGCTCGCCGAACTCGGCGGTCCCGTCGACACGTACAACCAGTCGCTCGTCCTGCGCACCCCGCCGGGCTTCGGGGCGGCCGACGCCGAACGCACCGTCCAGGCCCTCCTCGACACCCACGAGATGCTCCGGCTGCGGCTGCCCGACGGGATCGGTGCCTGCGGCGCCGAGCCGCTCGTACCGCCCGCGGGCTCCGTCACCGCGGCGGAGCTGCTGGAGCACGTGGACGCCCGCGGGCAGGGCGACGGGGAACTGCCCGCCCTGACCCGGGAGCGGATGCGCGCGGCCCGGCGGCTGCTCTCGCCCCGCGAGGGCCACATGCTGCGCGCCGTGCTCCTGGACCGGGGAGCCGGACAGCAGGGGCGTCTCGCGCTCGTCGTCCACCACCTGGTGGTCGACGGCGTCTCGTGGCGGATCCTCCAGGACGACCTGCGGGCCTGCGCGGCTGCCCTCGCCGAGGGCCGCGAACCCGCTTTGGAACCGGCGCACACCCCCTTCGCGCACTGGGCCGACCTGCTGCGCGCGGAGGCCACCTCCGGCCGCCGGACCGCCGAGGCCGACCGCTGGGCAGCCGCCCTGCGCGAGGCCCCGCAGGCCCTCGCCGGGGTCCGCGCGCCCGGCGGCCTCGACCCCGAGAGCCCGGACAACACCCTCACGCTGACCCTCGGGCCGGACGTGACGGGCCCCCTGCTCACCACCGCGCCGGGTCTCGTCAACGGCACCGTCAACGACGTCCTGCTGACCGCCCTGGCACTCGCCGTGCTCGGCCGGCGGAGCGCCGACGGCGAGGACGCCGGGGACGGGGCGGACGAGGAGGGCGCCGTCCTCGTCGACGTCGAAGGACACGGCCGGGAGGACGTCGCCGACGGCACGGACCTGTCCCGCACCGTCGGTTGGTTCACCACCGTGTTCCCCGTCCGCCTCGCCCTCGGCCGCCCCGACCTCGACGAGGCCCGCGCCGGCGGACCCGCGGTCGGAGCCGCCCTGCGCCTGGTCAAGGAGGAACTGCGCGCCGTACCGGACAAGGGCATCGGCTTCGGGCTGCTGCGCCACCTCAATTCCCGTACCGGGCCGGACCTCGCCGCGCGCGGCGTACCCCAGATCGGCTTCAACTACCTCGGCCGGTTCCCGATGGGCGGCGACGCCCCCTGGGACGCCGCGCCCGGTCACGCCTTCGCCCTCGACGACGCCGACGACGGCCTTCCGATGGCCCACGCCGTGGAGGTCAACGCGGCCGCCCACGAGGGCCCGGACGGCCTCACCCTCAGCGCCACCTGGACCTGGGCGGGCAACGTCTTCCCGGGGAGCTGGGTCCACGACCTCGCACAGGAGTGGTTCACCATGCTGCGCGCCGTCGTCACCCACGCCGCCCGCCCGGACGCCGGCGGGCTGACCCCCTCCGACGTGTCCCTCGCCCAGGTCAGCCAGGCCGACCTCGACACCTTCGAATCCCAGCTCGGAGCCCTGCTGTGATCCCTCTGTCCCACGCCCAGCAGCGATTGTGGTTCCACGCCCGGGACGGCGCCGACGGCGCGCTGTACCACATCCCCGTCGGGCTGCGGCTGAGCGGCGCCCTCGACCGGGCCGCCCTGCGCGCCGCCCTCGCGGACGTCAGTGCCCGCCACGAGGCGCTGCGCACCGTCTTCCCCGACGCGGCGGGCCGCCCCCACCAGCGGGTCCTGGACCCCGCGGACGCCGTCCCGCAGCTCACCGTCACCGTCGGCCCGCCCGCCGGACGCGCCCGGCGGGCCGGGGAGGTGTCGTCCCGGCCCTTCGACCTCCGCACCGAACCGCCGCTGCGCGCCGCCCTGTTCACCGACGAGGCCGAGGACCACTACCTGCTCCTGGTCCTGCACCACATCGCGGGCGACGGCCACTCCGTGAACGTCCTCGTCCGAGACCTGGCCGCCGCCTACACCGCCCGGTGCTCCGGCCGGCCGCCCGAGTGGCCCGAACTGCCCGTCCAGTACCCGGACTACGCCCTGTGGCAGCGCGAACTGCTCGGCCCGGCCCAGGACCCCGGCTCCCTGCACGCCCGGCTGCTCACCCACTGGGCGGCCGTCCTGGACGGCCTGCCCGAGGAACTGGCCCTGCCCGCCGACCGGCCGCGCCCGGCCGTGGCCGGCCACCGGGGCGCACTGGTGGAGGCACGGACCGACGCCGCCGTCCACGCGGGGCTGGCCGCGCTGGCCCAAGGCGGCCGCGCCACACCGTTCATGGCCGTGCAGGCCGCCTTCGCGGTCCTGCTCACCCGTCTCGGCGCCGGCACCGACCTGCCGCTCGGCTGCCCCGTCGACGGCCGTGACGACGAAGCCCTCACCGACCTCGTGGGCCTCTTCGTCAACACCCTGATCGTGCGCGCCGACACCTCGGGCGACCCCACCTTCACGGAGGTGCTGGGCCGCGTGCGCTCCGCCGCCCTGGAGACGTACGCCCACCAGGAACTGCCCTTCGAATCGCTCGTCGAACGCCTCAACCCGGCCCGCTCGCCCGCCCGTCACCCGCTCTTCCAGGTCGCCGTCTCCGCCCAGCGCGGCGAGCCGCTCACCCCCGCCTTCGCGGGTCTGCGGGCCGAGGTGGAGGCGGTGCGCACCGACACCGCCAAGTTCGACCTCACCCTGGAGGTCGAGGAGCTCCACGACGCGGCCACCGGAGAACCCCGGGGCCTGGCCCTCGGCCTGGAGTACGCGAGCGACCTGTTCGACGGGACGACGGCCCGGCGCCTGCTGGACCGGCTCGTCCACCTCATCGGCGCCGTCGTGCGCGACCCCGGGATCCCCCTCTCCGCGCTCGACGTCCTGCTGCCCGGGGAGCGCGCCGACCTCCTGGAGCACTGGCAGGGCGCGCCGGTCGCCGACGACGCCCGCACCGTCCACCAGGCCTTCGAGGAGCGGGCCGCCGCCCACCCCGGCCGCGCCGCCGTGCTCTGCGCCGGCCAGGAGACCACGTACGCCGAACTCGACGCCCGGGCCGACCGGATCGCCGGGCGGCTGCGTGCCCTCGGCGTCCGCCCGGGCGAGGCCGTCGCCGTACTGATGGACCGCTCGGCCGGCCTCGTCGCCGCCTGCCTCGGCATCCTCAAGGCGGGCGCCGCCTACCTGCCGCTGGACGGGCGGGCCCCGCGCGCCCGTACCGAGGCCGTCATCACCGCGGCCGGGGCCGCCGTCCTCGTCACCGACGTCCCGGACGGCGAGCCCGTACCGGCGGGTCCGCGCCACGTACTGCGCCCGGACGGGGCCCCCGCCGACGAGGCCGCGACAGCGGCGACGGACGGGCCGCCCGGGCATCCCGACGCGCTCGCCTACCTGATGTACACCTCCGGCTCCACCGGCACGCCCAAGGGCGTGGCCGTCCCGCACCGCGAGGTCGTCGCCCTCGCCACCGACGGGCGCTGGCGCGGCGGCGCGCACGAGCGGGTCCTGTTCCGCTCCCCGCACGCCTTCGACGCCTCCACCTACGAACTGTGGGTGCCGCTCCTGAACGGCGGCCTGGTCGTCGTCGCGCCGCCCGGCGAGCTCGACGTCGACGCGCTGGCCCGGCTGATGACCGAGGAGAAGGTCACCGGAACCTTCCTCACCGCCACCCTCTTCAACGTCCTCGCCGACCGCTGCCTGCCCGCACTCGGCACGCTGCACGAGGTGATGACCGGTGGCGAGGCCGCCTCGCCGTCCATGGTCCGCCGGGTCCGCGAGGCCTGCCCCCGTACCACCGTCACCAACGCCTACGGCCCCACCGAGACCACCACCTTCGCCGCGACCTTCGCCGTCGGCCCGGGCCAGGAGGCCCCCGACGGGCAGGTCCCGATCGGCCGCCCGCTCGACGGTACGCAGCTCCACGTCCTGGACAGCCGGCTCGGTCTCGTGGCGCCCGGCGTCATCGGCGAGCTCTACATCGCGGGCGCCGGACTCGCCCAGGGCTACCTCGGCCGGGCGGCGCTGACCGCCGAACGCTTCGTCGCCTGCCCGTACGGCCCCCCGGGCGCCCGCATGTACCGCACCGGAGACCTGGCCCGCCGGAACACCGACGGCCAGGTCGAGTACCTCGGCCGCGCCGACCGGCAGGTCAAGATCCGCGGACTGCGCATCGAACCCGGCGAGATCGAGCACGCCCTGGCCGCCCACCCGGCGGTGGGCCAGGCCGCCGTCACCGTCGTGGACACGGCCGCCGGACCCGCGCTCGCGGGCTACGCGGTCCCCGCCGAAGCAACCCCCGCCCCGGACCCGCGGGAACTGCGCGAGCACCTGCGCGCCCGGCTGCCCGACTACATGGTGCCCGCCACCCTCACCCTGCTCGACGCCTTCCCCGTGACGGCCAACGGCAAGACCGACCTGACCGCCCTGCCCGCACCGGGCCCGGCGACGGCCGGCGCCGCAGGAGCCCACCAGGAACCGCGCACCGACGACGAGCGCGCCCTGTGCGCGATCTGGGAGCAGGTCCTCGGCCTGCCCCGGATCGGGGTCCACGACAGCTTCTTCGACCTCGGCGGCCACTCCCTGCTCGCCACGCAGCTCCTCGCCGAGGTCACGGCGCGGTTCGGGGCCGCCGTCGGCATCCGCCAGTTCTTCACCGGCCCCACCGTCGCCGAACTGGCCGCGGCGCTGCCCGCCGCCGCGGCCGCCGGCGCCGGCTCCGAGGACCCGCCGATCGTCCGCCGGGCCCGCCGCACCCAGACCGCCTGACCACAGAAGGAACACCACCGTGAACCACCCGCCGTCCACCCCTGCCCCCGCTCCCGTCCCTGCCGCCGCCCCCGCCGCCCGCTCCCTGGTCGAGGACGTCCTGCCGCTCTCCCCGCTCCAGGACGGCATCCTCTTCCACGCCCTCTTCGACGAGGAGGAACGCGACGTCTACGTCGCCCAGCTGCTCCTCGACCTCGACGGCCCCCTCGACGCGGACCGGCTGCGCGCCGCCGCCGACACCGTCCTGCAACGGCACGCCAACCTCCGCGCCGGCTTCCTGCGCCGCGCCACCGGCGAACCCGCCCAGGTCGTCCAGCGCGGCGTACGGGCCCCCTGGCAGGAGGTGGACCTGTCCGGGCTCGACCGGGCCGAGCGGGCCGCCGCCGTCGACACCCTCCTCGCCGAGGACCGGGCCACCCGCTTCGACCTCGCCCGGCCCCCGCTGCTGCGCTTCGCCCTCATCCGCACCGGCCCGCTGTCCCACCGGCTGCTGCTGACCTACCACCACATCCTGATGGACGGCTGGTCCTGGCCGGTCCTGGTGCGCGAACTCCTCGCCCTGCACCACGCCGACGACGCGCCCCTGGGCCCGGTCACCCCGTACTCGGCCTTCCTGGGCCGCCTCCACAGCCGCGACACGGCCGCCGCCCAGGACGCCTGGACCCGGGCCCTGGACGGCCTGCCGGGCGGAACCCGCACCGCGCCCGTGTCCCCGCCCCCCGGCTCGGTCCTGCCCGACCGCGTGGAGACGTACCTCCCCGAGTCCCTGACCGAGCGGCTCGGCGCCCTCGCGCGCGAGCACCGGATCACCTCCGGAACCCTGCTCCAGGGCGCGTGGGCGCTCCTGCTCGGGCGACAGATCCGCTCCGAGGACGTGGTCTTCGGCGCCATCGTCAGCGGCCGCGACCCCGAACTGCCCGGCGTCGCCGACATCGTGGGCCTGTGCATCAACACCGTGCCGGTGCGCGTGCGGATCGACCCCGCGGAGTCCCTCGTCGCCCTGTTCGAACGGCTCCAGGACGAGCAGGCGCGGCTGATCGACCACCACCACCTGGGACTGGTCGAGATCCAGCGGCTCGCCGGAGCGGGGGAGCTCTTCGACTCCTGCGTCGCCTTCCAGAACTACCCGGTCGACGCGGCCGGCCTCGCCGCCCTCGGCGCGGGCGGGCTCCGCGTCACCGGAGTGGACCCGTACGACGCCGCCCACTACCCGCTCTCGCTGACCGCCATCCCCGGCGACCGGCTGCGCCTGCAGATCGACTACCGACCGGACGTCTTCGAACGGGACACCGCCCAGGCCCTGCTGGAACGGCTCGCCCGGCTCCTGGAGGCCGTCGCCGAGGACCCGTCGTGCCCGGTGGGCACCGTGGACCTGCTCTCCCCGGCCGAACGCCACCGCGTCCTGGTCGAATGGAACGACACCGCACGCGACGAGCAGTACGCGGAGGCCGTCGAGCGCGTACGGCAGCAGGCCGAGCGCCGGCCCGACGCCGTCGCCACCACCGACGACAGCGGCCGCGAGCTGAGCTACGCGGCACTCGTCGCCCGCGCCGACGCCCTCGCCCTGGCCCTGCTCGCCGACGGCGTGCGCCCCGGCGACCTGGTCGCGGTGCTGAGCGAGCCCACCGCCCGGGTCCCCGTCGCGATGCTCGGCATCCTGGGCTCCGGAGCGGCCTACGTCCCCCTCGACCCCGAGGGACCCGTCACCCGTACCGCCGGCCTCCTCGCGAGCGGCGGGATCGCCCGGCTGCTGGCCGCACCCGAACAGCGCGCCCGCGCCGAGGAGATCGCCGCCGCCGTCCCCGGCGGCCTGCCCGTCCTCGTGATCGACGACGCGGCCGCCGCCGCCCCGGGCGAGCGTCCGGCACCGGCCGGCGGACCCGACGCCCTCGCCTACGTCTGCTTCACCTCGGGCTCCACCGGCAAGCCCAAGGGCGCCATGGTCCACCGCCGGGGCATGAACAACCACCTCCTGGCCAAGGCCGAGGACCTCGGCCTCGGCGACGGCGACCGCGTGGTGATGAACGCCCCGCTCACCTTCGACATCTCCGTGTGGCAGATGCTCGCCCCGCTCATCACCGGCGGACAGGTCCACCTGGTCACCCGGGACACCGCCCGCGACCCGGCCGCCCTCTTCGACGACGCCGCCCGCCGGGGGATCACCGTCCTGGAGACCGTGCCCTCCTTCGTCCGCGCCGCCGTCGACCTGTGGGACACCGGCGTGCTGCCGCCGGCCCTGCCCGAACTGCGCTGGTTCATCGTCAACGGCGAGGTGCTGCCGCCCGAACTGTGCACCCGCTGGTACGCGCGCCACCCGCAGGCCGCGATCGTCAACGCCTACGGCCTCACCGAGTGCTCCGACGACAACACCCACGCCTTCATCGGCCCCGACGTGCACGCCCAGCTGGAACACGGCCGGCTGCCCGTCGGCCGCCCGCTGCGCAACAACACCCTCTACCTGCTGGACGCCGCACTCGCCCCCGTACCGCCCGGCGTGCCCGGCGAACTCTTCATCGGCGGCACCGGCGTGGGCCCCGGATACCTGCGCGACCCGCGCCGCTCCAGCGAGCGTTACGTCCCCGACCCGTTCTCCGCCGTGCCCGGAAGCCGCATGTACCGCACCGGCGACCTCGCCCGGATGCGGGCCGACGGCCAGCTCGACTTCCTCGGCCGCCAGGACCACCAGGTCAAGGTCCGCGGCAACCGCATCGAACTCGGTGAGGTGGAGACCGCGCTGCGCACCGTACCGGGCGTCGGCGAGGCCGTCGTCGCCGTCGACCGGGACCACGCGGGCCAGCAGCGGCTCATCTGCTACTTCACCGGCACGCCCACCGCCGAGGAGGTCCGCACCGAACTGGGCCGGAACCTGCCCAACTACATGGTCCCGTCGCTGTTCCTGCACCTGCCGCAGTTCCCGCTCACCGTCAACGGCAAGCTCGACCGCAAGGCGCTCCCCGACCCGGCCACCGTGCACCGCCCGGCGGGCCGGCTGCCCGCCACCCCGGCGGAGAAGACGGTCTGCGAGATCTTCGCCTCCGTCCTCGGCCTCCAGGAGGCGGGCATGGACGACGACTTCTTCGCCCACGGCGGCCACTCCCTCCTCGCCACCCGGCTGACCGGCCGCATCGGCACCGAACTCGGCGCACGGCTGAACATCCGCGACCTCTTCGAGACGCCCACCCCGGCGGGCATCGCCGCCCGCCTCGCCGAGGTCGCCACCGCACCCGCCCGCCCCGCGCTGCGCCCCCGCTCCCGTGACCAGGGCTGACCAGGGCTGACCAGGCATGACCGCGCGTTCAGGCGCCTGACCGCGCCTGAACCCGCCACACCCCTCCCGCGTAAAGCCCCCCGCGAAGAGCCCGTCCGCACCCCCAGGAGACACCACCACCATGAGCCCCACCGAGACCACCCCCGTGCCCCTGCGCATCGCGCACCGGGCCGGGATCGCACCCGAGGCCACCGCGGTCCGCGCACCGGAAGGAGAGCTGACGTACCGCCAGTTCGACCGGCGGGCGCGTGCGGTGGCCGAGGAACTGCGCGCCGCGGGCGCCGGGCCGGAGGACACGGTGCTCCTGGGGGTGCGCCGGGGCGTTCACTGGGCGGTGGGGCTGCTCGGCATCTGGTACGCGGGCGCGGCCCCCCTCCTGGTGGACCTCGACGCCCCCGACGAGCGGCTGCGCACCCTGCTGCGGGCCGCCGGGACCCGGCACGCGGTCGCGCAGGACACCTGCGCGGCGGCGATGCTGCAACGCCGCACCGGGAGCGAGCTGTTCTGGGCCTCCACCACGACCGCGGCCCCCACGTCGGCGTCCCGGCCCGCCGACGTCGCCCCCGGCTCCCTCGCCTACGTGCTCTTCACCTCCGGCTCCACCGGGCAGCCCAAACCCGTGGCGGTCGGCCACGCCGGACTCGCCGCGCAGGTCGCCACCCTGGCCGGACGCTACGGGCTGACCGCCGAGGACGCGGTCCTGCAGTTCGCGGCCCCCGCCTTCGACGTCAGCCTGGAGGAGGCCCTGCCCACCTGGTGCACGGGCGGCACGGCCGTCTTCGTCAAGGACAACGTCCTCTCGCCCGCCGAACTGGAGCCGTTCCTCGCCGAGGAGGGGATCAGCGTCGTCAACCTGCCCACCCCGTACTGGTCGCAGTGGGCCAAGGACCTGCAGCGCGCCCCGCGGCCGCTGCCGTCCGCGCTGCGCCGCGTGGTGATCGGGAGCGACGCGGGCCGCACCGCGGACTTGCAGCGCTGGACGGCCGCCGGCCACCCCCCGGTGATCAGCTGCTACGGCCTCACCGAGTCCACGATCACCGCCACCTCCTACGAGCCGGGACCGGCCGAACTGGCCGGCTTCGCGGGCGACGAGCTGATCCCGCTCGGCGCACCGCTGGCGGGCGTACGCGCCTACGTCCTCGACGAGGAGCTGCGCGAGGCGCCCCCCGGCGCCGCGGGCGAGCTGTACCTGGCGGGCTCCTGCCTGGCGCGCGGCTACCACGGCCGGCCGGGGCCGACCTCCGAGCGGTTCGTCGCCGACCCCTTCGCCGACGCGCCGGGCGAGCGCATGTACCGCACGGGAGACCGGGTCACCCGCGCACCCGGCGGCCCGCTCGTCTTCCTCGGGCGCGCCGACGACCAGGTCAAGATCCGCGGCCACCGGGTCGAACTCAAGGAGGTGGAGGCGGCCGTGGCCGCCCACCCCGACGTCGTCGACGTGGTCGTCCGCGCCGTCCCGGCGGACGGCGGACCGCAGCTGGCCGCCTGGGCCGCCGTCACCCCCGGCAGCTCCCTCACCCCGGACGCCCTGCGCCGGCACCTTCTGGCCAAGGTGCCCGGGTACCTCGTACCGGCCGTGGTGACACTGATGGACAGGCTGCCGCGGACCCCGGGCGGCAAGCTCGATCCCCGGGCGCTGCCCGCGCCCGCCCCCCGATGAACCAGCAGCCCGCGGACTCGGTCCGCGACCAGACAAGGAACGCACCCGTGTCCGTCACCACCGACGAGTCCACCGATCCCGTGCAGAGCGTCGAGCGCCGCCGGCGCAGGGACTTCCGTCTCTTCATGTCCTCGCACATCTGCAACGAGCTGGGCGGCAGCATCACGTACGTGGCCCTGCCGCTGATGGCGGTGCTCACCCTGGACGCCTCGGCGATGCAGGCAGGTCTGCTGTCCGCCGCGGAACACGCGGCCTTCCTGCTGCTGGGACTGCCCGCCGGGGCCTGGGTGGACCGGATGCGCAAGCGCCGCGTGATGATGGCCGCCGACCTGGCGCGCGCCGTCCTGCTGACGGCGCTGCCGGTGGCCTACCTGCTGGACCTGCACTCGATGCCGCTGCTGTACGCGGTCGCCCTGCTGCTCGGCTGCGCCCGGCTGTTCGGTGACGTGGCCGATCAGAGCTACCTGCCGACCCTCATCGGCAAGGACACCCTGATCGCGGGCAACTCGAAGCTGGAGACCGTGCGTTCGGGGGCCGAGTTCGCGGGCCCCGGCATCGCCGGCTTCCTGGTGCAACTGCTCGGCGCGGCCGGGACGCTGGCCGGGCAGGCGGTCACCTCACTGGTGTCCGTGGTCCTGCTGGGGCGGATCGGGGCCCGGGAGGAGAAGCCGGAGCCCGCCCCGCGCCGGCACCTGCTGCGCGACATCCGCGAAGGGCTGGGTTACGTCCTGAGCCACCGGATCCTGCGGCTCATCGCCCTGAACACGGCTGCCGTGAACCTGTTCCTCAGCGCGGTGATGGCCATCGAGGTGCTGTTCCTGACCCGCACGGTGGGGCTGCCGCCCGCGGCCATCGGCTGGGTGCTGACGACCGCCACGATCGGCTCGGTGCTGGCGGCCACCGCCGCGGACCGGGTGACCCGGGCCGTCGGCGCGGCCCGGCTCACGTGGCTGTCCCTGCTGGTGACCATGCCCTTCGGGCTGCTGCTCCCGCTGGCCGACGACGACTGGCGGATCGGCCTGTTCGTGCTCGGGTCGCTCGTCCAGTCGGCCGGCGTCACCCTGTACAACATCTGCCAGGTCACCTACCGGCAGACGGTCTGCCCGCCGCACCTGCTCGGCCGGATGACCGCCACCATGCGCTTCCTGGTGTGGGGCGTACTGCCCCTGAGCGGCCTGCTGGCGGGACTCCTCGGTGAACTGCTGGGCGTGCGCAACGCCCTGTGGCTCTGTGCCGCCGCACTGTCGGCGGCCCCGCTGGTCCTGCTCTGCTCTCCGCTGCGGCGGATGCGCGAGTTCGAGGACGATGCCCCGGAGGCCGGGGCCGGGGCCACGGCCTCGCGACCGGCTCAGTAGCCCAGCCGGAAGGCGATGTGGGTCAGCTGGGTCCGGTTCACCGCGCCGGTCTTGCTGCGCAGCCGGCGCAGGTAGGTGTCGACCGTGTGCGGGCTCAGCCCCATCCGGCAGGCGATCATCCGGTACGTGTCCCCCTGCGCGAGGTAGGCGAGGACCTCCTGCTCGCGGGGGGTCAGGGCGGGCAGTTCCGGTGCGCGGGCGGTGAGCGTGGTGTGCAGCATGTGGGGCTCCGGATTCCGGGTCGAAGATGAAGGGGGGAGCGGCGGGTTCGGCACCCCCGGTGACGGTGCGGTCACGCTGCGCGTGACCGCACCGTTTCGGACGTCCGGGGCCTGAAGTGGCCGGACACCCGCCGCTGTTCGTCCGGTACAGCCTTTCGTCCTGCATATCCTGGCGCCAGGGGGCAGGCACCTCACCAAAGTGCCTGGCAGTAAAGCGACCCGGGGTGAAAAGGGCAAAGTGGGGCAATGCAAACATCTGACGCTGTGCCGGATCCGAAGAGAGCCGATGTTGACATCGATGTCTACGGCTGGGTGCTCGAACACCGCACGGTGGACGTGGACGCCGTGGCCGCCGGTACGGGACTCGAGGCGGACGAGGTCCGGCGCAGCGTGACGCGCCTGCGCGCCTCCCGCCTGCTGCACGTGAGCCCGATCGACCCGTCGGTGGCCTTCGCGGTGGCCCCGGACACGGCCGCCGAGCAGCTCGTCGCGCCCCTGGAGGCGCAGATCCGCGACCAGCAGCAGGCGATCAGCGGGATCCGCGAGGACCTGGGGCGCTTCCTGCCGCACTACCTGGGCCGCCGCTCCACGGGGGAGTCGCTGGAGGTCCTGGAGAGCCTGGAGGACGTGCGCGGGGCACTCAACCGGGCCTCTCTCAACTGCACGACCGAGATGCTCAGCTCGCAGCCCGGGGGCGGCAGCAGGGTGCCGGAGGCGATGCAGGAGGCGCTGCGGCGGGACGAGACGATGCTCCAGCGGGGGATCTCGATCCGGACCCTCTACCACCACACGGCCCGCTTCAACGGACCGAGCCAGGCCTACGTCGCGGCCACCTCGGTACTGGGGGCGCAGTACCGCACCGCGCACGAACTGTTCGGCCGGCTCATCGCCTTCGACCGGGAACTGGCCTTCATACCCGTCGCCGACGGAAGTTGGGGCGCCGTCGTCGTTCGCGAGCCGTCGACCGTCGCGTACCTGTGCAACATCTTCGACCAGACCTGGGACCTGGCCTCGCCGTTCTCGGCCGCGGCGGGCCAGGGACTCGAAGAGGTGGCCCGCGAGATCCACGAGACGATCATCCGGCTGCTCGCGGCCGGACTGAAGGACGAGGCCATCGCGCGGCGCCTGGGCATGTCGCTGCGCACGGCCCGGCGCCACATCGCCGACATCATGCAGGAGCTGGGCGCGGGCAGTCGCTTCCAGGCGGGGGTGGCCGCCGCCGCGCGCGGCCTGCTGGCGCCGGAGGCCGAGGCGGACGGCGGGCAGGGACAGCCGGTACAGCACTCCTGACCTGGTGTCACGTGTTCTCGTGTCTGTCGCGGTCGGCGGGCGTGTCGCATGCTGCTGGGATGGGAGCTGTGGAGCCGCCGAACAAGAGGGGCGCGTTTTGATGGACATGCCGGATGAAGCCTGCGAGCGGGAGGCCCCGCACCTGCGGGAGATCGTCCTGTTCCTCTCGGTCCACCTGGACCGGGCGCCGGGTGTGCTGTGGCCCGAGTACGACAACCCCGCGTTCGGCGACCCCGATGACGCCGGGGCGGGCCCGGCGGGCGGCGGTGTGTGCCCGGCCCAGGTGGACCGGTTCACGACCGAACTGGCCTCCCTGACCGGCCTGTCCGTCCGGCTGGACCGGGTGGAGACGGCCGGGTCCGCGCCGGGCACCGGCGTGGACCCGGTCTGGACCGGTCGGCCCGGGGACGGGGAGCACCTGCTGATCCACCAGATCGCCGGCGCCGTGACCTGGCAGCTGACCGGGACCGGCGAGAGCGGCGGGCCGGAGTCCTTCCAGTGCCGGCTGCTGCCCGGCGAGCTGCTGTACGTACCGGCCCGGTGGTCGCGCAGGTGTGTCGGTGCGCCGGAGGCGCGGTACGCCGTCATCTGCCTCTGCGGTCCCAGCGACTGACGAAGCGCGTGGAGGGAAAGGGGGGAGGGAGGATCGCGGTGCGATCCTCCCTCCCCCCCTTTCCGCGCCCCTTACGGGCCGGTGCGATCAGCCGCCCCAGGAGCTGTCGTTCGTGTCGCGCAGCCGGCCGTTCGTCGTGCCGCCGACCGTCACCACCCGGCCGCTCGGCGTGACGATCTGACGCGGCGTCTGGGTGGTGGTGCTGCCTTCGCCCCCGGTGGTGGTCGTCACGGTGGTCGCGGCCGAGGTGTCGTCGGCGGCCTGAGCGACGCCTGCGGTGGGCAGCAGCAGGGCGGACGCGGCCACGGACAGGGCGATGACGTAACGCTTGAGCATGGGATCCCCAGGAGTACGAGCGGTCTGGTGTGGTCGCGGACCACTTTGTGGGCCGTCCGCGCCGGTCGGTGCAGGACCAACCTTGCCGTGCCCGGGGCGCTTCGGTGATCGATCAGACTGCTCATCAAGCTGCCTGGCGCGATGGTGAGGGGCCGCAAATCCCCTTGAATCGCGCCTATTCGGTCAGGATCCCCGCTCCTGCGGCGGCCAAGGAGCCCTGTTCATGCCCCGCCGGCGCCTCCGCGGGCCCCGCCGGGCCCCGGGCGTCGAGCTCGCGCCACACCGGGAAGACCAGCGGTGTGAGCGTGACCGCGAGGTACAGCGCCCCCGTGCCCAGCAGCGCCGCCACCAGCCCCGAGGCGTCCAGGGCCAGCCCCGCACCGAGCATCCCGAGCGGCGTCGCCGCCAGCGCGGCCGCCGTCAGCAGACCGAACACCCGCCCCCGCACCGCCTCGGGCACCCGCTCGTAGGCGACCGACATCATCAGCGGACCCACGATCCCCGACCCGATACCGGACAGGGCCAGTACGCCCAGCAGCACCGGCACCCCGGGCTCGGCGGCCAATGCTGCACACCGCACCGCCCCGACCAGGACGAAGGCCCCGACGAACACCGTGCGCCGGGGCATCCGGTGGCCCGCCCAGCCGTACAGGGCCGCCCCGAGCAGCGCGCCGGCGCCCATGGCGGTCACCATCGCCCCGAACAGGGCGCTGCTGCGCAGCACCTGGGCCCCGTACGCCGGATAGAGCACACCGTTCAGCGCCCCGTCGAGGGCGTTGGTCAGCATCAGGACCCCCACCATCGCCCCCAGCAGCCGGTCCCCGCGCAACTGGCCGAGCCCGAAACGCAGTTCCTGGGCGTAGGAGCCGCGCGGCGCCCCGCCGCCGGCCGGGCGGGAGGCCGCCGGCACCAGGGCCGCCACGAGGAGGGCGCACAGCGCCATCGCGGCCATGTCCGCGTACAGGGTGCGCACGGCGCCGGCGGTCGTGATGAGCAGACCGGCCAGCGGCGCCCCCGCCATCATGCCGGTCCGGCGGGCTCCCTCGACCGCTCCCGTGGCCCGCTCCGCCGTGACGCCCGCGCGTCGCATCGCGCCGGGCAGCAGCAGCTGCTTGGAGGTGTCGGACGGCCCGCGGGCGGCCCCCACCAGGAAGACCAGGACGATCAGGACGGGCAGGGGCAGGGCGCCCGCGGCGTGCAGGAGCGGGATCAGGCTGATCGCCGCAGCAGTCAGCAGATCCGCTCCGATGCTCGTCGCGCGTACGGGCAGCCGGTCGACCACCGGACCGGCGAGCACGGCGGAACACAGCAGACCCAGCACCTCGGCGGTGGCGACGAGCCCCGTCCGGGTGCCGCTGCCGGTGCTGTGGAGGACGAACCAGGGCACGGCGACCAGGGTCGCCGCCATGCCGAGCGAGGAGATCCCGGAGGCCGCCACCAGGGCGGCGAGCGGGGTGCGGCGGCGCGATGACGCGGAGCCGCCGGTGTACGAGCTGGTCATACGGGGTTCCTTCCGGCACCGCCGCGCCGCCCGGCAGCCCGCGACGGGGTCTGCCGGGCGGCGTGGTGCCCGGGGATCGTCGGGTCAGCCGGCCATGCTCACGCGGAGGCTGAGCGGGCGCATGTCGGTCCACACCCGCTCGATGTGCGCGAGGCACTCCTCCTTGGTGCCGCGCACGCCCTGGTCGTGCCAGCCGAGCGGGACGGGCCGGCCGGCCTCCCAGAGGGAGTACTGCTCCTCGTCGTTGGCGACGACCAGGTACTGCTGCGGGGACGAGTCGTTCACGGTGTTCTCCTCGATGGATCAGGGATGCGGAAGGGTCTTCGTGGTCGGGCCGTGCAGAAGGGCCAGGAGGGCCAGGGGCGTTACGCGGGTCAGAAGGGCAAGGCCGCGGCCAGCAGCTGCGCCAGGGCGGCGCAGTGCGGCGGGTCCACCAGGTCGTGGTGGTTGCCCGGGACCGCGGCCCGTACGACGGCGCCCGCGGTGCGCGGCCGCCAGGCCGCCGGGTCCACCAGCGGGGTCGCGAGCTCCGGATGGCGCTCGTCGACCGTGAAGAGATGCAGGCCGACGGCGAGTACAGCGTCCGTGCGGTAGGCCGCGGAGGCCGCCCCGTTCGCCTCGGCGACCCGCAGCAGCCGGCGCAGGGCCTGGGTGGGGGACGTCCGGGGGAGGGTGCCCTCCTCGCGGCCCCGGCGCACCAGGACGTCGAGCAGTTCCTCCTCGTCCAGTTCGCGCGCCGAGCCGGCGTCGATCCCGGCGGCGATGCCGTACCGCAGCAGATCCGGATCGCCCGGCCCGGCAGCCGTACCGCAACGGCTGCCAGCAGCCGCGCCCGGCGCCGCCGCGTCGATCAGGCCGAGGAAGGCGACCTCCTCACCGGCGGCCTCCAGCCGGGCCGCCATCTCGTAGGCCACCGTCCCGCCGAACGACCAGCCGGCGAGCAGGTACGGGCCGTGCGGCTGCTCCTCGCGCAGCGCGGCCAGATAGCGCTCGGCCATCTCGGGCACGTGCTCCAGCGGGGTCTCGCCGGTGTTGTAGCCCACCGACTCCAGGCCGAGGATCCGCCGGTCGCCCCCGGGACGGGCGGACAGGTCCCGCACCAGGTCCCGGTAGCAGACGACGTCGCCGCCCCGCGGGTGGACGAGGACCAGCGGCGGCCGGGACGGGTCCCCGTCGGCCAGCGGGACCAGCAGCCTGGCGGCGGCCGCCCCCGCGTCCGGCAGCGCCTCGCAGAGCAGCTCCACGGTGCGCCGGCGGAACACCAGGTTCAGCGGGAGTTCCACGCCGAACTCCCGGCGTACGGCGGCCATCAGGGCGAAGGCCTTGAGCGAGTGCCCGCCGAGCGCGAAGAAGTCGTCGCGCACCCCGATCGGGGCCGTCCCCAGGGTCTGTTCCCACAGCCGCGCCATCCGCAGCTCGGTCGTGTCGCGCGGGGCGGTCCGCCCCGCGCCACCGCCGCGCGCCGCGTCCGCCGAAGGGGCGGGCAGCGCCTTGCGGTCGAGCTTGCCGTTCGGGGTGAGCGGGAGCCGCTCCAGCGCGGTGAGGACGGCCGGGACCATGTACTCGGGCAGGTCCTGGCGCAGGAAGTCGCCGAGCTCGCGCACGTCGCCCGCCTCGTCCCGCCAGGTCACGTAGCCGGCCAGCACGGCGTCCACCCCCGTGCCGTGGACGGCCACGGCTGCCGCCAGCACCCGCGGGTGGCGTGCGAGCGCGGACTCGATCTCGCCGAGCTCCATGCGGTGGCCGCGCACCTTCACCTGACCGTCGGCCCGGCCCCGGTACTCCAGCCCGCCGTCCGCGAGCCGTCGTACGAGGTCACCCGTCCGGTACAGCCGTTCGCCCGCCGCGTACGGATCGGGCACGAACCGGTCCGCGGTCAGCGCCGGCCGCCCGTGGTAGCCGCGGGCCACCCCGTCGCCGCCGATGTACAGCTCGCCGAACACGCCTACCGGCACCGGGCGCAGGCCCGCGGCCAGCACGTGCAGCCGGGTGTTGGCGAGCGCCGAGCCGATCGGCACCGGCCCGTCGCCCACCGGTCCGGACAGCCGGTGCGCGGTGGACCAGACGGTGGTCTCCGTCGGCCCGTACACGTTCCAGACCGTGCCCAGCGCCGTACGCATCCGCTCGGCCAGGGCCGGCGGCAGCGCCTCGCCGCCGCACAGCGCCCGTACGCGGGGCGCCTGCCAGCCGGACTCCATCAGCTGGTGCCAGGTGGCCGGGGTGGCCTGGACGACCGTGACCGGCGCCGAGTCCAGCTCCTTCGCGAGCAGGGTGCCGTCCCGTGCGGTCTCCCGGTCGACGACCCGTACGGTGGCCCCGCACACGAGCGGGACCAGCAGCTCCAGCACGGCGATGTCGAAGGAGGCCGTGGTGACGGCCGCGACCGTGTCACCGGCCGTCAGCTCCAGCCTGCGCACCATGTCCCGGGCGAAGTTGGCCAGCGCCCGGTGCGGCACGGTGACCCCCTTCGGGCGGCCCGTCGAGCCCGAGGTGTACAGCGCGTACGCCAGCTGCTCCGGTGCCGGCGGCACGGGTGCGAAGTCGGCCCGCGCGCTCCCGTCCCCGGCCAGGGCGTCGAGGTCCACCACGGCGACCCCGTCCGGTGCCTGCGCGGCGCCGGAGCGCCCCGACACCACCAGTACCCGGGCGCCGCTGTCCGCGAGCATGTAGCCGATCCGGTCGGCCGGATACCCGGGGTCCACGGGCACGTACAGGCCGCCGGAGCGCAGCACGCCCAGCAGCGCCGCCGGCAGCAGCGCGGAACGCTCCGCGCACACGGCCACCGCCGTGTCCGGGCCCACGCCCAGCCGGGCGAGCTCCCGGGCCAGCCGGCCCGAGACCTCCCACAGCCCGGCGTACGTGAGCCTGCGCTCCCCGTCGTCCACGGCGACGGCCTCCGGAGTACGGGAGACCTGCTCACCGACGAGCACCGGCAGCGGCAGCTCGGACGCCGGCCCGGCGGTCCCGGCGCCCGCGCGCAGGATCCGGCGCTCCTCGGCCGGACCCATCAGGGGCAGCGCGCCCAGCGGGGTCGCGGGATCGGCCACCGCGGCCGTGAGCAGTTCGGCCAGTGCCGAGGTCATGCGCTCGACGGTCGCCCGGTCGAAGAGATCGGTGGCGAACACGGCCTCGCCGCGCAGCGCGCCCTCCTCCTCGACGAAGTACAGCGACAGATCGAACTTCGAGGCCCCGCTGGCCAGCGGGAGCGGTTCGACGTCCAGCCCGGGCGGTGCGGGCGGCGCGGCGGCCTCCTCGTCGAGCACCAGCATCACCTGGAACAGCGGGTTGCGGCTCAGGTCGCGCTCCGGCCGGACCTCCTCCACCAGACGCTCGAACGGCACCTCCTGGTGGGCGTAGGCCTCCAGGGCCGTCTCCCGGGCCCGGTCCAGCAGTTCACCGAAGGCCGGGTCGCCGGACAGCTCGGTGCGCAGCACCAGGCTGTTGACGAAGAAGCCGATGAGCGGCTCCAGTTCGGTGCGGTCACGGCCCGCGATGGGGGAGCCCACCGCCACGTCCTCGCTGCCCGACCAGCGGGCCAGCAGGGCCTGGAAGCCCGCCAGCAGCACCATGAACAAGGTGGCGTCGTGCCGCCGCCCCAGGTCGCGCAGCCCGCGCAGCAGCGGCTCGGGCAGCTCGAAGGAGAACTGCCCGCCGCGCCCGGACGGGGTGGCCGGCCGGGGCCGGTCGGTGGGCAGGTCCAGCGGGGCGAGCCCGGCCAGCCGCTCCCGCCAGTGGCCGAGGGTGTCCGCGAGGGCGTCACCGCTCAGCCGCTCGCGCTGCCAGGCCGCGAACTCGCGGTAGGAGACCGCGAGTTCCGGCAGCGGCTCGGCCCCTTCGAGGGTGCGGGCCCGGTAGGCGGCGAAGAACTCCCGCCAGAACACCCCCACCGACCAGCCGTCGAAGGCGATGTGATGGGCGACGATCACCAGCAGGTGCTCCCGCGGGGCGATCCGGACCAGACGGGCCCGCAGCGGGCCCGCCGCGGCCAGGTCGAAGGGCAGCGCCGCCTCGTGCGCCGCCAGCTCCCGCGCCCGCTCCCCGGCCGCCACCGCACCCAGCTCGGACAGGTCGGTGAAGGCGGGGGTGAACATCGAGACCGGACCGGGTACGACGCGGGCAGCGAAGGCCCCCTCGCCGCCGGACTCCCCGGACTCCCCGGACTCCCCGGACTCCTCGATCCGCGAGCGCAGCACCTCGTGCCGGGCGACGACGTCCGCCAGGGCCGCCAGGGCCGCTTCGGTGTCGAGCTCCCCGGTCAGCCGTACGGCCCCCGGCATGTTGTAGTCGGGGCGGCCGGGCTGCAGCCGGTCCAGCAGCCACAGCCGCTGCTGCCCGAAGGACAGCGGGCCGGGCCCCTCGGGCAGCGCGGGGATCACCGGTCCCGTCGCGCCCGCCGCGCCCAGCGAGGCCAGCGCCCGGGCGAGGTCCTCGGCCACCGGGTGGCGGAAGAGCAACTGCATCGGGATGTCCAGCTCCAGCAGGGCGCGCAGCCGGGAGATGACCCGGGTGGCGCGCAGGGAGTGCCCGCCGCGCTCGAAGAAGTGGTCACGGACCCCGATCGGGCCCTCGCCGAGCACCTCCTCCCAGACCTCGGTGACCGTCCGCTCCAGCGGCGTGCGCGGGGCGACGTGCGCCCGGTGCCCGCCGGCCGGACCGGACTCCGGCGCGGGCAGCGCCCTGCGGTCGGTCTTCCCGTTCGGGGTCAGCGGCAGCGCGTCCAGCGCCACCAGCGCGGACGGCACCATCGCGGTCGGCAGGGCCGCGCGTACGAAGTCCAGCACGGCGGCCGGATCACCGCTCCCGTCCCGCCACACCACGTACCCGGCGAGCAGCCGGTCGGCGCCCTCGCCGTGGGCTGCGGCGACCGCCCGGGCCACGTCGGGGTGGCGCAGCAGGGCGGCCTCGACCTCGCCGAGTTCGATGCGGTGGCCCCGGACCTTGACCTGGTTGTCGCGGCGGCCGTGGAACTCCAGCACGCCGTCGGAGCGCAGCCGCGCCAGGTCACCGGTGCGGTACATGCGCGCGCCGGGCGGCCCGTACGGGTCCGGCGGATAGGCCTCGGCGGTGCGGGCCGGATCGCCGAGGTAGCCGCGGGCCACCCCGCGTCCCGCGATGAACAGTTCACCGATCGCGCCCCGGGGCAGCGGTTCGAGGTGCTCACCGAGCACCAGCACCCGGGCGCCGGGCAGCGGCCGCCCGATGGGGATGCGGCCCGCCTCGATGTCGGCGTCCGTCACCACGTGGTAGGTGGTGGTGTTGGTGCACTCCGTCGGACCGTACTGGTTGACCAGCCGCAGCCGGCCGGGTACGCCCAGGGTGTGCGCGGCGCGGGCCAGTCCGGGTGTCAGTGCCTCACCGGTGGTCATCACCAGCCGCAGCGCCGCCGCGGGTTCGGTGACGGCGGCGACCAGCGGCTCCAGCATCGACGGGACGATCGACAGCAGCGCCGTGACGTCCTCGGCGTGCAGCAGCCGGGCCAGCGCGTCCGGGTCCCCGGCCTCGTCCTGCGAGGCCAGCACGATCCGCCCGCCGGTGGTCAGCGGCGCGAACAGGTCGCGTACCGACGGGTCGAAGGTCAGCGCGGTACGGGCGAGCACCGCGTCCTCGGGGCCGAGAGCGAAGGTGGCGGTCAGCGCCGCCAGATAGCCGGTGATCGCCGCGTGCGTGACGGCCACGCCCTTGGGGCGGCCGGTCGACCCGGAGGTGTACAGCAGGTAGGCGAGGTGCGCGGGGGAGGCGGGAGCGGCCGGCTCCGTCGCGGGCAGCGCGTCGACCAGCTCCCGCTCGGCGTCCAGGTCCAGGACCGGCAGGCCGCTCGTCACCCCCGCGGGCGGCCCGCCCGGCAGGCCCGCCGTCAGCACCAGGTGGGCGCCGCTGTCGGCGAGGACCGTGCGGATCCGCTCGGCCGGATGTCCCGCGTCGAGGGGCACGTAGGCGCCGCCGGCCTTCAGTACCGCCAGGACGCAGACCAGCATGCGCGGGTCGCGCCCGGCCAGTACGGCCACCCGGCTCTCGGGGCCGGTTCCGAGCTGCCGCAGGCGGTGGGCCAGCCGGTTGGCGGCCGCGTCGAGCTCCGCGTAGCCGAGGGTGGTGCCCTCGCAGGTCACGGCCGGGGCGTCCGGCCGCAGCCGGGCCTGTTCCGCCACCAGGGAGTGCAGGGTCCGGGCCGCCGGCCGGTCCGCCCGCGGCCCCGACTCCTCCCCGAGCAGAGCGGCGTGCTCCTGCGGGGACAGCACGTCCAGCCGGGACAGCGGCGCGTCCGGGGTCTCGGCCGCACCGGCCAGCAGCCGCAGGTAGTGGGCGCCGAACCGCTCGACCGTCGCCCGGTCGAAGAGGTCCGTCGCGTACTGGACGGTGCCGGTCAGACCGCCGGGGTGCTCGGTCATCGCGAGGCTGAGGTCGAACTTGGCCGTCCCGTTGGAGGTGTCCAGGCTCTCGACCTCCACACCGTCCAGCGGCAGCGCGTCGAGCTGCTCGGGGTGCAGCTGGAACAGCACGTCGAAGAGCGGGTTGCGGCTGAGGTCGCGCTCCGGCCGCAGCTCCTCCACCAGCCGGTCGAAGGGGACGTCCTGGTGCTCGTACGCGGCCAGCGCGGTCCGGCGCACCCGGCCCAGCAGCTCACCGAAGGCCGGGTCGCCCGACAGGTCGGTGCGCAGCACGAGGGTGTTGACGAAGAAGCCGACGAGCGGCTCCAGTTCGGTGCGGTCGCGGCCCGCGATGGGCGAGCCCACCGCGATGTCCGCCTGGCCGGTGTAGCGGGCCAGCAGCGCCTGGAAGCCGGCCAGCAGCACCATGAACAGGGTCGCCCCGCGCTCGCGGGCCAGCGCGCCGAGCCGCTCGGCGAGTTCGGCCGGGACCTCGAAGACGAAGGCGCCGCCCGCGCCCGAACGCACCTGCGGCCGCGGCCGGTCGGTGGGCAGCTCCAGGGCCGGGAGGCCGCTCAGGGCCGCCCGCCAGTGGGCGATGCCCGCGTCGGCCTCGCCGTCCGCCAGCCGGCGCTGCTGCCAGTACGCGAAGTCACCGTACTGGACCGGCAGTTCCGGCAGCGCGGGACGCTCGCCGCAGCGCAGGGCCGCGTAGGCCCCGGACAGCTCCCGCCAGAGCACCGGCATCGACCAGCCGTCGCCGACGGTGTGGTGCAGGACCAGGACGAGGAGGTGCTCGTCGTCCGCGACCCGCACCACGCGGGCCCGCAGCAGGGGAGCGGAGCCCAGGTCGAAGGGGGCGGCGGCGTCCGCGTGGGCCAGGCCCAGCGCCCGCGAGCGGGCCTCCTCGCGGGGCAGGTCCCCCAGGTCGGTCCGGACGGGGACGAAGACCTCGGGCGCCTCCACGGTCTGTACGGGGCCGCGCGGGCCCTCGGTGATCCGCGAGCGCAGCACCTCGTGCCGGGTCACCACCGCGCACAGCGCGGCGGCCAGCGCGTCGGCGTCCAGCGGGCCGCGCAGCCTGGCCGCGACGGGGATGTTGTAGTCGGGCCGGCCGGGCTGGAGCTGGTCCAGGAACCACAGCCGCTGCTGCGCGAACGACAGCGGCGCGGGCTCTCCGGCCGGCCGGGCGCCGATCGCGGTGACGGCGGCCCGGGCCGTGCCGGGGCCGTCGCCGCGCAGGGCGTCCAGCGCCGATGCGAACCGCTCCAGCGTCGGGTGCTCGAAGAGCAGCCGCAGCGGCACGCCGGTGCCCAGCCGGGCGCCGAGCCGCGACACGGCGCGGGTGGCCCGCAGGGAGTGGCCGCCGAGCGCGAAGAAGTCGTCGTGGCGGCCGATCCGCCCGGTGCCCAGCACCTCGCCCCATACGGCCGCGGCGAGTTCCTCGGTCCGCGTGGCCGGTGCGGCGAACTCGGCCCGGCGCACCCCCTCTTCGGGCGGCGCGGGCAGCGCACGCCGGTCCAGCTTGCCGTTCGGGGTCACCGGCAGGGCCGCGAGCGGCACGATCGCCGAGGGCAGCATGTACGCGGGCAGCCGCGCGGCGATGGCCCGGTGCAGCTCGGCCGGCTCGGCCACCTGCCCGTCCGAGGGCACCACGTAGGCGACGAGGCGCTGCTCACCGGGGGTGTCCTCGCGGACCACCACCGCGGCGTGCCCGATCTGCGGGCGGCGGGCCAGCTCGGCCTCGATCTCGCCCGGCTCGATCCGGTGGCCGCGGATCTTGACCTGCTGGTCGCCGCGGCCCAGGTAGTCGACGGTGCCGTCGGGGCGCCGCCGGGCCAGGTCGCCCGTCCGGTACATCCGGGCGCCCGGGGCGCCGTACGGGTCCGGGGTGAACTGCCGCGCGGTCAGCCCCGGCCGGCCCAGATAGCCGCGGGCCACGCCGGTGCCGCCGATGCACAGCTCGCCGACGGCGCCCTGCGGCACCGGGCGGCCGCGCGCGTCCAGGACGTACAGGCGGGTGTCGTCCAGGGCGGTGCCGATGGGGATCCGGCCGTCCACGACGGCCCCGGCGCGGGGGTCCAGCCGGTGGCCCGTGGCGAAGGTGGTCGCCTCGGTGGGCCCGTAGACGTTGACCAGCACGGTGTCCGGCGCCTGCTCCAGGGCCCGGGCGAAGGAGTGCGGGGAGGCGGCCTCGCCGCCCGTCCACACCTCCCGCACCCGCGCCAGAAGCTCCACGCACTCCTCGACCACCAGGTTGAACAGGGCGGCCGTCAGGAACAGGGACGTGATCCGATGCTCCTCCACCAGGGCGGCCAGGGCCGGGATGTCCACCCGGCCGGGCGGCGCCATGACCACCTGTCCGCCGGACAGCAGCGGCACCCACAGCTCGTAGGTCGAGGCGTCGAACGACAGCGGGGAGTGGGCCAGCACCCGCCGGTGCGCGGCGCCGAAGGCGGTGTCGCGGGCGAGCGCCGCGACGTTGGCGTGCGTGACGCCGATGCCCTTCGGCTCTCCCGTGGAACCGGAGGTGTACATCACGTACGCCAGCTGGTGCGGCGCGCAGGGCGGGTACGGGACCGGGCCGGACGGGACCCCGTCCGCCGGGGCGCTGACGTCGAGCACCGGCACGGGCGAGGTACGGACCGCCTCGTGGCCGGCCGTCGCCGGATCGGCGAGCAGCAGGCGGGCGCCGGTCCGCTCCAGCATCCAGTGCAGCCGCGCGACGGGGAACCCCTCGCCGAGCGGGACGTAGACCCCGCCGGCCTTCAGGACGGCCAGGATCGCCACCGGCAGGTGGACCGAGCGCTCCATCAGCAGGGCCACCGGGGTCTCGCGCCCCACCCCGGCCGCGGTCAGCCGGGCCGCCAGCAGGTCGGAGCGGGAGTCGAGCGCGGCGAAGGTGAGGCGGTCTGTGCCGCAGACCACGGCCTCGGCGCCGGGGGTACGCCGGACCTGCTCGGCGAACAGCTCGACCAGGGTGGCCGGGGCGAGGTCCGGGCGGACCGCGCCGTGGCCCTCGGCCGCGAGCCGGGCCGCGGTCGGGGCGGAGGGCAGCAGCTCGGCCACGGGGCGGTCGGGCTCCTCGGCGGCGGAGGCCAGCAGCTCCAGGTAGTGGCCGAGGAGGAGTCCGGCCGTGGCCCGGTCGAACAGGTCGGTGTCGAAGACGAGGGAGCCGGAGCAGGTCTCGGCGCCCTCGGAGACGAAGACGCTCAGGTCGAAGAGGGAACCGCCGAAGTCCGTCCGTACGGCCTGCGCGTCCAGGCCCGGCAGCCGCAGTCCGGCCGTCTCGTCCGGGGCCGACGCGAACATCACCTGGACGAGCGGGTTGCGGTCGCCGACCCGCTCGGGGCTCAGGTGCTCCACCAGCCGGTCGAAGGGCACCTCCTGGTGGTCGTACGCGTCCACCGTCGCCCGGCGGACCCGGCCGAGCAGCTCGCGGAACCCGGCGTCGCCCGACAGATCGGCGCGCAGCACCACGGTGTTGACGAAGAACCCGACGAGCGGCTCCAGTTCCACCCGGTCGCGGCCGGCCACCGGAGTGCCGACGGCGATGTCGGTGCGGCCGGCGCAGCGGGCCAGGGCCGCCTGGAAGCCGGCCAGCAGGGTCATGAACAGGGTGGCGCCGGCGCTTTCGGCGATCCCGCGCAGCCGTGCGGTGAGGCGGGCGTCGAGGGTGAAGTCCAGGCTCGCGCCGTCTCCGCTGCGGCGGGTGGGCCGGGGCCGGTCCGCGGGCAGTTCGAGGGGTTCCAGTCCCGCGAGACGCTCCTCCCACCAGCGCAGCTGCCCGTTCATCGCGCCGCTCGCGAACCGGTCGCGCTGGGTGCGGGCGTACGTCTGGTAGTCGAGGGGGAGCGGCGCCTGCGGGAGCGGCCGGTCCGCGAGCAGGGCCGCGTAGCCGGCGGAGAACTCCTGCCAGAGCAGGCCCATGGACCAGCCGTCGGTGGCGATGTGGTGGACCACCAGCACCAGCAGGTGGTCCTCCGCGCCCAGCCGGATCAGCAGGGCGCGCAGCAGCGGGCCCGCCGCGAGGTCGAAGGGTCTGCGGACCTCCTCCCGGGCCAGGGCGTGGGCCCGCTCCTCCAGTTCGGCGAGGGGGGCGCTGCCCAGGTCCAGCACCGGCAGCGGGACGGCCGCCGGCGCGGGCAGGACCACCGGGTGAGGGGCGCCGTCGCGCTCCTCGAAGACGGTGCGCAGCGGTGCGTGGCGGGCCACGACGGCCGTCAGGCTGCGGCGCAGCAGGTCGGGACGGACGGGGCCGCGCAGCCGCACGACCTCGGGGATCGCATAGCCGGGGGTGCCGTCCATCATCCGGTCCACCAGCCACATCCGCTCCTGGGCGAACGAGGCGACGGGCTCGCCGCCGAGGCCGTCGGCCGCCGGGGCCGGGGCCGCCGCGGTGGCCGGACCGGCCGCCGAGTCGTCGAGTGCGGCGCGCACCCGGCGGCGCAACAGTTCACGGGCGGCGGCCAGCCGGCTGTCCACGGCGGCGGCCGGCAGGCTGTCCTGGGTGGTCACGAGGTCTCTCCCTGAAGTACGAGTGAAGGAACGGCGTCGGCGGTGGCGGCGAACGGGGCCGGTTCGGCCTCCAGTTCGGCCAGCAGCACCGTCTCGACGGCGGTGGCGAGGGCGGCGACGGTCCGCTGTTCGAAGAGGGTGTGCAGGGGCAGGTCCAGGCCGAGGGACTGGCGCAGCCGGGCCGCCACCCGGGTGGCGCTCAGCGAGTGCCCGCCGAGGGCGAAGAAGTCGTCGTGGCGGCCGATCCGCGGCGCGTCCAGTACGGAGGCCCACACCAGGGCGACCAGTTCCTCGGTCTCCCCGGCGGGCGGCTCGTAGCCGGTGGCGGCGGCCGCCGCGGCGGGCGCCGGGAGCGCCCTGCGGTCGAGCTTGCCGTTCGCCGTGACGGGCAGCCCGTCCACGACCACGAGCACCGGAACCATGTACTCCGGGAGGGAGCGGGCCAGTTCGGCGCGCATCGCCTCCGGGTCGGGGCCGGGGTCGGAGGCCGCATCCGGGCCGGCCTCCGGAACGACGTACCCGACGAGCCTGCGCTCGCCCGGCACGTCCTCGCGGACCACGACCGCGGCCCGCCCGACACCGGGGAGGCGGCCCAGCGCCGTCTCGATCTCGCCGAGTTCGATCCGGAAGCCGTGGATCTTCACCTGGTCGTCCGTGCGCCCCAGGTACTCCACCGAGCCGTCGGCCCGATGGCGGGCCAGGTCGCCGGTGCGGTACATGCGCGAGCCCGGCGGGCCGAACGGGGCCGGCGGGAAGCGCTCCGCGGTCAGCGCCGGGCGGCGCAGGTACCCGCGGGCGAGGCCCGCGCCGGCCAGGAACAGCTCGCCCGCGACCCCCACCGGGACGGGACGCCCCCGCGGGTCGAGCACGTACAGCGAGGTGTTCCAGATGGGCCGGCCGATCGGCACGGGCCCGCTCTCCTCGCGGAGGCAGTCCCAGTGCGTGACGTCCACGGCCGCCTCCGTGGGCCCGTACAGGTTGTGCAGGGGCACGTCGAGCACGTCGAGGAAGCGGTTCTTCAGCTCCTCCGGCAGGGCCTCGCCACTGCACACGACCCGGCGCAGCGACCGGCAGCGGCCCGCCTGCGGATCCTCCACGAACGCGGCCAGCATCGACGGGACGAAGTGGACGGTGGTGACCGCCTGCTGCTGGATCACCCGGGTGAGGTAGGCGGGATCCTTGTGCCCGCCGGGCTCGGCGACCACCAGGGCCGCGCCGGTCAGCAGCGGCCAGAAGAACTCCCACACCGAGACGTCGAAGCCGAACGGGGTCTTCTGGAGCACCCGGTCGTCCGCGCCCAGCCGGTAGCGGTCCTGCATCCACAGCAGCCGGTTGACGATGGCCGAGTGCTCCACGACGACGGCCTTGGGCCGCCCCGTCGACCCGGACGTGTAGATCACGTACGCGGGGTGCGAGGGCAGCGGCGCCGGCCCCGCCGCACCGGCGCTCCCGTCGTGGACGGCCCCCGGATCCAGCCGGGGCAGCTCCGCCGTGGCCGGCAGCGCCGCCGCCACCTCCTCGTCCGCGAGCAGCAGGACTGGCTCGGCGTCGGACAGCAGGTACGCGATCCGGTCCGCGGGCAGCGAGGGGTCCACCGGCAGATAGGCGGCCCCCGACTTCAGCACGGCCAGCAGCGAGACCACCATCTCGGTGGAGCGGTGCAGGGCGACTGCGACGATCCGCTCCGGACCGGCGCCCCGGGCGCGCAGCCGGCGGGCCAGCCGCTCGGCACGGGCGTCGAGTTCGGCGTACGACAGGCGCTCGTCCCGGAAGACGGTGGCCGGGGCGCCGGGCGTCCGGGCCACCTGCCGCGCGAACAGCTCCACCAGAGTGGTGTCGGGGACGGGCACGGCGGTGGCGCTCCACTCCCGGATCAGCCGGTGCTGCTCCTCCGAGAGCAGGTCCACCTCCCCGACCGGGGTGGAGGGGGCGTCGGCGACGGCCGTCAGCAGCCGCTCCAGCGCCTCGCCCAGGCTGCGCGCCGTCCGCGCGTCGAGGACGTCCGCGCGGTGGTCGAGGTGCAGCCGCAGCCGCTCCCCGGGCAGCACGATGAGGTTGACGGTGTAGTGGGTGGCGTCCGAGCCCTCCACCCCGGTCAGCCGTGGCCCGCCGGCCAGGTCCCGCATCGACTCCAGGTCGAGCGGATAGTTCTCGACGACGACCGTGGTGTCGAAGAGGGCGCCCAGCCCCGCCGCCCGCTGGATGCCGGCGAGTCCGACGTGCTGGTGGTCCATCAGCTCGGCCTGCTCGTCCTGGAACCGGGCCAGCGCGGCCAGCAGCGGCTCGCCCTCCCGGATCCGGAAGCGCACGGGCAGGGTGTTGATCAGCAGGCCGACCATGTCCTCGATGCCCGCGACGTCCGCGGTCCGCCCGGAGACGGTCCCGCCGAACACCACGTCGTCGCGTCCGGTCACCCGGCCCAGCAGCACCGCCCAGAGGCCCTGGACGACGCTGTTGAGGGTGACGCCCGCGGTCCGGGCCCGCGCGGTGAGCCGTTCCGTCAGCTCCGGCGAGAGCTCCACCGAGACCCGCTCGGGCAGCGCGTCGATCCGGTTCGGGTCGGCCGCGCCCAGCAGGGTCGGCTCCTCGAGCCCGGCGAGCGCACCGCTCCACGCGGCCTCGGCGGCGCCGTCGTCCTGGCGGGCCAGCCAGTCCAGGTGCGAGCGGTACGGGACCCCTTCCGTGACGGGACCGGTCTCCCCGGGCTCGCGGGACGCGGCGTGTGCTGCGTGCTCGGCGTATCCGGTGAGCAGCTCGCGCAGCAGCACCGCCGAGGACCAGCCGTCCCAGACGATGTGGTGGTTCGTCATGACCAGCCGGTGCTCGTCCGCGCCGAACCGGACCAGGGTGAAGCGCACCAGCGGCGGCCGCTCCAGGTCGAAGCGGCGGGCCCGGTCGGCCGCGAGCAGCCGCTCCCACTCCCGCTGCCGGTCCGCGGACCCGAGTCCGCCCAGGTCCACGGCCTCCCACGGCGCTCCGGCGGACTCGACGACGATCTGCACCGGCCGGTCCAGACTCTGGTCGGTGAAGGCGGAGCGCAGCGCGGTGTGGCGGCGCAGCAGCCGGTCACAGGCCGTCCGCAGGGTGTCCGCGTCCAGGGGGCCGTCCAGGGTGAGGACGATCTGGCCGGTGTAGGCGTCCATCGCGCCCGTGTCGAAGGCCGAGTGGAAGAACAGACCCTCCTGGAGCGGCGAGAGCGGCAGCACGTCGGCGAGGCCCGCGTAGCGTGCGGCCAGCGCGTCCGTCTCCGGCTGCGTCAGCGGGACCAGCGGCAGGTCGCGGGGGGTGAGGCGGCGCGGTCGCGGGGCGCCCGTCCAGTTCGCGAGCAGGCGCAGGGCCTCGCCCCAGGCCGCCACCAGGGAGTCCGCCTCGGCGTCGGTCAGCAGGGCCCGCGGATGGGTGACGACCGCGGTGAAGGAGGGGCCCTCGGCGCCGTCCACGGCCAGGGCGTCGATCTGCAGGGCGTGTTCGACGGGCATCGCCGGATCCACGTCGGCCCGCAGTCCGCCCGCCTCGGGCGCAGGGCTCCAGGGCGCCTCGTCCCCGCCGGAGAACCGGCCCAGGTAGTTGAACAGGACCCGGGGGCGCGGGAGTCCGGACAGCTGCGCGGCGCTCTGCGGATCGAGCCGGCTTAGCAGGCCGAAGCCCGTGCCGTGGTCCGGTACGGAGGCGACCGCCGTGTGGATCCGCGCGACCAGCTCGGCGAGGGCGTCGCCGCCCCGGGCCGCCGCGTCCAGGTCGAGGCCGTCCAGGCCGAACCGGACCGGGTACTGGGTGGTGAACCATCCGACCGTGCGCGCCAGGTCGTGGCGGCCGGTGCGGTCGGCACGGCCGTGGCCCTCCAGGTCGACGAGCAACGGCCCCGGAGCGGTACCGGGGGAGCGCAGGCGGTGCGCCGCGAGGACCAGCCCCGCGAGCAGCACCTCGGCCGGACCGGTGCGCAGTGCGCCGGGCACCTTGGCCAGCAGCGGGCCGGCGACCTCGGCGGGCAGGCCGAGCTCCACCGTGCGGGTGGTGCCCGCGGTGTCCCGCACCGGGTCGGGGACCCGGTGCCACGGCTCCCGCGGGTCCGGGCCGGCCCCGGAAGTCTCCAGCGTCGAGCGCCAGAAGGGGAGTTCGGAGCGGACCTCCGGGGAACGCGCCAGGAGTTCGAGGTGGTGGGCCCAGGCCCGGAACGAGACCTCCCCGTCCGCGGCCGGAAGCGGACGCCCGGCGACGGCGGCCTCCCAGGCCGCGGCCAGGTCCGCCGTCAGGATCCGCCAGGACACCCCGTCCACGGCCAGGTGGTGCACGCACAGCAGCAGCCGGTCCGGCGACGCCCCGCCGGCGTCGAACCGGACCGCCCTCAGCATCACCGAGGCAGCCGGGTCCAGTTGCCCGGCCGCCTCCCGCGCCGTCTGCGCCACGATCGCGGCACGGGCGGACGCGTCCGACCCCGCCACGCCGACCGTGCGGTACAGCTGGGACACGTCGACCGAACCGGGCTCGCCGACCGTGCACAGCGGGCCCTCCGGTCCGGTGGTCACGCCCAGGCGCAGCGCCCCGTGCCGGTCCACCACCGACTGCAGGACCCGTACGAGCGTGGCGTCGTCCGCGCCCTCGGGGAGGGCCAGCACCATGGACTGGCTGAAGCGCCCGACCGGGCCCGGACCGTCGAGGAGCCAGCGCATGACCGGGGTCGCGGGGAGCGGACCGTGCTCCGCGACGGCAGGACCGGCGGCCCGGGAGGCTCCGTGGCCCGGTTCGCCGACGGCCGCGGCGAGGGCGGCCGCCGTCTTGTGCGCGAACACCTCGCGCAGGGTGAAGGAGAAGCCCCGCGCCCGTGCCCGGCTGGTCAGGCCGAGCGCGGTGATGCTGTCGCCGCCGAGCTCGAAGAAGTTGTCGTCCGGGGTGGCGGTGGTGCCGAGCGCCTCGGAGAACAGCGCCGCGAGGGTGAGCTCGGTGGCGCCGTACGCCCGCCCGGGACGCTCCGGACGGTCCGCGGCCTCGGGTACGTGGAGCCGCGCGCGGTCCACCTTGCCGCCCGCGGTGAGCGGCAGCCGGTCCACCGCGACGAAGGTACGGGGCACCATGTAGCCCGGCAGGACCCGGCCCAACTCCGCTGCCAGCAGCTCCGGTTCGGGCTCCGGGTCGCCGTCGGCCGGCGGCGCCACGAAGGCGACGAGCCGCCGGGCTCCCCCCGCGGGGGCGTGCACCACGACCGCGGCCTGCCCCACCGAGGGCTGCCGGCCGAGCACCGCCTCGATCTCGCCCAGTTCGATCCGGTGTCCGTTGATCTTGACCTGTCGGTCCACCCGCCCGAGGAACTCCAGTTCGCCCCGCGCCGACCAGCGCACGAGGTCGCCCGTCCGGTACATCCGCGCACCGGGAACGCCGGAGAAGGGGTCGGGCACGAAGCGGTCGGCCGTCATGGCCGCGCGCCCCGCGTACCCCTGGGCCAGACCGGCACCGGCCACGCACAGCTCGCCGGTCGCTCCCGGGGGCAGCAGCCGCAGCGCCCGGTCGACCACGTACGCGCGGTGGTTGGCCATCGGACGGCCGATCGGCGGGATCCGGCCGTGCGAGGGCGGAACCACCCGGTGCATGGTCACGGACACGGCGGCCTCGGTGGGCCCGTACGCGTTCCAGACCTCGCGGCCGTCCGCCGCCCAGCGGTCGACGGCGTCCCCCGACGGGGCCTCGCCGCCCGTGGACAGGAACCGCAGCGCGGGCAGCGCGGCCGGGTCCAGCAGCGGCAGGAGCGCCGGCGGCAGGTCGGCGACGGTCACCGCGTGCTCGGCGAGCAGGGCCTGGAGGCGGTCGACGTCGACCCGTTCGGTGTCGGTGGCGAGGACCAGGGTGGAGCCGCTCAGCAGCGCGCCGAAGACGTCCAGGACCGACACGTCGAAGGAGAGCGAGGCGAAGCCGAGGAACCGCTCCGTGCGACCGGATCCGTGGCGGTCGCCCGCGCCGCACAGGGCGAGGTGGCCGCGGACGAAGTCGACCGCCGCCGCGTGCGGGACGACGACGCCCTTCGGCTCGCCCGTACTGCCCGAGGTGTAGAGCAGGTACGCGGCGGACGCCGCCGGCACCGCTGCGCCCGCCCGGTCGCCGCCGCCGCGGATCCCGTCGGTCACCGCTCCCGCGTCGACCACGGACGGGAGGCCGTGCGGCAGCCGGCCGAGGCCGCCCGGCCCGGCGACGACCGTGCGCAGCCCCGCGTCGCGCACGATGTAGGCGATGCGCTCCGGCGGCAGGCCGGGGTCGAGCGGTACGTAGCAGCCGCCCGCCTTCAGGACGCCGAGCAGGGCCGCGACCATCGAGGGCGAGCGCTCGACGCACACGCCGACCGGCGTGCCCGGTTCCACGTCCGGCCGCAGCCGGTCCGCGATGTCCTGGGCCCAGGCGTCGAGTTCCCGGTAGGTGACCTCCTGGCCGGCGCAGATGACGGCGACCTTCTCGGGTGTGCGCGCCGCCTCCCGCTCGAAGAGCGTGTGCAGCGTCCCGTCGCCGGGCGCCGGGTCGGCGCCGCCCTCGGCGAAGGCGGCGAGGCGCTCCTCGTCCTCGGCGGTCAGGAAGGGCAGCGAGCCGACCGGGGTTTCGTCGCCGGCCGTGGCGAGCGCGAGCAGGAAGCGGGTGAACCGCACGCGCAGCGCGTCGAGTTCGTCCGGGCCGATGTCGGCGGCGTCGCCCTCGGCCTGCACGGTCAGCGGGCTGTCGCCGCCGCGGTCGTAGACGTTCAGGGAGACGTGCTCCACCGGGCCGACCGAGAGGTTGTGCGCGGTGGCGGGAGCACCGGCGAAGGACAGCTCGTAGTCGAAGGACATGAGGTTGACGGCGGCGTCCCACAGCCGGGGCCCGGTCCCGGTGATCGCTTCGATCCGGTGACGCTGGTGGCGCAGGGCCTCTTTGATGCCGGCGGAGGTGCTGCGCAGCAGTTCGCCGACCGTGGTGTCGCCGGTCACCGCCAGCCGCAGCGGCAGGACCTTGGAGAACATGCCGGGTGTCCGGCGGGCGTCCGGGGTGGTGCGGCCGGTGACCGGCAGGCCCAGGACCACGTCCTCGGTGGCGCCCGCGCGGTGCAGGTGGGCGGCGGCCGCGGCCATCACCAGCGCCGACCAGCGCGTGCCGTGCCGGCGCGCGGCGTCGCGCAGGGTACGGGCGTCGGCGGGGTCGAGCTCGCCGCTCACCCGCACCGCCGTACCCGAAGCGGGTGCCGGGACGCTGCCGGTGAAGGACACGGGCTCGGGGGCGCCCGCCAGCCGCGCCCGCCAGAACTCCCGGTCCGCCGCGAACCGTTCGGAGCGGGCGTACTCCTCCTCCTCGCCCACGATCCGTTCCCACGGCGTGCTCTCGGGGGCCGGTACGGGCTCTCCCGCGACCAGTGCCGAGTACACCTCCGCGGTCCGCCGCGCGAGGATCGAGCCGGTGACCCCGTCCGCGACGAGGTGGTGGTAGCCCTGCATCCAGCGGTACGTCGCCGGACCGGTCCGCACCAGAAGGTGCCGGCTCACGTCGCCGGTCGCCAGGTCCGTGGGCCGGGCCAGCTCGGCGCGCATCAGCCGCTCGGACGCGGCGTCCGGGTCCGGGTGGTCGCTGACGTCGACCGTCGCCATCCGCAGCGGCGGCGGACCGGCGGGTATCTGGCACACCACCCCGTCCACCTCGGCGAAGCGGACGCACAGCGTCTCGGTTCCGGCCACCATCGTGCGCACCGCCTCGGCGAGCAGCTCCGGATCCACCGCCCCGCGGATCTCCAGGTACTCGGCGATGGTGTAGTCGAGGCGGGCGGGGTCGAGCTGCTGTGCGAACCAGACGCCGTTCTGCGGCGGGGTCAGGGGCAGCGGCCCGCGGTCGTGAGTGGCCATGCGGTGGTCAGTCTCCTCAGTCGGATCGGTCGATCAACGACGACGTGAGGCCACTGTCCGCGACGGCCGGACGGTCCCGAAAGTCCCACTAATACGCCTCTTGACGACGCCCGATCCGCTCGGAGAAGTCTTCGGTACCGCGATCCCGTGACAGGTGGATCCAGGTGGCGCGGTCCACGGAGCATGCCGGGGACCCGGGAGGAGCCGGCGCGGGTACCGGGCCTGACATCGATGTCGGGACGTCCGTGCGGGCGGTCTCCGGACCGTCGGGTCCGAGCAGCCCGTGCCGGTGGGCCAGGTAGCCGAGCTGGAAGCGGCTCGTCGCGCCGAGCTGGCGCATGATGGCGGAGACGTGACGCTGGCAGGTGCGCACCGAGATGCCGAGGGCGCGGGCCGTGGCGCGGTCGTCGTCGCCCCGCATCAGGTGCTGCAGTACGGATCGTTTCGCCTGGTCGGCGACGTCCTGGATGAAGGCCTTCTCACGGGGCTTGCCGATGCGTTCACCCGTCGCCCACAGCAGGTCGAACATCTCGGCGACGAACGCGACCAGGTCCGGGCTGCGGACGAGCAGGGCCCCGCCCGCCGTATCCGGCAGCGGGAGGGCCAGCAGGGAACGGTCGAAGACCAGGCACCGGGCCAGGCCGCCGGAGACCGTCCGCGCCTCGGCCCCGAGTGCCGCCAGCTCCGCCTCGTACCGCACGGTCGGCGGGTCGAACCGGGCCGAGTGCTGGTACAGCGTGCGGACGGGGACGCCACGGGAGAGCAGGTCCCGGTGCCGGGCGCGGGCGCGGCGCAGTTCGGCCTCGGGCAGGGGGCCGCCCGGCTGGGCGCAGAGCACCTCCTGCGTGCACGCGGCGGCCTGCCGGTCGAGGATGGGCCGGAGTTCGGCCGCCGACTCGATGCGCTCCAGCGGCGGTCCCTCCAGGGTGCGTTGGCGTGCGGCGTGCACGATGGCCAGTTCCGCGAGCTGCCCCCGCATGCGCAGCAGGTCGAGCTGGGCCCCCTGGACGCGTTCCTCCCACCGCTTGAGCAACCGCGCGGACACGTCCGTGGGGTTGGTGGCTGCAAAGCAGTCGGGGCCGATCTGCTGGACCAGGCCGCTGGAGACGAGGGCGTCGAGGGTCCGGGCCATGGCGGCGGGTTCCGCCCGGGCGAGCACCTGGCTTCTCTGGAGGGGGCCGTGTTCTGCGAACTCCCGGTAGAGGTCCATCTCCTCGGACGTGAGCTCCCGGGGTCGGTCACGGTCGTGCGGGCGGTTCGGCGCGCCTGGTTTCATTTCGCTGCCCTCTCGTTCGCATCCGTCGCGATCGCGATGCTAGGAGACTCCGCTCCGGCCCGCCGCCCCAGGAACGTGTATCGGACATGCTTCCTGTGTGCGGGCCTTGAGGGGAGGCCGGTGCAAGATCCTTGATCCACGGCGGAATTCGGCGGCGAGGGCGGGGCGGCGCGCCGGAGGACGTGCCTCCGCCGGGATGGCCGGAACACGTAGGCTGCGCCTGAAAGTTGCAGCAATTTCTTGCTGTCGTCTTTCCGACAGTCGGTAAGACGACGGTCGCCCCCCATTGGCGGGCGGCCGCTTCCCCCTCGATGCTGGGACGGGGCGCGCCGATCGGGGATGCGCACCGTGCAGGAAAGGCGCGTTCGCATGGATCCCAGACGACCGGCGGGCCCCGCCCACCGGGGCCCCCGAGGCCGGCCGGCTCAGTCGTCCGCCGGGTGGACCACCTCGACCCCCTGGTCGCGCAGCACCTCGACCGCGGGGGAGTCCGCGGGGGCGTCCGTCACGACGAGGGCGATCTCCTCCATGGAGCAGATGCGGCCCAGCGCCGCACGGCCGATCTTGTCGGCGGTCGCGACGAGGATCACGCGCTGCGCCGCGGCGACGGCCGCCCGCTTCACCTGTACGTCGTCGAGGTTGTAGGCGGTGGCGCCCTGGACGGGGTCGACCCCGCAGCAGCCCAGGATGAACGTGTCGAAGCACAGGTCCTTGAAGGTCTGCACGGGCGTGTGGCCGTAGAAGGACAGCTCCTCGGGGCGTACCTGTCCGCCGGGCATCACCAGTTGGATGCCGGGATACGCGGACAGCGTGAAGGCGGCGTGCAGTGAGAGGGGTGCGACGGTGAGCTGGCGGTCCGCCATGGCCTTGGCGATGGCCACGGCGGTCGTGCCCGTGTCCAGCGCGACCGTCTCGCCGTCCGTGAGCAGTTCGACCACGGCGCGCGCGAGCCGTTCCTTGGCCTGCGCTCCGGACATGGCCCGGATCGCGTAGGGGGGCTCGACGCCGCCGGGCAGGCTGCTCACCGCCCCGCCGCGCACGCGGCGCAGCGCTCCCCGGGACTCCAGTACCTCCAGGTCCCGGCGGATGGTCATCTCGGACGCCCCGGTGGCCTGGGCCAGCTCGGCCACCGTCGCGCGGTTCTGCTGCATGAGCAGTCCCACGACGAACTTGTGCCTCTCCATCACGTTCATGTGTCTGCTTTTAGCACAGAGGGCGGCCGAGAGCCGTCCGGATGCGCCTTTCGAACATTCAAACTGTTGAAACGAACATCTGTGATGTGTAGCGTGAGCGGAGTAGTGGGAACTTCCTGCTTTTGTGAACGTCGATTGTGTTCATTCGGCCGTGACCGATGAGGAGAGCCATGACCGCCACCCGTGAGGCCGACCTGCCAGAAGGGGGGAAGCCCCTGCTCACCACCGTCGCGATCGTCGCCTCGTGCCTGGCGTTCGTGGTGATCGGCGCCCTCCAGGCGCTCTACGGCCCGGCGATCCCGGCCCTGCGGGACGAGTTCGGCATCAGCCCGGCCGTGGCCGGGCTCAGCCTCAGCGCCCACTTCGTCGGCGCCCTCCTCGGGGTGCTGATCTACCACCTCCTGCGGGGCCGCCTGAACAACCGGGTGCTGCTCGGCGGGTCCTACGTGCTGATGGCCGTCGGCGCGGGCGCCTTCGCCTTCTCCCCGAGCTGGACCCTCGCCCTCGCCGGCACCTTCGTCATCGGCCTGGGCTTCGGCGGCATCGACTACGGCCTCAACCAGCTCTTCGCCGTCGGCTTCGGCCACCGCAGCACCGCCATGCTCAACCTGCTGAACGGCCACTTCGGCATCGGCGCGATCGCCGGCCCCGCCCTGATCGGCTGGCTCGGGGCGGACAACTATCCGGAGATCTTCATCGGCACCGGCGTGATCAGCCTGCTGATCCTCGTCACCCTCGGCGGGGTGGCCGCCCGCGAGCCGGCCCCCGCCCCCGCCGAGGGCACCCCGGCAGGAGGCGCCCGGGTACTTCCGATCATCGCGGTGTTCATCGGCGTCTACGTCCTGCACGTCGCCATCGAGACCGGCGTCGGCGGCTGGGAGCCCACCCACCTCGAAGCCGTCGGATACGGCGCCGCCACCGCAGCGACCGCGACCTCCGCCTACTGGGCCGCCATGACCATCGGCCGGTTCGTCGCCGCGCCGATCAGCCTGCGCTGGTCCGCGCCGTCGATCCTCCTCGTCTGCTGCGTCGGCATGGCCGGCTTCCTCCTCCTGGCGACGGTCCCGGCGCTCGCCCCGTACGCGTACTTCGGCGTCGGCCTGATGATCGCGCCGATCTTCCCGACCTGCCTGCCCTGGCTGAACCGCGCCGTCCCCGGCGTCGGCGCCGCCGGCGCCTATGTGATCGCCGCCTCGATGATCGGCGGCGTGGCGTTCCCGCCCCTGCTGGGCGCCGTCATCGACACGATGGAGGTGAAGACGGTGCCGCTGCTGCTGTTCCTGCTCGCCGTCATCTGCGGCGTGCTGAGCCTGTGGCTGCGCCGCAACGCCCCCGACCCCGGTGGCGTGCCCGGCCCGCGCGACTCCGGGCGTACGGACGCCGTCACCACACTCTGAACCCGTAGAACGTGAGGAACCGAAGGATGAAAGCCGTCCTCTTCGACATGTTCGGTGTCATCGCGCGTGTCCAGTCGCCCGAGTCCATGGCCGTCCTGGAGCGCACGGCCGGCGGCGACCCCGACCGCTTCTGGGAGGCGTACTGGGCACACCGGCCCCCCTACGACCGCGGCGAGGTCACCGGCCCCGGCTACTGGCAAGCGGTCTGCGCGCACCTGGGCATCCCGCCCGACCCGCGGCTGACCGAGGAGCTGACGGCCGCCGACCTCGCCAGCTGGAGCGAGACCGACCGGCGCATGGTGGACCTGCTCGGCCTCCTCGCCGACCAGGGGGTCGCGCTCGGCCTCCTCTCCAACATCCCCGAGGACCTGGCCGCCCGGTACGAGGCCACCCAGCCGTGGCTGGAGCGGTTCGCGGTCCGCGGTCTCTCCTGCCGGATCGGCAGCGCCAAGCCCGAACCCGCCGCCTACGAGTGGTGCGTCCGCGAGCTCGGACTGCCGCCCGGGGAGATCCTGTTCGTCGACGACCGGGCCGAGAACGTGGACGCGGCCCGCCGACTCGGCCTCCAGGGACACGTGTTCACCTCGCCGGAAGAGCTGCGGGTCACCCTGGAGGCGGCGTTGACGTGACCGCCCCCGCGCAGCTCTACGCCCTGTGCGCCGCCGCGCACGGCAGCTTCCCGCCGCCGCGCCGCGAGACCGAGACCGGCCGGGGCCTCGCCGGTGCCATGCTGCTCCAGGGCGCGCTGACCGGCCGGCTCGACCTGTACGGCGACCGGGTCCGGCCGACCGGACGGGGCCGCCGCGGCGACCCGGCACTGGACGCCTTCCTGGCGCGGATCGAAGCCTCCCCCCGGGACCGGGCGCCCTCCGACTGGGTGGAACGCCTGGGCCCCGCGGCGCTCGCCGCCCCCCGCCCCGGACTGCTCCCTGGCAGCGCCGGACCACCCGGCGGGAGGGCCGGGATCCGGCCCGCCGAGGCCCTGAGCCGGGTGCGGCGGGCTGTGGAGGATCCCGGCCGCTCCGCGCTCCACGCGGTGGCCGCGGGCGCTCTGCTCGCGGCGTCCGCACTGCACGACCTGTGCTGGCCCGGCCTGTCCCGGGACGAGGCGTCCCGGCGCACCCTGCGGGCCGTGGCCGCACTGGGGTCCGCGGGGCCGCCCGTCGCGCACGCCGCGACGGCAGTGTCCCGTTCCCTGAGCGGCTCCGCCGGCGCTTTCGCCTTTCCCGGCTAGGGAAACCGGACCGCAAAGGGAGTAAAGAGATCTACATCTCCGAAAGGCCACTTGTCAGGCCGAGTTGGAATGTGATCCTATGAAAGAGAAGGCGCTGCCGCGAGATCCCTGTCTGAAACGGGTGAAGTATCCGGGCCGCCCCCCACCGGCACCAAGCCGCCGTACCCAATTCTTTTCCATTGGACGTGAGTTGCAATTCCGCCGTCCATTTTTCGACGTGTTGACGTCTCGAACGACCCGTGTGAGAGGGACCGATGGAAACCAAGGACGTTACCGAGCACATCTATTACCCCGTCAGCGACTACAAGATGGCGCGGGGTGAGGGTGTCTACCTCTACGACGAGGACGGCAAGAGCTACCTCGACTGCGCGTCGGCGACCTTCAACCTGAGCCTGGGATACTCCCACCCGGCCGTCGTCGCCGCGATGAAGGACCAGCTCGACAAGGTCGTCCACATCACCTCCTCCTACCAGAGCGATCCGGTCAACGGCCTGGTCCGCCGACTGGTCGAGGTCTCCCCGGACAACCTGACGAAGGTGCACCCCAAGGTCTCGGGCGGCTCCGCCGCCAACGAGGGCGCCATCAAGATGGCCCAGATGGCCACCGGCAAGTCCGAGGTCATCACGCTGTTCCGCAGCCACGTGGGACAGACGATGATGATGACGTCGATGTCCGGCAACGCATTCCGCCGCGAGCCGTTCCCCAACCTCTTCCCCGGCAGCCTCCAGGTTCCCGACCCGTACTGCTTCCGCTGCTTCTACGGGCAGAAGGAAGGCTCCTGCGGAATGATGTGCGTGGACCGGCTCGAAGACTTCGTCGACTACGCCAGCTCCGGCCGGGTCGCCGCCGTCCTCATCGAGCCGATCTCCGGAAACGGCGGCAACATCGTCCCGCCGGACGGCTACATGCAGAAACTGCGCGCCTTCTGCGACGAGCAGAACATCGCCCTCATATTCGACGAGATCCAGACGGGCATCGGCCGCACCGGCCACATGTTCGCGGCCCAGTACTTCGACGTCGAACCCGACGCCATCACCACCGCCAAGGGCCTCGGCGGATCGGGTGCCCAGGTCGCCGCCATCATCACCAACGAGCGGCTCGCCGGCCTCCCCGCGAACCACCACTCATTCACCTACGGCGCCAACCTGCTGGCCGCCGCCGCGGCCAACGCCACCCTCGACATCGTGCGGCAGCCCGAATTCCTGGCGAACGTCACCCGCACCGGCGACTACATCATGGAGCGCCTCAACGACATGAAGCGCCGCTACCCGGAGATCGTCGACGTCCGCGGCGTCGGACTGATGATCGGCTTCGAGATCGCCGAAGCCGACGGCAAGCCCGCCGTGAAGCTCACCAACCACCTGGCCACCAAGGCCATGGACCACGGCCTGATCCTGCGCACCTCGCGCTACGGCTACGGCAACGTCCTCAAGATCCGGCCGCCGCTGATCCTCACCATGGACCAGGCCGAGGAGATCTGCGACAAGCTGGAGAACCTCTTCCTCGCGGAGCTGGCCCGATGACCGCCGACAACCCGATGAAGCGGCTGCTCACCTCCCTCGGGCAGCACGTCCGCGCCGAACTCCTCGCCTACGAGGCCACCGGCCGCGAGCGCAGCGTCCACGGCGACTCGCCCGGCGGCGACGCCCAGTTCGACGTCGACGAGGTGGCCGAGAAGGCCGTCTTGGACTACCTGCGCGAACACGCCCACGTCCCCGCGGCCCTCTACACCGAGGACGGCTCCTACGTGGAGCTCGCCCCTGAGCCGCAGGTCCTCCTCGTCGTCGACCCGATCGACGGCACCCGCCCCACCTCGGCCGGCCTCGAAATGGGCATGGTGTCCATCGCGGCCGCCCCCTACGGCGACGGCAAGCCCACCCTCGCCGACGTCGACGCCGCCTGCCTGGTCGAGATCAAGAGCGGCGCATGGCTCTACGGCGACGACACCGACGGCCTCGACAGCGGCGGATTCGCCACCCCGGTCCCGCGGCTGAGCCGGAACACCGACCCGACCCACATGTTCTGGTCGATCGAGTTCAACGGCCACCCGATGGACCTGATGACGCAGGCGTACGGCCACCTCGTGGACAGTTCGGCCAACACCGGCGGCATCTTCGTCTTCAACAGCAGCACCTTCTCCATCTCCCGCATCATCACCGGCCAGCTCGACGCCTACGTCGACATCGGCAACCGCGTGCTGCGCGACCACCCGGACACCGAAGAGGCCTTCCTGCGGGTCGGCCGCGGCTCGATCCTCCACCTCTTCCCCTACGACATCGCCGCCGTCGTCTACCTCGCCCGGCAGGCCGGCGTCGTCATCACCGACGCCTACGGCGACGACCTCGGGAGCACCTCCCTGGTGGACCTCGGACCGATGAACCAGAAGTCCTGCATCGCCGCCGCCACTCCCGAACTCCACAAGCAGCTCCTCGACACCATCCGCTGGGACCTGGGCCGCGCCGCCGCCGCGCCCGTGAGGGAGGAATCATGAAGGCCCTGACGCTCACCGCCGACCGCACGCTCGCCCTCGTCGACCACCCCAAGCCGGAGCCGGTGGCCGCGGACGACATCGTCATCCGCGTCACCCAGAGCGGCATCTGCGGGACCGACCGCAGCGTCCTCGTCGGCAAGTTCCCCGCCGAGACCGGTGTCGTCATGGGCCACGAGGCCGTCGGCGTCGTCGACGCCACCGGCCCCGGCGTCACCCGCTTCGCCGTCGGCGACCGGGTCATCGTCAACCCCACCCTGTACTGCGGAAACTGCCCCACCTGCCTCGAAGGCCACTGGAACTTCTGCGGCCGCAAGGCCGGGACCGAGGTCGGCCTGGACTACGACGGCTCCTTCGCCGAGTTCATCCGCCTCCCCGAGCTCTTCTGCCACGCGATCCCCGATGACATGGACTTCGACCGCGCCGTCGTCGTCGAACCGCTCGCCTGCGCACTCAACAACATCGAGGCCGGCCGCCTGGCAGCCGGCGAGACCGCCGTCGTCGTCGGCGGCGGCCCCATGGGCGTGGTCACCGCCATGGCCGCCCAGCGCTACGGCGCCACGGTCCTCCTCGTCGAACCCGACCCGGTACGCGGCCGGCTCGGCCAGGAGATCTTCGACGCCCCCGAGTTCGGCGGCCGCGTCACCGTCCACACCCCGGACGACCCCGCCCTCACCGAACGCGGCGACCTCGTCGTCGACTCCGTGGGCAACCTCCTGGAGCAGAGCATCGGCTACGCCGCCGTGCGCGGCCGCGTCGTCGTCATGGGCTTCAACAGCAACGCCTCCGCCACCGTCCGGCCGCTCACCCTGCTCCAGCGCGGCCTGCAGATCATCGGCGCCGGCGACTACAACAGCATGATCTTCCCCAAGGCCGTCGAGCTGGCCCGGCAGCTGCCGCTGGAGCGCGTGGTCACCCACCGCTTCGCCCTCGCCGACCACGAAGAGGCGTTCAAGGCCCTCGCCGCCGTCCCCGGCGCCGAGTACACCGCCCTGAAGGTCGTCCTCGTACCCCCGCACGACGGAGCGGCCGCATGAGCCCCGCCCCGCGCACCGCGCTCGCCGGAGCGCTCGTCCCCGGCACCACCCGGCCCGTCGTCGTCGGCGAATACCCGTACTACCGCGCTGCCCCCGCCAACTGGGCCGCCGACCTGCGCGAACTGCGGGCCCTCGGCGTGGACGTCGTCTCCTGCTACGTCCCGTGGCGCTTCCACGAGACGGGTGCACAGGAGGGCGACCGCTCCTTCGACTTCACCGGGAAGACCGACCCGCAGCGCGACGTCGTCGGACTGCTGGAGCTGGCCGCCGCCGCCGGGCTGGGCGTCCTCCTCAAGCCCGGACCCTTCATCCACGCCGAGGTCCAGCTCGGCGGGCTGCCCGACCGCCTCTGCGGCCCCGGACACACCCCGTACCAGGGGCTGGACGGCACCGTCCTCACCTCCCAGGGCAAGCCGCTGCCCAGCCTCCTCGACCCGGCCGTCCAGGCCGAGACCGAGACCTGGCTGAAGGCCGTCGCCGACGAGGTCGTCGCCGGGGCGGCCGCCCCCGACGGCCCCGTCGTCGCCCTCCAGCTCGGCAACGAGGGCACCTGCGGCGATGCCCACCTCCCCGTGGACGCCCAGGACGCCTCACCGGCCGCCCGCCGGGCGTTCGCCCACTGGCTGACCGGACGCGGCCTGCCCGACGAGGCCGCGCTCGCCACCGAGGACGTCACCCGGTGGACCAGCGCCACGCGGCAGCAGTGGTCCCGCTGGTCCGGGCACGCCATCGTCGGCCTGTGGGACCGGATCTCCGCGCTCTTCCCCGAGGGCCCGGCGCGGCTGGCCAACGTCCCCCTCACCGGGGTCACCGCGCCGCGCGCCGCCCTCGACGCCTGGGCCGCCCGGCAGCGCGCCGTGCAGGGCTCCGGGTACTTCGTCGGCCACACCGAATGGATCGGCAACCCGGCCCGGGAGACCGCCGCCTTCGGCTCCCACCTGGCCGGGATCCTCCTCGGCGGCACCGACGTGGTCGAGGCGAACTGGGGGTTCACCTGGACCGACGAGTCCTTCGCCCGGCCGGCGACCCCCGTCTTCAACGCCCTGCTGGCCCTCATGCTGGGCTCCACCACCGTCAGCGTCTACACCGCCTGCGCCACGGAGAACTGGGGCCCGCTGGTGGACATGGACCCCGACGGACTGCGCGCCGAAGGGGTGGATCCCGCCCTGCACGCACCTCCGTACACCCCGGGCGCGCCGCTCGCCGAGGGCGGCGCCCACCAGGCCAACGCCCAGGGCCTGAAGCTGCTGGCCACGTTCCTCGACCGCTTCGGCGACCTGCTCGCCGGCTCCGTCCTGGACCGCGACGCGGTGGTCCTCGTCGACCGGGCCCTGCCCGAGGCCGGCGCCTGGCAGCGCACCGGCCCCACCGTCCTCGCGGAACTCGCCGACGCCGTGCACCGCCAACTGGCCGACTCCGGACGGCTGATCGGGCTCGGCTGGCACGGCGAGCGCCCGGCGCCCGCCGCCGACGGCACCCCCGTCCCCGTCGCCGTGCTGCGGGCCGGGCACTCCGGCGGCGACGGCCCCGGCGAGCTGACGCTCCCGGCCGGCGAGTCCGCGGACGGCGCGGCCGCCGCGTTCCTCGCCTCGTTCGCCGCCGCGCTCCCGGCTCCGGCCGGCCCGCGCCGGACCACGGCGCACGGCAGGGCCCGCGTCCTGAGCCGGTCCGGCCCCGACGGCGTCCGCGTCATCGGCGCCTTCAACCCCACCGACGCCGACGACCGGGTCACCGGAACCGGCACCGGAACCGGCACCGGCGGCGGCTGGACGCTGGACCTGCCCGCCGGGTCCGCCGCGGTCCTCGTCACCCGCGACGGCGCACTCGTGGGATGGCTCGCCACCCCCGAGGAGCCGTCCGCCACCCCCGTCGCCCTCTCCTGGGACGGCGAGAAGGCCGACGCGACACGCGTCCGGGCCTCCTGAGAACCCGGGCGGCGGGGAAGCGCACCTGACAGCGCGCCCCCCGCCGCCCGGCCCTACCACCCCCCGCCGGCTCCACCGGGCGCTCCCTGGCGGTGGCCCCGCTGCCGGCTCCGCCGGTTGGCGGTGCCGCGCCGGGCTCGCCGGGGCGTGGTGCCGGGACCGGGCCCTGGCCGGTGGTGGTTCGCCTGTCGGCTGCGCCGGGGGGTGGTGCCTCGGCGGGCTCTGTCGGCTTCGCCGGTTGGCGGTGCCGCGACGGAACCTGCCTGGCGGCGGCTCACCGCCGGCTTCGCCGGGCGGTGCCGGGACGGGCCCTGCCCGGTGGTGGTTCGCGTATCGGCTCCGCCGGTTCGCGGTGCCGGGACGGGACCCGTCTGGCGGTGGTCCGCTGTCGGCTTCGCCGGGTGGTGCCGGGACGGGCTCTGCCTGGCGGTGGTCCGCTGTCGGCTTCGCCGGGTGGTGCCGGGACGGGCCCTGCCTGGTAGGGCTTCCGCGCCGGGGAGTGGTGCCACGACCGGCCGGCGCTGCCCGGTGGTGGTTCGCCTATCGGCTCCGCCGGTTCGCGGTGCCGCGACGGAACCCGCCTGGCGGCGGTCTGCTGTCGGCTCCGCCGGGGCGTGGTGCCTCCACGGGCTCTGTCCCGGGTAGCTCCGCTGTCGGCTCCGCCGGTTCGCGGTGCCGGCACGGGCCCTGCCTGGTAGGGCTTCCGCGCCGGGGAGTGGTGCCACGACCGGCCGGCGCTGCCCGGCGGGGCTTCCGCCGCCGACTCGCCGGGCCCCGGGCCGTCGCCCGCTCCGCCTGGCGGTGATCCCGCCGCCTACGCGCCTCGGCAGTCCGCACCCGCACCCGCACCTCACCCCGCGCCCCGCAAGGCATCCGCACCCGCACCCCGCAAGGCACGGCACCGCACCGCACCGCAAGCGCAGCGCAAGGCACCGCAAGCGCAGCGATCCCGCCGGACACCCACCGCCGGGACTCCTCCACGAGCGAGATGGCGTCATGAACCCGAACCCCCACGCCGCCCCCGGCCAGGCACCGCACCTGCGTCCGGCCGGCCCGCAGACCCTCGGCATCCTGGCCGACCTCATCGCGCAGGAACAGCCCGTCTTCGCCATGCCGTCCTGGTTCGTGACCACCGAATCCGCCCAGGCCGGCCACCTCGTCAGCGAGTTCGTCCGGGAACTGGGCGGCCGCCCGGCCGGCACCCACTACCGCAGCTTCTTCGCCAACTCCCGCTACGAGGCCCTGCACGGTGCCGTCAAACTCCTGCGCCACCGCGCCGCCGCGTCCGCCGCCGCCCACCAGGGCCGCGTCCTGGTCCTGGACCCCGACGGCACCCTCGCCCGCCGTGCCGACCCGCTCGGCGAAGGCCCCGACCGCGCCCTCGCCCCCGGCCTCCTCACCCACACCACCGTCGCCGGTCTGCGCAGCGCCCTGCACGGCACGACCGTGTGCGGGCTCGTCGTCCGCGCCCCCGAACTCCTCGACGCCGGCGCCCTGGCCGCCGTCGTCGAACTGGCCCGCACCGTGCGCGCCACCGGGGCCCGCGTCGTCGTCGACCTCAGCGACATCGCCCCGGACAGTCCGGCGGACCCCGCCGTCACCGCGCTGCGTCCCGACCTCGTCGTCCTGGGCGAATCCCTCACCGGGTACGAGGTCCCGTTCGGCGCCTTCACCGGCACCCACGACACGTTCGCGCCGTGGACCACCCCGCAGACCGGGTTCCTGCACTCCAACACCTACGGCGGCAACAGCGTCGCCATGCGCGCCGTCCGTGCCCGGCTGCGCCCCCGCTGGGACGCCGCCGCCCCGGTGCACCGCGTCCTCGCGGCGGCCGCCGCCGACCGGCAGGCCACCCTCGACCTGTACGCCCGCCACGTGAACCCGATGGCCGTCCGCATGCACCGCAAGCTGCACGGCGCGCTGAACGTCGTCCGCGCCAAGGGCTCCCGGCTCACCGTCCGCCTCGACTCCGGCCGCGAACTGGACCTGGTCGACGGGCTGTGCGGGGCCGGGCTCGGCGTGGCCGGCCACAACCCCGCCGACGCGCTGACCGACGTCGTACGCGACCATGACCCCGCCCGGGACCACGTCCGCGAGCTCGAACAGCTCCTGGCCCGCGAGACCGGCCTGCCCCACACCTTCCCCGCGGTCAGCGGCGCGTCCGCGGTCGAGAGCGCCATCACCCTGGCCCGCCTCGCCCGCCACGGCAGGCGGCGCATCGTCGTCTTCAAGCACAACTACGGCGGCAAGACCCTCGTCTCCCTGCTGGCCACCGCCGCCGGCCGCACCCGCGCACCCTTCGGCCCCCTCTACGACGACATCCGCTACATCGACCCCTTCACCCCGCACGCCGTCGACGACTTCCGCAAGGAGGCCGCCACCGGCGAGATCGGACTCGTGTGGATCGAACTGGTCCACGGCAGTTCCGACGCCTACGCCCCGATCCCCGGACCCCTCCTCGACGCCGTCACCGCGGGCCGGGCCGAACAGGGCTACCTCGTCGGCGTCGACGAGATCCTGACGTCCTACTACCGCTGCGGCACCCGCTTCGCCCACCACGGCCGGCTCCCCGGGATCGACCTCATGAGCCTGTCCAAGGCACTGAGCTACGGCTGCTTCCCCACCGGTGCCGCTCTCGTCTCCGACGAGGTGTACGAGTCGGCCCGCCGGGCCAACCCGCAGCTGGTCGAGGAACTGCGCACCCATCACGCCCACGCCCTGGGCGCCCACTTCGCCCTCCAGGCCATCCGCCAGGTCGACGCCCTCGGCCTGCCCGAACGCGTCCGGGCCCTGTCGGACCTCGTGGCCGCCGGACTCGCCGCCATGGACACCGGGCCGCGCGGAGTGATCGGCCGCCGCTTCGCCGAAGGCATGCTCGGCCGCCTCGAACCACGCGTCCCCGGAGTGCTCGGCCGCTTCGTCGACCCAGAGGGCGAGTGGATGACGTACGCCCTCATCCTCTGGTGGATCACCCGGGCCCGGGCCTTCGTCGTCTACGACGTGTTCCTGCTGCCCCTGACCGCCACCGAGCGGGAGATCTTCCAGGTCATGCGCGGCGCCCGCAGGCTCTCCCGCACCGGCCCGGCCCGGCTCCTCGCCCACGCCGCCCTGTTCCGGCTCGGCCAGCGCCTGTCCGGCCTGCTGAAGCCGGGCCCGTCCCACACACCCACGCATCCGAGGAGCACCGTATGAGCACGCAGAACGTCGAAGTGATCCGGACCTTCTTCCGGCTGTTCGACGAGGGCCGCCTCGCCGACATCGAGCCGCTGCTCGCCCCCGACTTCGAGTGGGTCTACCACGGCCCCGCCTCGCTCCCGTGGGCCGGCGTCTACCGGGGCGTCGAGGGCTTCCGCGCCTTCTTCGCCATCGTCCGCGAGCTGATCCGGGTCCAGGAGTGCGAGGCCTACGAGTACCTCGACGCCGGGGACCGGGTCGTGGTCCTGGGCGTGAGCCGCACCCACGTCCTCGCCAACGGCGCACGCTACGAGGCGCAGTGGATGAACGTCTTCACCGTCCGCGACGGACTCATCTCCCGCTACCTCGACCTCTTCGACACCGCCAGCGTCGTCGAGGCCCTGGAACGCGACCCGCAGGAGGTGACCGCGGCCCCGTGAACACCACCGCCACCACCCTCGGCGCGGCCTTCACCGCCGTGGCCCGGGCCCACCCCCACCGCACCGCCCTGATCCACGGCGACCTCCGGATCGGCTACGGCGAACTCGCCGTCCGGGCCGCGGCCGCCGCCCACCGCCTCGCCGGCCGGACGGCCCCCGGCGAGAGCGTCGGGATCTGCGCCCGGCGCTCGCCCGGCACCATCGCCGCCCTGCTGGGGACGGTGCTGGCCGGGGGCGCGTACCTGCCGCTGGACCCCGACGCGCCGGACGAGCGGATCCGCGCCCTCGTCCTCGACAACCACCTGCGCACCGTCTTCGCCGCCCGGCAGGACACCGCGCGGCTGCGCGCCCTCCTGCCCGCCGCGGTGACGGTCCTGCCCGTCGACGAGGACGCACCGGACCCGGGCGCGGACCTCGATCTCGATCTCGACCTGGGCCAGAGCCCGCCGTACGCCCCCGAGGCCGGGCGGACCGCCTACGTCATCCACACCTCCGGCAGCACCGGCGCCCCCAAGGGCGTTCAGGTCGCGCACCACTCCGTCCTCGCGCTGGCGCACGCCCCCGAGGCCGGGCTGACCGCCGACGACACCGTCCTCCAGCTCGCCCCGCTCCACGTGGACCCCTCCGTCTTCGAGATCTGGGGCGCCCTGCTCAACGGTGCCCGGCTCGTGCTCCCGCGGTCCGACCGGCCCGGCGTGCACGACATCGGCCGGGAGTGCGCCCGCCACGGCGTGACCGTCCTGCGGCTGGCCGCCCCCCTGTTCCGGCTGGCGATGGAACACATCACCGCCGACCTGGCCGGGCTGCGCCTGTGCGTCTCCGGCGGCGACCGGGCCGACGCGGACGCGGTACGTACCGCCCTGCGCGAGCTGCCCGGCTGCCGGATCGTCAACGGCTACGGGCCCACGGAGACCACGGTCTACGCCTGCTGGCAGACCTTCGACACCCCGGACGACTGGGACGAGGACTGGCAGGAGGTGCCGATCGGCCGCCCCTTCGCCGGCGCCACCGCCCACGTCCTGCGCCCCGACCGCACCCCGGCCGCGCCCGGCGAGGCGGGCGAACTGTGCATCGGCGGCCCGGGCGTCGCCCAGGGCTACTACGGCAGGCCGGAGCGGACCGCCGAGCGGTTCGTGCCCGAGCCCGGCCGGCCCGACCGCACCGCCTACCTGACGGGTGACCGGGTCCGCCGGCTCCCCGGCGGCGAACTCGCCTTCCTGGGACGCTTCGACGACCAGGTCAAGATCCGCGGCCACCGCGTCGAACCGGCCGAGGCCGAACGGGCGCTGCTGACCCACCCGGCGGTCCGGGAGGCGGTCGTGGTCCCGTACGGCGCCGCGGACGCCCGCCGGCTGGCCGCGTACGTGGTCCTGGCAGCGGTCGGCGACCCCACCCCGGACGTGTCGTCCGCCCCGGACGAGTCCTCCACCCCCGGCGCCCCGGCCTCCGTCGGTGCCCAGGCCGATCTCGTCGTCCCGGCCCCGGCCGACGCGGTCGCCCCGGCCGCTCCCGGCGTCCCGACCGCCGCGCTCATCGCTCACATCGCCCGGCTGCTGCCCGAACCGGCGGTTCCGGCCGCCGTCACCGTGCTGTCGGCACTGCCGGCCACCGCCAACGGCAAGGCCGACCGCCGTCTGCTCGCCGCCCTCGCCGACCGCGCGGCCGCGGCGGGCTCCGGTCCGGCCATCTCCACCCCGGCGGGCCGCGGCAGCGAAGAGGCCGCCGTCCTGAGCGCCGTCTCCGCGCACTGGGAGGCCGTTCTCGGCCGCGCCGTCGGCCCGGACACCGACTTCTTCACCGCCGGCGGCGACTCCCTGTCCGCGCTGGCGATCCTCGCCCGCCTCGAACGCGACCAGGGCGCGGCCCTGACGATCGCCGACCTCTTCACCACCCCGACGATCCGCGCCCTGGCGGCCCGCGTGGCCGCCACCGCCAAGGCCACCGTCACCGGGGCGGCGCTACCGCCGGGGCCCGGCTCCGCCACGGCCGCCGCCCCCGGGGCGGACCCCGGCGGGCTGCCGCTGTCGCCCGCCCAGGAGGGCATCTGGTTCGAGCAGGAGGCCACCGGCAGCACCGACCGGTACGTCATCGGACGCGGCTACTTCGTCGACGGCCCCTTCGACCTGTCCCGGCTGCGGAACGCACTGAGCCTGCTGGGCCGGCGCCAGGCCGCCCTGCGGACCGTCGTACGGCACGACGCCGACGGCCCGCGGCAGAGCCTGACCGCCGACCCGGGCGCGGCGGTGCGCCACATCGACCTCACCGGTGTTCCGGCCGGCGAACGCCAGGCCCTGGCCCGAGCCCTGGCCGCCGAGCACCGCACGGCGCAGCCGGACGCCGACGGCACCCGGCTGCTGCGCACCCTGGTGCTCACCCTGGACGCCCGGAGCACGCTCCTCCACTTCGCCGTCCACCACGCCATCGCCGACGACTGGTCCCTGGACCTCCTCACGTCCGAGCTGTCCGCCCTGTACGCGGACCCGGCCGCGGACCTCCCGCCCCTGGACCTGGGCTACCCCGAGCACCTGCGCGGCGCCCTCGCTCCCCGGCCCGAACGGCTCACCGCCGCGACCCGGTTCTGGCAGGGCGCACTCGACGGCGGCGCCGCCGCACTCGACCTGGTCACCGACCACGCCCGACCCGCCGTCCTCAGCGGATCCGGCGACCGGGTGCGGCTGCGGATCGGCTCCGCGCAGCACGCGCGCCACGCCGAGGCCGCCCGCCGGCACGGCGTCAGCCCGTACATGTTCTGCCTGGCCGGCGTGTACACGGTCCTGGCCGCCCACACCGAACGCGACACCCTCACCCTGGGCGCCCTGGCCGCCGGGCGGAACCGGGCCGGGGCCCAGGGCCTCGTAGGCTGCTTCGTCAACCTGCTGCCCGTCCGCGTGGAGGCGGACGCGGACACCACGGCCGGTGTCCTGCTCGCCCGCGTCCGCGCCGCCTGCACCGATGCCCTGCACCACGAGGACGTCCCCTTCCAGGCCGTGGGCCGGGAACTCGCCCCGGCCGCCCCCGGCCGGGCGGCCGTCCCCTTCCATGCCGTGGTCAACCACCGGCAGCGCCGCCCGCACCCGCTGGAGCTGCCCGGCGCGCGGACCGCACCCTGGGACGCCGGCGACCGCGACACCGCCACCTTCGAGCTGTCCTTCACCTTCCAGGAGGAGGGCGACGGCCTCGGCATCGAGGTCGAGTTCAGCACCGACCTCTACGACCGTGCCACCGCACAGCGGCTGGCCGGACAGCTCGCCGCCGTGCTCGACCGCCTCGCGGACGGCGACCCGCCGCTGCGCGACGTCACCCTGTACGAACCGGGGGAGTACGAGCGGCTGAGCCGCGCCCCGGAGCCGGGCCCCCGGGCGGCGGAGACCACCCTGCCCGCCCTCGTCGCCCGGCAGGTCGCCGCCCGCCCGCACAAGACCGCCGTCGTCGGCGCCGACACCAGCCTCACCTACGCCGAACTCGACCGGCTCTCCGACACCGTGGCCGCCCGCCTCGCCACCCGCGGGATCCGGCCCGGCGACCGCGTCGCCGTGTGCCTGGAGCGCTCCCCGCTCCTCGTCACGACCCTCCTCGGCGTGCTCAAGGCCGGGGCCGCGTACGTGCCGCTCGACCCGGCGTACCCGGCGCAGCGGCTGCGCCACTGCATCGCCGACGCCGATGCCGGCGCGCTGGTCTGTGCCAAGGACACCGCCGACACGCTGTTCGGGCCGGGTACGGACGGCTCGGGCCCGCCCGTCCTGGACATCGAGGCCCTCACCGCCCCCGGCGAGCGGACCCCGCCCGCCGCGCACCCCGGCGATCGGGCCGCCCCCGCGTACGTCATCTACACCTCCGGCAGCACCGGGCGCCCCCGCGGCGTCGCCGTCCCCCACCGCGCGGTCGCCAACACCCTCCTCGCCTGCCTCGACCGGCACCCCTTCACCGCGGACGACGTGTGGCTCCAGCTGACCTCGCCCGGCTTCGACGTGGCCGCCTTCGAGCAGTTCATGCCGCTCGTCTCCGGCGCCACCCTGGTCTACGCGGACGACGCCACCCGCGCCGACGGCCCGGCCCTCACCCGCACCCTGCGCACCGCCGGGGTCACCGTGATGGTGACCGTGCCCTCCCTGCTGCGCGCCCTGGACCGTCCCGACCTGGCCGGCGTACGCGTGCTGCTCGTCGCGGGGGAACCCGCGGACGTCCACGACACCCGGCACTTCGCCGGAGACCGGATCGTCGTCAACGGCTACGGCCCGACCGAAGCGGCGATCCTGGCCACCACCCACCGGGCCGATCCCGCGGACCACCGTGCCCGCGTCCCCGTGGGCACCGCCCTGCCCGGCACCGCGGCCCACGTCGTGGACCGCCACGGACGGCTCGCGGCCACCGGCGTCCCCGGCGAACTGTGGCTCTCCGGCGCCGGACTCGGCGACGGCTACCTGGGCGACCCCGAGCGGACGGCCGGGTCGTTCACCACCCGGCCCGCACTCGCCGGCGCCGGCCGCTGCTACCGCACCGGGGACCGGGTGCGCCGGCTGTCCGACGGATCGATCGACTACCTCGGCCGGCTCGACCACCAGATCAAGCTGCGCGGCTTCCGCATCGAACTCGGTGAGATCGAGGCCGCGCTCGCGGAACACCCCGGTGTCCGGGAAGCCGTCGCCGTCCTCCTCGGCGCCGGGGACGGCGCCGAACTCGCCGTCGGCTACGTCGGCACGGCCGCCCCCCGGGACGCCCGCGCCCACCTGGCCCGGCTGCTCCCGGCCCACATGGTGCCCCGGCTGGCCGTACCCGTCCCCGCCATCCCCACCGGCAGCCACGGCAAGGCCGACCGGCCGGCGCTCGCCGCCCACCTGGCCGCCCGACGGCAGCGGCCGTACCCGGCCGGCGCCGCCGACGGCCCCGCGAACGGGACCGAGCGGCGGCTGCTCGCCCTGTGGGAGGACGTACTGGGCGGACCGGCCGGCTCCCCGGACGAGGACTTCTTCGCACAGGGCGGCCACTCCCTGCACGTCATCCGGCTCCTGGGCCGCCTCGAGCGGGAGCACGGCGTCCGCATCGCCGTGGCCGACTTCCTCGCCGCACCGACCGTACGGGAGGTGGCCCGCCTGCTGGAGGGGTCCGCCCCGGCCGAGGCGCCCGCGCGAAGCCGGCCCGGCGGCCGGCCGGCCAGACCGGCTCCGCGGCCCGTGGGACCCGACGACGCGCGGCTCGACCCCGGCATCGTCTTCCCCAGGCGCCCCGGTCCCTTCGACCCGCACGACACCGTCCTGCTCACCGGAGCCACCGGATACGTGGGCTCCCACGTCCTGGCCGAGCTGCTGGACCGCACCACGGGCCCCGTCCTGTGCCTGGTCCGGGCCGCGGACACCGGCGCCGCCCGCCGACGGCTGTCCGCCGCCCTGCGCCGCCACGGGCTGCGCCCCGACGCCTCGGACCCGCGGATCGTGCCCGTCCCAGGCGACCTGACCCGGCCCGGCCTGGGTCTCGACGGCGCCCACCGGGAGCACGTCCTGCGCGCGACGACCGTCCTCCACCTCGGTGCCGAGGTCCACCACGTCTCCGGCTTCCACCACCTGGCGGCCGCCAACGTGGGCGGCACCGCCGAACTCCTGCGCATCTGCGCCCAGGGCCGCCCGGCCCGCCTCCACCACGTCTCCACCCTCGGCGTGTTCCGCGCCGGACCCGGCGGCGACCGCCCGCGCACCATCACCGAGGCCACCCCGGCCACCGCGGAACGCCACCCCCGGGGCCGCGGCTACGCGGCCGCCAAGTGGGCCGCGGAGCACCTCGTCGCCCAGGCCCTCGAACGCGGCGCCGACGCCCGGATCTACCGGCTCGGCCGGGCCGGCGGCAGCACGACCGGCGCCGTCAGCGAGGACGACTTCCTCAGCCGGCTCCTCGTCACCTCCACCGCCCTCGGCTGCCACCCCGACGACCCGCGGCTCGCCACCGACGCACTGCCCGTGGACACCATGGCCCGGGCCCTGGTCGCCCTGGCCCTCGCCGGCGGAGCCCCGGGCACCGTCCACCACCTGCACCACCCCCGGCGGACGCCACTGGCCGAACTGCTCGCCGTACATGACCGCCGCACGGGCCGGACCACCCCCGCCGTCCCGCTGGACACCTGGCTCGGCCGCCTGGCCGCCGCCGAGGCCGGCGGCACCGCGCTGCCCGCCCTCGCCTACCGCGAGTACTTCAGGGACCTGCGCGACCACCCGGACGGCCGCCTCCCCGACCACCGCAACGATGCCACCCTCGCCGCCCTGCGGGCCCACGGCATCTTCCCGCCCGCCCTGGACGACGACCTCGTCGGCCGCTGGTGGCAGAACCTCGACCGGAGCACCCGCGCATGACCGACCCGACGACCGACCCGACGACCGACCGGACGACCGCCCGTACGACCGACCGTGCGACCGGCCCGCAGACAGCGGCCCCGCACTTCCCCATGGACCGGCAGTGCCCGTTCGCCCCACCGCAGGAGGCCACCGACATCCGCAACGCGGGCACCGTGCCCCGCGTGACGCTGTGGAACGGGGTCCGGCCCTGGCTGTTCACCCGCTTCGACGACGCCCGCACCGTCCTCGCCGACCCCCGGTTCAGCGCGGACAAGAGCCGCCCCGGCTACCCGCTGTCCAGCGCCGTCGCCCTCGCCGAGACCGCCGTCGAACCGACCCTGCTGATCATGGACAACCCGCAGCACGACGCCGTACGGCGCCTGGTGCTCGGCGAGTTCACCGTGAAACGCGCCGAGGAGCGGCGCCCGGCCGTGCGCGCCGTCGTCGACGGCTGCCTGGACCGTATGCTCCGCGGCACCGAGGCCGACCTCGTGGCCGACCTGGCCCTGCCCGTCGCGCTCACCGTCATCTGCGAGTTCCTCGGCGTGCCCTTCGAGGACCGTGAGCTCTTCCGCGGTCTGACCCACACCATGAACGTCGTCGCCGGCACCACCGAGAGCGCCGCCGCCGCCCGGCAGGCCCTCCAGGACTACCTGGAGGAGCTCGTCGCCGCGGGCGAGCGGGAACCGCGGGACGGCTTCATCGGCCGCATGGCCGCCCGGCACCTGCCCGACGGGACCATGACCCGGCGCGGGCTCGCCGCGATGGCGCTCCTGCTGCTCACCGCCGGCCACGACACCACCGCCAACATGATCTCCCTCGGGGTGCTGACCCTGCTGCGCCACCCCGGCCACTTCGCCGCCCTCGGCGCGGACGACGACCCCGGACTGCTCGCCGGCACCGTCGAGGAGATGCTGCGCCACCTCACCGTGGTCCAGCGCGGCATCCGCCGGATCGCCGTCGAGGACGTGACGGTCGGCGACCGGCTCGTCCGGGCCGGGGAGGGCGTCGTCGCCTCGATCGACGTCGCCAACCGGGACCCCGAACGCTTCCCCGCAGGCGAGGAGTTCGACCCCGGCTCCCGCGCCCACGGACACCTCGCCTTCGGCTACGGGCCCCACCAGTGCATGGGCCAGGCGCTGGCCCGGGTGGAGCTCCAGGAGGTCTACGCCGCCGTGGCCCGCCGGATCCCGACCCTGCGCACCGCAGTGCCCCTCGAGGAGATCCGCTTCAAGTCCGACATGGCCGTGTACGGGGTGCACGCCCTGCCCGTGACGTGGTGATCCGCCGCCGCGCCCGGGCCGCCGTCCCGTACCCGCCCGGCGCCTCCGTACCGCCCGGCCACCGTCCGTCCCCCGCCCCGAAGGAGCCGACCCCGTGAAGGTCACCCTCGATCCCGAGCGCTGTGTCGGCGCCGGCCACTGCGTCCTGTCCGCCGGCACGGTCTTCGACCAGGACGAGGCCGACGGCGTCGTCCTGCTGCTGGACCCGGAACCGGCCGAGGACCTCGCCGGCGCCGTCCTGGAAGCCGCCGACCTGTGCCCCGCCCGGGCGATCCTCGTCACCGGGGCCGACGGGCGGCCCGTATGACCGCCGCCCTCCTGGACGCCCTCCGCGCCGCCCTCGACGGCGACGGCGCCCTGGTCACCGACCCGGACGCCACCGCCGGGTACGCCCACGACATGATGCCTCTCGCCCCGTACGGCCGGCCGCTCGCCGTGGTCCTGCCCGCCTCGGCCGAGCAGGTGCAGGCATGCGTACGGGCCTGCGCGGCGTCCGGCGTCCCCCTCGTCCCCCGGGGCGCCGGAACGGGCCTGACCGGCGCCGCCAACGCCGTCGACGGCTGCGTCGTCCTGGTCACGACGCGGATGAACCGGATCCTCGAACTCGACCCGGACAACCGGCTCGCCGTCGTCGAGCCCGGCGTGGTCAACCAGGACCTGAAGACGGCCGCCGCCGCCCACGGCCTGTACTACCCGCCCGACCCCTCCAGCCTCGAGACGTGCACCCTCGGCGGCAACCTGGCCACCAACGCCGGCGGCCTGTGCTGCGGCAAGTACGGGGTCACCGCCGACTACGTGCTCGGCCTGGAGGCGGTCCTCGCCGACGGCTCCCTCCTGCGCACCGGCCGCCGCACCGTCAAGGGCGTCGCGGGCTACGACCTCACCCGCCTCCTCGTCGGCAGCGAGGGCACCCTCGGCATCATCACGCGGGCCACCCTCGCCCTGCGCCCGCTGCCCGCCGCACCCGGCACCGTCATCGCGGCCTTCGACTCGGTGGCCCAGGCCGGCGCCAGCGTCAACCGGATCGTCCGGGCCGGCCTCGTGCCCTCGCTCATGGAGATCATGGACGCGACCTCGCTGCGCGCGAGCTCCGCCTACCTGGGCACCGAGCTCGTGGGCGAAGGGGACCAGGCCCTGCTGCTGTGCCAGTCCGACGCGCCCGGAGCCGCACGCGAAGCCGAACTCGACCACATGGAAAGGGTGTTCCGGCAGGCGGGCGCGGTGTACACGCACGCCACGCAGGACGCGGCGGAGGGCGCCCTGCTGCTGCGCGCCCGCCGGGTGAGCCTCGCCGCCCTCGAAGCCCGGGGCGCCTGCATGACCGAGGACGTCGCCGTGCCCCGTACCCGCATCGCCGAACTGATCGAGGGCTGCACGCGGATCGGCGCCGACGCCGGGCTCACCGTCGCGGTCGTCGGCCACGCGGGCGATGGCAACATGCACCCCACGGTCCTCTACGACGGCGCCGACACCGAGCAGTACGCCCGCGCCCGGACGGCGTTCGACGCGATCCTGTCCCTCGCCCTGTCCCTGGGCGGCACCATCACCGGCGAGCACGGAGTCGGCAAACTCAAGCAGGACTGGCTGGAACACGAACTGGGACCCGTGGCGCTGCGCGTGCACCGCGCTCTCAAGGACGCTCTCGACCCGGCGGGCCTGTTCAACCCCGGCGCCGTCCTCGCCCGCCGGCCGGCCGGGACCCACCGTGCCCTTTGAGACCCTGCGGACCGTGGCCGGGCTCGCCCCGCCCCTGCGCACCCTGTTCCTCACCACCCTGCTCTTCCGCACCGGCACCATGGCCTACCCCTTCCTCACCCCCCACCTGCTGGGCGGCGGCGGCCTGGACGCGGCCGGGGCGGGCCTGGTCGTCACCGCCTTCGGGGTCGGCGCCCTCGCCGCGGACCTGGCCGCCGGCCGGCTCCTCGGCCGGCTGCACCCGTACGCGCTGATGCGGGGCGGCTTCCTGCTGGGCGCCGCCGCGGTCACGGTGGTGCCGCTGCTGCACGGCCTGCCCGCGCTCACCGCGGGGGTGCTGGTCTGGGGGTTCGCGTACGAGATCGTCACCCCGGCGGCCTACGCGGCCACGATCGCCGGGTCACGGCCCGAGCAGCGCAAGGTCGCCTTCTCCTGCTACCGGCTCGCCATCAACCTCGGCCTGTCCGCGGGCCCGCTCCTGGGGGCCCTGCTCTACGCGTTCGACCCGTACTCCGTGTTCTGGGCCAACGCCGCGTGCGTCCTGTCGGCCGCGGCGTTCCTGCACCTGCGCCGCGAACACCGGCCGGCCGGTGCGGGACCGTACGCGGACACCGGCACCGGCACCGACACCGGCACCGGCGGGGGCGGTCCGGAGAAGGAAGCCGCACCGCGCCGCACCGCCCGCCCGACGGCGGCCGAACGCACCCGGTTCTGGACCGTGTTCGGCCTCTCGCTGCCCATCCAGCTGGCCTACGCGCTGCCCTCGGTCTTCACCGGCGCCTACGTCATCGTGGGCCTCGGCCTGCCCGGCTACTGGGCCGGCGTCGTCTTCACCGTCAACGCCGCCGGGATCGTCCTGTTCGAGGTCCCGCTCAACATCCGCATGGCACGCGTCGGACACCTGGCGACACTGCTGATCGGCTACGCCCTCGCGGGCACCGGCTTCCTGCTCATGGCCCTGGCCGACACCGGGCCCGAGCTGGTGCTCGCCACCCTCGTGTGGACGGCAGGGGAGATCGTCGTCTTCCCCGGACTGCTCGACTACGTCAGCAGGCTCTCCGGCCCGGCCGCCGACCGCACCATGGGCCTGTTCTCCGGCGGCGTCAACCTGGCCTTCATCGCGGCACCGCAACTCGCCCTGCACCTCTCGGCCCCCGGCCACCCGGGCGCCCCCTGGGCGGCCGCCGGAGCGGCGGTCTGCGCCGCCTGCCTGCTGCTGCTCGCCGCCCGCACCCACCCGTACACCTGGCACAAGGAGGAACCGTGCACAAGCGTGACCTGACCCCCTTCATCGGCGTCGAGTACACCGGACTCACCCACACCGAACTCACCCGCCCCGAGGTCTTCGCCGACGTCGTCGACTCCCTGCACCAGCGCGACCTCGTCGTCGTCCGCGGCATCGATCTCACCCCCCAGCAGCAGATCGGCCTCGCCGCCCGCATCGGCCGGCCCGTCCCCTTCCTGCTCGCGGACTGGCGCCACCCCGATTTCGCCGAGATCCTCGTCTCGTCCAACGAGCGCAAGGCCGGCCGGCCGATCGGGATCGAGCGGGTCGGCCACTTCTGGCACCAGGACTCCTCGTTCGACGCCGACCCCTCCGCCTACACCGTGCTGCACGGCGTCCATGTGCCCGAGGGGCACGGCCACACCGTCTTCGCGAGCGCCGCCGACGTCTACGACCGGCTGCCCGACGAGTGGCGCGACCTGCTGTGGGACCGCGTCGGGCTGCACACCCTCACCAAGCAGCAGCGCATCGCCCCCGAGCACGTGGGCCTGTCCATCGCCGAGGTCCGCGCCCTCGTCGCCCGCCAGTACCCGGCCGTCGAACACCCCGTCGTCCGCCGCGACCCGCACACCGGCCGCCGCTTCCTGTACGCCGCCCGCGCCTACATGGACCGGGTCGTCGGCCTCGACGCCAACGAGAACGAGGAGTTCTTCGACCTCGTCGACACCCTCCTGGCCGACCCCGACCGCACGTACACCCACCACTGGACCCCGCACGACCTGCTGCTGTGGAAGACCGCCACCACCTACCACGTCGCCACCGACCTGCCGCCCGGCGTCTCCCGGACCGTCCACCGCGTCAGCGTCGCCGCCGCATGAGCACACCCGCGAAGAAGGGATCCGCAATGCCCTCCACCTCCGCCGCCGCCTCCGACTCCAGCTCCGACGCCGGCGACCGGCGCGCCGCGCCCGTCGGCGTGATCGTCGACGGCTACTCGGTCGGCAAGTACCTGCCCGCCGCCTTCCGCCGGCTCGGCGCGGACGTCGTACACCTGCAGAGCACGCCCGAGTTCCTGGACTGCGTACCCCCGCCGGACCTGCGCCCGTACCTGGCCAACGTGGTCCAGGACGCGGCCGACCCCGCCCGCACGGTGAAGGAGCTGGCCTCCTACCACCCCTGCGGGGTGCTGCCCGGCCAGGAGACCGGGGTCCCGCCGGCCGACCGGACCGCCGAACTGCTGGGCCTGCCCGGGAACCCGTCGGCCACCTCCGCGCTGCGCCGCGACAAGTACCGCATGATCGAGGCGCTGCGCGCCGCCGGCATCCGCTGCGCCGACCAGCTGAAGTCCGGCGACGTCGAGGAGGTGCTCGCCTGGGCGCGCACCACCGGCTACCCGGTCGTCGTCAAACCGCTCAGCTCCGCCTCCACGGACAAGGTCTCGATCTGTGGCGGCCCGGACGAGGTCCGCGCCGCCGCCGCCGAGATCCTCGGCAGCCGCGACATCTTCGGCCGGCACAACGACGAGTTGCTCGCCCAGTCCTTCCTGGACGGCACGGAGTACATCGTGGACGTCATCAGGGGCCCCGGCGGCGCACGCCACGTGTGCGGGGTCTGGCGCTACGACAAGACCCTCGTCGGGACCCGGCCGGTCTACGACCGGGACGTCCTGGTCGACCCCGGCGCGCCGGTGGTCGAACCTCTCGTCACCTACCTGGACACCGTCCTCGACGCCCTGGACATCCGGTTCGGTGCCGCCCACGCGGAGATCATGATGACCGCCGCCGGGCCGGTGCTCGTCGAGGTGGGCGCACGGCTCGACGGCATCATGGACCCGGGCCACCACGACGCGTGCCTCGACGGGAACCAGGCCGACCTGCTCGCACTCGCCTGCGTACGCCCCGAGGAGTACCGGCGGGGGCACCCCGGCGACACCCTGTACCGAAAGCACCACGAGGGGATGGTCGTCCACGTGCGGACCACCCGCGGCGGCCTCGTCGAGGCCGTGGACGAGGACGCCCTGGCCCGGATCCGTGCCCTCGACACCGTACACCTGGCGGTGCCCCGGCTGGCCCCGGGGGACCGGATGCGGCCCACCACCGACCTGCTGTCCAGCCCGCTGCGGGTCTTCCTGACCGGGGACAGCCCGCAGCGGCTCCTCGCCGACCACCGCCGCATCCGGCTGCTGGCCGACGACGTGTTCCGCCTCGCCCCGAACTGACCGCGCCCGCACACGCCGAGGAGCCCCATGGGTGTCGCCATCAGAGCCGACCTGGCCACCGTTCCCGACTACAACATTCCCGGCACGGCGCCCGACGCCGTCCTGCTCAACTCCAACGAGGGGCCGCTGCCGCCACCGCCCGCCGTGGTCGAGGCCATCACCCGCGCCGCCGTCGAGGGCCACCGCTACCCCCAGTGGTTCTCCGACACCCTGGTCGCCCGGCTGGCCGCCGACCTGGCGGTCCCCGGGGAGCGGATCGCGGTGGGCTGCGGATCGGTGAGCCTGTGCCGCGACCTGATCCAGGCCTTCTGCGGCCCGGGCGACGAAGTCCTGTGCGCCTGGCGGTCCTTCGACGCGTATCCGGTCTTCGCCAGGGTCGCCGGAGTACGCGCCCGCACCGTCCCCCTGGACGCGGGCCACCGGCACGATCTGGAGGCGATGCTCGCGGCGGTCACCCCCGCCACCCGCGTCGTCTTCGTCTGCAACCCCAACAACCCCACCGGGACGGCGGTCGGGGGCCGCGAGCTGCGCGCGTTCCTCGACCGCCTCCCCGACCGGATCCTGGTCGTACTGGACGAGGCGTACCGGGAGTTCGTCGACGATCCCGACGTGCCGGACGGCGTCGAGCTCGCCCGCGGCCGCCCGAACGTGGCGGTGCTGCGCACCTTCTCGAAGGCGTACGGGCTCGCCGGCGTGCGCATCGGGTACTGCGTGGCGGCGCCGGCCGTGGTGTCCGCCGTCCACAAGGTGTCCGTCCCCTTCGCGGTCAGCAGGCTCGCCCAGGCCGCGGCCCTCGCCGCACTCGACCGCCCCGAGGAGGTTCGCTCGCGCTCGGAGGCGATCGTCCGGGAACGGCGGCGGCTGCAGACCCTGTTGACGCGCCACGGCCACCCGGTGACCCCCTCGCAGGCCAACTTCGTATGGCTGCCGCTGGGGGAGGAGGCCGCCGATTTCGCCGACTTCTGCGCCCGCCACGGAGTGCTCGTACGGACCTTCCCCGGGGACGGCGTCCGCGTCACGGTCGGTCTGCCGGAGGAGAACGACGCCTTCCTCTCGGCAGCCGACCGCTACCGGCCCGGCGCCCGGACGGACCTCAGCCCCAGACGGCCTCGGCCCAGTTGCGGTTGACGGTCTCGCGGGCCTTCTCGCTCTGCTCCTGCGTCGGGAACGTCGGGGTGCCCTCGACCGTCGGCAGATTCTCCGCCGCAGCCTTGTCGAGGGTGCCGTCCTCCTTCATGGCGTCCATGAGGACGGGGCGCGCGTAGGCGCCGAGCCGGAGGTTCTGGCCCTCCGGGCTGAAGACGTACTCCTGCCACAGACGGGCCGCCGCGGGGTGCGGGGCGTCCTTGTTCACCCCGTTGGCGTAGTACTCGGCGAAGCTGCCGTCGAAGGGGATGGCGGTCCGCCAGTCGACGTCCGTGCCCTTCTCGCGGAACTGGTCGGCGTATCCGAGGTTGAGGAAGTCCCAGTCGATGCTGATCGGGGTCTGGCCCTTCGCGATCGATTCCGGTGAGGACTGGGCCGGGATGAAGTTGCCGTTCTTGCTGAGCTCGGCGAAGAAGTCGATTCCCGGCTGGATGTTGTCGAAGGACCCCCCGTTCGCCAGAGCCGCCGCGTACACGCCGGCGAAGGCGGAGCCGGACTTGGTGGGGTCGCCGTTCAGCGAGACCTGGCCCTTGTACTCGGGCTTGCGCAGATCCGCGAAGGTCGACGGGCAGGTCTTCACCCGCTTGGCGTCACAGCCGATCGAGATGTAGCCGCCGTAGTTGTTGTACCAGCGGGCGTGCTTGTCCTTCTGCTCCTCGGGGATCTGGTCGAACGCGGCGACCTCGTACGGAGCGAGCAGGCCCTGCCGGGCCGCCGACTGGGCGAACGAGCTCCCCACGTCGATCACGTCGGGGGCGCTGCCGTCGCGCCGGTGCTCCTTCAGGGCGTCGATCTCGTCCTGGCTGGTGCCGTCCGGGTTCTCCACCCTGACCTTGATCCCGTACTTCTTCTCGAAGCCGTCGATCAGGGCGCCGTAATTGGCCCAGTCACGGGGGAGGGCGATCGCGTTGAGCGAGCCCTCCTTCTTCGCCGCCGCGGTCAGTGCCGCCATCCCGCCGGCGTCCGCGGCGGAGGTGGCCACCGCGGGTTCCCTCGGTGCGGCGACGGGCTCGTCCCCGCAGGCGCCGAGGGGCGCCACCGCGAGGACCAGGAGGGCGGCGACGAAGGCTGTCCGGAGACGGGGTGCGGGCACAAAGGCTCCATAACGGGCGGTCGCGTACCGATCGAGGCCAGCGTACGTTCGGCAGCGCCGACGGCGCAGTCCCGGGCCGTGGTGTCCGCCGTCTTCCCTGCGGCTGTCGTAGCGGCGCGTTCTCAGAACCCCTCGTCGTCCCACGCGGCCAGGAGCGCCTCCCCGAGGTCCAGCGAGGCCGGTGCGTCCCCCTCGTGGAGCGCCTGCTCGCTCCAGATGATCTTGCCGCGATCGGTGTAGCGGGTGCCCCAGCGCTCGGCGAACTGCGCGACGAGGAACAGGCCGCGGCCACCCTCGTCGGTGTCCGCGGCCCGGCGCAGGTGCGGGGAGGTGCTCGACCCGTCGGAGACCTCGCAGACCAGGAAGCGGTCGTACAGCAGCCTCACCCGGATGGGCTGGGTGCCGTAGCGGACGGCGTTGGTCAGCAGCTCGCTGAGGATGAGTTCCGTGGTGAACGAGATGTCCTCCAGGCCCCACTCCGCCAGTCGGCGGGCACAGGCGTTGCGCACCGGGGACACGGCCGCGGGGTCGGGGGCCACGTCCCATTCGGCGATCCGCGCCGGATCCAGCAGGCGGGTGCGGGCCACCAGCAGCGCGACGTCGTCGCTGGGCCTGGAGGGCAGCATCGCGTCGATCACCGCGGTGCAGGTCTCGTCCGGGGTGCGGGCGGGCCCGGACAGAGCGGCGCGCAGCGCGGCCAGGCCGGCGTCCGGATCATGGTCGCGGCTCTCGATCAGCCCGTCGGTGAAGAGCGCCAGCCGGGAGCCCTCGGGCAGGGTGAGCGCCATGGTCTCCATGGGCATTCCCGCGCCCAGGCCCAGCGGCGGGGAGACCGGCACCTCGGGGAAGGACACGGTTCCGTCGGGGTCTACGAGAGCGGGCCCCGGGTGCCCGGCCGAGGCGGCGGTCACCTGCCCCGAGACGGGGTCGTAGATGGCGCACAGGCAGGTGGCTCCGGTGATCCCCTGCCACTCCTGGCCGTCGGTGTCGATGTGCGCGACCAGCTCGTCCAGGTGGCTCAGGAGCTCGTCCGGGGGCAGGTCGAGGGTGGAGAAGTTGTACACCGCGGTGCGCAGGCGGCCCATGGTGGCGGCGGCGTGGAGACCGTGGCCGACGACGTCGCCGACCACCAGGGCCACCCGGGTGCCCGGCAGCGGGATGACGTCGAACCAGTCACCGCCCACCCCGGCCTGGGCGGCCAGATACCGGTGCGCGACCTCGACGGCGGACTGCTCCGGCACGCCCCGGGGCAGCAGGCTGCGCTGCAGGGTCACGGCCATGTCGTGCTCGCGGGTGTAGCGGCGGGCGTTGTCGACGGACAGTGCCGCCCGGGCGGTCAGCTCTTCGACGAAGGACACGTCCTCCCCGTCGAACGGCGGGGAGTCCTGCCCCCGCCAGTAGCCGACCATGCCCAGCACCACGCCCCGGGCCCGCAGGGGCACGACGATCAGGGAGTGGATGCCGCGGTCCAGGATCTGCAGGGCGTTGGCCTGGTGCTGGGCCCGCCAGCGGTGGCTGGCGCGCAGGTCCGCCTCCAGGACCGCACGGCCTTCGGCCAGCCCGGCGGCCATGGGTCCGGTGGGCCCGAACCGGATCAGCTCGCCGACGGGTGAGAGCGGGTGGTCGCCCCCCAGACCGACGACGGCGGTGCGGCGCATCTCGGTGATCACTTCGGGCGGCTCCTCGCCGCGCAGCACCGGGTCCAGCAGGTCGACCGTGACCACGTCGGCGAACCGCGGGACCGCCACCTCCGCCAGTTCCTCCGCGGTGCGCTCCACGTTCAGCGTCGTTCCGACCTGCACCCCCGCGTCGTACAGCAGCTTCAGACGCTCGCGAGCCACCTCGGCCCGGCCGGCGAGTGCCCGCAGCTCGGTGGTGTCGCGCAGCGTGACGACGGTCCCGGCCTTCCCGTAGGGGGCGGTGGGCCGGATGTTCACCGCCAGCAGCCGGTCGGCCGCCATGTGCAGCTCGTCGGTCGCGGAACGGCCCGACGCGATCCGACCGGCGATCTCCTCCTCCAGACCCAGGTCCGTGACGGGCAGCCCCTCCGCGTCCGCCGGCAGATCCAGCAGCCGCCGTGCCTCGTCATTGGCCAGCAGCAGCCGTCCCCCGCCGCCGATGATCAGTACGCCCTCGCGCACCGCGTGCAGCACCGCGTCGTGGTGCTCGTACATGCTGGTCATCTCGGCCGGTCCCAGGCCGTGCGTCCGGCGCAGCAGCCGGCGGCTCACCAGAGCCGTCCCGCCGGCCGACAGGGCGAGCACGCCCGCCGCGGTGCCGAGGACGACCGGCAGCTGCCCGTTGACCATGCTCTGGACGTTCTGGACCGTGACCGGGGAGGAGACGATGGCGACGACCTTCCCGTCGGCGTCCTTGACGGGGACCACCGAGACCACGGACTTCCCCAGGGACCCGGTGAACGTCTCGGTGAAGGACTTGCCGGCCGCCGCTTGGGCGAAGGGGCCGACGACGCGCTTGCCGATCTGCCGCGGGTCACTGTGGGCGAGGGTGAGCCCGTCGAGTGTGTACACGTTGATCCCGTCGACCCCGGCGATCTCCGCGGCCGCCTGGGCGCTCGGCTGAAGCGCCGCGCTGGGGTGGGGGCTGTGCACGGCGGCGACGATCCCCGGAGACTCCGCGAACGTTCCGGCCGCGGCGAGCGTACGGTGCCGGGCGTCCAGCATGGCGGAGCTCTGGGCCTGCACGACGAGCGCCACGACCGCGGCGGCGACGAGCAGGATCACGACGGTCAGCTGCAGGAGGAACACCTCGCCGGCCACGCTGCGCACGCTCAGGAGGGAGGAAAGACGCTGTGGCCGCCGCGCCCTTCCCTCGGGGGGTGGGGCGTGATCCTGGCGGTCTTGGCGGCGCTCTGAACGAGGAGGCCGAGCGCGAGCGGAGGAGCTCATGGCCGAACCGAGCAGCCGGCGCGGGAGTGCTCCCGGATTTTGCTCATACTCCATCCTCCAACCTCTGCGGGCCGTCGGCAGCGGGGCGGCCCGCACGTGACGTCGCAGGGGGCGTCGCGGGGGCGGGTCTGCGGCCGTCCGTGTGCACGTCTGCGGACCGGCCGGTAACGTCGATTACGTGCGTTCCGCCCATACCGCCGCTGCGTCGCCCGGTGGCCGGCCGTCGATCGGCAGAGGAACGGGATCACATGGCAGAGCACAGCTACCGCGACGGGATGGCAGTCGCCGGCGCGGGCCTCGCCCTCCTGGCGGCACTCGGCCCGACATCGGCGGGCGCCGCCCCACGGAACGCCGATGCCGGCATCGTCACCGGCCCCGCCAGGGCCGTAGCGTCACGCTTCGTGCCGGGTCCCTGCCCCACGACGCCTGAGCCGATCGAGGCGCTGGCCACCGCCCGGTGCGGATTCCTGGAGGTCCCCGAGAACCGTGCCCGGCCCGGCGGCCGGACCATCCGGCTGGCCGTCGCGGTCATCCCGGCCGCCTCGGCGAAGCCCGCCCAGGACCCCGTGGTGTTCATGTCGGGCGGTCCCGGTGGCGAGACCTTCGACGACATCCCGTTCCTCGTCTCCTCCGGCCTGAACCGGGACCGCGAACTGATCGTCATGGCCCAGCGCGGCAATCTCTACGACGAGCCCAACCTCGCCTGCCCGGAGCTGGACCGCTTCTACGCCACGTCCGTCGGCCTCCCCTCCTACGCACCGCGGACGGAAAAGCTGATGCTCGACGCGGTGAAGCAGTGCCGCGCCCGCCTGACGGCCGACGGAACCGACCTCAGCGCCTACAACAGCACCGAGAACGCCGCCGACTTCGCCGACCTGCGCACCGCGCTCGGCATCAAGCAGTGGAACGTCTACGGCCACTCCTACGGCAGCAACCTGGCCCTGACCTACCTGCGCCTGCACCCGCAGGGGATCCGCGCGGTGGCGTTCGACTCGATCGCCCCTCCGCAGGACGTCTCCCTGCCCTTCGCCTGGGCCGGCGCCCGGGAGGGCCTCGAAAACCTCTACAAGGCCTGCGCGGCGGAACCGGCGTGCAAGAGCCGCTACCCGGACCTCGAGGGCACCCTGAACGAGCAGGTGCGCACACTGGAAGCCCATCCGCTGACGCTGAACGTCGAGCCGCCGCAGGGCGGAGACCCGGTGAAGGTCGTCCTCGACGGCGGCGCGATCGTCAACCTGCTGGTGGCCAAGGCGATCCCGTTCGCCGAGGTCCCGGCGGCGATCGACGAACTCGCCCGCGGACGTCCGGAGCGCTTCGCCCGGGCCCGCGCCGCCGGCTCGGTCCCGGTCGTCGGCCAGAGCGCCCACGGTCTGACGAATTCGGTGGTGTGCAGCGAGTGGGTGCCGGACCACTCGGCGACCGACGTGCTGAAGGCGGGCCGCCGGGCCTTCCCCGGCTGGCCGGACCCGGTCCTGGCCCAGGCACCTCAACTGGCCTTCCAGGACCAGGTGTGCCGTGTCTGGAACGTCCCGGACCGCACCGCCACGGTGCGGGTGGCGCCCGTCAGCTCGGTGCCGACGCTCTTCATCAACGGGACGGGCGACATGAAGACCGGGGCGAGCTGGGCGCAGAAGACCGCCCGTGCGCTGCCCGGTTCGACCACCGTGCAGGTCCCCGGCATCGGCCACTGGGTGGTCCCGCAGTCGCCCTGCGCCCAGAAGGTGCTGGCGTCCTTCCTCACCCGTCCGACCGCGCCCGACACCGGATGCGTGGCGGGCCTCGGGTGGAAACCGTTCACGATCACCCCGAAGTGAGCGGGCAAGGACGCCGAGCCCCCGGAGTTCGAGAGCGCACCGTGAGGCGACCAGGCTTACGGATCCCGAGGAAGCAGGTGGTGTCCGTGAAGCGGACGGTGTCCTTGTGCACCGCCGGGGGCGCCGTGATCGTCGTGGTGGTGCTGTCCGGTGCCGCGCACCCGCAGACATACGTGATGGACATATGGACCAAATCGGGGGCGGATCGCCCGTCGACCGGAGAAGCGAACCGTTGTAGGGGCACTGCCCTTGACCTGCGTAAAGCAGGCAGGGAGCCGACAATCCGGGAGTTTCTCCATGCTTCGTACCATGTTCAAGTCCAACACCTGACATCTGGGCATTCCCGCAGGTCAGCGTCCTGCTGTCAGGGTCCAGGTCAGCAGGTGGTCAGCATCGGCCCCGATCACGTTCCGCCGTTGCTGACCTCGGTGACGGCCGTAGGCGAATGTCGGTGGCCTCCCACCCTGCACCGGAGGCTTGGCCGGCCCCGGGCCGCTATCACCTGATCCTGCCCTGGCCGACTGCGCATGTGCGGCGTGCGGCTCAGCCCGTTCTGAGGAGGTCATCGGCGGCGTTCTTGGACAGTTGGACCCTCACCAGGGCGGCTGCCAACCGCGGCAAGGTTTCGGTGTCCACCAGGCGGGCGAGGCGGTCGGGCGAGGTCGGGAGGCCGAGCTCGGCGGCGGCCTCGCGGGCGCGGTCGTCGAACGACGGGCGCAGCTCCGGCCATACGGTTTGGGCCTCGCGGCAGAAGATGTCCGCTCCCACCGGCCCGATCCTCGGGATCTCCCGCAGCAGTTCGCGGATTCGGTCGGGATCCCGACCGGCGGCCTCGCGGAGCCGGCGTAGGTCGCCGCGGTACCGGTCGAGGACGAGTTCCGCTCCGGTGCCCAGCGCGGTGGCCGTGCTCTCGTCGTAGCGGCGGTAGTGGGCGCGGCCGAGCGCGTCAACTCGGTCCTGCCAGGAGGCGTCCGCCATCGCCCGGGGTGTCCGCATCCCGGCTCCGAACAGCTCGCGGGCGGCGGCCACCGCGATGTCGGCTTTGATGCGTACGGAGAACAGCACGCAGAGGGTGAGCAGTTGGTAGAGGGGCGAGGGTGTGTTCCGCAGCTTGATGCCGGCTTCCTCGGCGTGTGTCCGCCCGTACGCGTCCATCAGGCGTCTTACGGTCGTGTGTGGTCGCTGTGTCATGGCGTCGGGTTCGTTTCGTCTCGGGTCAGTGCGGTGAGCAGGCTGCGGGCCCTTCGCAGGGAGCGGGGCCTGGGAGGGTTCCGCCAGGGGTCTTCCTCCAGCAGATCGTCGACGGTGGGGAGTGTCCAGCGCCGGGCGGTGAGGCCGGGGTCGTCGAGGTCGCTCCAGGACAGTGGGGCGGCGACGGGGGCGCCGGGGCGGGCGCGGACGGCGTAGGGGGCGACGGCGGTCTGGGCGTAGGCGTTGCGCCCGATGTCGAGGTAGAGGCGACCGTGGCGGGCCTTCTTCCTGGGCTCGGTGGTGAACCGGTCGGGTTGGCGGGCGGCCAGGACGTCGGCGACACCGCGCGCGAAGGCGCGTACGTCGTCGAAGGGCGTGCGGCGGTCGAGGGGGACCACGACGTGGAGGCCGCGGGAGCCCGTGGTCATGAGCAGGGACGGCAGTTCCAGCTCGTCCAGGAGCCGGCGGAGGCCGAGCGCTGCGTCCCGCACCGGAGTGAAGTCTTCGCCGGTCGGATCGAGGTCGAACACCAGCCGGTCCGGATGGTCGGGCCGGTCGGCCCTGGACAGGAAGCGGTGCGGGGTGGTGCACGCCTGGTCGGCGAGGTGGAGCAGGGTGGCGGTGTCGTCGCAGATCACGTAGGTGACGGTGCCGGTCTCTTTCGGTAGTTCGGCACGGTGGATCCAGTCCGGGAAGTGGTCCGGGGCGTTCTTCTGCATGAAGGCCGGGCCGTCGATCCCGTCGGGATGCCGTTCCAGCATGAGGGGCCGTCCGCGCAGGTGGGGCAGCATGCGGCGGGCGACCGCGCGGTAGTAGTCGGCGAGGTCGGCCTTGGTGATGCCATCACCGGGGAAGAGGACCTTGTCCGGGCGGCTGATCTCGACGGTGCGGCGGCTGGCCCGTACGCGCTCCGGCGGCGCGGGCTGCGTTTTCGGGGTCATCTGGCCCTCCCTGCCGGTTGCTCGCGGACCACCTCGGCCGCCGATTTGTCGTCGCGCAGCCCCAGGTAGCGGGGGTGGCGCAGCAGGCCGGCGGTGGTCCATTCGGTGAAGGCGACCTGCGCGACCAGCTCGGGGCGTACCCAGTGGACGGCCCGCTCCCGGACCTCGCCGACGGGCAGCGGCGGCTGTTCCTGTGCGAGTTCGTCGAGCCGATGGCGCAGGTTTCGGAGGGTGGCGGTGTCGTAGCCGGTGCCGACCTTGCCGGCGTAGCGCAGTCGGCCGTCCTGGTGGTAGCCGAGGAGCAGGGCTCCGAAGCCGACGCGCTGGCCGGCCGGTTCGGTGAATCCGCAGATGACGAACTCCTGGCCGGCCGAGCACTTGAGTTTGAGCCAGTCGGTGGACCGGCGGTGGGCGTACGGTGCGTCGGCGCGTTTGGCGATCAGGCCCTCCCAGCCCCGGGCGCACGCCTCGTCGAGGAGGGCGGGGTCGTACCCGTTGCGGTGTGGGGTGAAGCGCAGGGGCCGGCGGAAGTCGAAGGCGTCGCGCAGCAGTGTCTTCCGGGCGCGCAGGGGCAGCCGGGTGGTGTCGTACCCGTCCAGGAGCAGCAGGTCGAAAAGGTAGTACGTGACGCGTACGGCGGTGGCGCGTACGGCTTCGGGGGCGGTGAGGCCCATGCGCTGCTGGAGGAGGGCGAAGTCGGTACGGCCGCGCCGCAGGGCGACCAGTTCGCCGTCCACCGTGAAGTCGGCACAGTCCTGGGCCGCAAGCGCATCGACGACTTCCGGGTAGGTGGCGTTCAGAGGCCTTCCGCTACGGGAGAGCAGCCGGGGCTCTCCATGGCGGCGGGAGGCGAGCACCCGAACGCCGTCCAGTTTGCGTTCGAAGACCCAGCCTTCGTCGAAATCACGGCGTGCGCTGAGGGTGGCGAGCATGGGTTCTCCCGGCGCGGCTGGTCCCGGGCGCAACAGCCGGTGCTGCTCCTGCGGAAGCCGCTCCAGGGGCGGGGTCACGGATGTTCGCCCTGCCTGGGGCCTGCGTCGGCGGCGACCTGGTGGAGGGTCCGGCCGGTACGGACCGACCTCGCCCGCCGGGGGTCGGGTGTGCCGGTGGCGGCGGCCCGCTCGTCGGCGTGCTTGACCAGCAGCCAGGCCTCCTTGCCGCTGTCTGCGTCGTCACGGATCCGGGTGAGCGAGTAGCTGCCGTGCAGCTTGCGGCCGTCGAGCCGGAACGAGGCATGCCCCTGCTCCAGCGCGTCGGTGAGCGGGATCTCGCGGCCGTCGGGGTCGGCGGTGGCGTTGCGGTACGTCCCCTGGTCCCAGACGATCACCGTGCCGCCGCCGTACTCGCCTTCCGGAATCGTGCCCTCGAAGTCGCGGTACTCCAGCGGATGGTCTTCGGTCGGTGTGGCGAAGCGCTTGTCGTGGGGGTCGTCGGAGGGCCCCTTGGGCACGGCGAAGGATTTCAGTACGCCGTCGGCTTCCAGCCGGAAGTCGAAGTGCATGCTGCGGGCGTCGTGGATCTGCACCACGTACGAGGGCTTCTCGTCGGACGGTTCTTCGAGTCTGCCCTCGGGCTCGGCCGTCCTGGAGAAGTCACGGCGCCGGTGGTAGTGAGCCAGTGATCTCTTGGCTGTCATCGCAGCCTCCTCACACTGTCGGGTAAGGGGCCCTATCAACCGGCTACCCGGCATCGCGGCCGTCATCCGCAGCGGTCCTCCGTCGTACACACGCAGGGCGACGAGTAAGCCATTGCGCCAGGAGACCGCGGGGACGACGGTGTCGACGAGGCGTTTCTTCCCCACCTGCGCACCGTGCCGTGGCGAATCGCCGGGTGTGGGCTGCTTGGCGGATCCGGTAGAGGGCAGGCGCACGGATACCAGGCCACCGGACCTGCCGCGTGGCCGAATCGAGTCCCGGGAGATGCATCGTGACTACCGCACGCGAGATCATGACGCCGGACGCCACCTGCATCGGTGCCGACGACAGCATCCTGGACGCGGCGAAGAAGATGACCGACCTCGGAGTGGGTGCGCTGCCGATCTGTGGCAGTGATCAACTGCTGAAGGGCATGCTCACCGACCGCGACATCGTCGTGAAGGTCCTCGGCGCCGGGAAGGACCCCGCCACCTGCACGGCAGGTGAGCTCGCCCAGGGCGAGGCGGTCACCATCGGTGCCGACGACGACGCCGCCGAGATCCTGCGGACCATGACCGAGCACAAGGTTCGGCGCCTGCCCGTGATCGACGGCCACACGCTCGTCGGCGTCGTCGCCCAGGCCGACGTCGCCCGCTCCCTCCCAGACCCGCAGGTCGGCCAGCTCCTCGAAGCCCTCTCCAGCTGACGCTCACGCCCAGGCGGCTCGTGAAGGGCTCTGGCCGCCCGGGCGAGCGGTAGGCCGAAGCCTGCGACGGAGACGAGGGCATGCCCGGCCCCGGGCCACGAGGGGCCAGTCGACGTCCCCGCGGGATCAGAGACGCGGCCGCCGTTACCGGCGTCGCCCCCAGGTCCCTCTCCCGCGGAGGCGAAAGCGCTGATCCTGCGGCGCCGGCCGCGAGGTGCCGCACTACGCATACGTGACCCAGGAGGCATGATGAAAGCCGTGACCTGGCAGGGCCGCCGCAAGATCGAGGTGGCAACCGTTCCGGACCCGCACATCGCCGATCCCATGGACGCCGTGGTCGAAGTGACGACGACGGGCCTGTGCGGATCGGACCTGCATCTGTACGAGGTGCTCGGGCCCTTCTTGGACGCGGGGGACATCCTGGGCCACGAGCCGATGGGGGTGGTCGCCGAGGTGGGGCCCGAGGTCCGGGAACTGAAGGTCGGCGACCGGGTCGTCGTACCGTTCAACGTGTCCTGCGGGACCTGCTTCATGTGCGAGCGGGGACTGCACTCGCAGTGCGAGACGACCCAGGTCCACGAGCACGGCAGCGGCGCGAGCCTGTTCGGATACACCAAGCTCTACGGGCAGGTGCCCGGCGGGCAGGCCGAGTACCTGCGCGTCCCCTTCGCCGACAGGCTCCCGATCCGTGTTCCCGAAGGGCCACCGGACGAACGGTTCGTCTACCTGTCGGACGTCCTGCCGACCGCCTGGCAGGCCGTCGTCTACGCCGACGTCCCGCCCGGCGGCAGCGTCGCCGTCCTGGGCCTCGGGCCCATCGGCGACATGTGCACCCGCATCGCCGCCCATCGCGGGGCCGGCAAGGTGATCGGCATCGACCTGGTCCCCGAACGGCTCGCCCGCGCCGCGGGCCACGGCGTCCAGGTCTACGACCTGTCCCGCTACGGAGACCAGCTCGTCGACGCGGTCCGCAGTGCTACCGGCGGCCGGGGCCCGGACGCCGTGATCGACGCCGTTGGCATGGAGGCCCACGGCAGTGTCGCAGCCACGGCCGTACAGACCGCGACCGGCCTGCTCCCGGACGCCATGGCTGCCGCCCTGATGAAGAAGGACGGGGTCGACCGCCTGGGCGCCCTGAAGCTGGCCATAGAGCTCGTACGCCGCGGCGGCACGATCTCCCTGTCCGGCGTCTACGGCGGAGCCGCCGACCCGCTCCCGCTGCTCACGATGTTCGACAAGCAGATCCAGCTGCGCATGGGACAGGCCAACGTCCGCCGGTGGGTCGACGACCTGATGCCCTTGGTGACCGACGGCGATCCTCTCGGCGTCGAAGACTTCGCCACCCACCACCTGTCCCTGGACGAGGCCCCGCGGGCGTACGCGGACTTCCAGGCGAAGCGGGACGGCATGGTGAAGGTCCTCTTCCATCCCTGACGGCTGAGAGGGTCAGCGCGCCTCAGCTCTCCTTGCCCCATCGCACCGACTGGAGGTGATGCGGAGGACGCACACATCGTCCCGGCGATCGCCCGGGGCGGTGAGGGCGGTCACCAAACCGCTGAGGCTGGGCTCGGGCGGCGGTGTCGCGGTGACCGCGTGGACGAGGCGGATGAGGCTGGCGCCAAGATCCTCCCCAGGCCTTTCGATCAGCCCGTCCGTGTAGAGCCCGTCCGTGTAGAGGAAGACCAAATGACGACCACACCGCCGGCATTCTGCTCACGCCCGGCATCCCTGCCGCACTGCCCGCCGGCGAACGCCTGAACGCAGACGTCCTGCGCTACCTCCGCACCGGAGTCGAGGCCGGCATGGTGGTCCCCGATGCCGTCGACACCGATGCGACCGGTGTCAGGATGCTGCGTGAAGAGGGCTGAACAGGCCAGCCCGGAGGCGGCAGGCGGGGCCGTACGCACTCGGAAGCGGAAGGAGGCGGCCATGTTGATGGCCGTACCCGGCGGCTGGGAGCGGCTGTTCCCGGACAGCGGGACCGTGGGCGCCGTCTGGTCACCGGCCGACGGCGCCGGTCAGCTGCGTCCGGCCAGCGGGGAGCCCTGCTGGGGCATAGCTGCCCTACCGCGTAGCGGGCCGTCTCGTCGTCCAGCAGGTCCAGCAGCAGCGCCCGGTGGAGGGCGGCGACCGGTTCGGGCAGGTCGGGATGGCGCAGCAGGGGCGCGGCGTCGTGTTCGTGGTCGCCGGGGCGGGTGAGCCGGGCAACGTCACCGGCACCGGCCTGGTCGCGGTCGACGAGGTGGTGGGCGTCGACGGCCAGGGTGGGGGCGGCGAGGAGGCAGGCGGCCCAGCTGACGCCGGTTTCGTCCACCCATGTCCGCCAGTCGGCGTCGGCGTCGTCGCCGTGATCGGCGCCGGTCAGCCGGTCCAGCCGGGCGCTTCCGCCCGGGCCGAGGAGATGCAGAAGCTGGGCGTCGAGCGCGGTCGGGTAGCGCAGGGCCGCGGCGAGGGTGACGGCCTGGCGGGCCTGGGCCTCGGCCAGGGCCTGGCTGAACGCGCCCGGGGAGGGCGGGAAGGCGGTGAGCAGCCAGCGGGTGCCGGCGGCTATGACGGGCGTGAGATCGGCAGACACGGCGGCTTCCTCGGGGGCATGCTCGCCTGGGCCCGGCCGGGGCCGCGAGCTGCGGCGCGCAGCTGCGCCGCTCCGCTCGTGGCTGACCAGCGTAGCCGCAAGCGACGGGCGTGCGGCATGACGCACGTCACGCTCCGTCCGGGGGGCGGGCCGGACGTGTACCCGCGGCCCGCCGTTCCGGAGCGGAGGTCAGGACTTGCCGCGGCCGGTCACGAAGTCGCGTGCCCGGTCCACCAGGCCGGCGCCCGGTGCGAGGAGTTTGCTGGCCGTGGGGCTGCTCGGTGCGGCGGGGTGCGGGCGGGTGGGTGCCATGGCCTTGGCGCGACGGATCTTGTCACCGAGATCGTCCAGCTGCTGCGGGGTGCAGGCCCTCTCCAGCATCGGGAAGAGGTTGCTCTCCTCGTCCTGGACGTGGGCGGCGACCTCGTCCATGAGCTGCTGCAGGAGCGGGCTCATCTGTGCGTCGTCGGTCTTCATCTTCTCCAGCCGCTTGAGCATCTTCTCGACGCGGCCGTGGTCCTCGATCTCCTTGTCCGCCATCGGTCCGCCGCCCTCGACGTGCTCGCGTACGGCCGGGTAGAGGTACTGCTCCTCGGCGACCGAGTGGCGCACCAGTTCGATGGTGATCTCGTCGATGAGATCGCGGAGCTCCTGCCCGGTGCCGGTCATGGCCTGGATCCGGGCGAACATCCCCTCCACCTCGCGGTGGTCGGCCATCAGCTCGTCGATCACATTTCCGCCGTGTCCCATGTCGCCTCCATGTGTGTTCGGGTCGGGCCTGCCCGGCCCGATCCGATCGGTTCCCCGCAGGACGCGCGGGTGTCCGGCCGCAGGGGATGTCTCACCCGCTCGGCGGAGGCAGCACTCGCGGGAGGCGGCTGGTGCACCGCGCGCCGCTTCTGCTGGTCAGCAGCCGACCGAGCGGCCACGTCGTGATCAGCCGATCCGCGCCCAGGCCGATCCGGGCGGCACGTGCGTAACCGGTGCTCTGCCAATGCAGCTGTTCGGGAGCGTGGGCGTCGGTGTCCACGGCGAAGCGGCAGCCCGCGGCGGCGGCCTGCGCGAGCAGGTCGTCCGGCGGGTCGCGCCGTTCGGGCCGGCAGTTGATCTCCACCGCTGTGCCGGCCTCCGCGCAGGCGGCGAACACGGCCTCGGCGTCGAAGCGGGACTGCGGGCGGCCCCGGCCGGTGATGATCCGCCCGGTGCAGTGCCCCAGGACGTCGACCCGCGGGTTGTGCACCGCGGCCAGCAGGCGGGCGGTCATCGGTTCAGGTTCCGAGCGGAGCTTGGAGTGCACGGAGGCCACGACGATGTCGAGCCGGCCGAGGAGATCTTCGTCCTGGTCGAGTGAGCCGTCGTCGAGGATGTCGCACTCGATGCCGGTGAGCAGCCGGAAACCGGGGCCCGTCCGGGAGTTCACGGCGGCCACGGCTTCCAGTTGGGTTTCGAGTCGCTCGGGGCTCAGTCCGTGGGCGATCGTCAGCCGCGGCGAGTGATCGGTCAGGACGGCCCACTGGTGGCCCAGGGCGCGGGCCGCGTCGGCCATGTCCTCGATCGGGCTGCCGCCGTCCGACCAGTCGGAGTGCAGGTGACAGTCCCCGGTGCTCGCAGCCGCGAGGTCCCAGCCGGCCAGGGCGGCGGGGTCGGCTTCGGCCTCCAGGCGGGCCAGGTAGCGCGGCATCGCGCCGGTCGATGCCTGGGCGATCACCTCGGCGGTGACCGGGCCCACCCCGCGCAGTCGTGCGGCCTGGGCGGCGTCCACCGGGCCCGGTGGCAGGTGGCGGACGGCGTCGGCCGCCGTGTGAAAGGCCCGCACCCGGTACGGGGACGCCCCGCGCCATTCGAGGAGGAAGGCGATCCGGCGCAGCGCTTCGTCCGGGGTCATGGCAGGGGTGTTCCACCGGTGGCGTTGACGATTTCGCCGGTGATGTAGGAGGCCCGGTCGGAGGCGAGGAAGACGTACGCGGGTGCCATCTCCGCCGGCTGTGCGGGCCGGCCCAACGGCGACTGCTCGCCGAACTTCGTCGGGTCGGGCATCGTGGCGGGGATCAGCGGGGTCCACACCGGTCCGGGAGCCACGGCGTTGGCCCGGATGCCGCGCTCGGCGAGCATTTGGGCGAGGCTGTGGGTGAAGGAGATGATCGCGGACTTGGTCATGGCGTAGTCGAGTAGGTGCGGGCTGGGCTGGTAGCCCTGTACCGATGCGGTATTGATCACGGAGGCGCCGGCCGGCATGTGGGCCAGCGCGGCCTTGGTGAGCCAGAACATCCCGTACAGGTTGGTCTTCATCACCCGGTCGAACTGCTCGGTGGTGATCGCCTCGATCCCGTCCGGCTGGGCCATCTGGTAGGCGGCGTTGTTGACGAGCAGGTCGATGCCGCCCAGTTCGCCCACTGCCTTGTCGACGAGGGCGGTGCACTCGGCTTCGTGCCGGATGTCGCAGGCGACGGCCACCGCTGTGCGGCCGGCCTGGTGGATCAGTCGGGCGGTCTCCTCCGCCTCCTCGGCTTCCTCGGGCAAGTGCGTGAAGAGGACGTCGGCGCCTTCCCGTGCGAAGGCCAGGCAGACAGCCCGGCCGATCCCGGAGTCCCCTCCCGTGACCAGCGCCTTGCGGCCGTGCAGCAGGCCGTGGCCCTGGTAGGTGTCCTCGCCGTGGTCGGGGCGGGGATCCATCGCCTCCGTCGAGCCGGGATGGCTCTGGTCCTGCTCGGGAAACGGGGGGCGGGCGTGGAGCGACACCGGATCGGTGAGGCGGGGCTGGTCGTGGCAGGGCATCGCGGTCTCCTTCCGGCATGGTCAGTGCGGGGTGTCAGGCAGAGGGCGGGTAGGGGGCGGCCTTGAGGCGGCGCGCGAGGTGCGCGGTGTTCGCGGCCAGGGTCCTGGTGGTGGCGGCGGTCTTCTCGGGCGTCTTGTCGAGGTCCTGGTAGTCGGTGCCCTGCATGGCTTCGCCGACCCAGTAGGTGACGGCGTTCGGAGCGAGGGAGAAGCCGACGTCGCCCAGGCCCTGGAAGAGTTCGGCACTGACGTGATGGGCGCCGTCCTCATTGCCGACCACACACACCGCGGCGGCCTTGCCGTAGGTGAGCATGCGGCCCTCGTCGTCGCTCTCGCCGAGTTCGGCGTCGAGCCGCTCCAGCACGCGCTGCGCGATGCTGGAGGGGTGGCCGAGCCAGATCGGCGTCGACAGGACCAGGATGTCGCAGCCCAGAATCGTGTCGCGGATCTCCGGCCAGGCGTCACCGTCCCCCATGTCGACCTCGACGCCCGGCTTGACGTCGTGATCGGCGATACGGATCACCTTTCCGGTGACCCCGTGATCGGCCAGGGCGGCCATGGTCTGTTCGGCCAGCAACTGGGAGCTGGACGGCTTGGGCGAGGGCGAGAGCGTGCAGACCAGCGCGACGGCGCGCAGCGGGGTGGTTTCGGTAGTGGTGTCCATGTGGTCCGGCTACCCGGATCGTCACCGCGTATCCCGCTCCCTGTGTGGCGAGAGCGTCGATCTAGGGCGGGGAGCGCGTTCCAGCCGCTCCTACCGCCCGGCGGCCCCGGGCGGTAGGAGCGGCCGGCGGTGCCCTTCCGCCTTGAGGGTGTCGGATAGGACCTTGTCGGCCACGCTCTGAGTCATATTCGGCGTCTACCCGTGCCGGGCAGACCACGCCAGGGCACCCCGACAGGGCCGGCTGACCGGTGGCGCCCCGCAGCGGCGGCCGTCCCACGGAGCGCAGCCGCCCTGAGCCGTACGCGGCGTGGCCTACGCGCCAGACATCGGCCGAGGCGGGAAACTGTCGGCCACCTCGTCTCTGTTCTGGATGGAGGACCCCCATGCTGCTGACCCACACCCCCGATGGAGGCGTGCTCGTCGTCCGGCTCGCCCCTGCCCTGGCCGTACGCCACCGCGGGGCCGTAACGCTGGCCGGGGAGGAACACCTGCGAGCCCATCGGCCGGACCACCCTGCGCCGGCTCAGGCATTGTGCGAGGTACGGGCCCGGCCTGCCGCGCCTCCAGGACACAGGCCGCGGCCGTGAGTGGCGGTCGCGTTCCCGGCAGCCGTCCCTTGGGCCGCGTGGCGGACGGCGCTACAGGTCGCACAGCGCTCATCGTGATCGACATGCTCAACACCTATGAGCACGAGGACGCCGAGGCGCTGGTGCGGTCCGTGCGCGAAGCCCTTCCGGGCGTCGGGGCGCTGCTCCGGCGGGCGAGGGATGCGGGGGCGCCGGTCGTGTACGTGAACGACAACTTCGGCCGCTGGCGCTCCCACCACGGCGAGATCCTCGAAGCCGCCCTGGCCGGCCGTTACTCCGACCTGGTGGAGCCGATCGCGCCGGACGAGGAGTCCCTGTTCGTCGTCAAGGCGCGGCACTCGGTCTTCTACGAGACGCCCCTGGCCTACCTGCTGGGCCAGCTCGATGTGCGGCGGGTGGTGCTGTGCGGGCAGGTGACCGAGCAGTGCGTGCTGTACTCGGCCCTGGACGCCCACATCCGGCACCTCGAGGTCGTCGTTGCCCTCGACGCGGTCGCCCGCATCGACGCCGGTCTCGCCGAAGCGGCCCTGCGCATGATGGAACGCAACATGTCGGCCGAACTCCGCCCGAGCGGCGAGATCACCTTCGAGGGCGCCCCTTCAAGCTGACGGCGGCCCGGACGATGTCGGCCGCTCGGGGCCACCGGCTCGTTCGACAAGGGTGAGGGCGGCCGCGGCGGTCTTGAACTGCGGCTGTTTGGAGACGGGATCCCAGGCGGTGGCGATCAGCTCGTTCGCGGCACGTCCCACAGCCCCCGGGGCCGGGGCGTTGCCGGCGGGGGTGTCCCAGTACCCGTAGTGGAAGGGGACGAACAGCACGCCGGGGCGGATGGAGCCGATGCGCAGGCGCCCGCGCAGCGCACCGCACCGCGTGGTGAGCTCCACGAGGTCGCCTTCCGCCAGTGCGAGGCGGGCAGCGTCGGAGGCTGCGATCTCCACCCACACGTCCGGCGCCGCGGCCGCGAGTTGGGGAACCCGACCCGTCTTGGTACGGGTGTGGAAGTGGTAGAGGGTGCGCCCGGTGGTCAGGTGGAAGGGGTGGCTCTCGTCCGGCCACTCCTTCGGCGGGACGTAGGGGGCGGCCCGGATGAGCGCCTTCCCGTCCGGGTTCATCGACCGGTACCGCTCCCCGCCCAGCGGCTCGCCGGTCACCAGGTCCTTCCCGTACGTCTCGCACAGGTCCGGGTGGGCCCAGTCCACGCCGTCGCGGTAGAGGCGGTCGGTGCCGTCGGGGGCGTGCTCGGTGCACGGCCATTGGAGGCCGCTGGGCCCGCGGAGCTTCTCGTAGCTCAGGCCGGTGTAGTCGCAGGGCCGTCCGGCACTGCACCGCTTCCACGCCTCGAAGGCCTCTTCCGGGCCGTTCCAGTGGACCAGGGGTCCGCCGTCCTTGTCCTCGAAACCCATGCGGGCCGCGTAGTCGAGGAAGATGTCCAGGTCCGGGCGGGCGTCGCCGGGCGGGTCCACGGCCTTCTCGGACAGGTGGACGGTGCGGTCGGCGTTCGTGAAGGTGCCGGTCTTCTCACCCCAGGTCGCAGCGGGCAGCACCACGTCGGCGAACTGCGCGGTCTCGGTCAGGAAGAGGTCCTGGACGACCGTGAACAGGGCTTCCTGGGCGAGGACGGAGCGGATGCGTGACAGCTCGGGCAGGGACACGGCCGGGTTGGTGGCGCTGATCCACAGCATCCGTACCGTGCCCTCCTCCGCCAGCCGGAAGATCTCCATCGCGTGGGTGGGCGGCCCGTCGTACGGGATGGCCGACGGCTCCACGTTCCACACGCGGGCGAGGTCGGCCACATGTGCCTCGTTCTGCCAGTTCCGGAAGCCGGGCAGGTCGCCGTCGGCTCCGCACTCGCGGGTGTTCTCGGCGGTGGGCTGGCCGTTCATCTGGAGCACCCCCGCCCCGGGACGGCCGAGCATGCCGCGGATCAGGTGGAGGTTGTTGACCTGGACGGCGGCCGCGGTCGCCTGGTTGGCCTGGTAGAACCCCTGCAGCACGGTCGACAGCAGCCGGTCGGCGGTGCCGAGCACCTCGGCGGCCTCCTCGATCACGGCGGCCGGCAGATCGCAGATGCCCGCGGCCCACCGCGCCGTGCACGGTTCGACCTGCCGGCGCAGAGCCTCGAACCCGACCGTATGCCGGGCGATGAAACCGGGGTCGGTCCAGCCGCGCCGGATGACCTCGTGCAGGAGCGCGTTGAGCAGCGCCACGTTCGTGCCGAGCCGGGGAGCCAGGTGTACGGTCGCCCGGCGCGCCACCGGGGTCAGCCGCGGGTCCACGCACAGCAGCTGCGGCGGGTCGGGGCCGTCCAGCCGGTCCAGGATGCGCATCCACTGGACCACTTGCGTTTCGGCGATGTTGTGCCCGAACAGGGCGATCGCATCCGCGTGGTCGATGTCCTCGTACGAGCCGGGCTGGCCGTCGCTGCCGAAGGACTCCTTCAGCGCCTCCGCCGCCGTCGCCGTGCACAGCCGGGTGTTGCCGTCCAGGTGCGGAGTGCCGATCCCGGCACGGGCCAGCACCGCGAGGGTGTAGTACTCCTCCAGGAAGAGCTGCCCGGACGTGTAGAACGCGATCGCTTCCGGCCCACGGGAACCGATGAGCTCCCGCGATCTGGCGACGATGCGGCCCATCGCCGTCGGCCAGTCGCTCTCCACGAGGCGTCCGTCCTCGCGGACCAGCGGCCGGGTCAGGCGGTCCGCGGAGCCGTTGGCCTGCCACGCGTACAGGTCCTTCGGCTCCAGCCGGCCACGGTTGACGCGGTCGCCGGCCCGGCCACGGACCCCCACGATCCGCCCGTCCCGGACGGCGATGTCCATCGCGTCACCATCGGAATGCAGGAGCGAAGCCGACCGCACCCACCCGTCGACCTCGCCCTCGGCCACGCCCGTTGCCAGGTAGGAGTCGGTACGTACGGGCCACTGCCCGCCCCGCCGGTAGGGGGTGCGGCGTCCCCACGGATCGCCGATCCGATCGCCGGACACATCCACCGGATTCCGCCTCACGACCGCTCCTCTCCACTGGGCGGCGCCTGCACCGGGGCGGCGCGCCGCCGAACCCTCGCTGAGCGGCGCCTACCCGGCGCCGCGCCGCCTCACACCGGCTCGCGCCGCAGGCGTGACACGCGCGGAGCGGGGCAGGTGCCCAAGGCGGACAGGCCTGACCGCACCAGTTGCCGGCCGGAAGGAGAACGGACCATGGCCGCGCCCACTTCGCCGCGCCACGTCACCACGACCGTCGTGCGGCCCCTCGGCACGCCCGTACCGCTGGGATTTCTGGCTCTGGCGGGAGCAGCGTTCGTCACCGCGGGCCTCCAGCTCGGATGGGCGCCGCCCCCTGAACGGCACGCCGCCGCCGTGGTCATGATCGCGTTCGCCTTCCCGCTGCAGATCCTGGCGTCCGTACTGGGCTTTCGCGCCAGGGACACCGCCTTCGGCACGGCCATGGCCGTCCTCGCCGGGAGCTGGCTCGTCCAGGGTGGCCTTCTGAGCGTCGGGCCCGTGCCCGGTGCACGGCACGTCCTCGGCATGTTCCTGCTGGTCACCGCCGCGAGCCTGCTCGTACCGATCGCCGCCGCAGGCACCGGCAAGCTTGCGGCCACGGCCGTCATCGGCTGCGCCGCGCTGCGGCTGTTCGCGGCCGGGATCCACGAGCTGACCGGGGCACCGGGATGGGAGAACACCGCCGGCGTCATCGGGCTCATCCTGACGGTAGCCGCCCTGTACGCGGCGGCGGCCTTCGCGTTGGAGGACGCCCGGCACCGGCCCGTCCTCCCCGTGGGACGCCGCGGCCCCCGCTACGACGCTGTCGGCGAAGGCATCGAGCCAGGAGAACGCCGAGAACTGTGACCGGCACCAGCCCCATCGGGCGTACCGGTACGGCGCCAACCGTTCGGCGGCGCGTGTGCGGAAGGCGACCGGTAGGCGATCGGCATGAATCCGTTCGCCGACAGACCCCCCCGCCCTCCTGGCCCGCGGCTACGCCTGGGTACCCGGACTTCACCGACGTCATGGCGATGGCCACGCCGTCCCGACCCGGCTGATGGTCTGGCCAGCCGTGCTGCTGCACGGCCCGGACGCCGTGGACTCCTTCTACGACGAACGCGACGTTCTACGTCACGGCGCCCTGCCCGGTCCTGTTCCGGGCACCCTCTTCGGCAGGGGACCCCTTCGAGTCCGGTGTATGGCGGGCTCGCCTGGCGTGGTGATCGCCGCAGGGGAGTGGCGCCAGCCTTCTGAAGGTGCTGGTGCCTTCGGCGCGCTGCACGTCCATTTCACCAGGCACGTGCACGACGATCGGCGCTTGCGCGGCACTGCCGTCGCTCGAGGACCGGACCGACCTCCCCGCGTCGGCGCCGGAACTGGACGCATGGCTTCTCCCCGGGCAGCTACGGGCCAGCCCGGGAGTTGCCACCGCCGTCCCGACGTCAGGCGGCCGTCGTCCGCGGGGACCAGCGGGAGATGCGGGAACGTTCCGGGTGCGCACACGATGGCCTAGTACGCACCGTCTATGAAGGGATTCGTCGTGCCCAGAGGATCCAGCTCCAAGCGCGAGCGCCAGTACGAGCACATCAAGGAATCCGGCGAGAAGCGCGGTATGTCCGAGTCCCGTGCCGAGGAAATGGCCTCCCGCACCGTGAACAAGGAACGCGCGCGATCCGGGGAAAGCAAGACCTCGAGCCGCAGCTCGACCCAGGGCAAGTCTGCCTCCCAGCGGGGCGGCCAGAAGTCCAGTGGCGGCGGCCCGTCCGAGCGGACCAAGGACGACCTCTACCAGGAGGCGAAGAAGCGCGGCATCGAGGGCCGCTCGACCATGACCAAGCAACAACTGAAGAACGCCCTAGGCCACTGACTCCGGCCGCCGCGCACTCCCACCAGGCCAGCGGAGCGCCCAGCGTCCGGGCCGGGCTCGCTCCGCTCAGTGGCCGGCACGCAGCCGCGTCCCGGGTGGCGCTGTTCTGCGCCGCCGTCGTGCAGCCTCAGCCGACCAGGGCGACGAGCTTCCGGTACTCCAGCTGGTCCGTTCGTTCAGCGGTCAGGTGGACGCGGGCATCTGCAAGGCAGTCCTTGAGGGACGCGAAGGCCGCTGCGTAGTTGTCCGTCTCACCGCCGCCGGCAGCAGTAGGCTGCCAAAGGATCAACAGCTGTTCGTGTCTGCGTGCGCCCTCCCGGGAGGCGAAGGACAGCTCGTGGGCGACCAAACGCGGCTCCCCGTCCGGCAGGGCCTGGATCAGCTCCTCGTGGGTCAAGTTGGCCTCGACCTCCACCACCAAGGCGCCCGCAGGATCCGCACGGCGCAATACCACCGTGTTGGTCTCCCGTGTCTCCTTCATGTGCCGGAGGGCCTCAATGGCCCCTGCGGAGAGGAACGCACGACTGCTCACAGGAATCTCGCCTCACTTCGTGGCCGCTACCCCGGCTTCAACGGTGCGGGCCCCGCCGGGGTTGCGGTGCGCGGGCTCGCACGACGTGTCCGACGGGGTGACGACAGACGATGCGGAAAGGCGGCCACGAGCGCCGGCCCGGCGGGCGCTTCGCCCCTGCCTCCAGGTGAGTGACCGTCTCCCTTCCGGCGGCGTGTGCGGGGTCGGGGCGAGGAGCACTGTGCGAGGGTGCTCGGGCCTCCGCCAGCACTCGCCAGTCAGGAGTCATCCATGCTCGAACGCAAGCAACTCAAGGGCCGCACGCAGGTCACCTTCGTTCTCCCCGCCGACAGCCCGGACGGTCCGGTCAGCGTGGTGGGGGATTTCAACCACTGGGACCCCGCCGCGCACCCGCTCCAGGTCCGGGGCGACGGCATGCGCGCGGCCACGGTGGTCCTGCCCACGCACAAAGGCCACTCATTCCGGTACCTGGCGGCCGGCGACTACTGGTTCGACGACGATCAGGCCGACGGCCATGACGGCACGAACAGCCGCGTCAACACCTGACGAGGAGTGCCCCATGGATGCGATCGTGCTGCTGCGCGAGGACCACAAGACTGTCGAGAAGCTGTTCAAGCGGTTCGAGAAGACCTCCGACGACGACACGGCCGAACGCCGCCGGATCGCCGACGAGGTGATCGAGGAGCTCACCGTCCACGCCTGGATCGAGGAGAAGTTCTTCTACCCGGCCGCCCGCGAGGCCGCGCCCGACACGACGGACCACATCCTGGAGAGCATCGAGGAGCACCACGCCGTGGTGTGGATGCTGTCGGAGATCAAGGGCATGGACCCGGGCGACGAGCGGTTCAAGGCCAAGATGAGTGTGCTGATGGAGCAGGTCCGCCACCACGTCGAGGAAGAGGAACAGGACTGGTTTCCGGAGGTCCGCAAGGCGATGGGCCGCAATCGGCTCACGGAGCTGGGCGGTGAGCTGGAGGCCGGGAAGAAGCAGGCCCCGCGCGATCCCCTGGCCGTTCCCAGCGCCGACTCGCAGTGATCCGACCACGGCACCGGACAGCCGGCCGCCCCTGCGGCAGACTGGTCCTGGTGGCTGCGGCGGTACTCGCAGCGGCCGGGTGCGGGGCCCCTGCGGCACGACAGAACGCCGCAGCCGCGGCAGGAGCCGCCTTCGAAGCCGCCGTCGCGGCCGGCGACCACGTCCGGGCCTGCGGGCTACTGGCTCCGCAGACCCGCAAACAGCTGGAGCAGGACGAGCAGAAGGCCTGTCCCGCCGCATTCGCGTCGCAGGAGTTGCCCAGGACGCGCGGTATCCAAGGCGTTGAGGCGTACGGGCGGCAGGCGATGGTGCGTATGACGGGCGACACCCTGTTCCTGTCGCTGTTCACCGGAGGCTGGAAGGTCGTGGCCGCCGGCTGCACACCGCGGCCCGACCAGCCCTACGACTGCCTGATCAAGGGGGCATGAGGCGTGCGGATCCTGTTCGTCGCCACCCTGGTGGTCATCCTGGGCGGGCTCGGCTACTTCATCACCATCGGGGTGCTCCAGCGATGACCGGCAGCCGCGAACCGCGCAAAGGGTTCTGGCGGGAGAACAGCCTGACCCTCGTCTTCGGCATCGCCTTCCTGGTGGTGCTCGTCTGCCAGGCCATCGCCGGGCACGCCGAGTTCAACGAACAGATGACGGTCGACGGCCTCCAGCCGCTCAGCTTCGGCGAATACCTGACGTCATCCGACTTCGCCGTGGACGTCACCGAGAACTGGCAATCGGAGTTCCTGCAGTTCTTCCTCTATATCTTCGGCACGGTCTACCTCGTCCAGCGAGGCTCCCCGGAGTCCAAGAAGGTCCACAAGGCCGGCGCCGAAAGCGAGCGGGAGCAGCGCATGGGCGACCACGCGCGCCCCGACTCGCCGCACTTGGCGGGCACCAAGGACTGGCGCCAAACCCTCTACGCCCGCTCCCTGGGCACCGTCATGGGCACCCTGTTCGTGCTCTCCTGGCTGGCCCAGTCCATCACCGGCACCGCCGCCTACAACGACCAGCAGCTCCGCCAACTCGAGGACCCCGTCAGCTGGGCCGGCTACGTGGCCACCCCCGACTTCTGGAACCGGACCCTGCAGAACTGGCAGTCCGAACTCCTCGCCGTCGCCGCCATGGTGGTTCTGTCCATCTACCTCCGCCAGCGCGGCTCCCCTGAATCCAAACCGGTCGGGGCCGCCCACACCACCACCGGCATCGAAGGCTGACCAGCCCCGGACGGCCAGCGCATCCACCCTGCGTGGCGCCTCATCGCCCTGACTCCAGGCGCCCTGGAAGGCGTCGTAGACCCAGAGCGCTTTCCCGAGCTCTTCCTGCGCCAGGACGGTTCGTGGAGGGGGGTTGGTCAGGCCGGCTGGTCACCGAGGTAGAGGTAGCAGGCACAGTCCATGCAGTCTTCGGGGCTGCCGATAGGTAGGCCGGTGGGCAGGAGGTTGTCCTCGTACTTGCCTCGGCTGGCGAGGTAGAGGGCGAAGCCCCAGGTGTGCAGGACGCCGGTGAAGCGCAGGCGGCATAGCGGCAGCGGTTCCTCCTCGCCCGGCAGTTCCCTCGCCACGTAGGCGAATCCTGAGCGGAAGCGCACCTGGACGCGGGCGAGCTGGGGCCAGCCTTCCTTGGCGCGGACGTTCAGACGGTGGCGCAGGTGATCCTGCATGGACTCGGGCGGATTCTTCGGCACGGGTCCATCCTGCTGGGTCACCCCCGCATACGCCATGATCATCACTTTGGTCGGGGCGGGCGGGGGTGTGGCCGGGATGGTAGAGGCGGTCGTAGTGGAGTTGGACGAGAGGGTGCGCGAGCGTCTGATCCGTACAGCGATTTCCCTGAAAGCGCAGGTGCGGGCGGTGCTCCGGGCGCGGATCGTGCTGGCGGCGGCTGAGGGCCTGAGCAATGGGGCCATCGCGGGGGACCTGGCGGTCAGCGTGAACACGGTCCGTAAGTGGCGTGGACGGTTCGCCGCTCTGGGCCGGGACGGGCTGAAGGACGCCGCCCGCTCTGGCCGGCCCAAGGTATACGGGCCCCAGGTGGCGTTGGCGATCGTGGCCGCCACCAGTGCGCCCCCGCACCCGGAAGCGACATGGTCGCACCGCACGATCGCCGCCCAGGTCGCCGGCACTGTCTTCGTCACCATTTCTGCCTTCCAAGTCGGCCGGATCCTGGCCGACTTGGACCTCAAGCCGCACCGGGTCCGCGGTTGGCTCACCCGCCGGGACACCCCTGACTTCCGGGACCGTGTCGCGGACGTGTGCGACCTGTACCGTGACCCGCCTGAAGGGGCGGTGGTGCTGTCCATCGACGAGAAGACCGCGATCGCCGCCCGCGCCAGGCGCCACCCCGGTCGTACCGCCAGGCCGGGCAAGCCCGCTCGCGAGGAGTTCGAGTACCGCCGCCACGGCACCGCCGCGCTGGTCGCCGCCCTGGACGTGCGCACCGGCGAGGTCCTCACCGAGATCATTGCCCGCAACGACGCAGCGACGTTCACTGCCTTCCTCGACCAGCTCGACACGGCCATCGCCCCAGACCACTACATCCATGTCGTGCTGGACAACGGCTCCTCCCACACCGCCAAGCACACCAAGGCGTGGCTGGCCGACCACTCGCGCTGGCACGTGCACTGGACCCCGCCGCACGCCTCCTGGCTCAACCAGATCGAGCTGTTCTTAGCGCAGGGCAGGCAGCGACGCTGCCGGTGTGCTGGCAGCTGCCGCTCCGCTGCCGGATGTGGTGGCCGAGCTGACAGCGGCGCGAGGCGTTACAAGACGTTAGGCCGCGACCGCCAGGCCTGCGCCGAGGAGGTCGGCTGCCTGGTGGTGGTGCGTGGCCACCTGCCTGGTCCCGGGCAGGAGTGCGGCCAGACGGGTGCCCGGCACGGTGGTGATGGCATGTGGCGCGAAGAGTCCGAGATACCCGTTGTGGGCGTCGTGACCCACCTTCTCGGGCAGGTGCTGGATCAACGTGCCGCCCGCGTGAACGTTCATCAGCTGCATGCCCCTGCAGATTCCGAGGACGGGAATGTCATGGTCCAGACTGTTCTTGAGGACAGCGCGCTCCCACCGGTCGCGGGCGGGGACCGGAGTGCCCGCTAGTGGGTGGGGCTCGGCCCCGTACAGGGCGGGTTCCAGGTCCTCACCTCCGGCGAGGATGACGCCGTCCAATCGCGCGATGACGTCCGCCGCCGCGCCCGGCGCATCGGGCGGCAGAAGGACGGCCCGGCCTCCGGCAGCCTGAACGCATGTGGCGTACGCCGCGGGGAGCAGTGCGGCGGGCAGCTGCCACTCTCCCCACCGCGCGTCGGGAAGATGTCATTTCTTGTGCTTAAGGAGGAACGCCAGCAGGATTCTGCCACCGGGCAAAGTGTGATCCGTCTCGCTCCCTGCCGTGGCCGTCCCCTTTCCCCCGAGGTGTGCCGTCCCGTGCGTCCCACGCCGGCCGGCCAGGTCCTCCTCGATGCCGAGCAAGGGGTACGCTCCGCGCTGGCCGCAGCTGCCCTGGAACTCGACGCCCTGCGCGCCGGCACCTCCGGCCGGATCCGGCTCGGCGCTTTCGCCTCGGCCGCCACGAGTATCGTCCCGAAGGCTCTCGCGCAGTTGCAAACGTCGTACCCCGACGTCCGGGTCAGCCTCTCGCAGCTGGAGCCCGAGGCCGGCTACGGCCGGATCAAACGGGGAGACGCCGACCTTGCCCTGACTTATGACTACGACTTCATTCCCCAGCCGCCGCCGCGCACACTGCGCCGGACCCTGGTTGCACGGGACCCCGTCGTGGCGGTGCTTCCCGCCGGCCACGAGCTGGCCAGCCGTGAGGTCATCGACCTGGCGAGCCTGGCCGGCGAGACGTGGGTCGCAGCGCCCGAGGCCGCGCTGCGGCTGGAGCTGCTTGCCCAGATGGCCAAGACATCAGGCTTCGAGGCCCGACTGGAGTACGAGGGCGACGACTTCAACACCATCCTGGGCTTCGTTGCCGCGGGCCTGTGTGTCGCGGTACTGCCTCGCTTGGCCCGGGCAGTCATTGCCTGAGCCCCCGAAGCCGTTCGGCGGTGCACTCGCACATTCGATCATTTGCGAATGCATGGATCGTGGCGCCCGTCACCCAGGTCGGGTGCTGCCAAACAATCGCCCTCGGGAGGCTCCTGGGGAGCTGACCGCTGTCGTGCAGTGACGGGACGCGGAGACCTCTTTCCGCATCAGCGCTGCCGTGATTCGACGTGGCGACATCGTGGCGCTGACCGATCACCGGTCTCGTGGCCGCGAACATGGCAGCCCGGCGTGGGCATGAACGTCGCCCCCCGACATGGACGCCTCCGCGGTGGAGGAACACCGCCGACAGCCGATCACGCCGGTGGGCGGTCGACCTGGACTGGTCGACGTGACCGATCAGGACTGGCCATGGGCATGAAGACCCGATCTCCGCCGGCCACGACCGAGTCGAGCCATGCGCCCGCCACGACGAGCACTCCCGCCGTGCCCGGCCGTCCCTGCCGGCTCGCAACCCGAGGCCCAAGCACGCGCAAGAAACGGGTGGCGGCTGTGAGCGGGCGCATCATGAGGGTGAGGCGTCGGATACGGCCCTCATCGTCGAGATCGAGATACTGGGTCTCCTCCAATCGCAGGCGACCGACATGACCCGCGGCGCGCAGAACCGCGTGCCGTCCTTCCTGGAACTGTGCCTCGTAGTGGATGCCGGTGAACACTTCGAACACGCTCGTCAGGAGTTCCTCGAGTTCACGGTGCCCCCGAAACGTGAACCGGTCGGTCAGTGGCGAAACGAGCTCGACGTCCTCGGACAGAGCGGCTACTGCCGCTCTCGCATCCCCCGCCTCGCCGGCCATTCGCCAATCTGCGACGTGATCAGTCATGCCATCCCCGCAAGGCGCTCGGCAATGACGAGAGTGCCGGGCGCTGCGCGCCCGCCCGGGCCCGGCTGGACCGAGACGCCCTCCGGATGAACCGTTCCACTGCAGGTACGACACGTGACGGACACCTCTACGACCTCTCCGCAGTGGTGCCGAAACACGATCGGCGGCCCATCCGGCGCGTGCCAGCGGTCGCCCCACGGGATGAGTGCCAAAAGCACCGTCACGAGCTCCCGTCCCGATGTGGTGAGCACGTAACGGAACCGCTGAGGACGCGCGGAGTACTCGACCCGTTCCAGCACATCGCCGTCCACGAGTCTGTCGAGCCGATTCTTCAGCAGTGCGCGGGACACGCCAAGGTCGCGGACCAGCTCATCAAATGTGTCAATGCCGAGAGAGATGTCGCGCAAGACCAGCGGTGACCACCAGTCACCCGTGACATCCAGGGAGCGCGACAGCGAACAGTGGAACGCTGCGAATGAGGCACGAGGCATGGCCACAACCTAGTGCATTCATATTCTGAACGCACTCACGAACTCGTTCGGCGGCTGCGCTGGGGCAGCTCCGGGAATTGCCATCACCCTCGCGGGCGCGAGATCCCGCACTTCGCGTGCGACCGCTGGTTTGCCCTGAGCTGCATCGGGCGGCGGCTGGCGCATGGCGTGATAGCGCTTTCGGCGAGGCGATGCCGGCACTCCGATGGCGGGATGCCGTCCTGCCAGCGCCCACGATCAGTCCGCGAATACTGTGCCGCCCGACTCATGTGGTGATCAAGTGGGAGTTTCCGAGTAATACCGTTGGAAAAAAATGACTGTTTATGGCCGTGTTATGTTTGCCGGGCTTTAGCGGCTGCGGGCCGCGGGTCGGCACCACGGGCTCGCCCTTGACGGAGCTGCAGCGGGTGGGTGGGACCGTGCGCGCCTCACTCCACCGCACTGCTGCGGACCGGGCCGAAGCAGGGTCCGCGGGGCTTTGTCCTTCACGGGAACCCGTGAGCGGGACGACCACCGACCATGCCCGAGTGCACCGCTGAAGAAATGCCCATCGCCCTGCCCCGATTCCGGGCGGGTAATAATGACGAAATGAAATGACTGGAATGACTCGCCATCAATACCGCTGCTCAGTCCGTTGGTCGGACATGGACGTCTACGGGCACGTCAACAACGCCGTCTTCCTCACCTATCTCGAGGAAGCGCGCAGCGACATACTGGGTGGCCAGGCCGCAATAGCCGGTGTGGACACCTTCACAGCGGGCTGCGTCAGCGCGAAGCACGAGATCGAGTACAAGGCGCCCTTGGAGTGGCGCGAAACGCCGGTCACCGTCGAGGTCTGGGTTACCGGCCTCAGGGCGGTGTCCTTCAGCCTCGCCTACGAGGTGAAGGACGAAGGGACTCTGTATGCGAGGGCAGCCTCCACGATGGTTCCCTACGACCTGGAGGGCAAGCGCCCGCGGCGCCTCACCGAGGCTGAACGCGCCTACCTCACAGGTTTTCTGCCGCAGCAATGACCGCTTGACCGAGCCGGCCGGCGGCACACCCACATGGGCGACGACCGCCGACCACGCCCGAATTGGCCCACTGAACAAGCGCCATCGTCATCCCGTGATGCCGGGCAGGGAATAACGACGTAATGAAATGACTCGAATGACACCCTGCTGCTCGGCTTGGGGGCGCGACCTCGCCGTTCTCAATCCGTCTCCGCCCCGCGGCTCATCGATCGTGCCGCGGGACGAGTAGGTCACAACCTCCGATGAGGCGGGAAGTCTGACCCGCCTCACTCGCACAAGAAAGAAACAAGTGAAGAATCGCTTTGTCCCATTCTGTGTTGCGTGTCTGTTGAGTCTGAGTGCGTGTTCCGCAAATGGTCAGGGAATGCAACCCGCCGAGATGCCGTCGAGCACAACTCAGGCGGCGCAATACCCGAACACGGATGCAGGCTTCCGGAAGCTGATCATAGCTGCACGTTTTGACAAGGATGTGGTGACTTCATTGGAGCCGAACGCCGCTGACTACGCAGCGGTCTTCGAGCCGGAGTTCGCGGCCAAAGCCGAGAAGATGTACGAAGAGTGGATCTGGTCCAAGCCCCCCACCACGCTTGACGTCGACCCTGAAAAGACCGAAATCAAGGTGGCGAAGGCTACCACGGACGCCATCAGAGATTGGCCGAATGAGGTTAGCGAAGAATTCCCCGGTGGATACGAGAGGGTGGCCCCTCACCTCAAACCGGGAACGACGATCTACCGGTGGAAGTATCTGGAGCCAGGCGAAGTACTCGGTAAGGCGTACGACGGAATGGCACACGTCAATGGGCGCTGGGTGTGGTTCCCGAAGCCGTGGCGCGTCCTCGACTAGCCTGACCCGAGACCGTGTCCACGTGGCGAGGCGTCATTGGCCTCGGTCTGGGGCGGGGACGTCATACGCGCCGGTCAGTGGTTGCGCCTGGCGGGCGCCCGGTGCTTCGGGCGTCTGCGATCAGTCCGCCCGGGCGCTCAGGGCGCCCGGACCGTCGGCGGCGACGAGGGGATCACGGCAGGCAGCGTCCGGAGGTCACGATGCGGCGGTGAGGGGAGGCAGCCCGTGCTGTGCGCTGCGCGTTGATCAGGCACCTCATCGACTCCATGGCCTGGGTGGCCGATCCGCGGGCGGGCCCGGTTGAGGCGGTCGGCTCACACCCCGCTGGTGCGGCAGGCTGGGGTATGGGCCGCTGATGTCGCCTGCGGCGGTGCCGAGTTGGTGGAGCCTGTTCTGTCAGGCCGGCTCCGCTCTGGTCGTCGACTGCAGCGCGGTTCCGGGCCCGCAGGAGAGGCGGGAGTCTACCGCGCGCGTAGTGAGCATGGCTTATCCAACACAAAGGTGTCTTTACTTGCGCTTACTTCCGTGCGATTGCAGGATTCTGCCGCGGGCAGGGAGCGTGAGTCGCACGTGCCACCTGCCGCAGCCTCTTCGTCGAGCAGCGCGCGTGGTTCCCGTGTGTGATGCCTGTTCCCGAGTCCGGATATGTCACCTCCTCACGGTCCGACATCCCGGGCGGGGGGCGGAGCAGACAGAGAGCACCGGCGGGTGCCCTGCGGGCAAGAAGGAACAACGAGTGCACCCACCACTCGGCCGTTCCCGCACTGTCGGCCGTCAGCCGCGGGAGTCGCCACCGGTGACGGCAACTACCTTGGGGGAGTGGCGACTTGGGCTTGGTCCTCTTCATCGGAGCGGACGGGTGCAGGCACCTCGTGAGTGCGTGGGGACCAGTTCTGACGGACCGTGTCGGCGGCAGGCGTCGGGGCAACCAGTGAGTCCTGCCTGTAGCCGAGAGTAGTCATCGACGCCTGGTGGGCCGCTCCCAGTCTGTCTCGTGACGGGGGGCCGAACCAGCAGGCGAGGAGACGGCTTGCCGTGCCGGTTGCCGGATTGATGCGATCTGTCGCCGAATTCTCCAAACAGTTGAGCGTTTGACCTCTGCTGTTCACGCTTTACCTGTCAAGCGCCCGGAGGCACGGCCTCGGGCCCCACCGATTCAGAAGCGAGTCGAGCATGGTGCGTGTCCGTACATCCTTGGCACAGTTGCCCGCCTATGTCCCGGGCCGCAAATTGCCCGGCGCGGTAGTGCTGGCCAGCAACGAATCCCCGTACGGGCTGTTGCCCGGTGTAGCCGCAACGCTTACGGAGCTGGCCGGCGGCATGTCGCGCTACCCCGACCTGAGCGCCACCGCACTCGTGCAGGCGATAGCCGGGCACCACGAGGTCGAGCCGGATCGGATCGCGGTGGGCGCCGGATCCTCGGAGGTCTGCGGACAGCTGCTGCACTCGGTAGTCGGCTTCGGCGACGAGGTCGTCTTCGGATGGCGGTCCTTCGAGGCGTACCCGATTCTCACGGCGGTCGCAGGCGGTGTGGCGGTACGGGTCCCACTGCTCGACCACGCGCTGGACCTCGACGCCATGGCCGCGGCGATCACCGACCGGACCCGGCTGGTCTTCGTCTGCAACCCAAACAACCCCACCTCGACCGCAGTCGGAGAGCGGGCGCTGCTCGACTTCGCGGACCGTGTCCCGGAAGACGTGCTGATCGTCGTCGACGAGGCCTATCGTGAGTACGCGGATCCGGCGCTGGTCCCCGATGCCCTGGCCCTGCTCGGCGACCGCCCGAACGTGGTGGTTCTGCGGACGTTCTCCAAGGCCTACGGACTGGCGGGACTGCGCGTCGGCTACTGCGTGGCGCCGCCGTGGATCGCCGCTCATGTGCGCAAGGCGCAGGTACCGTTCAGCGTCAGCGCCCTCGCCCAGGAGGCCGCCGTCGTCGCCCTCCGCGAGCGCGCGGAAGTCGCCCGGCGGGCCGCCCTCACGGTCGTCGAACGGGAGCGCGTGACCCTGATGCTGCGCGCCCTCGGCTTCGAAGTTCCGGGCTCGCAGGCCAACTTCGTGTGGCTACCGCTCGCGGACGAGAGCGCTGACTTCGCCGTCCACTGCCTTGGGGGGCACGTCGTGGTCCGCCCGTTCCTCGGGGAAGGTGTCCGGGTGACGATCGGACTGCCGGAGGAGAACGAGGCTTTCCTCGATCTCGCCGCGACCTGGAGAGGCTGAAGGCCGTGCGCCCCAGTCCGTATGAGCGGCATCGCGAACTGCTTCAGCAAGCCGTGCGGGCCCTCGCCGCCGGTGAATGCCGGCGGCCCTTCACGGAGGCGACCGGACAGGATGCTGCCGACGCGGGCATGAGATCGGTCCGAACAGCTGTGAAGGTCTTCGACTCCCTGCTGGGACGGCCCTTCGAGCTCGACCAGCCCGGCGAGCTGGGCCGGGTGTGCACCGAGTCCTCGCCATACGGAATCGGCATGGGCATCGGTTACCCGCGATGCGACCCCGCAGCTCTGGTGGCGGCTGCCGCCCAGGCGACGGCCGGGTGGCGCGCCGCCGGCCCCCACCGACGCGCCGGGCTGGCCGTGGAGATACTGCGCCGGCTGAACACCCGCAGCCATGAGCTGGCCCTTGCGGCGCAGCACACCACGGGGCAGCCGCCGCAGGCGGCGTTCAGGTCCGCGGGGCCGCGCGCCCAGGACCGTGCGCTGGAGGCCGTGGCCCTTGCCTTCGCGGAGTCGGAGCGCGTTCCAGCGGACCTGAGCTGGGAGAGCGGTCAAGGGACCCAAGGGAGCGGGCAACCGTCGCCGATGCGGGGCACCAGCACACTGGTGCCCCGCGGAGTGTCGCTGCTCATCGGTTGCCCCGACTATCCGCTCTGGAACGGCTACCCGGGCCTGTTCGCCAGCCTGGTGACCGGCAATCCGGTGATCGTCGCCCCGCATCCGCGTTCCGTGCTGCCGCTGGCCATCACCGTGCGCGTCGCCCGGCAGGTGCTGGTGGAGGCCGGTCACCCACCGGACATCGTGACCCTGGCGGTGGCGGAACCAGCGGAACGGCTGCACGAGAGGCTGGCCACGGACCCGGCGGTGCGCATCGTCGACTTCACCGGATCGGCGCAGTTCGCCGGCTGGCTGAAGGAACACGCCCGCCAAGCCGCCACGTTCGTCGACCGGACCGGCCTGAACACGGTGATCGTCGACTCTACCGGCGACTACCGGGATCTCGTGCGCGGCCTCGCCCACTCCCTGTGCCGGTGCAGCGGCACGGTCCGCACCACGCCGCAGAACATCCTGGTGCCGACGACGGGCATCGCGACCGACCAGGGGCGCAAGAGTCTGGGGGACTTCGGCGCCGACCTGGGCGAGGCCGTGGACCGCCTGCTCGGGCATCCCGCACGTGTGGCCAGGCTGCTGGGCGCGATCGCCAGCGATACGGTGCGGGCGGGGCTGGCGGAGGCCACGCGGTACGGCACCGTGCTCCATGCCTCCGGAGCGCTGCGCCATCCGAACCATCCGGCCGCCGATGTGCGCAGCCCCCTGCTCGTCCGCCTGGCGGCGCAGGACGAACGGATCTACGCCAGGGAATGGCCGGGACCCGTCTCATTCCTTGTCGGTACCGACTCGACGTCGCACAGTCTGGCTCTCTTCCGCCGCACGGTGGGCCGCCACGGGGCGTCGTACGCCACGGTGCACTCGACCGACCCGCTGGTGCTGGCGGTCGCCGAGACGGCAGCACTGGACGCCGGGGTGCACCTGGTGCAGAACCTCGCAGACGACTTCCCCGCGGACCCCTCCTCAGCAGGCGCGGATTTGCCCCCCGAGGGCGCCCACTTCGTCACCGGGCGGTTCCGGGTGGTGCGGTCTCGGCAGCATGCGGCCGGGACGGCCCCGGCTCCTGTCGTGGAGGCGGCCCCGAGACCGACCCCCATCGGGGCTGCGGAGTCGCCTCGGGCTCCGGCGCCGGACGCGGGTTCCGCAGCCGAGCTGGTCGACGTCTGAGTGACCGAGCAGTCAGGCAGTCCAGTGCGTCCCGCGTCCCCGCACCTCGTCGAAGACCAGCCAGGTGCGGGTCGAGCGCACTCCCGGTACCGCCTGGATGCGCTCCAGCACGACCCGGCGCAGCACCGAGTTGTCCGGAGTGCGGACCAGCACCAAGACGTCGAAGTCGCCCGCAACGAGGGTGACATGCTCGACGTAGGGGATCTCGCGCAGTTCCCGGGAGGTGTCCCGCCACGCATTCTGATCGATCGTCAGCGTCACGTACGCGCTCGTGCCGAGGCCGGCCCGCTGCGGATTCAGCCGCGTGCTGAAGCCCGTGATGACCTCCTCGGCCATGAGCCTGTTGATCCGCGTGTACGCGTTGGCCCGCGAGATGTGCAGCTTGTCCGCGAGTGCCTTGATCGACACCCGGCCGTCGTCGAGGAGCCCCGCCAGGATGTGCCGGTCGGTGTCGTCGAGCCGGACGGCAGTTCGTCCGGTCATCGACTCCGAGGGTGAGTTTTGCTCGGACACTTTGCCCTCCCAGAGTGCTTGGTTCGGCAGTCCGTCGCCGGTTCGCCAGGAACCTTGAACACATATTCAGCATTGATGACGATACTCGCGTCAAGTGTCCAGAGAAAGTGAGTGCCCTCCATGTCCGTGAAGAGCCTCCGCCAGACGGTCCAGGGCCTCCTGCCGTCCCTCGTGCCGGTGCGGTTCGTGGCCGAGGACGGCACGCCGGTGGCCAAGCCCGCGGCCGACTACACCGAGCCTGCGCCGGATGCGCTGCGCGAGGCCTACCGGCGGATGGTCGTGGGACGCAGGTTCGACACCCAGGCCACCGCGCTGACCAAGCAGGGGAGGCTCGCGGTCTACCCGTCCAGCCGGGGCCAGGAGGCCTGCCAGATCGGAGCCGTACTCGCGCTGCGGCCGGACGACTGGTTGTTTCCCACCTACCGTGACTCCGTGGCCCTGGTCGCCCGCGGCATCGACCCGCTCGAGGTGCTGACGCTGCTGCGCGGCGACTGGCATTGCGGATACGACCCGGCCGCCGCCCGCGTCGCCCCCCAGTGCACCCCGCTGGCCACTCAGGTGCTGCACGCGACCGGCATGGCGGAGTCGTTGCGGCGCACAGGCGGCGACGGTGTGGCGATGGCCCTCGTCGGGGACGGGGCGACCAGTGAGGGGGACTTCCACGAGGCGCTGAACTTCGCTGCTGTCTTCCGCGCGCCGGTCGTCTTCTTTGTCCAGAACAACAAGTACGCGATCTCCGTGCCGCTGGCCCGGCAGTCCGCGGCGCCCGCCCTCGCGTACAAGGGCATCGGACACGGGATGCGTTCCGAACAGGTCGACGGCAATGATCTGGTCGCCGTGCTGGCGGTGCTGACCGCGGCGGTCGAGCACGCCCGTGCCGGGCACGGACCGGTCCTGGTCGAGGCGCACACCTACCGCATGGACGCGCACACCAACGCCGACGACGCGACCCGCTACCGGGACGCGGCGGAGGTCGAACGGTGGAGCGCCGCCGATCCGGTCAGCCGTCTTGAAACGTACCTGAGGGCCCGCGGCGCCCTCACCGACGAGGACGTAGCGGCGGTGCGGGAGGAGGCCGAGGCCCTGGCGACCGAGCTGCGCGGGGGCATGAATGAGGAGTCCGTGCCCGACCTGCTGGAGCTCTTCGACCACGTCTACGCCGAGCCGACTCCGCAGCTGCGCGAACAGCGCGCCCTGCTCGCGGCCGAGCTGGCCGAAGACGCTGCTTCCCCCGCACTCGATACCCAGGAGAACTGACGGCCATGGCCAAGGTCACGATGGCGCAGGCGCTGAACACCGCACTGCGCGACGCACTGCGCGAGGACGAGCGCGTGCTCGTTTTCGGCGAAGACGTCGGTCCGCTCGGCGGCGTCTTCCGGATCACCGACGGGCTGACCCGCGACTTCGGCGAGCAGCGCTGCTTCGACACCCCGCTGGCCGAGGCCGGCATCGTAGGACTGGCCGTCGGCATGGCGATGGGCGGCTTCCGGCCCGTGGTGGAGATGCAGTTCGACGCCTTCGCCTATCCGGCCTTCGAACAGATCGCCTCACACGTGGCCAAGCTCCGCAACCGGACCCGGGGGCGGCTCGCACTGCCGATGGTGATCCGTATCCCCTACGCGGGCGGCATCGGGGGAGTCGAGCACCACTGCGACTCCAGCGAGGCGTACTACGCGCACACCCCGGGCCTGAAAGTCGTCACCCCGGCGACGGCCGAGGACGCGTACTGGCTGCTGCGCGACGCCATAGCCGACCCCGACCCGGTGGTCTTCCTGGAGCCGAAGAAGCTGTACTGGTCGAAGGAGGACGTCAACCTCGAGCGGCGCGGAGCGCTGCCGTTCGGGCAGGCGGCGATCCGGCGGAAGGGCCGCGACGCCACGGTCGTCGCGTACGGGCCGTCGGTGTCGGTGGCCCTGGCCGCGGCCGAAGCGGCGGCGGCCGATGGCATCGAGCTGGAGGTCGTGGACCTGCGCACGCTGGTGCCCTTCGACGACGAGACGGTCACGGCATCGGTACACCGGACCGGGCGCTGCCTGGTCGTCCAGGAGGCCCAGGGCTTCGCCGGCGTGGGGGCGGAGATCGCCGCACGGGTGCAGGAGCGCTGTTTCCACTCGCTGGCCGCGCCGGTCCTGAGGGTGGCCGGCTTCGACATCCCGTATCCGCCGCCGAAGCTGGAGCACGCGCATCTGCCCAGCGTCGACCGGATCCTCGACGCCGTCGACCGTCTCCAGTTCGGCGACGAGCCGGACACCCGGCATCTGCTGAAGGGAACGGCCGCATGAGCACCGCAGCGCTTCAGGAGCAGCTGTTCCGGCTGCCCGATCTCGGCGAAGGGCTGACCGAGGCCGAGATCATCGAGTGGAAGGTCGCGGTCGGTGACACGGTGACGATCGACCAGATCGTCATCGAGGTCGAGACCGCCAAGGCCGCAGTCGAGGTGCCGGTCCCCTACGCGGGCACCGTGCTGCAACTGCACGCGGAGGCGGGTACGGCGCTGGAGGTGGGGAAGCCGCTGATCACGGTGGGTAGGCCGACTTCCGGCCGGCCCGACGGCGCGGGGGAGGGCCTGGGCGCCCAGCCTCCCGTCGATTCGACGTCGGCCGACCCTGCGGCTGACCGATACCGGGAGGAGGAGCAGGCCGGGTCCGGCAACGTCCTGATCGGCTACGGCACCGGGCACGGCCCGGCACCGCGTCGCCGCCGCCGACGCGGGGGCGCCGCGACGGGAGGCGGCACTGGTGCCGAGGCGGCACCGTCCGGAGAGCTGCACGCTCCCCGGGTCATATCCCCCCTCGTACGCAGGATGGCGCGGGAACACGGGATCGACCTCGCCGCGTTGGCGCCATCGGGTCCCGCAGGGGTCGTGCTCAGACGAGATGTCGAGCAGGCCGTTGGGCGGGCCGGCCAGCTGGCGACGGACCCCGATACCGCACCGGTCACCCCGGACCGGCAGCAGTCGGCGGACCGCGCACCGCACGCTCGGCCGGCGCCGGCCGGCCCTGAGCGCATCCCGCTGCGCGGAGTCCGCCGCGCGGTCGCGGACAAGCTTTCCCGCAGCCGCACCGAGATCCCCGATGCCACCACCTGGGTCGACGTGGATGCGACGAGCCTGCTCCAAGCCCGGAAGGCCATGCAGGCCGCAGACCCCGGCCGCCGCATCGGGCTGCTTGCCCTGCTCGCCCGAATCTGCGTCGCCGGACTGCACCGCTTCCCGGAGCTGAACTCCACCGTTGACACCGAGCGGCGGGAGATCGTCCGCTTCAGCGAGGTGCACCTCGGCTTCGCCGCCCAGACCGAACGCGGCCTGGTGGTCCCCGTCGTCCGCGACGCACAGCGGATGACGACCGCACAACTGGCCGCCGAGCTCGCCCGGTTGACCGGGCTGGCCCGCGACGGGGCCCTGCCGCCCGACCGTCTGACCGGCGGGACCTTCACCCTCAACAACTACGGCGTGTTCGGGGTCGACGGATCCACGCCCATCATCAACCACCCTGAGGCCGCTCTGCTCGGCGCGGGCCGCATCGTGGACAAACCATGGGTGGTGGACGGCGAGCTGGCCGTCCGCAAGGTCATGCAGCTCTCCCTCAGCTTCGACCACCGGGTCTGCGACGGCGGTGTGGCCGGCGGGTTCCTGCGCTTCGTGGCCGACTGCGTGGAACGCCCGGCGATCCTGCTCGCCGACGTCTGATCCAACCCTGCTTCCCCCGCTTCCCCGCTTCCCCCTGCGTCCGCCCCGGGCGCCTCGCACCCATCAACCTACCGAACGTTCGGCCAGGAGCTCTCAGTGCCCACCGACCAGAATCCCGACTTCTTCGTCCGCCACGCGGCTCTGCTCGACCAGGCGGTGGAGTGTGCCGCCGACCGCACCTACTGGACGCCGTACCAGGAAGCCCCCAGCGCCTCTGCGTACGGAGCAGAGGTATCGCGGCTGGGCGAGGCCGCCTTCCAAGGCCTCCTCGGCCGCCCCTTCCGCATCGAAGGACATCCGAGCACCGGCACCGTCCCCGCCACCGAAGTCTCGCCCTACGGCTTCCCGCTCGGCATCAGTTACCCGTACCTGCCGCCCGAGGTGGCCGTCGCGACGGCCAAGTCAGCCGCAGTGGCATGGCGCGCCGCGAGCCCGGACACCCGGGCCGGCGTCGCCGCCGAGATCCTTGCTCGGCTGAACGAGGCGACGTTCGAGATCGCGTACGCCGTCCAGCACACCACCGGCCAGCCCTTCACGATGGCGTTCCAGGCCGGCGGTCCGCACGCCCAGGACCGAGGCCTCGAAGCGGTCGCCCACGCGTGGAACGAGCAGACACGCCATCCGGTCGCGGCCCGCTGGAGCAAGCCGCAGCGCAAGGGCGGCCCACTCGTCATGGACAAGACCTTCACCACCGTGGGACGCGGTGTGGCAGTGCTGATCGCCTGCAACACCTTCCCCACCTGGAACGGCTATCCGGGACTGTTCGCGAGTCTGGTCACCGGCAACCCGGTGGTCGTCAAGCCTCATCGACGTGCCGTGCTGCCACTGGCAATCACCGTGCGGATCGCCCGTGAGGTGCTGGCGGAGGCCGGCTTCGATCCGGACGTGGTACTGCTCGCCGCCGCGAAGCCCGACGAGCGCACCGCCCCCGCCCTGGCCACCCACCCCGATGTGCGCATCGTGGACTACACCGGCTCCAGCGAGTTCGGCGACTGGTTGGAGACCAACGCCCGCCAGGCCGCGGTCCACACCGAGAAGTCCGGACTCAACACCGTCGTCGTGGACTCCACGGACGATTACGCCGGTCTGCTGCGCAACCTCGCCTTCTCCCTGTCGCTCTACAGCGGCCAGATGTGCACCACCCCGCAGAACATCCTCGTTCCCCGCAACGGCTTCCCCACCGACCAGGGGCGCCGTACGGCAGACGAGTTCGCCGCCGACCTCGGCGCCGCGCTGGACAGGCTGCTCGGCGACCCGGCCCGTGCGGCCGCCACCCTCGGCGCGATCGTGAACGACGGTGTCCTGAAGCGCGTGGCGGAGGCGGCGGAACTCGACCGTGTCGCCCATCCGTCGAGGCAAATCACCCACCCGGACTTCCCGGACGCGGCCGTCCGTTCCCCGCTGTTGGTCCGGCTCGAGGCCGAGACCGACGAAGAGACATACACGAGCGAGTGGTTCGGGCCGGTCTCCTTCGTCATCGGTACCGACTCCACCGCGCACGGCCTGCGACTCCTGCACGACACCGTACGGTGCCACGGCGCGCTGACCGCCTCCGTGTACGCCACCGACAAGGGTGTGCTGGAGGCGGCACGAGCCACCGCGTTGGAGGCGGGCGTGAACCTGTCGGAGAACCTGACCGGTGCGGTCTTCGTCAACCAGTCCGCCGCCTTCAGCGACTTTCACGGCACTGCGGCCAACCCCGCGGCCAATGCCGCCCTCACCGACCCGGCGTTCGTCACCGGACGCTTCTCGGTCGTCCAGTCCCGGCGCCACGCACCCGCAGAGGAGCACGCCGATGCGTGATGAAGAGGTCTACCTGATCGACGGGGCCCGCACTCCGCTTGGCCGCCACCGAGGCGCCCTGGCCTCCGTACGCCCGGACGACCTGGCCGCCCTCGTGGTTGGCGAGGCGGTACGTCGCTCGGGCATCCCGGCCGACACCGTGGACGAGGTGATCCTCGGCGCCGCGAACCAGGCGGGCGAGGATAACCGGGACGTGGCCCGGATGGCCGTCCTGCTGGCCGGACTGCCGGACACCGTGCCCGGATATACCGTCAATCGGCTGTGCGCGTCCGGGCTGACGGCCGTCGCCTCGGCCGCCCAGGCGATCCGTGCGGGGGAGGCCGACCTGGTCGTCGCGGGCGGAGTGGAGTCAATGACCCGTGCCCCCTGGGTGATGGCCAAGCCCGGCACGCCCTGGGCCCGGCCCGGTGAAGTCCACGACACCTCCCTGGGCTGGCGCTTCACCAACCCGCGCTTCCCCGCCGCGACCACCCTGTCCATGGGCGAGACCGCCGAGGAGGTCGCCGCCCTGGACGGCATCACCCGCCTTGAGGCGGACACCTTCGCGCTGAGGAGTCACCGCAGGGCGGAGGCCGCCCAGAGGGCGGGCCGCTTCAAGGAGGAGATCGTCCCGGTGCCGGTGGTGGACGGCGAGGTGACCCAGGACGAGGGGCCTCGGCCGTCCACATCGCTGGAGAAGCTCGGCGGACTGCGCACGTCCTTCCGCAGCGGCGGCATCATCACCGCGGGCAACTCCTCGCCGCTGTCCGACGGGGCCGCTGCCATCGTGGTGGCGAGTTTGGCGGCGGTCGAACGGTACCGGCTCACCCCCCGGGCCCGCGTCGTCACCGCCGCCTCGGCCGGGGTCGAGCCCCGCCTGATGGGGCTCGGGCCCGTGCCGGCCACCTTGAGGGCGCTCGGCCGGGCGGGCTGGCGGCCCGACGACCTGGACGCCGTCGAGGTGAACGAGGCCTTCGCCGCCCAAGCGCTGGCAGTCGTCCGCCGCCTGCAGCTCGACGAGGACCGCGTCAATGCCGACGGCGGCGCCATCGCCCTCGGACACCCGCTCGGCTGCTCCGGCGCCCGCATCCTGCTCACCCTGCTCGGACGCATGGAACGCGAGGACGCTCGACGGGGACTGGCGACCATGTGTGTGGGGGTTGGGCAGGGCGTGGCGATGCTGGTGGAGCGCGTATGAGCACGCGGGAGGACACGGCGTACGAGACCCTGCGGGTCGAGGCCGGCACGGACCGGGTCGTCGTGACCCTGCACCGGCCGGAGGCTCGCAACGCCATCAGCAGCGGCATGATCTCCGAACTGCATCGCGTGTGCGAGGACCTGGAGCGCGCGCCGAGGCTGCTGCTGCTCACCGGGCACGGCGGGGTCTTCGCCGGCGGCGCCGACATCGCCGAACTACAGCGGCGCGGCCGGGAGGAGGCGCTGCAGGGAATCAACAGCCGTCTGTTCGAGCGGGTACGCAGGCTGCCCCTGCCCACCGTGGCCGCGGTGGACGGCTGGGCACTGGGGGGCGGCGCCGAGCTTGCGTACGCCTGCGACATCCGGATCGCCGGGCCAAACGCCGTCTTCGGCAACCCCGAACCTGGCCTGGGCATCCTCGCCGCCGCCGGGGCCTGCTGGCGGCTGCGGGAGCTGCTTGGCGAGTCGGTGGCCAAGCAGGTCCTGCTCGCCGGGCGGAACCTCGACGCACCTGCCGCGCTCGCCTGTGGGCTGGTCACGGACGTCGTACCGGCCGAGCGGCTGAACGCCGAGGCACACGCCCTGCTGGACCGCATGGCCCGTTCCTCGGCGCTCGCCCTGCGGCTGACCAAGCTCGTCACCGACGCCCCGGGTGCCCATCCGGTGGCTGACGACCTCGCCCAGGCCGTGCTGTTCGAGGGCCGCGACAAGGAGGAGCGCATGACGCGATTCCTGAAGAAGAACGAGAAGAACGGAGGCCGGGCATGACCTTGGCATCAGCACCGCCCGCCGTCGTGGGGGTGATCGGCGGCGGCCGGATGGGGACCGGTATCGCCCAGTCCTTCGCGGTCGCAGGGTCGTCCGTGGTCGTCGTGGAACACGACGAAGCGGCCGCGACCGTCGCGCTGAACCGCATCGCCGCCGGCCTGAGGCAGGCCGCCGAGCGTGAGGGGCCCGGCGGATCCGCTACCGGTGAGGCACTGGACCGGGTCACCGCCGTGACCTCGATCGCCGAACTTCCCGCCGACGCCGATCTCGTCGTCGAGGCGGTACCCGAAGACGCCGCGCTCAAGGCCCGGCTGCTCGCCGCCGCTGAGCGGGCCGTGGGGGAGCGGTGCGTACTCGCCACCAACACCAGTTCGCTGCCGGTCACCGAACTCGCGGCGGCCCTGAAGCGGCCGGGACGCTTTCTAGGCATGCACTTCTTCAACCCGGTGCCCGTCTCCGCGCTCGTCGAACTGGTCCTCACTCCCGACACCACCGGGGAGACCCTGACAGCGGCGGTCGGCTGGACACACGCCCTGGGCAAGCAGGAGGTCGTCGTCCAGGACTCGCCGGGATTCGCCAGCAGCCGTCTCGGCCTGGCCCTCGGTCTGGAGGCCGTCCGCATGGTCGAGGAGGGGGTCGCCGAGCCGGAGGCCATCGACACGGCCATGCGCCTGGGATACCGGCACCCGATGGGGCCGCTGCGCCTCACCGACGAAGTAGGTCTCGACGTACGGCTGGCCATTGCCGACCACCTGCACAGGACGCTCGGGGAGCGGTTCGCCCCGCCGGCGTTGCTGCGGGAGAAAGTCGCCCGCGGCGAGCTGGGCCGCAAGACGGGGAAGGGGTTCTACTCATGGCCGTGACCGATGGTGCGCCCACCGAGGCTCAGGAGCCGGGCCGTCCCGCCCGTCACGGGGTCGCCTACGACGTCACCGACGCCGTGGCCGTCATCGAGCTGCGCGGTCCCGGGAGCGGCAACGCGCTCGACACCCATATGCGCAGCGCCCTCCTCATGGCGGCACGCCGCCTGACCACGGACACCGCACGCGGTGTACGGGCTGCCCTGATCACTGCCCGCGGAAGGCATTTCTGCGTCGGCCAGGACCTCAGGGAGCACGCCCGGCAGCTGAACACCGCGCCCGAGGCGGCCTTCGCGAACCTTCCCAACGACTACAACCCGCTGCTGAAGGAGCTGCATGGGCTTCCGGTCCCGCTCGTCGTGGCCGTCGAGGGCGCGTGTGTCGGGGCTGGGCTCGGCATCGCGCTCTGCGCGGATCTGCGCGTTGCCGCCGAAGGAGCCCACTTCGCGACTGCCTTCACCGGCATCGGCCTGGCCTCCGACTCGGGGGTCGCCCGCGGCCTCGCCCGCCAGCTCGGTCCTTCGCGGACCGCAGGACTCATGCTCCTCGGAGACCGCTTCTCCGCACAGGACGCCGAACGCTGGGGCCTGGTCCACCGCGTCGTGGCGGACGGCTCGGCCACGGCTGAGGGGCTGGCCGTCGCCCGCTCCCTCGCAGGCGGACCCACCGCCGCCCACCGAGAGATCAAGGCACTGCTGCGGTCCGCGGCCACCGCCACGCTGCCGACCGCGCTGGAGCGCGAAGCCGTGATCCAGCGCCGGCTCGGCGCCACCGAGGACCACCGCGAAGCCGTCACGGCGTTCCTCGAACGCCGCAGCCCGGCGTTCCGCGGCCATTGACCCACTCATCGAGTACGACGGGACACGCATACCCCATGAACACCCCCACCGTCACACCATCCGGGCCCCAGGGCCCCGAGGCCACCTTCGAGGACACCATCGCCCGCGACCAGCGCATCGAGCCCCGGGACTGGATGCCCGACGGCTACCGCACCACGCTGATCAGGCAGATCGCCCAGCATGCCCACTCCGAGATCATCGGTATGCAGCCGGAGGGCGAGTGGATCACCCGGGCACCCTCGCTGCGCCGCAAGGCCATCCTCTTCGCCAAGGTGCAGGACGAGGCCGGGCACGGGCTGTACCTCTACTCCGCGGCTGAGACCCTCGGGGCGGACCGCACGGACATGACGGCGCGTCTGATCGACGGCCGCCAGAAGTACTCGTCCATCTTCAATTACCCGACCCAGACCTTCGCCGACGTCGGCGTGATCGGCTGGTTCGTGGACGGCGCGGCGATTTGCAACCAGGTGCCCCTGTGCCGTACGTCGTACGGCCCGTACGGGCGCGCCATGGTCCGCGTGTGCAAGGAGGAGTCCTTCCACCAGCGGCAGGGGTACGAACTCCTGCTGACGATGATGCACGGCACCGACGAGCAGCGGGAGATGGTGCAGGACGCGGTGAACCGCTGGTGGTGGCCGTCGCTGATGATGTTCGGCCCGCCGGACGCCGACTCGCCCAACTCCGCGCGATCCATGGCCTGGAAGATCAAACGGCACTCAAACGACGAACTGCGACAGCGGTTCGTCGACATGACCGTGCCGCAGGCCCAGAAGCTCGGCGTCACCCTGCCCGACCCCGTCCTGCGGTGGAACGAGGAGCGCGGTCACCACGACTTCGGCGCCCCCGACTGGGACGAGCTGAAGCGCGTGGTCTCCGGCGACGGGCCGTGCAACGCCGAGCGGATTGCCCGGCGCCGGGCCGCCCACGAGGAGGGCGCCTGGGTGCGGGAGGCGGCCTCGGCCCATGCGTCCAAGCAGGCGACCCGGGTGCGTGAAGGAGCGGCGGCATGAGCGGCACCGACCGGACTTCCGCCGGCGGACCCGTCCGCATACGGGACGAGTGGCCGCTGTACGAGGTGTTCGTCCGGGGCAAGCGTGGACTGAACCATGTCCACGTGGGCTCTCTGCGGGCGCCCGACGACGCGATGGCCCTTGTCCACGCCCGCGACCTGTACACCCGGCGCAACGAGGGCGTGAGTGTCTGGGCCGTGCGGTCCGACTCCATCGCCGCCTCCACCCTCGCCGAGAAGGATCCCTTCTTCGCGCCCAGCGGCGACAAGGTCTACCGGCACCCGACCTTCTACGACATCCCCGACGACGTACCCCACATCTAGGAGCGGCCGCCAATGAGTCACGAGGATCTGTACGTCGACCACGACAACGCGCAGTGGGCGTTCGGCACCGGTTTCACCGACCCCCTGCACGGCGTCGACCAGAGGGTGCCGGACGGCATCGACGCCGGAGACCTGGCCGCCTGCTGTCTGGCCCTGGGCGACGACGCCCTGGTGTCCGCCCAGCGGCTCGCCGAGTGGTGCACACGCGCCCCGGAACTGGAGGAGGAACTCGCCCTGGCCAACATCGGCCTCGACCTGCTCGGCCAGGCCCGGCTGCTGTATGCCAGGACGGGACGGGCCGACGGTACGGGCCGCGGCGAGGACGCGTACGCCTACTTCCGTGATCCAGACGGCTTCCGCAACCTACGGCTGGCCGAACTGCCCGGCGGCGACTTCGCCTTCACGATCACACGGCTGCTCGTGTTGTCCGTCTGGCGGCTGGCCGTCTTCGAGGAGCTCACCAGCGCTCCTGATCCGGTGCTCGCCGCCATCGCCGCCAAGAGCGTGAAGGAGCTCTCCTACCATTGCCACTACGCCGCGGTGTGGACCGTGCGCTTGGGCGACGGGACTCCCGAGTCCCGTGACCGTCTCAGAACGGCGCTGTTCGACGTCGCGCCCTGGCTGGGAGAACCACTGACCGACCGGACCGCAGCCGGTCTGGGCGCCGAGTCCACAGTGGTCGCCGACCGGACACTGCGGCATCTCGCCGACGTCCTGGTGCGAGCGGGATTCGACCCCTCCGAGGTCCTGCCTCTCGGCCCGGCGTCCGCCCCTGCCATACCCGGCTCCGGCCGCGACGCTGACCGTACCGAACACCTGGCGCCGCTCCTGACCGAACTCCAGAGCATCGCCCGCGCACACCCGCAGGCGCAATGGTGACGCTCGCAGATGCCGGCGAGCACCGCCGAGATGCGGCGCACCGCGCCTGGCGTACCGCCTGCGAGATCCCCGATCCTGAACTGCCCATGCTGACCCTCGCCGACCTCGGAGTGCTCCGCGGTGTCGAGGTGGAGCAGGACGGTACGGTCGTCGTGCGGCTCACCCCGACCTACTCAGGCTGTCCCGCCGTGGCCGAGATGCGGGCGGAAGCCGCCACCCGGCTGCAGGCGGACGGCTTTCCCGCCGTTCGGGTCGTCACCGTGCTCGACCCGCCCTGGACTACCGACTGGATCACATCCCAGGGCCGCCTCAAGCTCGCCGAACACGGCATCGCACCACCGGGGCCTCGGCGCCTCAGCGAATCCGGGCCGGTGTGGCTGTCCCTCGGGCCGGCCCCGTCGGATGTGCCCTGCCCGCGCTGCGCCTCGGTCGATACCGAGGAGATCTCACGGTTCGCCGCAACCGCCTGCTTGGCGCTCCGCCGCTGCGGCACCTGCCTGGAGCCCTTCGAGCACCTCAAGGACCTTTGATGACGACCCCCTCCCGTCCCCCCGTCACGGCGCGGACCCGTCTGCGTCCCCCCTTCCACGCCCTGCGCGTCGCAGCGGTTGAGGGGCTGTGCTCCGACGCCGCCGCGCTCACCCTCGCGATACCGGACCGTCTGGCCGAGGAATTCGCGTTTCTCCCCGGCCAGTGCCTCACCGTGCGCCGGGAGATCGACGGCCGCGACGAGCGCCGCTCCTACTCCATCTGCTCCCCCGTCGGGGAACCTCTGCGCATCGGCATCCGCGTCGTACCCGGCGGCCTGTTCTCTTCCTGGCTCGTCCACGGTGTGCGCCCGGGAGACACTCTTGAGGTGATGGGGCCGGTCGGTGCTTTCACGCCCGACCTCACCGGAGCCGGACAACCCGGTGATTCCGGTCAACCCGGTGGCCTCGGCCACTTCGTGCTCATCGCTGCCGGGTCCGGCATCACACCGATGCTGTCGATCGCCGCCTCAGTACTCGGCGCCGACGGCTCATCCCGCATCACCCTCCTCTACGGCAACAGGCGAACCGATACGGTGATGTTCGCGGACGAACTGGCAGATCTGAAAGACCAGTACCCGGCCCGCTTCCAGCTCGTTCACGTGTTGTCCCGCGAGCCGCGCCAGGCCGAAATGCTCTCCGGCCGCCTCGATGCGGCGCGGCTCACCGCCCTGCTCGATGCCCTGGTCGACACCGACGGCGTCGACCAATGGTGGCTGTGCGGTCCGCACGGCATGGTCCGTGACTCCAGCGCCATCCTGGCCGGGCTCGGCGTCCCGGCTGACCGAATCCACCAGGAACTGTTCCACGCCGATGAAGAACCGCCCGCTGCCCGCCACGAGGTCTCGGCGATCGGTCTCGCCACGAGCCAAGTCACCGTCGTCCTGGATGGCAGGGTCACCACGTTCCCGGCCCCCCGGGACCGCACCGTCCTCGACGCTGCCCAACAGCTCCGCCCCGACCTGCCGTTCGCCTGCAGAGGCGGCGTCTGCGGGACGTGCCGCGCCCTGGTGACCCAGGGCCGGGGCGACATGCGCCGCAACTACGCCCTGGAGCCCGCGGAGGTGGCCGCGGGATACGTCTTGACCTGCCAGACCCGCCCCGCATCGGACGAGCTCACCGTGGACTTCGACATGTGAGCGCGAACATGTCGACAACGTTCGGTTTTCTCGACGATGAACGATCGGAAACCTGCGCTGGAAAAGGCGCATGCCGTTCGGCACAGTGAGCCCGGGTCAATCAATCGCTCTTTTCGAACAGAGGTTCGGTAAGACAGGGTGAAAGCCTGCTTGCCGCCTTGGTCCCCGACGCGGGAGACCGCGCAAACTCGGGCCGCCCGCAACGTTCGTTGACCGACGGCGTGCGCCTATCGAAATCTTGAGCGGACCGGCAGTAACGGACCGCACTGCATCAACTTATGGAAAGTGAGAGCAAGGCGTGAGTGAGCAGCCGCTCGTAAAGCCCGGAGCGCCATCCAGACCGGCCCGGCCCAATGTCGACGCTGGAGACGCCGGTTACAGCAAGTCGTTGAAGTCCCGGCACGTCAGCATGATCGCTATCGGGGGTGCCATCGGCACCGGCCTCTTCCTCGGTGCCGGCGGCCGCCTCGCCGAGGCCGGCCCGTCGTTGTTCGTTGCGTACGCGGTCTGCGGCTTCTTCGCCTTCCTCGTCGTTCGCGCGCTCGGCGAACTCGTCCTGTACCGGCCCTCGTCCGGCGCCTTCGTGTCGTACGCCCGGGAGTTCCTTGGCGAGAAGGGCGCCTACACCGCAGGCTGGATGTACTTCCTGAACTGGGCCACGACCGGTATCGCCGACATCACCGCGGTGGCCACCTACACCCACTACTGGGGCATGTTCTCCGACATACCCCAATGGGTGATCGCGCTGATCGCCCTGGCGGTCGTCCTCGCGGTCAACTTGATATCGGTGCGGATCTTCGGTGAGCTGGAGTTCTGGTTCGCAATCGTCAAGGTCGGCGCCCTCGTCCTCTTCATGTGTATCGGCATCTTCCTGCTGGTGACCCAACACCCCGTCGGCGGTCACAACCCCGGTCTGTCCGTGATCAGCGACAACGGAGGCGTCTTCCCCAACGGTCTGCTGCCCATGCTCCTGATCACCCAAGGCGTCATCTTCGCCTACGCCGCAGTCGAGCTGGTCGGCGTTACGGCGGGTGAGACCGAGAACCCCGAGAAGATCATGCCCAAGGCGATCAACTCGATCATGTGGCGCGTGGCGCTGTTCTACGTCGGCTCGGTCATCCTGCTCTCGATGCTGCTTCCGTGGAACAAGTACGTCGCTGGCGAGAGCCCCTTTGTGACGGTGCTGTCCAACATCGGTGTCCCCGCCGCGGGCGGCGTGATGAACCTCGTCGTCCTCACCGCGGCCATGTCCTCGCTCAACTCCGGCCTCTACTCGACCGGCCGCATCCTGCGCTCCATGGCGATGTCCGGCTCGGCGCCGAGGTTCACGAGTGCGATGAGCCGCAGCCAGGTTCCCTACGGTGGCATCCTGCTCACGACCGGTATCTGTGTGCTCGGCGTCGGCCTCAACTTCGTCGTACCGGCAGAGGCGTTCGAGATCGTCCTGAACTTCGCGGCGATCGGCATCCTGGCCACGTGGGGCATGATCATGATCTGCCACCTGCTCTTCTGGCAGAAGACGCAGCAGGGCGAGCTGACGCGTCCTGGCTACCGGCTGCCCGGCTCGCCGTGGACCGAGATCGTGACCCTCGGCTTCCTGGCCTCCGTCCTGGTGCTGATGTATGCCGACGGCGGGGCCGCACGCACCACCGTGCTGTGTCTTCCGCTGATCGTCGGAGCCCTCGTCGCCGGGTGGTTCGGCGTGCGCGGCCGGGTGGCCGGCATGCGCAGGGCAGCCGAGGACGCCCAAGCCAGGCCATGACCTCGACGGCGACACATCGGGGCGGCTCGCCCACGCATCAGTGGCGTGACATCACCTGCCTGATACGGGCCGTGCCGCCAACCTGCCCAGGATGCATTCAACGTGACCTCGTAACGCTCTTCAATGGCCCGGTGGTCGCCTTACGATCCGACCGCGCCCCAGGGATTCCTGGCCACCGCACACCCCTCGATACGGCACCCAGCCCTAGAGCCGGCGGCGCTGATCCTTGTAATCCGCCGCAGTCAGCCCGAGTCAACCGCGAGGCGTAGCGTGACATCACACTCTGCGCGTCCGGCACAAGCTCTCCCACGAGAAAGCCAGCTGTTTCAGGCGCTGTCATGTTCGATCTTCACCGGCTCAGACTTCTCAGGGAGCTCAAGCACCGCGGCACGCTGGCCGCCGTTGCCGCTGCCTTGTCCTACAGTCCATCGACCATTTCTCAGCAGTTGTCGCTGCTGGAATCCGAGGTCGGCGTCCGGCTACTGGAACACGTCGGTCGGCGGGTACGCCTCACCCAACAGGCGGAGATTCTCGTCGCCCACACCGAGGCTGTCCTGGAGCGGCTGGAACGCGCAGAGACCGACATCGCGACATCCTTGACCGATTTGACCGGAACACTCCGCATCGCCTCCTTTCAGAGTGCGGCGCTGGCCCTGGTCCCCACCGCACTGAACTTGTTGCATGCCGCTCATCCGCTGCTGCGTGTCCATCTCACTCAGATGGAGCGGGAAAGTGCCATTTCTGCTCTGCTGGCGCGTGACTTCGATCTGATCATCGACGTGGAGTACCCCGGTATTCCCGGTCCCCGGCCCGCGGAGGTGGAGCAGGAGGAGTTGTGTGAGGACACCCTGCATCTGGCTCATCCGGCCATTGGGGGCATGGCCGACCCCATGGTGGCTCTCCTCAGCCTGGCAGGACAGCCGTGGATCATGGAGCCCGAAGGAACCATGGCTCGCCGCTGGTCGATGGCACTGTGCCGCGAAGCAGGCTTCGAACCCGACATCCGTTACGAGTCCACCGATCACTTCCTGCATCTGCGGCTAGCCGAACAGGGTCATGCGGCCGCGCTGCTTCCGGGTTTGGCATGGCACGGCCGTCCCCCGACCGTCCCCATACAGCCACTGCCACGGGCTCATCACAGACGCAGACTGCTCACTGCCGTGCGTCGCGGAGGCGGCCAGCACCCCACCATCAAAGCCGCCCGACAGGCACTGCTCCAGGCTGCTGAGCAGCTCGTGCTGTGATCGCATGAGCCGCGGGGGCCCTGCTCTTGTCAGGCCAGACGTCTGAGCACGTCTTCGACCGCGTCGATGAGCGGATCGCCTTCAGTGCCTGCCCGCCGTATGAGACCCAGTTCGACGTCAGGAAGTTCTGGCAGGCCGCCGTACGCGGCGGTGCCGGGTTCCACGCAGGCGGGCAGTAGAGCCGCAGCGCCGAGGCCGGCCCGGACGGCGGCTTGCACGGCGGCCAGGCTGGTGCTTTCGAAAACAACACGCCATGTACGTCCGTTGGCTTCCAGCGCGTCGAGCACCGGCGTGCGCCAGCGACACGGCAGGGAGAACAGCACGAGAGGGAGGGGGTCAGCGCCTGGATCCAGTCCGGGCCCGACGGCCCATCTCAGCGGCAACCGAATCGTCCAGCGCGGTAGGCCGGGCAGGTAGGACGGATCACACAGGGCGATGTGGATGCGTCCGGAGGAAAAGGCCTCCCTCATGTACGGCCCAGGAGCGCTGACCACTTCCAGCGTCGCTTCGGGGTTAAGGCGGGCAAAATCGGCAAGTGCCTGGGGAAACGGTGCAGCGGCGAGGTCCTCGATCAGTCCCACACCGCAATGACCCGTCACCGTTCGCCTTGTTGCGGTGAGCGCCTGGGCAGACAGGGCCAGGATCCGCTCGGCATAGGGCAGCAATGCCTCGCCGGCCTTGGTCGGGCTCACTCCGGTGGCCGTACGGTGCAGCAGTGGCTGTCCGACAGAGCGTTCGAGCTTCCGCAACTGCTGGCTGAGGGCCGGCTGGCTGTACCCGAGCGCGGCTGCGGCGCGACTGATACTGCCGAGGCGGGCGCAGCTGACGAACATCCGCAGCAACGACGTCTCTAGATCGCGGTCGAAGGCCATAACCGCACGTTATACGGCCCCCTGTTCATTGGGTAGTTCCATCTGAAGGAGCGAATCATTAGCGTCAGTCCCATGCACTACTTCCACGTCGATGTGTTCAGCTCTCAGCCCTTCAGCGGCAACAGCCTCACTGTCTTCCCCGATGCCGCCCAGCTCAGCAGCGGCCAGATGGCGGCCATCACGCGGGAAATGCGCCACTTCGAATCGATCTTCCTGACAGGTGAGGACGCGGGAGACGGAGCTTGGCGGGCCCGCGTCTTCGACCTCGTCGAGGAACTCGACTTCGCCGGCCACCCTGTCATCGGAGCCGCCTGCGTCCTGCACGCGCTGCACGGCAGTGGCGACCGTGAGACGTGGACGATGAAATTGAAAGCCCGCACGGTGGAGATCACCACACATCGGCGTGGTCCTGGGCGGTACGCGAGCGTGCTGGATCAGGGCGCTCCCTCCTTCCTCGGCCAGCCGGACCGCAAGGACCTGGCGTCTTGGTTTTCGCTGAATGAAGAAGACCTGGATGCGGATCTCCCGCCCGAGGTGGTCTCCACCGGCCTGCGCTACCTGGTGCTGCCGGTACGCAGCGGCGCACTCGAACGGGCCCGGATCGCTTTCGATCTCGACACGCCGCTTTCCAGTCTCGGCGCACAGTTCGCCTATCTCCTCGATGCCGACACCTTGGAGTCACGGCACTGGAACAACGACGGCATCGTCGAGGACGTGGCGACCGGAAGCGGAGCAGGATGTGCCGCCGCCTATCTGCGCCGCCACGGCCGCATCCGCGACGGGGAAAAGGTGGTCCTCAGACAGGGCCGGTTCACTGGCCGTCCCAGCCAGATGACGATCAGCGCGCAGGGCCCAAGCGGGGACGTCCGCTCGGTACAGGTCGGCGGCGAGGTCTCGTTCGTCGCGAACGGACGTTTGGAGGAGCTGCCAGCATGAGCGGCTTGCTGGAATACTTCCGGTCCGACAGCCGTCGTCTGGTCGCTGTCGGGTGAACCCATCCGGGGGAGCGGGCCAGATTCGACGCCATCTTTTTGCGGAGTCGGTCACGACTTCTCTCTGATGGCTCGGCCGTAGAGCGTCGGCGATGTCACGTAAAGGATGCCGCGTCCGGCAGAGCAGTTTCTCGACCTGAGGATTCAAACTGGCGGCCCATTCAGACCGCCTAGCGCCGTCTGGCAGGTTCGGCCGCTTTGGTATATCGCTGCACTGCATCTCCTGATGTCGCCCGCGGCCACGACGTCACCACGCCTGCGAAGGTTTGGAAGACGACTGTAGCTTCGCAAAAGCGCTCCGCCTCCACCAGCGCGTAGGCAAGCGTTCAGGTCGGCGAGGTGGACGCGTGCTGCAAGAACCCGGGGCTGAGACAGAGCCGGGTTGCCCGCCCCAGCGCTACGGTTTCCCTCGGCGTCTCGGCCGACACCCTCGGCAGCCAAGCGCTCAAGCCGGACTGCCACCATAGGAGGCGGTCGCGCCGAGAGTTCCCCCAGCCAGTGGCACTGGCACAGCAAACGTAAGCCGCATCTCGTCAGGGGAAGACCCATGCTCAGATTCCTAGCCGCCGAAGCCGATTCGACGTCCACAAGAGCAGGACAACACGGGCCGGACTCGGATGCCGAATTCCGCGCCGGTTGGTCAGTTGCACAGACTGGATCAATACACTCATGAACGCTGAACTTCCCACCGGATATGAGATATCCGCAGACCCCGCCCGCCTCGATCCTGCGCTGATCCACCACTGGCTGTCACAGGACTCCTACTGGGCCATTGGCCGATCCAGGGAAAAACAGGACATGGCGATCGCCTGTTCCCTCAACTTCGGCGTCTACGACAGCGCCTCAGGCGCCCAGGTCGGTTATGCCCGTGTTGTCACTGACTCGGCCACCTTCGCCTGGTTGTGTGACGTCTACATCGCACGCGACGCACGTGGAAAGGGCCTGGGAACCGCTCTGGCCACTGCGATCCGGGACCATCTTTCTCCTTACGGCCTGCGTCGAATCCTGCTGGCCACGGCGGACGCGCACGCGGTCTACGCCAAGGTGGGCTTCGCATCACTGGAGAAACCGGAGAAGTGGATGACACTAGGGGAGCAGTGAGCCCCTCGGCGAAACGGGCCTCCAGCCGCGATACGGGGAACGCGAGACCGGACCAAGGCAGGCGGTACGAGCTGCCGCAATGCGGTGCGCGGGGAAGCCAAGCGCCTCGCCGTAGTTGCGGTTCGACGGATTCGGAACACCGCTCCGCCGACTCGTCCCAACACGCTGCGACCCTCTTCGGCGTGTGGTCCTATGATTCCGGAAGGGAGCAGGGAGAGGCATGCCGGAAGACCAGTCGGGCCTGTATCAGGCAGGCGAAACGGTGCTGTTGGTCAAGGTGCCCGAAGCCGAGCCGCTCATCGGCCAATGGCGCCAGCGGTTCGACTCCTCGGCCGGAGCCAGGCTTCCGGCGCACGTGACGGTACTCTATCCATTTCTGGACCATGGCCGCATCGATGCCGACGTGCTCGGCGCGCTAGAGTTGGTCGTTGGTGCGCACTGCGCCTTCGACGTTCGGTTCGAAGGCCTTGGGCGGTTCCCCGATGTGCTCTTCCTGGTGCCGACGCCGGAGGGTCCGCTGCGGGCTCTTACTCAAGCCGTCTGCGAACGATGGCCTGAGGTCCCGCCCTATGGGGGCCGGTTCGTCGAGGTCGTTCCGCACCTGACGGTGGCCCATGGTCAGGAGCGGAGCGTATTCGACGAGGCCGAGGCCGCCCTCACGGGCCGTCTGCCGGTCACCGCCCGCGTTTCGGCGGTTCAACTTTTGGTTTGCGACGGCGAGTCCTGGCATGAGCAGGCGGCCTTTCCCCTGCGCGGCCGAGGCGAATCATGTCGATGAGGTCGTCGCGGCTGGTGAGGTTGCCGTACCGAAGGTCGCAATCCGCCAGAAGGGGTACTTGGAGTTGGATTGTTCCGGACGGGCTGTGGGAGATCGCGGAGCCGCTGATCCCACCGTCAAAGGTGCGGCCGCAAGGCGGGCGCCGGCGCGAGCGCATCATCGGCCCGGCGCGCGGCGGGCCACCGCCTCGTACAGACGCCACTCGGCCCCCGTGCGGGCCTCCGACACCTGCCAGGCCAGCACCGAGACGCCGGGCAGCAGCACCCTGCGTCTGTCGTTGGCTCCATCTCACGACGCGCATACCCCCGAGCCTCCATCGGGGAGGCCATAGCGCTGATGGCGGCAGCCGTCAGCACGGGGCCGACGACCTGACCCGTGCTCATGAGTCCCTGATGCCCCAAGCGTTCCAAGCAAATTAGGTGTATCTGGCTGATACTGATCCGGCTTGCCGCAGCGCTGCCTATCAAGTCGATCGCCTTGCCGAGGTCGGTCAGTTCCCCCGTCAGCAGGCGAGGGAGGTCGACCCCCCTCCCTACGCGCGAGTCGTCAAGCAAGTTGATATGTAAAGAGTTTGACTAGTTGATGGGGGTCGGCTCTATTCTTCCATCCAGGAGGCGTACCTCTTGCATGCCCGTATAGGGCCCGCTGCGGGCACAGCGGTTCTGTGCCACGCGTGGTTCTTCTTCGGTTTCCTCTATGAGGAGATCGTCGATGTCCCGAACATGATGATGGGCGCACATGCTGTGGAAGCCCAGTCTTTGTGGGACCCGTACCATTCGGTCACCAACCCGGTCTTCTACTATGCCATCGTGGCTGTCCCGGTACTGGGCTCGCTGGCCTTTCTCTGGCTGAAGCGGGGCGGGCTGTCGCCCGCGAACCAGACTCGCCTGCGACTCGCCACCTGCGGCCATCTCGCCATGGCCGCGCTCACCTTCGTCGCCGTCACACAAATCAACGGCACGCTGTATTTCGGGCCTCCGATCAACGACCCGGCGCGCGTCGACACACTTGCCTGGGCCTGGTTCGGAGTCAACGCTCTGCGCATCGGGGCCACAGCCTTCGCCACGGTCAAACTCCTCGACTTGTACCTGAACATCCGCGGTACGTCGACACGTTATCCCGCATGACCTGCCTCTCGACTGCCCACCACCGAGGTATCACGGCAGCCGCGTCAACGGGATACACCAGCCCGCAGGCCAGGGCCGAAGCTGGCTCTCACCGTGGCAGCGTGCATTGACGATCCGGCGCGGGCTCGGGCATCGGCTGCTTCCCCGCGGGGTGCCCGTCGCGATCGTCAAGGGCTGGAGGTGGTCACGGCTGAAGCGCCAGGAACGCCGGGCCGGCCGCGTTCGCGCTGCAGATCAAGCCTCGCCACGATCGGGAGCTTTCCTTTCGCAGGGTGGGGGCCACCACGTAAGGGCTGTCCTTCCCACAGCGGGCGGGTGGGCACGGCGGGCTGCCGCATGGTGCTGGAGGCCGGGCGCGGCCGAGCTGGTTGAAGGGCGACAAGGTGGCGGACCCACTCCTCACAATCGGTGGCGTCACCGGGTGACAACTCGCGTCGCGCCCACCTCCGTGCCACCCGTGGAACTCTTCGAAGCCGTGGATCAACGTGAGTAACGTGACGGTGGCGACGGGCCGCTCACGGAAACCGTCAGCGCCTGAACCTGACTTGAGGCTAACGTTCGATTCTCTCGACGATGAATGATCGGAAACTTGCGCTAGAAAAAGTGCTGGCCGATCGGCACAGTAGCTCCGCGTCGATCAACTTGTCGGCTCGCTGGAAGTCGGCGCCAGAGCGTCCCCCGCTGGCGTTGTCACACGACCAGCAGGTCGTACAGGAACCGCAGGGCCGACCTGGGCAGAACGACATCTTATGGTTGTTGACGGTGCCCAAATCGTCCAATTCGGGGATGAGGCTACGGGCGACGCGAAGACGACTCTCTTCTCTCTTCAAAGGTGAACGCATGAGCCAGCATGTGACAGTCCTGTGCTGGAACCTCAAACGCAACGGTGCTGGTGACACCACCAAGCGGCGGCGTGCTCACGAGCTGCTGGCATCCCTCGACCCTCACCTCGTCCTCCGCCAAGAGATGGATGGTGCTGCGGCGGACGGCAACCGGATCATGTACGAGGTTGAGGCTGTCCTTGGCTTGCGCGGCTGGCTCGGCCCCCGAGCCTGCACGGCCGTCTTCGCGAACCCGACGCTGTTCCAGCCGCTGAGGGAGTGTGAGGACGTCGGCCCTGTTTGGGTTCATCCACCCACGGTTGCGGTCTTCCGCTTCACACCGGGGGGCAGCCAGTCCCTGCCCCTTGTTGTGGCTTCTTATCATCTGAACCACGCCTCGGCCACAACCCGCCAGGCCGAGGTGGAGCGGCTGACGAAGTGGGCCGACCGCAAGTGGACGATGCCGGACGGCGAGCGGATGCTGATGCCTGCCCTCATGGGCGGTGACAACAACTCCTACCCGGTGCCCGGTCTGGAAGGGGACCTCCCCCTGCCGGATTTGGAACAGATCGCCGACCGGCCGCACCGGCTCCACCGCTCCCACATCGGCCCCGATGGGCAGCGGCTGTTGGACACCTGCCCTGACGAGGCTCTGCGCACCGCCGGCCTGGAGGACGTGGCCCGCTATTGGGCGAGCACCCGCGATGGCGACAAGGCAGCCGCGTCCCGCACGATGAACGCCAATCCGACGCACGGCCCGGACACGCGGATCGACAGGATCTACGCCACGCCCGCCCTACTCGGAGCGGTGAGGGATGTCGACGTGATCGAGGTCGAACCGGGTATATCAGACCACCACATCGTCCGTCTGACCCTTGACGCCGACCGCCTGACCGACGCCCTCACCTACCGGCCCCGGAGGCAAGCCGCGCCAGCTGTAGCATCCGAAACGATCGACGACTGAAGCGCCCAGCCTACGACCAAACCGGGACCGGCGCCTGCCGTGGGCCGGCCGCGCTCGGCACCATGCCCGCAAGATCACGTCCACGGGTATTGCCGACGTAAGCCCCAAAGCCGGCACATGGAGGCCGCGGCGACCGACGACGCGCTGGCTCTGTGCGTGCTGCTGATGCAGGTGAGGCTGATCAGCGCCGCGCGCCGCGCGCCGCGCGCCGGACCGGGACTGGGTGGCGGCCCGGGGCCGAGTGGCGAAGGCGTCACGGATGCTCGATGGGGTGTTCCGGCTGTGGAGCGAGCAGCAGGACCTGGACCTCAGCACGACCAGCGTCGCTATGACCCGGTCGACAAACACGAGATCATGGTCTGGGCCGGCGCCGGCCGCACGCAGCCGGTCGTGGCCTCGGCGTTCGGACAGCGCACTGTCCCGCAGCGTCGACCACGGACCGGCCAGCTCGTCGATCAAATCGGCCAGGTGCTGAACGGGAGACACCGGTGAAGACAGACTGCGAGAGGGCCTCGCGGGCCCAACCAGCTGTAAGCATCCGGTCATGATCGCGCAACCCTGTGACAGCCCCACAACCTCAACGCGGCCTTCGCTCCCGTCGCTGTAGCTGCCAGGGGGTCAGAGGGCTGGCCACGGGTGTCAGCCCAGTGCGACCTCGCCTGCGTGGAGGGCACCCATCACGCGCTCGACAGTCTCATGGACTTCGCCGACCGGAGCCGCGTAGCCGATAGCGCCGCGCGCGGCTTCCTCACCGAGCGTCCGGGTGATCACCCACGCGGCAAGATACTGCGATGCCAGGCAGCCGCCCGCCGTGGCGATGTTCCCCTCCGCATGGAACGGTGCGTCCAGCACAGTGACGTCGCAGGCCTCGACATAGGGCCGGCTCGTCATATCCGTACTGGCCGGCATCCCAGCCAGCAACCCGAGTCGCGCAAGTACCAGCGCGCCGGAGCACTGAGAACCGATCAGCTGCCGCGACGGCTCGAGGCGCAGCATGGCGAGCATACGGTCATCGGCGACAACGTCGCGCGTCTTCACCCCGCTGCCGATCAGCACAACGTCAGCCTCGGTGACGAACTCCATCGGACGCTGGCCGGTCACCTCGACTCCGTTCATCGACGTGATCACGGGCACGGGTGTGGTGATGAAGGCCTCCAGGCCGTCTTTGCGACACCGGTTGATCAACGCTGAGGCGATGAAACTGTCAAGCTCGTTGAACCCGTCGAAGGTGACCACGGCTACCTGCATCGCAACTCCCTGAGTATGACGTCCGGGCATCAAGCCTCTCGAATGCGCCAAGCCCGGGTCACGGGCCAATCGGCGGCTGGTGGCATACCTGCCACAGCTCTCACAGTCCAAGACCGCCAGCTGAACGCCCGAGGTCAATCGTGCTCGTCCTCGTAAGTCCCGGACCACCCCAGCGGAACCCCGGTTCGTCCGTAGCCACGGCGATCAAGTTTCTGCCTTCGGTGCCAGGGTCCGCGCAGCGAGTTGTCCGGTATCCCTGACACGCCTGATGCATCGTCAGGTAGGTCAGCATCTGGTCAGCATCGTTCCCAGAATATTTTGAAGTGGCTGTCCGATTCGACGCCTGGTCGGCGGCGCCGCAACAGCCTGGCCCGCACGGATGCCCAGTCAGCGAGCCTTCTCGGCAGCGGGAATCGATGTTCCTTTTAATCTTCGATCTAACGCGTGTCAGTGTAGAGTGAGACCGCCCCTGACCTGCAGAAAGCCGGCAGGGAGCCGTCTTCTAGGAGTTCAAAATGCTGCGCACCATGATCAAGTCCAAGATCCACCGGGCTACCGTCACCCAGGCCGACCTGCACTACGTCGGCTCCGTGACCGTCGACGCCGACCTGCTGGACGCGGCCGACCTGCTGCCCGGGGAGCTCGTCCACATCGTGGACATCACCAACGGCGCGCGGCTCGAGACCTACGTCATCGAGGGGGAGCGCGGGTCCGGGGTCATCGGGATCAACGGCGCCGCCGCGCACCTGGTGCACCCCGGGGACCTGGTCATCCTCATCAGCTACGCGCAGGTCGAGGACGCCGAGGCCCGGGTGTTCGAGCCCCGCGTGGTGCACGTGGACGGCGACAACCGGATCGTCGAGCTGGGTGCGGATCCCTCCGCCCCGGTGCCGGGTACGGACCAGCGGCGCAGTCCGCACGCCGTGGCCGTCTGAGGGGAGCAGGGGATCATGCCGATCGAGTTCCAGGACGATCGTGAGGCCGGACGGCTGCTCGCCGTCGAGGACGGGGCGGTGGTCGGCCACATCGCGTACTTCGTGGTCGCCGACGCGCCCCACGCCCTGGTCGCGGTGCACACCATCGTCGAGCAGGGGCATGAGGGCCGCGGTATCGCAGGCGGGCTGGTGAAGACCTTCTACGGGATCGCCGCCGCCGAAGGGGTGCCCGTGGTGCCGCTCTGCCCCTACGCGGCGAGCTGGGCCGCCAAACACCCCGACGAGGCGCCCGAGCCGGCCGCCGAGGTCGTCCAGGCGGCCAAGACGCAGCTCGCGGCGGCCCCCGGCCTCTGGTGACCGATCTGCTCCTGCTGCACACCTCACCCGTGCACGTCCCGGTCTTCGACGCCCTGCGCGACCGGAACCATCCGGGGGCCGTACTACGGCACCTGGTGGTTCCGGAGCTGCTGGACCGGGCCCGCGCCGAAGGGCCGGAGTCGGTGGCTCCGGCCCTTCGGGGGCTGCTGCCCGCACAAGCGGGGCCGCCCGTGCTGGTGACCTGCTCGACGATCGGGGCCACCGCGGAGTCGCTGGCCCTGGGCGCCCCGGTGCTGCGGGTGGACCGGCCGATGGCGGCCGCCGCGGTACGGGCGGGGGCGCGGATCGCCGTACTGGCCGCCCTGGAGTCCACCCTCGCCCCGACCCGGGAGCTGCTGGCCGAGGAGGCCGGTGACCGGCCCGTGTCGATCGTCACGCACCTGGTCGCCGGGGCCTGGGAGCGCTTCGAGGCCGGGGACACCGCTGGCTACCTCGCCCGCGTCGCCACTGCCGCCGAGTCCGTCACCGGCGCGGACGTCATCGTGCTGGCCCAGGCCTCCATGGCCGGGGCCGCTGACCTGGCCGCGGGCCCGGTCCCGGTGCTCTCCAGCCCGGCTCCGGGCCTGGCCGCGGGACTGGCACTGCGCCAGGGGAGGCATACAGGCCGGAATCCCGGGAAGGTGGGCCGTATGGTGCGAAAGCGAGACGCAGAAGAGACGCAGCCGCCTGTGCCCGGGCCGGGCCCCTTCCCCGATCCCGAGCCCATTCCGCGGCCCGTGCCGCCCGTGCCCGCCCCGGTGCCCGAGCCGGACCCGGTCCCCGCGCCGCCGGGGCCCGCGCCGATCCCGCAGCCCGGGCCCCTGAGCTAGTACGACGACTAGTACGACGAGCGGCCTACGAGGTGCGGACCTCGGAGCGGTCGCCGCTCCAGAGGGTGTGGAACGAGCCCTCGCGGTCGGTCCGCCGGTAGGTGTGCGCCCCGAAGAAGTCCCGCTGCCCCTGGGTGAGGGCCGCGGGCAGCCGCTCCGCGCGCAGCGCGTCGTAGTAGGCCAGTGAGGCCGCGAAGGCGGGAACCGGGATGCCCTGGCGCACCGCCGCCACCAGGACGGACCGCCAGCCGTCCTGGGCGGCCGCGATCTCCTCGGCGAAGTGCGCGTCCGCCAGCAGGCTCGGCAGCTCCGGCCGTGCGTCGTACGCCGCCCGGATCCGGTCGAGGAACGCGGCCCGGATGATGCAGCCGCCGCGCCACAGCGAGGCCACGGCGCCCAGGTCCACGTTCCAGCCGTACTCCTCGCTGCCGGCCCGGATCTGGTGGAAGCCCTGGGTGTACGAGACGATCTTCGATGCGTACAGCGCCTGCTCCACCTCGGCGGCGAAGGCCTCCGCAGCCTCCGGCGCGAGCGCGGCAGCCGTCGGGCCCGCGAGCCCGCGCGCGGCCGACCGCAGGTCCGCGTGGCCGGAGACCGCGCGGGCGAAGACCGCCTCGGCGATCCCCGACACCGGTACCCCGAGGTCGAGCGCGATCTGCACGGTCCAGCGGCCGGTGCCCTTCTGCTCGGCGGCGTCGGCCACGACGTCGACGTACGGGCGGCCGGTCGCGGCGTCCGTGTGCGCGAGCACCTCCGCCGTGATCTCGATCAGGTACGAGTCCAGGCGCCCCCGGTTCCACGCCCGGAAGGTCTCCGCGATCTTCGCGGGGGAGTAGCCCGCCACCTCGCGCAACAGGTGGTAGGCCTCGCCGATCAGCTGCATGTCGGCGTACTCGATGCCGTTGTGCACCATCTTGACGAAGTGTCCGGCACCGTCGGGCCCCACGTGCGAGGTGCACGGTGTGCCGTCGGCGGCCTTCGCGGAGATCTTCTCCAGCAGCGGTCCGAGGGACGCGTACGACGTGGTCGAGCCGCCGGGCATGATGCTCGGGCCCAGCAGCGCTCCCTCCTCGCCGCCGGAGATGCCGACCCCCACGAAGTGGAGGCCCAGCTCCCGCAGTTCCCGCTCGCGGCGCCGGGTGTCCTCGAAGTGCGCGTTGCCGCCGTCGATGATGACGTCGCCCTCCTCCAGGAGCGGGGCGAACTCGCGGATCACGGCATCGGTCGGCTCCCCGGCCTTCACCATGATGACGATGCGCCGGGGGCGCTCCAGCGCGTCGACGAACTCCTTCGCCGACCCGGCCGCCACGAAAGTGCCCTCGTGCCCGAACTCCTCCACCAGTGCCGTGGTCTTGGCGGCCGTGCGGTTGTGGACGGCCACGGTGAATCCGTTGCGGGCGAAGTTGCGGGCGAGGTTGCTGCCCATGACAGCGAGTCCGGTGACGCCGATCTGGGCTGTGCTGGTGCTCATCGGTGCGCTCCTGCTTGCTTCGGTGTGCCTTCGGTGGGCGGGGAGCACCGAAGCTACCCCCACGCGGACGCCGGTGGATCTTTTACTCACCGAGATACAGTCAAGTTCCTTTGGCATGCGCCCCGTTGCGCCTCTTGTCACGCTGTGATCGCGACGTTAAGTTGTGCGGTTCCTGATGTCTTCGATGGGGGCTCCCATGGGTGTACGGGGCCGGCACCGCCGGTATCAGCCGAGCAGCATCAACCGGGCCTCCCTGGCCGTGACCGCCGGCGGTGCCGGGATCGCGCTGCCGCTCATCGGGGCCGGAGTCGCCCACGGCGCCTCCGTGGACACCTGGAACAAGGTCGCGTCCTGCGAATCGACGGACAACTGGCGCATCAACACCGGCAACGGCTACTACGGCGGCCTCCAGTTCAGCCAGAGCACCTGGCGGGCCTTCGGCGGCACCGCCTACGCCCCGCGCGCCGACCTGGCCACCAAGGACCAGCAGATAGCCGTCGCGGAGAAGGTGCTCAAGGGGCAGGGGCCCGGCGCCTGGCCCAGCTGCGGGAAGCAGGCCGGACTCACGCGCAGCGGCCCTGCGCCCGCCGTCACCCCGCAGACGCAGACGCAGACGCAGACGCGGGGACAGGTACCCGTCGCGCGGACGGCCCCGGAGCAGGGCGGCGGACCGCGCCCGACGGGGACCTCCGTCCTGCCGAACCCGTACGTCGTCGCGCCCGGCGACTCGCTCTCCGCGATCGCCACCGACCAGCACGTCGAGGGCGGCTGGCAGGCGCTGTACGAGACCAACCGGACCACCATCGGCGGCAACCCGAACCTGATCTTCCCGGGCCAGCGGCTCACCCTGCGGGTCACCACGGCGCCCGCCCTGCCGCCGCCGCCCAGGCAGGACCCCGAGAAGCCGCCGCGGACCGCCGACCCGGTGACCCCCGTGGAACCGGCCGCCGAGAAGCCCGCCGAGAAGCCCGCGCCCAAGCCGGTGGAGAAGCCCGTCGAGAAGCCGGTCGAGAAGCCGGCGCCGGAGCCCGCCTCAGCGCAGCAGAAGCCGGAAGCGGGCGGATTCTCCGCCCCCGTCGACGCGGCCCTCGGCACCGCGTACCGCGTCGCTGGATCCTCCTGGTCCAGCGGCTACCACACGGGCGTCGACTTCCCGGTGGCGACCGGCACCACCGTCAAGTCGGTGGGACCCGGCCAGGTCGTCTCCGCCGGCTGGGCCGGAGCCTACGGCTACCAGGTCGTCATCCGGCACACCGACGGCCGGTACTCCCAGTACGCCCACCTCTCCGCCCTCGGCGTCAAGGCCGGCCAGCAGGTCTCCGGAGGCCAGCGCATCGGCCGCTCCGGCTCGACCGGCAACACCACGGGCCCGCACCTGCACTTCGAGATGCGCACGGGACCCGGCTACGGCTCCGACATCGACCCGCTCAAGTACCTCCGGGGCCACGGGGTCCGCATCTGACCCGCGCACGTGCGAGGGCACGACGGTGAGCAGGATCAGGCCGGCCGCCGCGAGCACGGCGCTGGCCACCGCCGCCGCCGCGCCCGCGGCCCCGTACCGGAAGCTCTCGCCGAACAGCGTGATGCCGACCGTCGCCGCCACCACCGGGTTGACCACCGTCACCGTGGCCAGCGGCGCGGTCAGCCCGGCGCCCCGGTAGGCCGCCTGCGACAGCAGCAGCCCGCCGGCCGCCAGTACCGCGACCGCCGCGAGGTCGGGCCACAGGCCGGCCGGCGCGTCCGGCCCGAAGTCCTCGGCCACCGACTTGGTGAACACCGAGGCCATGCCGAAGGCGGTACCGGCGGCCGCGGCCAGCAGCACGCTGTGCAGCACCGCCCGGTGCATCCGGTGCGCCGCCAGGAACAGGGCCAGCGCCACCGCCCCGGTCAGCATCAGCAGCATGCGCCGCTCGTCCTGCGCCAGCGACTGCTCCGCCCGCCCCTCGCCGCCGGTCAGCGCCAGCAGCCCGGCCAGGCCGACCGTGGCCAGCACCGCCCCGCGCCAGGCGGCGGCGCCCGCCCGGCGCCGTACGAAGACGGCGGCCATCGGCAGGGCGAAGACGATGGTCAGGGCGCCCAGCGGCTGGACCAGGCTCAGCGGCCCGTACGCGAGAGCCACCACGTGCAGCAGCGCACCGAGGCCGTTCAGTCCCACCGCCACCCACCAGACGCCACGGCGCACCGGGGCGTACGGGCGGTCCGGCGTGGTCGCCGCGACCCGTTCCTGGACGATCGCGCCGCCCGCGTACGCCAGGGCGGACACGAGACAGAGCAGGACCGACAGCGCCAGTGCACTCATAAGGTCCACAATGCCCGACCCACCTGCGCTATTCCTCCGTCCACAGGTGGTGATCAGTCGTACTCCCGACGTAGTACGGGAGTACGCAGCGTGGCCCCTCCGGGAGCGGAATGCGACCCCGGCGGTGCCCCCCGCGTCACCGTTTCACCGCGCACGGTGACGCTCCGCTGCCGGTGCGTGAGAGCGGCGGGAGCGGGTTTGGCTCCGGGCGTGTGGGATCCGTACAGTTGCCCTTTTGAGGACTTCCGCAGCAGGCGGATGCGGACGAGTGATCAAGGAACGGCAGCGGCAATGACGGTGACCGAAGACATCCAGGACTACGGCCACGACGACGGGCACGCCTACGGGCCCGGTATCGACCCCGACCGGCTGGCCCTCTGCCTCAGCGTGCTCGACGAGCTGGACAAGCTCGACGTCGACCACCCCGATGCGATCACCGTACGCCGCGCCACCGCCGGCCTCTACCGGACGGTCAAGCAGCGCCGCCGCCAGGAGCGCCGCGCCGCCAAGACCGCCAACGACAAGGCCGTCACCGAAGCCACCGCAACCGGCTCCGCCGAGCGCATCGACGACGAGACCGAGGGCATCCTGCCCTCCTCGGTCACGGAGGCCGGCCGGATCGCCGGGATACTCCAGCGCCCGCGCTCCTGCTACATCTGCAAGACGCGGTACGTCGAGGTCGACTACTTCTACCACCAGCTCTGCCCGACGTGCGCCGTCGAGAACCGGAGCAGGCGCGAGGCCCGCGCCGACCTGAACGGCAAGCGCGCGCTGCTCACCGGCGGCCGGGCCAAGATCGGCATGTACATCGCGCTGCGGCTGCTGCGCGACGGTGCCCACACCACGATCACCACGCGCTTCCCCAAGGACGCCATCCGCCGCTTCAAGGCGATGGAGGACTCCGCGGACTGGATGCACCGGCTGGAGGTCGTCGGCATCGACCTGCGCGACCCGGCCCAGGCCGTGGCCCTCGCCGACCAGGTGGCCGCGGCCGGCCCGCTCGACATCCTGATCAACAACGCGACGCAGACCGTGCGCCGCCTGCCCAGCGCCTACGCGGCGCTGGTCGAGGGGGAGGCCGCCCCGCTGCCCGCCGGTGAGCTCCCCGCCCACCACGTCATCGGCGCCTTCAACTCCGGCGCGGTCGACGGCCTGGCGGCGCTGCCCGTCGGAGTGAGCGGGCTGGAGGCGCAGAAGGTCGCCGACCTCGCCCTGGTCGCGGGCAACGCCAGCCTGGAGCGGCACCTCGCCGGAACCGCCATCGACGCGGGGGGCCTGCTGCCCGACGTCGTCGAGAGCAACACCTGGGTCCAGACCATCGACCAGATCTCCCCGGTGGAGCTGCTCGAAACCCAGCTCTGCAACTACACGTCGCCGTTCATCCTGATCAGCGCCCTGCGTCCGGCCATGGCGGAGGCCGCCCGGCAGGCCGCGGCCGGGCGGGCGTACATCGTCAACGTCTCGGCGATGGAGGGCGTCTTCAGCCGTGGCTACAAGGGCGCGGGGCACCCGAACACCAACGCGGCCAAGGCCGCGATGAACATGGTGACCCGGACCAGCGGCCAGGAGATGTTCCAGAGCGACCGCATCCTGATGACCTCGGTCGACACCGGCTGGATCACCGACGAGCGCCCCCACTTCGACAAGCTGCGCCTGGCCGAGGAGGGCTTCCACGCCCCGCTCGACCTGGTCGACGGCGCGGCCCGGGTCTACGACCCGATCGTCCGCGGCGAGGCCGGCGAGGACCTGTTCGGCGTCTTCCTCAAGGACTACGCCCCGGCGAACTGGTAACCCCGGACCCCCGGACCCCGGGACCCCCCCGACCCCCGTCCCCGTCCTACCAGGCCCTGCTCGACCCCCTCGGCGCACCGAGGGGGTCGAGTGCGTTCCCGGGGGACCCGACCCGGCAGGACCCGGCCGCGACCAGTTCCAGCAGCGGCTGCCAGTCCTCCAGCACGCCCGCGTCCAGGCCGGGCGCGGCCGCGGAGTCCCGGGCCTGGCGCAGGGTGGCCACCGCCTCGGCCTCGGCGTCGTCGTCGCGGTCGCCTTCGCGGTGTCGGCCGTCCGCGCCGGCCGCCCGCTGCGGCGACTGCAGCCGTACCAGCCGGGCCACCCGCTCGCCCAGCAGAGGGCGGATCGACTCCGCCACCACTCCTACGGTAACCGTCCCGTCACTCAGACGGAGCAAATGCCCGAGTCGGTGCACCAGGCCCGCGATCTGCAGTTCTTTGTCGAAGGGGTGCGAGCGGCGCAGCAGGGCCGCGGTCCGCAGGGCCCGGTCGTCGGGGTCGGCGCGCAACAGCTCCATCAGCTCCAGCACGCTTGTGACGTAAGGGACTTGAGCGTCGGGCACTTCGGACCCCGCCACCGCCGACCCCCTCCGTCACACCCCGCGCGTCCGGGATCGAGCAGATCACCTGTTACGTACCCGCAGACCCACGACTTGCTGAACTAGGAGCGAAAGTAAGAGGGCGCAGCGGATTTTGCCTTCCTATCGAGCGGAGGTCCGCTCATATGTGTACTCTGGGGCATCAAGACGGCCCCCATCCGGGCCGCGCTCCACTAAGGCGCCACCGCGTCCGGAAACCTTTCATCCCTTGCCCGGCGCGGTCCGCCTACCGGGTTGCGCGACACGAAGGAGTGCGCGGTGACTGAGAAGACAAAGCCCGAACCGACGGTGATGGAGCGGACGGGAACGCGGGCGAAGCCCCGGACCGATGAACTCGGAAGCCTTGAGGTCTGGGCCCGATCCGCCCCGATCCGGCTGGCCGGCTACGAGGACGACCTGGCGGAAGCGCACATCCTGCCCGGTATCGACTAGTCCGCACAGCGGTGCCAAGCGCCCCTCGTGCCCACGCGCACCGGGGGCGCTGCCCTGCCAAGGGCACCGCGGAGCGGGAGGCCGCGCTAGTCGGGCTCCGAACGGCGCGCGTCCGCGAGGCGGGTCGGCGGGAGGTATTCGCGCACGAGCGTGCGGTGCCACCAGGCCCCCGTCTCGCGCAGCTCCCGCCAGGTGGTGAACCGGTAGCGGTACAGCAGGGCGCGGACATGGACGGGCGGGGCGTCCGGGAACGGGTTCTCGCGCAGCAGCCGCAGCGTGTCCCGGTCGCCCGCCAGCAGCCGCTCCACGAACGGCCCGAACCAGTCGCGCGCGTAGTCCGGGGAGATCGCGGCGAACCACATCAGCCAGTCCAGCCGCAGGTGGTACGGGGCGAACTGGCGCGGAATCCGGCGCGGTTCACCCGGCTTCCCCTTGAAGCCGTACTCGCGCCAGTCCCCGTCCGCGCGCGGCACCCGGTCCGCGGTGCCCTCCACCGCCACCTCCATGCGGACCCGGCCGACCGAGCCGAAGGCCCCGTAGGTGTTGACCAGGTGCAGCGCATCGAAGGAGCGGTTCATCACCTGGCGGCGCGAGACCATGTTGAGCACCGGGTGCCGGCTGAGGAACAGGACGAGCACGGTCACCGCGCACACCAGGACCACGAACCACACGGGACCCGTGCGCGAGGCGGCCGCCGGGGGAGCGCCCGCGAGCCCGGTGAAGTCCACGGCCGAGACGGCCAGCGTGATCGTCAGCCAGTTCAGCCAGGCGAAATTTCCCGAGAGCACCAGCCACAGCTGCGTCGCGATCACGATGCCGGCGGCGTACGAGGCCACCGGTTGAGGCGTGAACAGCAGCACCGGGACGATCAGTTGGGTCACGTGGTTGGCCGCGCACTCCGCCCGGTGCAGCGGCTTCGGCAGATGGTGGAAGAACCAGCTCAGCGGCCCGGCCATCGGCTGCGTCTCGTGGTGGAAGTACAGACAGGTCAGCTTGCGCCAGCAGGGGTCCCCGCGCATCTTGATCAGCCCGGCCCCGAATTCCACGCGGAAGAGCACCCAGCGCAGCAGCCACAGCACCAGCACGGGCGGCCCGGCCCGCGCGTTGCCGAGGAACACGGCGAGGAAGCCCACCTCCAGCAGCAGCGACTCCCATCCGAAGGAGTACCAGGTCTGCCCCACGTTCACGATCGAGAGGTACAGCAGCCTCAGCACGGCCCACATCGCCATGGCCGCGCCCAGCGGCACCTCGTCCCCCGCCCCGGCGGCCAGGGCCGCGGCCAGCGCCGCGCCGCCCCAGGCGCAGCCCGCGAAGAGCCGGTCGGAGTAGCGCAGTTGGAAGAGGCTCGGGGCGCGCCGGAAGGGCACGTACCGTACGTAGCGCGGTACGGGCGTCATGCCGTGCGCCCCGATCAGGGCCCGGAACTGCAGGGCGGCCCCGAGGAAGGCGACGAGGTAGACCCCGGCCAGGGCCCGCTGGAAGACCAGCCGGGCGAGCCAGTATCCGGGCGCCGTGAACCAGTCCATCGCCTCCAGTATCGGACCGGTCAGCCGGTGGCGGCCAGCTTGCGCAGGTGGTGCCCGAGCAGGCGGGCGTAGGACAGCTGGAGGAAGGGGACCACCGGGCCGGCCAGGCGGGTGTACCAGGTGTTCGGGCGGCTGAAGGCGGTGACCGTGAACCACACCGTGCCGTCCGGGTCCATGTCCACGATGAAGGACTCCTCCCCGCACTCGGGGTGCCCGGCCAGGGTTCCGTAGGCGAAACCGATGCGGGCGGGCTCGTACGCGGTCCAGATCACCTCGCACGGCGCGTCGATCCGCAGCGGCCCGAGGCCGATCCCGACGATCACCCGGCTGCCGGGCCGGACCGCGCCGTCATCGGCCCGCACGCGCATGCCCGAGGTCCGGTGGGCGTGGAAGGTGGTGATCGCGGATCCGGCGGCCTCGAAGACGGCCCGTCCGTGTCCGAGGCGGGTGCGGTGGTGCAGGTGGTTGTATCCGGCGGGCAGCGGCCGGTGGGCCGTCGCGCCCCGGTCGGGGTAGTTGACGGTGTCCCGGCCGGCGCTGATGAGGCGGGTCATGGCGAGGTCTCCACTCGGTCGGAGGTGGTGCGTGGTCGGTGGTCCGGGCGGTCGGCGGTCCGGGCGCCGACGCCCGGGGTGTCGGTGGTGCGCGCGGCCGCGGTGCGCGAGTCGGCGGGCCGGACGTCGGCGGCCAGCCGGCGCCAGGCGAGCACTGAGCACAGGGCGAACCCGAGGGCGTTGCCGAGGCCGTGGGTGGCGGCCATCCAGGTCAGGGTGGGATGGATGATCCCGGTGGCCTCGCCGGCCGCCCACCACAGGGCGAGCAGCATGGTGGCCACGAGCACGGCGGCCGAGGTGGCGAGCAGGGTCCGGGTGGTCCGGTCCGCGCAGGCGGGCCGGATCTCCCGCCACGTGAGCAGGGCCACGGCCCACATCCCGCCGGTCAGGACCACGGCGCCCAGCAGCTCGGCCCAGTCGTCGACGAAGTAGCCGAGGAGTACGAGCAGGGTGCCCGCCGGGACGCTGTACGCCGCCCAGCGCGCGAGGCCGCCGGTCCCGGCGCGGCCGCCCGCGGCGCGGCACGCCAGCCCGGCGACCAGGGCGGCGGTGAACCCGGCGAAGTGGAAGTGGGGCACGGTCAGCGCCAGGATGTCGAGCTCGAAGCCGAAGAGCCGGTACCCGGCGCGCTCGGCGACCAGCGCGGTGGCAGCGATGGACGGCGATACCAGAGCGGTGGCGACGGCGACCGCGGGCGGGGTCAGGGAGCGGCCGCGCACCAGCACGACCGGGGCCCGGGCGGCCAGCGCCAGGCAGGCCGCCGCGTACAGCAGGGCGAGCGCGGTGGCGGGCGTTCCGCGCGGCAGCCACAGGCACAGGGCCCCGGGTGCGGCCGCGACCGGCCAGAGGCGGGCCGTGCGCAGGAGCCGGGCCGGGTCGATGAGCCGCAGGCCGGCCGGGACCACGTAGAGCATGCCCAGGGTGACGATCACGTTCACCAGTACCGTCACCCTGGACTCCCCCCAACGCCGCGGTCCAACGCCTTGAACGCGTTCAACTCACGGTGGTGAGCCTACGGCGTTCCTTGAACATGTTCAAGGTGCGCTCCGGTTGCGGCTCCCGCGCGGATGCGTCAGACAAGAGGGAGCAACCGGGGCGAAAAGGGAGATTCAAGTGAACGGATCGTCACTTCCGACACCGCGTCAGGCGTCGCGTCGTCATGCACCCGCCGGAGCCGCCCTCTTCGCCCTCCTCGGCCTCCTCGCCGCGGCGTGCGGCAGCAGCACGGAGCAGCCGGCTGGCGCCCCCGGAGCCGAGAGCCAGGAGGTCTACCTCCAGCCCGTGGCCTCCGCCGGCCCGGACCCGTTCACTCCCTCCTCGGCCACCGCCGAGTCCGCCCCCGTACAGCCCCCGCTGTCCAACCCGACCGGCCAGGGCATCCGCACCGTCAACGCGGCCACCCCCGGCCTGTACGGAGGCACCCAGCGGCTCGGCAGCTGCGACGTGGAACAGCAGGTCCGCTTCCTGACCGCCGACAAGGCCAAGGCCCAGGCCTTCGCCGAGGCGTCGAACATCGAAGTGGGGAAGATCCCCGACTTCCTGCGCGGCCTGACGCCCGTCGTCCTGCGCGCCGACACCCGGGTCACCAACCACGCCTTCCGCGACGGCGCCGCCGACGGCTTCCAGTCCGTCCTCCAGGCCGGCACCGCCGTCCTCGTGGACGAGCACGGCATGCCCCGGGTCCGCTGCGGCTGCGGAAACCCGCTGGGCTCCCCGCGCACCGCCAAGGGATCCCCGGTGCACAAGGGCGACCCGTGGAGCGGCTACCAGGCCAACCAGGTCGTCGTCATCGAACCGACCACCCACGTGATCAACAACCTGGTGATCGTCAATATCGCCGACAACACCTGGATCGAGCGCAAGCGGGGAGACGACGGCGCGCAGGACCGGCCCCCGAAGGCGCTGCCCCCGTACGACCCGTCCGCCGGCATCCCGGACGGGCCGCTCACCCCGCCGGGCTCCACGTCCGGCGACCCCTGCCCGCCGAACCAGGCCCCTCCGGCCTCACCAGCCCCTCCGGCCTCACCAGCCCCTCCGGCCTCACCGGCCTCTCCGAACGCCCCGACCGCTCCCACCGCTCCGACGCCGGGGTCGACGGACTGCCCGCAGGCCTCGCAGAACTCACCCGGCGGGAACCTGCCGCGGAAGCCGGGGACGCCGTCGAACCCGTCCACCCGGCCGCAGCAACCGGAGCAGCCGCAGCAGCGGCCGCCCTCCGACACTCCCTCGGACCCCCTGGCCGGCCTGCCGCCGCTGGACCCCGGTGAGCTGGGGCTGCTTCCCCTGGATCCCGACGGATCAGGCCTGCCGCCTGCAGACCCCGCCACCCCCGTCGAGCCGTACAACCCGGACATCCCGTCCGACCTGAACGCCCCTTACGACCCGGCCGACCCCAACGCGGTCCCGGTCCCGGACCTGCAGCCGCAGCCGTCGGACGGGGGCTATCCGCTGGAGAGCGCCTGACCGGCCCGTGTGTCATGGTGGATCGGTGCCGACCACCGTATCGCTGCCGGACGACTGGCCCGCACACCCGGACCGGTCGCTCTCGCTGAACCGCATGGGCAGTTTCGACTGGGACCTGATCACCGGTCTCATGCACATGGACGAAGCCGCCCTGGACGTCTTCGACACGACTCCCGACGAGTACGACGGCCGGCCGGAGTCGCTCGACCCGCGCGTCCCCGCCACCGAGGGCGCCCGGCTCGACGCCCTCGTCTCCTCCGCCCTCAAGAGCGGCGAGGACAGCTACGGCGCCTACTTCCGCATCCGCTGCCACGACGGACGGCTGCGCTGGACGCACACCCAGGGCCGCGTCATACGCGGCCCGGACGGCCGCCCGTACCGGATCATCGGCATCGTCCGGGACGCCACCGACGAGCTCAGCCACTCGGCGGAGCGGCTCGGCCTGGACGAGGAACGGCGCCGCCAGACGTCGGTGGTCGAATCCACCACCGCCGCCCTCGCGCACGCCCGGACCGTGCAGGACGTCATCGACGTCATCGGCGACGCCCACGGGCTGGAACGGCTCGGATCGATGGGCATGGTGATGGGCCTCGTCGAAGCCGGCCGGATCCACCTGGTCGCCGAGGGCCCGGAGGACAGCTTCGTCCCCGGCACCCGCTACACCCGCATCGACGAGCAGTACCCGATGAGCGAGGTCGTCCGCTCCCTGGAGCCCCGCTTCCTCGACTCGGCGCAGGAATTCGCCCGCGACTACCCCGGGCTCTGGGCGAAGATCTCGTACATGCGGATCTCGGCCGCCGCCTACCTGCCGCTCATCGCCCAGGCCCGCCCGATCGGCGCGATCGGACTGCTCTACCAGGACAAGGACGGCTTCACCCAGGAGGAGCGCAACCTGCTCGTCGCCCTGGGCAGCAGCATCGCGCAGAGCCTCCAGCGCGCCATGCTGCTGGAGCAGGAGCACGACCTGGCCGAGGGCCTCCAGCAGGCCATGCTGCCGCGGCGGATCCCGTCGGTCGCCGGCGGGGAGATCGCCGTACGCTACCGGTCCGCCCGGATGGGCCAGGACATCGGCGGCGACTGGTACGACGTCATCCCGCTGCCCGGCGGCCGGGTCGGCGCCGTCATCGGCGACGTCCAGGGCCATGACACGCACGCGGCGGCCGTCATGGGACAGCTCCGGATCGTGCTGCGCGCGTACGCCGCCGAGGGGCACTCGCCCGGCACGGTCATGGCCCGGGCCTCGGTCTTCCTGCACGAGCTGGACACCGACCGGTTCGCGACCTGCACGTACGTGGAGGCCGACCTCGCGACGGGCGTCCTCCAGGTGGTCCGGGCGGGTCACATCGACCCGCTGCTGCGCACCCGCGACGGGGACTGCCACCGGCTCCCGGTGGCGGGCGGCATGCCGCTCGGCCTCTCGGCGGAGTTCGGCCGCCTGGAGTACCCGGTGACCACGGTGGAGCTGGACCCTGGGGAAACGGTCCTGCTGTGCACCGACGGCCTGGTGGAACAGCCCGGCGCCGACCTCGACGACGGAATTCAACTCCTGACCTCCCACATCCGCCGCGGACCGGCGGACCTGCAGCTCCTCGCGGACCTGCTGTGCGAGATCGTCGACGAACGGGGCGGGGACGACGACATGGCGCTGCTCCTGCTGCGCCGCCACGTGGCGGCCGCCCAGCAGGGCGGCGGCCGCCTCCAGCAGCACGTGGCACCGGGTGACCCGGAGGCCCTGGTGGCGGCCCGGCACATGATCGGGGCGGCGGTGCGGTCGTGGGGCGCCCGGGAACGGGCCGACGAGATCGAACTGGTCGCGGACGAGCTGATCGTCAACGCCCTGATGCACACGGACGGCCCGGCGATCGTGACCCTGCGGGTCCTGGCGGCCCCCCAGCGCCGGCTCCGGGTGGAGGTGGAGGACCGTTCCAGCGCACTGCCGCGCCGCCGCGAGGCGGGGGAGTCGGGCGTTTCGGGCCGGGGCCTGATGCTGGTGGACCGCCTGGCGGACGTCTGGGGCGTGGAGCCGCGGGGCGGCGGCAAATGCGTCTGGTGCGAATTCGTGATGGGCTGACCCCCACCCGATTCCCTCCCGGGCCGATGCTTCGTCACCCCCGTTTGTCGGTGGCGTCCGGCAGGATCACCGGCATGTCCGAACCCACCCGCGCCATCACCGAGTACTGGGACGCCGCCGCGGCCGCGTTCGACGACGAACCGGATCACGGCCTGCGGCAGGAGCCCACCCGCGCCGCGTGGGCCCGGCTGCTGAGATCCTGGCTGCCCGCCGGGCCGGCCGACGTCCTCGACGTCGGCTGCGGTACCGGGTCGCTGTCCCTGCTGCTGGCCGAGGCCGGGCACCGGGTGACCGGTGTGGACCTCGCGCCCCGGATGGTGGAGCGGGCAGAGGCCAAACTCGCGGCCGCGGGCCTCGCGGTACGGTTCCTCGTCGGCGACGCCGCGGATCCGCCGACCGGGCAGGAGCGGTACGACGTCCTGCTCTGCCGGCACCTGCTGTGGACCCTGCCCGATCCCGGCGCCGCGCTCCGGGCGTGGGTCGCGCGGCTCGGCCCGGGAGGGCGGCTGGTACTGGTCGAGGGGCGGTGGCGGCAAGCCGGCGGGAGCGCAGTGCCCTACGTCGCCGGAGCCGGATCGCTCCCCTGGAACGGCGGGGTCACCGCCGGGGACCTGGCCGACGCGGTCCGGCCCCTGGTGTCCGACCTCTGGATCGAACCGCTCAGCGGCGACGCCGAGTTGTGGGGCGGACCCGTCACCGACGAGCGGTACGCGCTGATCGCCCGGATCTGACCCGGACGGCGCACGACGAGGCCACCGCCACCACGCGGGCCCGCCGGGAAAGTCCGTTGCGGGCCCGCCGCGGCTCCGTGAGGATCGGGGCGATGACCAACACCATGGATGAAGTACGCCGATTCCTGAAGAAGGACGATCTGCCCGGAGCGGTACGGTCGCTGCGGCCGCACGCCGAGACGGCCTCGATCACCGAACTCGCCAAGGCAGCACGGGCCCTGGCCGACGCCGCCGGGTTCAAGGACCTGGCCCGCGCGGCCAAGGCCGCCGCCAAGCGGTCCGGCGAGCCCCAGGCCCTCTACGACTTCGGTTACGCCTGCGTCGAGCACGGCATCGCCTTCCTCGCCGTCGCACCGCTGCGCGAGGCACTGCGCATGCTCCCCGACTCGCGGCCGCTCCTGACCGAGCTGGTGTCTGCCCTGGAGGACGAGCACCGGCACACCGAGGCCGTCGCCCTGCTCTCCGCCCGCGGCCAGGGGCTGCCCGCCTGGCCCGAGACGTACCTCCTCGTGCACCACACCCTGCTGGCCGGGGACCTGGACACCGCCGAGCGCATCGGCAGCGCCCTCCCCGCCCCCGAGGACCCGCAGTGGTCCGGCGCCCACGACCGCCAGCTCCGCCGGCTGCACCGCACCGGCCAGGCCCGCCGCGCCCAGAACGCGGCCGGCCAGGCCGATCCGCTCGGCCGCGCCGACCTGCGCGGCTGGCACTACGGCCTCACCGGCGGCCTCCTGGGCACCCTCTCCCCGTACGGCTGGGACGCCGGGATGACCGGCCGGTACGCCTACCTCGGGGACACCCACGAGCAGTGCCGCCACGGCCTCGCCCGCCTGGCGCTCGCCCTGGAGGCTGCCGGGCGCCGCCCCGCCACGGTCTCGCTGCTGCCCGGCCGGTCCGACCGGATCCTCGGACTCGCCGCGGCACGGGTGCTGGGGCTGCCCGCCGTACCGTACGAGCCCGCCCGTACGGACACCCTCGTCGTCGCCTACGACCTGAACGCGGCCGACCCGGACCTCCTGCGCACCCTGCACGCGCGCGCCGACGGCCAGATCCTGTCCGAGCACGCCACCTGCTGGACCGATCCGCCCGCGGTGAGCGCGGACTTCAGCGCACTGCTGTGCCAGTTCGTCTCACCGCCCTGGAAGGACGACCAGCGGCCCGAGGAGCAGATCGCCCGGGACATCGCGCAGGCCGCCGCCGGCCCGGACGAGGGCGACGGCGCGACCCCGCCCGACCCGGACGGGGCCTTCCGGGCCTTCGTGACCGCCGTCCGCGACGGCTGGCTCACGGCACCCCGCGACCGCGTCGCCTCGCCCGGCCCGGTGCCCAGCTCGCGCTTCGCCTGAGCCGGCGGCAGGCTGGGACCATGCCGGAGCTGCCCGAGGTCGAGGCCCTGCGGGAGTACCTCGACGAGCACCTCACCGGGCGGGTGGTCGAGCGCGTCCTCCCGCTCGCCGTGAGCGTGCTCAAGACCTACGACCCGCCGCCGGCCGCCCTCGAAGGGCGGCCGGCCGGCACCCCCGCCCGGTACGGCAAGTTCCTGGCCCTGCCGGTCGGCGACCTCCACCTCGTCACGCATCTGGCCCGGGCCGGCTGGCTGCGCTGGCAGGACACCCTTCCCGCGCAGCCGCCGCGCCCCGGCAAGGGGCCGCTCGCACTGCGCGTCTCCCTCGTCGGCGGGGGCGGTTTCGACCTCACCGAGGCCGGGACGCAGAAGCGCCTCGCGGTGTACGTGGTCCACGACCCGCAGGAGGTGCCCGGCATCGCCCGCCTCGGCCCCGATCCGCTCGCCGAGGGCTTCGACCGGGACGCCTTCGCCGCGCTGCTCGCGGGAGAGCGGCGCCAGATCAAGGGCGTGCTGCGGGACCAGAGCGTGATCGCGGGAATCGGCAACGCCTACAGCGACGAGATCCTGCACGCGGCCAGGGTCTCGCCGTTCAAGCTCGCCGCCTCCTTCACCGAGGATCAGCTCACCCAGCTCTACGAGGCTGTGCGGAGCACCCTGGGCGAAGCCGTCGGCCGGGCCCACGGGGTGGCCGCGGGAAAGCTCAAGGCCGAGAAGAAGAGCGGCCTGCGGGTGCACGGCCGGGCCGGTGAGCCGTGCCCGGTCTGCGGGGACACCGTGCGCTCGGTGTCCTTCGCCGACTCGTCCCTGGAGTACTGCCCCACCTGCCAGACCGGTGGCAAGCCGCTCGCGGACCGGCGGCTCTCCCGCCTCCTCAAATAGGCGGCCGCTGCGTAGACTCCGGCACCATGGCCGAGGAGCAGCAGCAGTCGCCGCCCCGGCGCGAGATCGTCACCGGGGTCCCCCGGGGCGCGCGCCGCCGGCCGCCCGCGCATACCCCCGCCCGGTCGGAGATCTCCGAGCAGACCACCCTCGGGGCCACCTACGTCCGGGCCCTCATGCGCAGCCAACTGCGCGCGGCTCTGGGGGCGTTGGCGGCACTCGTGTCGCTGATCGGGACCCTGCCGCTGGTGTTCGCCCTGTCGCGCGACGCGTCGGGGCCGCTCGTCTGGGTGGCGCTCGGCCTGCTGGTGTATCCGGTGATGTGGTTCATCGCCCGGTGGTACGTCACCCGGGCGGAGCGCAACGAGGCGGATTTCACCGGCCTGGTGATGGATCCGGCCGACCGCGGCTGACGGCCGTTCCGTCTTCGTCGACGGCCATGCCGAACCGGAGCGGTCCGACGCCGGCAGTCGGCGAACAGGACCACTCGTCCCGTTCGGCGGCGCCGGTCTTGAACGCCATAGTCACTCCTCCAGAGACACCTGAGACTTGCCACCGCCCATCATGTCAATCGCCGACCCAGACTGCCGGGTGCCGTTGAGCTCGCGCAGCTCGCCTTCCGGCAGAACCAGCGCCCGCTCGCGCAACAGTACGAACGGTCGGCCGGCGCCGCCCGACCTGGGCGGTCATCCCCTACCCCGACCTGCTGACCAACGCCGGCTACGACGCGCCCCACCCCGCGGCCTCACCTACGGCACCGTCCGCTGCACGGGCCACCTCAGCACCATCCACAGAGAGAAACGCTGGTCAGATGCCCGACAGCTCCTCCATGACGACGCCCTGTCCACCCCGGACCGCGTCGCCGGACAGCTGCTGGTCCCCTAAGCCGGGAAGATCGCCACCATCAGCCAGCTCACTGTCGATGACGTGCGCCTCGACAATCGCCGCCGCACTGCCCGCCGCCCTCCTCGCCAGAGTGCTCGGAATCCACATCCAAGTCGCCGTCCAATGGCAGAAGGCCATCCGCCGGAGACTGGGCCGCCTACGCCGCCGACGTCAGTCGACGAGCCAGCAGCGGGGATCGCACAGTCCAACCCGGCTTGTGACGACCTGACCCATGACGCCTGCGAGGGGCTATGCGGACCTGACTACTATCAGAAATGGCCTAGTCGGCTTGCAGGACGAAGAACAGGAAGCACAGGAAGCGCGGCTTGGCCGCGATCTCTTCGGGGAAAAGCTCTCGGGCGGCTGGATCGGGCTCTGGCTCGCTGATGACCGATATCCGGAAGCCGGCCCCAATGAAGGCCTCGATCATCGCGTGCAGCGGCCTGTCCCAGTGACTGATAAGGGCGGTCTGGCCGCCCATGGTCCACTCTTCGGTCCAGTTGGTGGTGCTGAAATAGTCGTACTCGGCCTCGCGGCCGGCCTGGCGGTGCATGAGGTGGATGGCAAAGGGATGGTTGACGGACACGATCAGCCGACCGCCGGGCTTAAGTATCCGTCGCAGCTCGGCCAGCGCCGGCCCCCAGTCCTCCAGGTAATGCAGCACCAGGGACGCGACGACATCGTCGAACGTGTCGTCAGGGTAGGGGAGTGGGGCGCCCAGGTCGGCCACCCGCAGGTCCGCACCGTCGCCGAGTCGCCGCCGGGCCAGCTCCAGTATCCCGGCACTCGCGTCGAAGCCGCTCACGATGGCGCCACGGTCGCGCAGCGCCGCGAACAGGGGCCCGGAGCCGCAGCCGGCGTCGAGGATCCGCCGGCCGGCCACGTCTCCGGCGAGGGCCAGCATCGCGGGCCGCTCGTAGTAAGCATTGATGAGGTTGGCTTCATTTTCGGCCGAGTACCCCTCGGCGAAACTGTCGTAGGCGTTGACCTTCGGCAGATCCACAGCCACCGCGGACGGCGAGGTGAGCCCGGTGCGGCTCGAGCGCTCTTGCAGCTCGTCAGAAGTCATGGTGCGAGAGACGTGTGCTGCATCAGTTCGGTTCCTGCCGGACACCGCCTCGGTCCACGATGCCTACCCCGGCGGGCAGTTGGAACTGAACGAACACGAGGTTGCATGGCTGCATCTCGGACTCCGCGCAGCGCACCCACTGGCCGCGTCCTGATCACCATCGACGCCCTGGAGATCACGGAAGCCGACTATGCCGAGGCCGCCCTCTCCCCTGCGCTCGCCAAGTGGGCGGAAGCGGAGTTCGGACTGCCAGCGGGTAGAGCGGCTGGGTGAAGTCGAGGGCCTCCAGGTCAGCGTCGCCGGCGCGCAGGGCAAGCTGGACCGGCTCGATGCCGAAGCAGCCCGCCGACCCTCCACAGTCAAATCTCGGCATGCCGGCCTTCGCAGACATCGCCGACCGCACCGGGCGGAGCCGGGGGCGCGCGAAAGCCCGCATTGTGGCAGACGCGGGCGCGGGGGTCATGCCACGCGTTCCCGGGGCATGACCCCCGGATGCCGCGGGTGGACTAATGAGGGCAACGAACCGGGCGGAACCGCCGCCCATCCCACCCCGAAGGAGGACAGCCATGGCTGCCCTGATCCCCCTCCGCAAGTCGCTCCTCATCGCCGCCTCCGCCGTCGCCGCGCTCCTCAGCGCCGGATCGGCCCAGGCCGCGTCGAGCTCCGCCCACCTGGTCAACGATCCCTCCGGGGCGAAGGTGCAACGCAGCAGCACGCTCGGGGGGTCGGACCACTCCAGTGCGTATTACTACTACTACGTACAGGCGCGGTAGCAGATGCTGTCTTCCCGTGTGCCGCCCGGCCCCTCGGGGGCCGGGCGGTACGGCAACCGGCGCGCGTTCGAGCGGGACCACCTCGGTTTCCTCCTCGACCAGCAGCAGTACGGCGACCTGGTCCGCTTCGACGACGACCTGTACATCGTGAACTCGCCCGCCCTGGCGGAGGAGGTCCTCAAGCACACCAACACCACCTACGGCATCTCCAGCGACCTGCTGGGCGAGGCGACCGACGGAAGCCGCGCCTCCGAAGACCTGGCCCTGTGGATGCGGGCCCGCAGCCTGGCGGGACGCGGCCTGAACCGGACCAGCATGCGCGCCGCCCGGGACAGCCTCGCGTCGACCGTCGTCCGCCACGCGGACACCTGGCACGCACGCGGCAGGATCGAAGCGATCCCCGCACTGGAAGACCTCACCGCCCACCTGATCGCCGAGTTCTGCCTCGGGCCCGAGACCGGCGACGTCCCCGACCTCTTGGCCCGCCTGCAGGACGCGCTGCTGCCCCCCACACTGCCCCTGCCGACCCGCTGGCACGCACTGCGCCGACGCCGCCTCCAGCGCGCCGGCCGCGACCTGGCCGACGAAGTCTCCTCCCTGATACGCCGGCGGCGTACGACGAGGCGGGACGACTCGCCCTCCGTGGTCGCGGACCTCCTGAACGCCGCGTGCGACGAAGGCGCCCTCACCCACGAGGGCGCGACCAGCGTCATCGTCGCCAACCTCTTCGCCGCCCACGAGACCACCGCCGCCGCGCTCGCCTGGCTGCTCCTCCTCCTCGACCGGCACCCGGAAGTCCGTCGGCGGGTACGGGACGAGGCCGACCGGGAACTCGCCGGCGCGCTCCCCACCGCGGCCGACGTGCCCCGGCTGGCCGTCACCGAAGCCGTCGTGAAGGAGACCCTGCGCCTCTACCCCCCGCTCTGGTTCCTCCAGCGGACCATCGAGGAACCCACCGAAATCGCGGGCTACCCCCTGCGCCCCGGCCAGAAGGTCGCCGTCAGCCCCTTCGTCCTCCACCGCGACCCCCGCCACTACCACCGGCCCACCACGTTCGACCCGGACCGCTGGACCGACCGCGCCGCCAACCCGCTGCCCAAGTACGCGTTCATGCCGTTCGGCGGAGGGCCGCGCAACTGCCTCGGAACCCATTTCGCCACCACCGCCATGACCATCGTCACCGCAACCCTCACGCCCCACTACGAGGTCACCCGATCACCCGGCACGACACCCGTCTTCCACACGCGCACCATCCTCCAGCCCCACGACCTCACCCTCGACGTCTCGGTCCGTCCCCACCCACCCGGCGACCGGCCCGGCGACCACCGGTCCACTGCGGACCCGCAGCCCGAAGACCACCGGGCTGCCCGGTGTCCGTTCACCGCCGACACCCCCGCCGCACCGTGACGGACCGGCGTCCCCGCCTCCTCGTCCGGCTTGCTCCGGGCCCGGGGCCGGTGTAGTCCGGTACTGAGGTTTTCAGGGTGGGGTCGGTGGGAGGCTCCGACAGCAGGTCCGGCCGAAGACGACCGTCGTGACGCCACCTTCCAGCGGACCGGCCCCAGCCTGGCGACTGCCGGCGGAACGGGACGCCGGCACGGGCACCGGCGGCTACGTCGGCTCGTACGGTTCCACCGGGAGCGGGGCGAGCGGTTCCTGCGTGTGCCCCTTCGGCGAGCACGAGGCGAACGGGCCCTGCCGCGGGTCCATCAGGACCCGCAGGTGCGGATCGGCGTGCTGGATCCACCACGTCGTCATGCCGAGGGCCGGATCGTGCCGCAGGTGCTCCCAGGCGAGCCAGAGCGCGGACAACCGGGCCCCCGCCTCCGGGTGTTCCCACCAGAGCGGACACCAGGTGGCGGACGTACCGTCCAGGGGGCGGCGGATCGTGACCGCCAGGTAGTCGGTGACGAAGGCGAAGACGTCGCTGAAGTAGAACTCGGGTCCGTCGCCGTAGACCTCCGACGCCGGCATGGGGAAGACGGAACGCGGCTCCGGCTTCGGCCTGGGCAGGGGGTACAGCGCCAGCAGCGAGCCGAGGGCGTCGTCGCTGCGCCGAAGCTCCGTCAGGAGCCAGCCCAGGAGGAGGTCCTGGGATTCGGCGACCTCGGCGAAGGCGTCCGCCGCGAGGGAAGCGACGAGCCGCTCCCTCCAGTCGTTCAACTGCCTTCTCCAGCGGTCCTCCTCGGCGGCAGACCGGGAACCGGCCAGGAAGCGGGCCACCGTCCAGTGGTGTTCCTTCCATGCATCGCCATCGGCTTCGGCCGTCACCCGCGCTGCCACCCGTTGCGCGTTCTCGATCGCTTTGCTGTCCATGGAACTGATGAGTGCCTTTCGAGCCACGTGAGGAGTGTGCTGATCATACGAGTTCAGCGTCCTGCGTCCGTGTTCGTGTCCGTGCTCGTGGCTTTGTCAGAACAGGTGCATCGCCAAGTGTCCGAGGGGCAGGCCGAGTTGCCAGGCCGGCGTCCAAACGCGCGCGTTCTCGTCCAGTCCCGGCGCTATGTCGGTGTGGTCGTGGTCGTGGTCGGGCCGCCCGGGGTCGAGGTTGGTGGCGAACAGCTCGGTGCCGTCCAGCCAGCGCCACGCCGCCCGGGCCAGTTCCAGGTCGGGGTCCCCGCCGTCGCCGCGCTCCCGGGCCTCCTCGCCGAGCGCGAGGAACCGGGTGTGCACCCAGTCGCGCCACGGGTGTCCGTACGCCGTGAGCGACAGCCACTCGTCGAGCTGCGAGACCACCCGGATGCCGGAGAGCTCACCGGCCGCGTCCGAGAGGTAGATCGTCAGGGCGAGCGTGTCCCGTCCGGCCCTGAACTCCAGGGTGCTGACCGGGATGAGCCGGCCCGTACGCAGCAGTTCGTCCGCGATGTACTCGGCATACAGCCAGGCCATGGGCACCGCGAGCCCGCCGTCACTGGTGCCGTTACTACCCTCGGGCTGCACCGTTCCACCTTCTCCCGCGCTTCGAACGTCCCGTCGTCAGTCCTGAGCCTTCACCGAGCGGCTCGCGGAGCGGGGGATGTTTACTCAACTTGCACGCTCTGATGCCGAAATCGACGCGTTTTATGTCCGATCCGCATCTATTCACGGCGTTACATGATCTTTCGCCGTGCCACGGGCTCAGGCGCCGAGGCCGTACCCGTACCCCTGGAGGCCCTTCTTCAGGGCGCGGAGGGCGTAGTACGTGCGGGACTTGACGGTTCCGGCCGGGATGCCGAGCTCGGCGGCGGCCTCGGCCACCGAGCGGTCACGGAAGTAGACCTGCATCAGCACTTCGCGGTGCTCCGGCACCAGGGACCCCACGGCCCGCCGGACGTCGATCGCCGTGACCGAGCCGGCCACCGCGTCCTGGGGCTCGGGTGCGTGTTCCAGCGCCTCCGGATCCACCTCCAGCGGCCGTGACAGCCGAGCCCGCCGGGCATCGATCGCGAGGCGCCGGGCCACCGTGAACAGCCAGGGCCGCATGGAGTCGTGCCCGCTGGACAGGGCCTCCGGGTGCTGCCAGACCCGTACGAGCGTCTCCTGTACGAGATCCTCCGCGCGCTGGGCGTCCCCCGCCGTGAGGCCGACCAGGAATCCGAACAGGGCCCGCCCGTGGTCGCGCTGGAGTTCGGCGAGTGCCTCGGGGTCCGTACGCGGGAGGGTGGGGGAGAGCGGCACGAGGGGCTCCTTCCGGGGTGCGTGGGGGGGCCGTGGAGGCGGCGTCCCGTCCACCCTGACCTGCACGGAGCCCACCTGGAACCGTCCGGCCCCGGTGTTGCGCCCAAGCACCCGGGTCGTCCGCCGGGCGGCCGTGCGGGTCGGTGAACGGTCGAACGGCGCGGCGAACGGCAGGCGGCCGGCGCCGCCTGGCCACCGCCGCCCGGCCGCCTCCGGCCATGTCCGCCGTTCGGGTGGGCGTGTGTCCGCGGGACGGATCCGTTCCTTGACTTACGGCGTGTAGTTATATGGATTGCATGTGATCACATGTCAGATAATCGTATTAGTGAGAGCAGGGCCCATGACCACGCGAATCCGTCCGCCGGTGCTCGCCCTCCTGTCGGCCGTGCTGCTGTCCGCCGCCGCCGGATGCTCGGCGACCGGGAGCTCCGCACCGGCCCGCCTCGGGGACTCCGGCGGACCGGCCGCCCCCTCCACCGCCGCCGGAGCGCCCGCCGCCCAGGGCTTCACCCTGGTGGCGAGCGGCGACGTACTGCCGCACACCTCCGTCATCCAGCGCGCGGCGAACGACGCGGACGGCGACGGATACGACTTCAGGCCGATGTTCTCCGGGGTCAAGCCCGTGGTCTCCGCGGCCGACCTCGCCCTCTGCCACATGGAGACCATCTACGGGGAGGAGGGCGGTCCCTTCTCCGGCTATCCGGCCTTCAAATCGCCGCCGGAGGTCGCCGACGGGCTGAAGGACGCCGGGTACGACGGCTGCTCCACGGCCTCGAACCACACCCTCGACGACGGGGGCGCCGGACTGCGCCGCACGCTGGACCGCTTCGACAAGGTCGGCCTGGGGCACGCCGGCTCGGCCCGTACGGCCGCCGAGGCGGCCACGGTGACCACGTACAAGGCGGGCTCCGCCAAGGTGGCGCACCTCGCGTACACCTACGACACCAACGGTTACCCGATGCCCGACGGCCAGCCGTGGGCGGTCAACCTGATGAAGCAGGACAAGATCATCGCGGATGCGCGGGCGGCCCGGAAGGCGGGCGCGGACGTGGTGCTGGTGAGCGTGCACTGGGGCACGGAATGGGAGACCGAGCCGGACGGGACCCAGCTCTCGCTCGGCAAGGCGCTGACCGCCTCGCAGACCGGCGGCCGCCCCGACATCGACATGCTCCTCGGCACGCACGCGCACATCCCGCAGCCCTACGAGAAGGTCAACGGGACCTGGATCGTCTACGGCATGGGCGACCAGGTCGCGGGCGAGATGTTCAACTACACGGGTGCGCGCGACATGCGGGGCAACTACGGCTCGATCGGCCGGTTCACCTTCGCCCCGCCGGCCGCCGCCGGGCAGCGCTGGCAGGTCACCAAGGCCGAGTTCGTGCCGCAGATGATGGACCTGTCCGCGGGCCGGGTCGTCCACCTGCCCGACGCGCTCGCCAAGGACCCCGGCCGCGAGGACTACGAGAGCGCCCGCGACGCCATCAGCGAGGCCGTCCTCAGCCGCGGCGCCGCCAAGGACGGCCTGACCATGGGCAGGTAGGACCGGGGACGGGTCCTGGGTCCCAGGACCCAGGACCGGGAATCCTACGGAACCACGGTTACGGGCCAGCGGCCCGCCTTGACCAGGCGGATCGCCACCGACCCCACGATGCGGTGGCCCGCCTGCTCGGAGGCACCGACCACCACCGCGTCCGCCATCAGCTGGTCCGCCGCGCTCACCAGGCCGGCGTAGGGGTCGCCGCGGAAGGTGTGGAACTGCCAGCGCACCTCGTAGATGCCCTTGAGCCGCTCCGCCGACGCGCGGATCTCGGCCACCAGGCCCTCCGCGATCTCCCCGGTGGTGTCCGCCACCGGCGCGCCCAGCGCGGCGCCGGCCGGGATCACCGGCTGGACGTACACCAGGGCCAGCAGGGCGTTCTGCCGCCGGGCCAGCCCCGCCGCGTAGGCCGCGGCCCGCAGCGAGGACTCCGATCCGTCCACCCCGGCCAGGATCACCTTCGGGCCGTCGGTGCCGCGTTCGAATTCCGTGTTCACGTGCTCCGTCACCCTGCCGAGGATAGGCCGTGTCCCAGAACGCCCGGGGCGCGGCCCGGGCACGACCTGGGCATGGCCCGGGCACGGCCTGCGCAGGCCCGCCGACATGGCCCGGGGAGCGCCCCTCCCGCTCGGCGCGCGCACCGGCGCCGCCCTCCCTACAGTGCGAACCATGAGTGCCACCAGCGCCACCGTGGAGGAGAAGCACGGAACCCGGAACCGCTTCCTGAACCGGGTGCCCGACGGGTTCGGCGCGTTCTTCGGAACGCTCGGCCTGCTCTGCGCCCTGCTCGCGCTCTCGCCCACGCTGCGGCGGCTCCTGCGGCACATCGTGCGGTTCCTCGACCTGATCGTCGTCCCGGTCAGCGCGAACCTCGCCTACGCCGTCTTCCTCTTCCTCCTCGCCGCGGCCCTCGGCACCCGCAAGAAGGTCGCCTGGTGGATCGTCATCACCTATCTGGCCCTGCTGATCCTCGACGACGTGCTGGAGATGGCCGTCGGCGAGTACTGGATCGGCATCCCCTCCATGATCATCGCCGTCGCCGCGCTGGCCGTGCTGATCGCCGCCCGCGACGAGTTCTACGCCGCCTCCCGCCCCGGAGCCCTGTGGCACGCCCTGTTCGTGCTCGGCCTCGGCCTGCTCGCCGCCGTACTCGCGGGCTGGGCGCTCGTCGCCCTCTTCCCCGGCACCCTGCCCAAGGGCCAGTGGCTGGACTGGGCCGCCAGGGAGGTCTTCGGCGGCCTCTTCTCGGCCCGGGAGTTCGACGGCCACCCACCCCGCCCGCTCTCCTTCCTGCTCGGCCTCTTCGGCGCCGCCGCCCTGCTGAACGCGGCCATGACCCTCTTCCGCTCCCAGCGTCTGACCGCCGCCCTGCACGGCGACGAGGAGGCCCGCATCCGCGCCCTCCTCGGCGCCTACGGACGGGGCGACTCCCTCGGCTACTTCGCCACCCGGCGCGACAAGGCCGTCGTCTTCGCCCCCAACGGCAAGGCCGGCGTCACCTACCGCGTCGAGGCCGGCGTCTGCCTCGCCAGCGGGGACCCGGTCGGCGACCCCGCCTCCTGGACCGCCGCCATCGACGCCTGGCTGGCCGTGGCCCGGCGCTACGGCTGGCAGCCCGCCGTCATGGGCGCCTCCGAGGACGGCGCCACCGCCTACGGCCGCTCCGGGCTCGGCGCGCTGCAGCTCGGCGACGAGGCCATCCTGCACGTGGCCCACTTCGACCTCGACGGCCGCGACATGCGCGTCACCCGGCAGGCCGTCAACCGGGTCCGGCGCACCGGGGCCACCACCGTCATCCGCCGCCACTCCGCCCTCTCCCAGGACGAGATGCAGAGGATCGTGGAGAGCGCCGACCGATGGCGCGACACCGAGACCGAGCGCGGCTTCTCCATGGCCCTGGACCGGCTCGGCGACCGCGCCGACGGGGACTGCCTGCTGGTCGAGGCCTTCGACGACCAGGGCGAGCTGATCGCCCTGCTCTCCTTCGTCCCCTGGGGCAAGGACGGCATCTCCCTCGACCTCATGCGCCGCGACCGTACCGCCCCCAACGGGGTCATGGAGTTCATGGTCGCCCAGCTCTGCGCCGCGGCCCCCGGCCTCGGCGTGCACCGGATCTCCCTCAACTTCGCCGTGTTCCGATCCGCCTTCGAGGAGGGCGGCCGGATCGGGGCCGGCCCCGTCCTCAAACTGTGGCGCAGGCTGCTCCTCTTCTTCTCCCGCTGGTGGCAGCTGGAGGCGCTCTACCGCTCGAACGTCAAGTACAACCCCGAGTGGTACCCGCGCTTCCTCTGCTACCAGGACGCCGGCTCGCTCGCCCGGGTCAGCCTCGCCTCCGGCATCGCCGAGGGCTTCGTCTCCGTACCCAGCCTGCGCACCCTGTGGGGCAACGGCCACCCCAAGGGGCTCACCGCCCCCGTCACCACCGAGGGACTGCCCTCCATCGACTCCCTCGGCCTGGACGCGGTCCAGCAGGAGGCCGCGGGGCCACCGGCCGAGCGGCTGCCCGAACAGGTGCGCGTCCGCCACGCGAAGCTCGACCGCATCCGGGCGGCCGGCACCGACCCCTACCCGGTGGGGATCCGCCCGCGCACCCACACCGCCGCGGAACTGAAGGCCACCCACGAGGGTTCCCCCGGCCACCCGGTCCTCCCGCCCGGCGCCCGGACCGGGGAACGGGCCACCCTCGCCGGACGCGTGATGCTCGTACGCGACCTCGGCGGCGTGGTCTTCGCCGTCCTGCGCGACTGGTCCGGGGACGTACAGCTGATGCTCACCCGCGACGAGACCGGGGCCGAAGCGCTGGACTCCTTCACCTCCCAGGTCGACTTCGGCGACCACGTGCTCGTCAGCGGCGAGACCGGCGCCAGCAAGGCGGGCGAGCTGTCCCTCGTGGTCCGGTCCTGGCAGCTCACCGGCAAGTGCCTGCGCCCCCTCCCCGACAAGCGTAAGGGCCTCGCCGACCCCGAAGCCCGCGTCCGGCGCCGCTACCTCGACCTCGTCGCGAGGCCCGAGGCCCGCGACGTCGTACGGGCCCGCTCCAGCGCGGTCCAGGCCCTGCGCCAGGGACTGCTCGACCGCGGCTACCTGGAGGTCGAGACACCGATGCTCCAGCAGATCCACGGCGGTGCCAACGCCCGGCCCTTCCGCACCCACATCAACGCCTACGACCTCGACCTGTACCTGCGCATCGCGCCCGAGCTCTACCTCAAGCGGCTCTGCGTCGGCGGGATGGAGAAGGTCTTCGAGATGGGCCGCACCTTCCGCAACGAGGGCGTCTCCTACAAGCACAACCCCGAGTTCACGATGCTGGAGGCGTACCAGGCCTTCGCCGACTACGACGTGATGCTCGACCTCACCCGCGAACTGATCCAGGGTGCCGCCACCGCCGCCTTCGGCTCGCCCATCGCCCACAAGGCGGGACCGGACGGGAAACTCGTCGTCCACGACATCTCCGGAACCTGGCCGGTCAAGACCATGTACGGGGCCATCAGCGAGGCCCTCGGCGAGGAGGTCGACGCCGACACCGAGGAGGGGGTGCTGCGCCGGCTGTGCGACCGGGCGTCGGTCCCGCATGCCCCCGAGGACACCCGCGGCGACGTGGTGCTGGAGATGTACGAGCGCCTCGTGGAGGAGCGCACCGAGCTGCCCACCTTCTACAAGGACTTCCCCACCGACGTCTCCCCGCTCACCCGCCAGCACCGCCGGGACCCCAGGCTTGCCGAACGCTGGGACCTGGTCGCCTTCGGCACCGAACTGGGCACCGCCTACTCGGAGCTGACCGACCCGGTGGAACAGCGCCGCCGCCTCACCGCCCAGTCCCTGCTCGCGGCGGGCGGCGACCCGGAGGCGATGGAACTCGACAACGACTTCCTCGACGCCCTGGAGTACGCGATGCCGCCCACGGGCGGCCTCGGCATCGGTGTGGACCGCCTCGTCATGTTCCTCACGGGCCTGACGATCCGCGAGACCCTCCCCTTCCCCCTGGTCCGCCGCGGCTGACCGGGCCGGGGGCCGGCGCCGTCGGCCGACCGGGTGAGGGGAAGTGGGTGCGTCCGCGCCTCTCGACAACTTCAGCGATGTCGTTGATACGTAGTAATAATGAAAAATGACGAGCCGACAGTAGGGCGGCGCACGGTCCTGCGTACCGCCGTCTTCCTCGGGGTCGCCGCAGCCTCCGGGCTGCTCAGCGTGGGTGGTGAGAGCGGTACCGGTACCCCGGGGCCCGGAGCGGGCGGGTCCGGAGCCGGAGCGCCGGCCGGGCCGGGGGCGCGGCCCGCGGCGGGTGCACCGGGGCGGCGGGCGCAGGCGCTGCCCGAGAAGTCGTACCGGCTGCGGCCGATGACGGCCGATGCGCCGGTGCGCGCGGCGGCCGTGAAGCCGGCCGTGAGGACCCGGCCCATCCTGGAACTCCCCGCCGCCGAAGCCGCGTCGGCCGGCATGGTGCTCACCTTCGACGACGGCCCGGACCCCCGCTACACCCCCGCTATCCTCGACACCCTCGCCCGGTACGGCGTACGCGCCATGTTCTTCGTCTGCGGAGAAATGGCCACCGAGAACCGGAACCTGCTGCGCCGGATGGTCGACGAGGGCCACGTCATCGGCAACCACACCTGGACCCACCCGCTCATCCCCAGCCTCAGCCGCCCCGCCCTCGCCTCCGAGATCGGCCGCACGAGCGAGGTCGTGCAGCAGACCGTCGGCGAGGCGCCGCTGTGGTTCCGGGCCCCCTACGGGGCCTGGAACCGGGCCGCCTTCGAGATCGGGGCCGAGCTCGGCATGGAGCCGCTCGCCTGGACCGTGGACACCCTGGACTGGAAGGAACCGGGGACCCCGACGATCATCTCCCGGGTCCTGGGAGGCGCGGCCCCCGGCGTGATCGTCCTCTCGCACGACGCCGGCGGCAACCGCTCGCAGAGCGTCCAGGCGATCTCCTCGTACCTTCCCCAACTGCTCGCACGGGGCTACCGGATGACCCTCCCGGTGCTCCCGCCCCGCTGAACCGGGGAGCCGGCCGCGGCGGATGCCCACGGCTCAGCGGGCCTCCACCATGCGGGCGAAGACGACCACGTTGCCGTCGTAGCCGCGGGCCTTCGAGTACCCGCCGCCGCAGGTGATCACCCGGAGCTCCGGGTGCCCGGTGTCCCCGTACACACGGGCCCCCGGGAAAGCCTCCTTGGAGAACACCTCCACCCCGTAGACCTCGAACACCGCCGTGCGGCCGTCGTACCGCTCCACCTCGATGCGGTTGCCCGGCTTGACCGAGCCGAGGCCGTAGAAGACCGCGGGGCCCTGCGCGTTGTCCACGTGCCCGACGATCACCGCAGAACCCCGCTGGCCGGGCGAGATGCCGTTGAGGTACCAGCCGGCGAGATTGCGGTCCTGCGGCGGCGGCGCGTCGATCCAGCCCTCCGCGTCCAGCCCCACCGTCATCACCGGCGCGTCCACGTTGATCGTGGGAATCCGGATGCGCTGGACCGACGAGTGCTCCAGCACCTCCATGTCCGCCGGGGGCGTGGGCGGATCCGCAGGCAACTGGTCGGCCGTCACCGCGACGGCCGAGGCCGCGGTGGGCTGAGGCGGCCCGTCGCCGACATTCACACCGTTGCGCACCATGGCGAGGCCGGTGAGCATGACCAGGGCGAGCACGCCCCACGGTGAGCGTCTGCGTGACTGCCCGGTCTCGTCCTCGCCCATCGTTCTCCCTTCCCGACGCGGGGGTCCCGACCCGCGTTCCTGTCCCGCCCCTGTACGCCCTACTTCACGCACGCTAAGGCCGAGTCGGCAGGACGGCGAGGGGGGAAGGGCGAACGGGTGGCCGCCACCCGGAGGGGGCCGGAAGGGGTGCGCCCATCCAGGTAATCGTCACATAAATGCCTGACGGGTCGTGACCTGCGGATCCGTCAGCTGCATTTCCCGCGCTTCGGCGTGTCGCTCAACCGGGCGGCCCAAAGCCGGAAATGCGGAGATTGCGGGACGACCTGAGGGTTCGACGTGGGAGGCGTTCTCGTCGATCATCCGGGGCCGACGCTCCGGGGCGCTTCCCGCTGGAGGTTCCACCATGCGTGTCTTGCGCGCTCTTACCGTGACGGCGGCAGCCTGCGCCGTGATCGGCCTCAGTGCCCCGTTCGCCTCCGCGAACCAGGACCCGGGGGGCCGGGGTGGGAATGGGGGTGGGAACGGCCCCAGTAACATCTCCGTCAACCCGTACTCCGTGCACCAGGGTTCCACGATGCAGGTGAGCGCGGCGGGCTGCGGTCACGGCGGTACCGTCACGTCGCACGGCAACTTTCCGCCGGCCAACCTGTCCGCGGGGTCGATCGGCTTCGCGACCGTCCGGATCTTCAACCACGCCTCGCCCGGGCACCACACGCTGTCGGTCAAGTGCAACGACAGCAACCTGGTCGCCACGCACCGTTTCACGATCCTGGAGGGCAACCCCTCACAGGGTGGCCTCGGCGGATCCTTCGGCCCGTCCACCGCCGAGACCGCCATCGGTGCGGGCCTCGTGGGCGCCGCGGCCCTCGGCGCAGGCGCCCACGTGGTGCGCCGTCGCCGTCCGCTGCGCAGCAGCCGGGCCTGACCGGTCTCCCCGGACGCGGATCCCCCGCCACCGCCGATCGCCCCGAGCCCTCGTCAGGACTCGGGGCGATCGGCGGTGGCGGGGGATGTGCGGCGGGTTCAGTGGCTGCGGCCGGATCCCCTGCGGCGCAGCGCGAACACGGTGCCGCCCGCGGCGGCGAGGAACAGGCCGGCGCCGGCGCCCAGCTCCACGGGATCCATGCCGGCCACGCTGCCGCCCAGACCGCCGCGGACACCGAGGGCGGAGGACGGGGTCGGCAGGACGGTCGCGCCGGTGCCGGTCCGCGTGGAGCTCGTGGTGGGTCCGGTGGTGCCGCCGGCGATCGTCAGGTCGGCCGAGCCGGTCTCCCCGTTGCAGGTGAAGGAGACGGAGTAGACGGCTCCGCGCCGGGCGTCCCGGTCCACGGTGACCCGTACGGTCTGCCCGCGCGCGATGCTCACGGTGTCGAAGACCCCGGAGGAGGCGGTGGCGTAGGCGGCGTTGCAGCGGCTGACCGCGAGGACCGTCTGCCCTCCTGGGGCGACGGTCGAAGGCGTGAGGGTGAAGCCGAACGAGGTGATGGGCTGGGCCTCGGCAGCGGTCGCGGCGGGCGCGCAGAGGACGCCGAGCGCGAGTACGGCGCCCGTGGCGCCGGCGCTCAGCAGGGCGGTGGCGGAGGTACGTATCGCACCCATGATCGATTCTCCGGATCCCCGAGGAGCAGCCGCGGAACGGTTTTCCGCACGTGGGGGGTCGTGCGCCTCGATGTCCGACACGCTAGGCCGGGGTGCGGTGACCCGCGATCAGGAACGGGCGAATGGGGCATGGCCGTGGGCCGAACCGGGGACGGGAGGCCCGCCCCCGGTTTGCGGACCGCCCGATCCGAGCGTGATCTCCTAGCCGCCGAGGGCCAGGTGGGGGAACTGGGCGAGGAACGGTTCGGCGGTGGCGGAGATGCCCCGCCCGAACGGCGCGTCGAAGTCCCAGATCAGGAACAGCAGGAACGCGATGAGGGCACTGAACAGGCCCGCCAGCAGCATCTCCCGGAACGACCGCCTGATCTGCAGGGTGAAGATCAGGCCCACGGTCACCAGGGCGCCGACGATCAGTCCGAACCACACCACCCCCGGCATGGTGGCCCCCGCACTCGAACCGCGTGCGCTGCGGGCGTCGTCGGCCACTGCGACCTGGTCGACCAGCGGCTGGTAGGCCTGCCCCTCGTGGTCGGTCTGCGGCTCGTAGTCGGTGACGTCCCGGCGGATACGTTCCAGCAGCTCCCCGCCGCGCTCGGTGAGCTCGCCGTGGTCGGCCATCCGCTTCCACTCCGTGTCCACGACGTAGGTCACGTACGCGTCGACATCGGACCGGATCCTCTTGCGCACCTCGGCCGGGTAGACCTCGGAGCGGACACTGACCTCGTGCAGGGCCTGGGCCTCCTGGCGCACGTATTCCTGGGCGGCCCCGCGGCCTTCCCAGACGCCGGCGATCGCCAGGCCCAGCACGATCGCGTAGATCACCCCGATCATCATCGTCATGTACTCGATGACGTCCGGGGTCTCGTTCGGATCGTCGTCGTCGCCGATCCTCCTGTGGTTGAAGAAGGCGATGGACAGCACCACGGCGCAGGCCGCGGCCATCGCGAGGGACAGGACGAGCCATTCCGACAAGATGACTCCCAATCGGTTACTGGTGGGGCGGAAGAAGCCCTAGCGCGGGCGCAGCGCGACGATCGCGAGCACCGCGGGAGCGGCGGTCATCAAGGTGAAAGTCACCGGCGAGATGTGGTGCTCGACGGGTTTGCGGGCCGCCGCGTGATACGCGGGCCGGGCCACCGGTTTCCGCGGTACGGGTTTCACCTCTGGGGCGGGTGGTGGAGGTGGGGCAGGTGCTGCGGGTGGTGGCGGCGCGGGAGCCCGGACCGCGCGGGGCGCCGGGGGTGCCGGCTTCGGCGGGGGCGGTGCGGGCCGGACCGGCTTCGGTACGGGTCTCGGCGCCGGCGCGGGAGGCGGCGGCTTCGGCGGTGCGGGTTTCGGGGGCGGTGGGGGCTCGGGCGGTGGCGGCGGGGGTGTCGGCTCGGGTTGCGGCGGGGGCTTCGGCGGGCAGGGCGGAGGGGGCGGCGGCGGTGGGCAGCGGGGATGGCCGTGATGGCCCCCGCCATGCCCGCCACCACGGCGTTTCCCGTGGTCGGAGCCCTGGTCGTCACCGTGATGTCCGCCACGCGGGCCGCGTCCGCGGTCGCTGCCGCCGGCCACCGCGGCCACCACGGTGGCGGCCGGGCCGTCGCCGGAGTCGGTCGTCGCGTAGGCGCGGCTATCAGCCACGGCCGGCGTGACGGACAAGGCCGCCCACAGCAGGACCGGGACTGCCAGCAGGCGCCTGGCACAGGCTCTGTTCACCCCGGGAGCATGGGCCCGCGCGCGCCCGGGCACGCGAGGCTCGGCCCCCGGTTCGCCTGAACGGGTGGACTGCCGACCAGAGAGGTTTGAGCCACTCTTGGGTCGGTAGTGTGGTGACTGCGGTCGACCCTCGGCCAATTCCCATAAGGGACTTGTCGGTATCGGTCATTCCCTCGTCCGGTGCGGCGGCGCCTTTGGTGTGTGACGAAGAACGGATCGCCAATTTCCGCTTTTGCTCGCCCTGTTGGGAAATGATCAGTACATTCGGCTCGGACAGGAGTCCGACCTCACACGGACGATCGCAGGACCAACGCTTGGAGACCCCGATGGAGCGCCCCGCCTGGGCCCCGCCAGGCATCGACATATCGGTGCCGAGCGTGTCCCGCATCTATGATTACTACCTGGGTGGCTCCCACAATTTCGAGGTCGACCGCCAGACGGCTCGCCGCGCCATGGAATTCATGCCGGGACTGCCCAAGATCATGCAGGCCAACCGGGCATTCATGCGCCGCGCCGTCCGGCACGCCGTCGCCGAGGGCGTCACGCAGTTCCTCGACATCGGCTCCGGCATCCCCACCTTCGGCAACGTCCACGAGATCGCCCAGGCCGCCAGCCCGCAGGCGCGCGTCGTCTACGTCGACCACGACCCGGTGGCCGTCGCGCACAGCCGGGCCGTCCTCGCGGGGGACGACCACAGCGACATCGTCGCCGCCGACCTGCGCAAGCCCAAGGAGATCCTGGCCGCCCCCGAGGTCGGCCAGCTGCTCGACCTCGGCCGCCCGGTCGCCCTCCTGCTCGTGGCGGTCCTGCACTTCCTGGAGGACGCGGACGACCCGTACGCCTCCGTCGCCGAACTGCGCGACGCGCTGGCCCCCGGCAGCCTGCTGATCCTCACGCACGCCTCGTACGACGGGATCCCGCTCACCCAGGAAACCGCCGCCGGCACCGTGGGCGTCTACCGGGACATGCGCAACCCCCTCGTCATGCGCACCCGGGAACAGATCGGCGGCTTCTTCGACGGGTTCGAGATGCTGGAGCCGGGCCTCGTGTCCATGCCCGACTGGCGGCCGGACCGGCCCGACGACGGCGAGGACGGCGAGACACCGGAAGACCCCTACGCCTTCTCGGGCTTCGGCGGCGTGGGACGCAAGGCGTGAGACTTCCGGCACAGACGGCGGGGGCGCCGAAAGTAGCCGCGGCACCGACCGCGGCACCGGCCACCGGGTCCGCGGCGGCCCCGCACGGCGGCATCGAAGACCGGATCGCCCGCTTCGCCACGATCTGGGGCCGGGCGATCTTCCCGGTCACGGCGACCTCGCTGACCCGCACCGAATTCGAACGGTACCTCGTACCGCTCACCCGGACGCTCACCGAGGCCCTGCACGCCCGTCCCTTCGACGCCTCGGTCGCCCAGCAGGTGGGGGCGGAACTCGTCGCCGTGCACTGCACCGACCCCGAGGCCCTGGCCGGCACCCTCGGCGTGATCGAGTCGTACCTGGTGCTCTACTGCGGTCCGGACGGGCCTGCGGGCTCCGGAGTCGAGGGCACCGAGGAGTACCGCTCCCGCTGCGCCCGGCTCCAGCACGCCATCGCGGCGGGATACGCCCGCGCGCTGCGCGAGCGCACCCTCAGGGAGCAGGAGGCCATCGCGCGCTCCGCGCTGACCGCGCGCACCGACGCGCAGCAGGCCCTGCACGCCAGCGAGGAGCGCTTCCGGGCGGTCTTCGAGGGCGCGGCCGTGGGGATCGGCATCGCCGACCTCGACGGGAACGTCCTGGAGGTCAACGACACCCTGCTGCAGATGTTCGGCGGCCTGGAGGGACACGTACGCAGCCGCAACGTCAGCGAGTGGGGACACCCCGACGACACCCCGCACGTCTGGCGGATGTACGGCGAGCTGGTGCGCGGCGAGCGCGAGAGCTACCGCGTCGAGAAGCCGTACTACCGGCACGACGGCACCGTGCTCTGGACCAATCTGACGGTGTCGCTGCTGCGCGACGCCGACGGGAAGCCGCAGTACCAGCTGGCGCTGATGGAGGACACCACCGAACGCCGGCTGCTGAACCTGCGCCTGCGCTACGAGGCCACCCACGACGCCCTGACCGGCCTGCCCAACCGGACGCTGTTCTTCGAGCGGCTGGAGAAGGCCCTCGGCGGGGCCGGAGGCGACCGCTACGGCCTGTGCTACCTCGACCTCGACGGATTCAAGGCGGTCAACGACAGCCTCGGGCACTCGGCGGGGGACCGGCTGCTGGTCGAGGTCGCCGACCGGCTGCAGAGCTGCGCGACCGGCCCCGGCGAGGTGGTCGCCCGGCTCGGCGGTGACGAGTTCGTCGCCCTGACCACCGGCTCCGACACCGAGGAGAAGGTGACCGACCTCGCGGTCCGCATACTGACCGCCCTGTCGACACCGATCCGGCTGGAGGGCCGGGAGCTGACGGTCCGGGGCAGTATCGGCATCGTCGAGGGCCGGGCCAAGGAACGCACCCCGGCGGAGGTGCTGCGCAGCGCCGACATCACGATGTACCGGGCCAAGGCGGCCGGCGGCAACCGCTTCGAATTCGCCGACGCCGAGGCCGACGCCCGTGCGATCACGCGCCACGGCCTGACCAACGCCCTGCCCGCGGCGCTGGAACGCGGCGAGTTCTTCATCGAGTACCAGCCGCTGGTCCACATGCGCGACGGCAGCGTGCACGGGGCCGAGGCGCTGGTGCGCTGGTCGCACCCGCAGTACGGGGTCCTCGGCCCGGACCGCTTCATCCCGCTCGCCGAACGGACCGGGCTGATCGTGCCGCTCGGGCGCTGGGTGCTGGAGGAGGCCGTCCGCCAGGCCCGCATCTGGCAGCGCCAGCACGGAGGCGCGGCCCTGCGGATCAACGTCAACCTCTCGCCGACCCAGCTCCACCACCCGGGCCTGGTCGCCGACACCGTGGCGGTGCTGGAGAAGTCCGGTCTCGCCCCGGGCGCACTGTGCCTGGAGGTCACCGAATCCGCCCTGATAGGGGCCGACGACGAACTCCTGGAACCGCTGCGCCGGCTCGCCGCCCTCGGCGTGGACATCGCCCTCGACGACTTCGGCACCGGCTACTCGAACCTGGCCAACCTGCGGCGGCTGCCGGTCAGCGTATTGAAGCTCGACCGCTCCTTCACCCAGGGGATGCAGCAGCAGCCCGCCAACCCGGTCGACGTCAAGATCGTGGAGGGGATCGTCGCCCTGGCACACAGCCTTGAACTCGCCGTCACCGTCGAGGGAGTGGAGACCGGAGCCCAGGCCGCCCAGCTGCGCGCCCTCGGCTGCGACACCGCTCAGGGCTGGTACTACGCCCGGCCCGGGGCCCCGGACCGCATCCACACCCTCTCCCTCTCGGACGCGGTGCCCACGCCCTCCTGACGCCCGCCGCCGGGAGGGCCGGGCGGACCGGCTGCCCGGAGCCGGCGCCGGGATTCCCGGGCAGCGAGCCCCGGCCGGGGTCAGCCGGGGGCCGGCCGGGGCCCGGGGTCGGCCGCGGGGCCGCCTCAGGCTCCCCCGCGCGGCTGGCTCCGGGTCATGCCGACCTCCGTCCCGCGCCCGGGGGTCCGCACGGCCTCCACGACCCGGTCGTACCGCTCCGCCGTGTCGGCCAGGACGTCGGCGACCACGGGCAGCCGCTCCGCCTCGTACGCGTCGAGCACCTCCTCACCGCCGGGCCCGGTGAGTGCTGCGGCCAGCGTCCGGGCAAGGGCGGTGGCGTCCTGGATTCCGGTGTTCATGCCGAGCCCGCCGGCTATGGGCTGCACGTGCGCGGCATCCCCGGCGAGGAAGACCCGGCCCTCCCGCAGCCGCGTGGCCATCCGGATGTTGACCCGCCAGGCCGAGATCCACGTGGCATCGGCAAGGCGGATGCCCGGAACCCGGGCATGCCGGTCGAAGAGCCGCTGGAAGCTCTCCAGCGAGGGCGGCAGCGGCTCGCCCCGCTCGTCCCGCTCGGGCGAGGCCTGCAACTGGAAGCTGTCCGTACCCGGCATCGGGCAGAGGAGCATTCCATTGCCGTCCGAGGTGAACCACTGGTGCCAGACGTCCCGGCTGAGCCCGGGCACCCGGACGTCCCCGATGACCATCGCGGGCTCCTCCTGGCCGTTCCCCTCGAACGGGATGCCGAGCAGCTTGCGCGTGGTGCTGCGCCCGCCGTCGCACCCGGCGAGATAGCGGGCTCCGATCACGGTGCCGTCCGCCAGCTCCGCGCGCACCCCCGATCCGTCCTGGGTGAGCGCGGCGAGCTCCGATCCGTACTCGACCCGCACGCCGAGCCGGGCGAGCCGGTCGCGCAGGGCCGCTTCGATCTGCCACTGCCCGATCAGCAGGCCGGCGTCGGTGGGGGTGTCGTTGATGTGCTGTCCGTCGAAGTACTTGCGCAGGACCACGCTCCTGTTGCCGGTGGCGGCCAGGGTGTCGAGCACGCCGAGCTCCTGGAAGACATCGAGGCTGCCCGGCAGCAGCCCCTTGCCCCGGGACTCGTGGTGCGGTTCGGTGCGCCGGTCGATGACGCGCACGGCGAATCCGCGCAGTGCCAGGTCGCAGGCGAGCGTCAGTCCGGTGGGACCCGAGCCGGTGATCAGTACGTCGCTCATGGGATGTCCTCTCCTCGTCGATGTCTCAAGGAAAGCGGCTCCCGCCAGAAAAAGCAACCCGGTTAAAAAAATAACTCGGTCACGTATCCGTGGTACGCTGTGCGCATGGAGAACACGACGGGTCTGCGCGAGAACAAGAAGCTCCGTACACGGCACCGCCTGGCGGCGACGGCGCTGGAGCTCTTCCTGGAACGGGGCTTCGATGCTGTGTCGGTGGCGGACGTCGCGGCCGCGGCCGAGGTCTCCAAGCCCACCCTCTTCCGGTACTTCCCGACCAAGGAAGACCTCCTGCTCGACCGGTTCGCCGACCACCAGGACGAGGTGGCGCGCATCGTGCGCGAGCGGGCCGCCGGCCGCACCCCGGTGGGCGCCGTGCACGCGCACTTCCTGGCGGCGCTGGCCGAGCGGGACCCGATCACCGGGCTGTGCGACCACCCGAACGTGATGGCCTTCCAGGGGCTCGTCTACAGCACCGCCAGCCTCAAGAGCCGGCTGAACCGCTACACCGACCGCGAGGTGGAGTTGCTCGCCGCCGGGCTGGAGGCGGAGGCGGTGGCGCCGCTCGCCGCCCGCCTGGCCGCGATACATCTGGTGGCGGTCCGGCACGAGTTGGGCCGGGTGAACTGGCGGCGGATCGAATCCGGGCAGAGCGCCGACGAGGCCCACTCGGCCGCGGTGGCCGATGCCGATCAGGCCTTCGGGATGCTCGCCGAAGGCCTCGACAAGGCCCTGCCGACAGGCCCCGCCCAGGCGTCCCCCCAGGCGTCCGCCCCGGCCCAGTCCCTGGAATGACCGCCCCGGCCGCACCCCCGCCACGGCGGAATCAGCCGGTCAGCATGCGCTTCAGCTCGCGGGCCGCGCGCGGCGGAGCCACGTCGGTGCGGTGGGCCAGGGCGATCGTGCGGCGCAGCGGGGAGCCGGCCAGCGGGGTCACCCGCAGGCCCGGACCGGCACGGTCCACCACCATCGCCGGGACCACGGCGATACCGAGCCCCGCCCGGACGAAGCCCAGGACCGCGTCCATCTCGCCGCCCTCCACGGTGAAGACCGGCTCGAAGCCCTCCGCCCGGCAGGCCGCCACCGTGAGCTCCCGCAGGTCGTATCCGTGCCGGAACATCACCATCGGCTCGTCCCGCAGCCCCGGGATGGTCAGCTCGCCGCCCCCGCCGGGCGCCGGCCGTTCCGCCGAGGAGACCACCACGAGGTCTTCCGTCAGCAGTTCCACCGTGGTCAGGGCCGGGGCCGAAGGGGGCAGCGGCAGCGCGATCAGGGCCAGGTCCAGGGCTCCGCGCGCGAGCTCCCGTACGAGGTCGAGCGAGCCGCTCTCCTCGATCAGCAGCTCGATCCCGGGATGCGCGTCGTGGAAGGCCCGCAGGACGTCCGGCAGCAGGCCCGTGCAGATGCTGGGAGTGGCGCCGAGCCGCACGCGGCCGCGCCGTAGCTGCGCCAGTTCCTGCACCTCCAGCCGCGCGCTGTCCGCGTCCGCCAGGATGCGGCGGGCCAGCGGCAGCAGCGTCTCACCCGCGTCGGTGAGCGTGATGTTGCCCCGGGCCCGGCTGAACAGCTCGGCCCCGAGTTCCCGTTCGAGCGCTTTGATCTGCTGCGAGAGCGAGGGCTGCGCCACGTGCACGCGCTCCGCGGCCCGCGTGAAATGCCGGGTCTCGGCGACGGCCACGAAATACAGGAGCTGCTGGAACTGCATACGCCCAGGCTAGGGGGTGCCCTCGATAGTCACCCTCTATCGATATCAGCTCCATCATGTCTTGGACCTTTCGGGATCCCCGTCCGTACCGTCGGGGACATGGCTCTGGCAACGCGGACGGATCGACGGCCGTCCATCACACGCACGATCTGGGACTCCTCCGTCGGCAAGAAGTCCGTGATGGCCGTGTCCGGCCTGATCATGCTCGGCTACCTCGTCGTGCACATGCTCGGAAACCTCAAGATTTTCTTCGGGGCGGACGAGTTCAACGGCTACGCCCACTGGCTGCGTACCCTCGGCTCGCCCTTCCTGCACCACGAGTGGGCCCTGTGGCTCGTCCGCGTGGGGCTGCTCGCCGCGGTCGTCGCCCACGCCGTGTCCGCGTACCAGCTCAGCCGCCGCGACATCAAGGCCCGCCCGGTGAAGTACGCCCACAAGCGCCGCCGCGCGAGCTACGCCACCCGCACCATGCGCTGGGGCGGCATCATCCTCGGCCTGTTCATCGTCTGGCACCTGCTCGACCTCACCACGCTCACGGTCAACGAGCGGGCCTGGTCCGGCCACCCGTACGAGAACGTCCTGTCCACCTTCTCCACCTGGTACGGGAACGCCATCTACATCGTGGCCATGGCCGCCCTCGGACTGCACGTCCGCCACGGCTTCTGGAGCGCCGCGCAGACCCTCGGCGCGGGCAGCGCCCGACGCGAGCGGACGCTGAAGTTCCTGGCCAACGGCCTGGCCCTCGTCCTCTTCGCCGGCTTCGTGTCCGTCCCCGTAGCCGTCATGACCGGAGTGGTGAACTGACCATGAGCGCACACCAGCACGACCGCGACCAGCACCCCCACCAGCAGGGCACTCACTACGCCGCGTACACCACCGGCGACCCCGTCGCCGACACCAAGGCCCCCGAAGGCCCGATCGCCGACCGCTGGGACCGCCGCCGCTTCGAGGCCAAGCTCGTCAACCCGGCCAACCGCCGCAAGCACACCGTCATCGTCGTCGGTACCGGCCTGGCCGGCGGAGCCGCCGGCGCGACACTCGCCGAACAGGGTTACCACGTGGTCCAGTTCTGCTTCTCCGACTCCCCGCGCCGCGCCCACTCCATCGCCGCCCAGGGCGGCATCAACGCCGCCAAGAACTACCGCAACGACGGCGACTCGGTGCACCGCCTCTTCTACGACACCGTCAAGGGCGGCGACTTCCGCGCCCGCGAGTCCAACGTCCACCGCCTCGCCCAGATCTCGGTCGAGATCATCGACCAGTGCGTGGCCCAGGGCGTCCCCTTCGCCCGCGAGTACGGCGGCCTCCTCGACACGCGCTCCTTCGGCGGGGTCCAGGTCTCCCGCACCTTCTACGCCCGCGGCCAGACCGGCCAGCAGCTCCTGCTCGGCGCCTACCAGGCGCTCTCCCGGCAGATCGCCGCCGGCAACGTCGAGATGCACGCCCGCACCGAGATGCTCGACCTGATCGTCGTGGACGGAGTGGCCCGTGGCATCGTCGCACGCGACCTGATCACCGGCGAGATCTCCACGTACTACGCCGACGCCGTGGTCCTGGCGAGCGGCGGCTACGGCAACGTCTTCTACCTCTCCACCAACGCCATGAACTCCAACGCGACCGCCGTCTGGCGGGCGCACCGGCGCGGCGCGTACTTCGCCAACCCCTGTTTCACCCAGATCCACCCCACCTGCATCCCGCGCACCGGCGATCACCAGTCCAAGCTCACCCTCATGAGCGAGTCCCTGCGCAACGACGGACGCATCTGGGTCCCCAAGGCCAAGGGCGACACCCGCGCCGCCGCCGACATCCCCGAGGCGGAGCGCGACTACTACCTGGAGCGGATCTACCCCTCCTTCGGAAACCTCGTGCCCCGCGACATCGCCTCCCGCGCCGCGAAGAACGTCTGCGACGAAGGCCGCGGCGTGGGCCCCGGCGGCCAGGGCGTCTACCTCGACTTCGCGGACGCCATCCGCCGCATGGGCCGCGACAAGGTCGCCGAGAAGTACGGCAACCTCTTCGAGATGTACGAGCGGATCACCGCGGAGAACCCGTACGAGGTCCCCATGCGGATCTACCCCGCCGTCCACTACACGATGGGCGGCCTGTGGGTCGACTACGACCTCCAGACCACCCTGCCCGGGCTCTTCGCCATCGGCGAAGCCAACTTCTCCGACCACGGCGCCAACCGCCTCGGCGCCTCCGCGCTGATGCAGGGCCTCGCCGACGGCTACTTCGTGCTCCCGTCCACGATCAACGACTACCTGGCCCGCCACCCGCACCAGGACATCGTGGACGACAGCCATCCCGAGGCCGCGGCGGCGATCCGCGAGACCCGCGACTGCCTGGCGAAACTCCTCGCCGTCGACGGCGACCGCACGCCCGACTCCTTCCACCGCGAGATCGGCGAACTGATGTGGGAGTACTGCGGCATGGCCCGCAGCGAGGACGGCCTGCGCAAGGCGCTCGACCGCATCCCCGAGATCCGCGAGGAGTTCTGGCGCCGCATCAAGGTCCCTGGCCGCGGTGAGGAGTTCAACCAGTCGCTGGAGAAGGCCAACCGCATCGTCGACTACCTCGAACTCGCCGAGCTGATGTGCCTCGACGCGCTCCACCGCGCCGAATCCTGCGGCGGCCACTTCCGCGAGGAGTCCCAGACCTCCGACGGCGAAGCGGCCCGCCGCGACGAGGAGTTCGGATACGCGGCCGCCTGGGAGTACCAGGGCACCGGAGCCGCCCCCGTCCTGCACAAGGAAGACCTCGTCTTCGAGTACGTCCACCCCACCCAGCGGAGCTACGCATGAAGCTCACCCTGCGCGTCTGGCGCCAGCGCGGCGCCGACGCCCCCGGTCACATGGTCTCCTACGAGGTCGACGGCATCTCGAAGGACATGTCCTTCCTGGAGATGCTCGACACCCTCAACGAGGACCTCATCCTGCGCGGCGAGGACCCGGTCGCCTTCGACCACGACTGCCGCGAGGGCATCTGCGGCGCGTGCAGCCTCGTCATCAACGGCGACGCCCACGGCCCGGAACGCACCACCACCTGCCAGCTCCACATGCGGTCCTTCGCCGACGGCGACACCATCGACGTCGAGCCGTGGCGGGCCGCCGCCTTCCCCGTGGTCAAGGACCTCGTCGTCGACCGCGGCGCCTTCGACCGGATCATCCAGGCCGGCGGCTACATCACCGCCCCCACCGGCGCCGCCCCCGAGGCGCACGCCACCGCCGTGCCCAAGGCCGACGCCGACTTCGCCTTCGAACACGCCGAGTGCATCGGCTGCGGCGCGTGCGTGGCGGCCTGCCCCAACGGCTCCGCGATGCTCTTCACCTCGGCCAAGGTCAACCACCTGAACGTCCTCCCCCAGGGCTCGCCGGAGCGCGAGACCCGGGTGCTGGACATGGTGGCCCGGATGGACGAGGAAGGCTTCGGCGGCTGCACCCTCACCGGCGAGTGCGCCACGGCCTGCCCGAAGGGCATCCCGCTCCCCTCGATCGCCGCGATGAACAAGGAGTGGCTGCGGGCCGTGCGCAAGGGCCCCCGCTGAGCCCGGGGCCCAAGGCCTCCGGCCCTGCGCCGATCGGCTGACCGGCACGGCCCGTACCGCGGCGCGCCCCGGCGCCGCCCGGACCATGGGGGGACAGGGGCGCCATGCCGGCAGCCCCTCCGGGTCCGGACCGCGTCGCCGGGCCGAGCGGCTCCCGCGTCTCTTCCCGCCGGCCCCCGGCTCCTCGCTGCTCCGCCCCGCGGCGGTCTTCGCGGCGGGCGGGAAGGGAACCGCCGCCCCCGCGCGGTGCAAGCAGACGGTGGCGGCGCTCGCCACCGCCCTGGGCACCCCCGTCCGCGCCGAGTTCGCCATCGGCGCCGAATCCGCCCTCGTGCAGGCCGCGTTGGCCGTGCCCGTGCCCGTGCCCGTCTGCTGGGAGCACAGCGGGATCCTGCGCCTGATCCGGGCCCTCGGCGCCCACCGGATCCCCGGCACCCCGGCCACCTGGTCCCACCGGCACGGCCTCGTCCGGATGTTCACCCGCCACCAGGGCCGGTGGAGCTTCCGCGAACTGCCGCAGCACCTGCTCCCCGGCGACGTCTGAGCCTCACCAGCGGACCGGTTCGTTCCCGGCGGCGTCCTCGACGGTCGTCACGCTGCCGTTCGCCCGGACCACCGGCACCAGGACCTGCCCGGCAGCCTATGCCCGCCCCGCCTCCCCGCCGTGGCCGGACCCGAGGGCCCGCGCCAGGTACGGAGCCGTACGGCTGCCCGCCGTGGAGGCCACCTCCGTCGGCGTACCCGCGGCGACCACCCGGCCGCCCGCCGTGCCGCCGCCCGGACCGAGGTCGATCACCCAGTCCGCGCCCGCCACCACCTCCATGTCGTGCTCCACGACCACCACCGAGTGCCCCGCGTCCACCAGCCCGTGCAACTGCCGCAGCAGCACCCGCACATCGGCCGGATGCAGCCCGGTCGTCGGCTCGTCCAGCAGGTACAGCGTGTGGTCCCGGCGCAGCCGCTGCAGCTCCGTCGCCAGCTTGATCCGCTGCGCCTCGCCGCCCGACAGCTCGGTCGCCGGCTGCCCCAGCCGCAGGTAGCCCAGCCCGATCTCCTCCAGCGCCCGCAGGCTGCGCGCCGCCGCCGGAACCTCCGCGAAGAAGACGGCCGCCGACTCCACCGTCAGGCCCAGCACCTCCGCGATGTTCAGGCCCTCGTACCGGACCTCCAGGGTCTCGGCGTTGTACCGGGCCCCCGCGCACTCGGGGCACGGGGCGTACGTACTCGGCAGGAACAGCAGCTCCACCGAGACGAAACCCTCGCCCTGGCAGGTCTCGCAGCGGCCGCCCGGCACGTTGAAGGAGAACCGGCCCGCCTTCCAGCCGCGCGCCCGCGCCTCGGGCGCCGCCGTGAAGAGCTTCCGCACCACGTCGAACAGCCCGGTGTACGTGGCCAGGTTGGACCGAGGTGTCCGGCCGATCGGCTTCTGGTCCACCTCCACCAGCCGCCGTACGGGGAAGTCCGCCTCCGCGAGCCGCTCGCCGACCTCCCGGGCCAGCGCCTGGCCCACCAGCGTGGACTTGCCCGACCCCGACACCCCGGTGACGGCCGTGAACACCCCGAGCGGGAACTCCGCCTCCAGATCCCGCAGGTTGTGCCGGTCCACCCCGGTCAGCCGCACCGCCCCGGTCGCCCCGCGCACCTGCCGGGGGGCCGCGGCGGGCTCCCGCGCCGCGAACAGGTGCCGGGCCGTCGCCGACCCCGCCACCCCGGCCAGGTCCTGCGGCGGACCGCTGTGGAGCACCTGCCCGCCGTGCTCCCCGGCCAGCGGGCCCACGTCCACCAGCCAGTCCGCGTGCCGCACCACATCGAGATGGTGCTCCACGACGAAGACCGTGTTCCCGGCCTCCTTCAGCCGGTCCAGCACCCCGAGCAGCGCCTCGGTGTCGGCCGGATGCAACCCCGCCGACGGTTCGTCCAGCACGTACACGACCCCGAACAGCCCCGACCGCAGCTGCGTTGCCAGCCGCAGCCGCTGCAGCTCGCCCGCCGACAGGCTCGGCGCGGTCCGGTCCAGGCTCAGATAGCCCAGCCCCAGCTCCGTGACGGGCCCGATCCGGGAGCGCAGGTCCTCGGCGAGCACCCGCGCCGCCTCCCCGTCCAGGGGCGCGGAGGCCAGTACGCCGTCCAGGTCGGTCAGCGCGAGCGCCGCCAGCTCCGCGATGGTCCGCCCGGCGAAGGTGACGGCGAGGGCCTCCGGCCGCAGCCGCCGCCCCTCGCACACCGGACACGGCGAGTCGGCGAGGAACTTCTCGGCGCGGGCCCGCAGGGTGGCGCTCTTGCTGTCGGCGAAGGTCCGCATGACGTACCGGTGGGCGCTCATGTACGTGCCCTGGTAGGGCCGCTGGATCCGCTCGGCCTCCCGCACCGGGTGCACGGTCACCACCGGCTGCTCCTCGGTGAACAGGATCCACTCGCGGTCCTTCGCGGGCAGCTCCCGCCAGGGCCGGTCCACGTCGTGGCCGAGCGTGTCCAGGATGTCCCGCAGGTTCTTGCCCTGCCAGGCGCCCGGCCAGGCGGCGATCGCACCCTGACGGATCGACAGCCCGGGGTCGGGGACGAGGAGTTCCTCGCTGGTGCGGTGGATCCGGCCGAGCCCGTGACACGACGGGCAGGCCCCGGCGGCGGTGTTGGGGGAGAACGCGTCGGAATCGAGCCGCTCCGCACCCGGCGGGTAGGTCCCGGCCCGGGAGTACAGCATTCGCAGGGAGTTGGACAGCAGGGTCACCGTGCCGACCGAGGAGCGCGAGCCGGGGGAGGAGCGCCGCTGCTCCAGCGAGACGGCCGGCGGCAGCCCGGTGACCGAGTCCACCTTCGGTGCGCCGATCTGGTGGATCAGGCGGCGGGCGTACGGGGCCACGGACTCGAAGTACCGGCGCTGGGCCTCGGCGTAGAGCGTGCCGAAGGCGAGCGAGCTCTTCCCGGAGCCGGAGACCCCGGTGAACACGGTCAGGGCATCGCGCGGGATGTCCACGTCGACGCCGCGCAGATTGTGCTCCCGGGCGCCCCGGACCCGTACGTAGGGGTCGAGGGACGTGGGGGGAGGGGCGGGGGTACCGGCGGCCTGGTGCATTCGTCCCATTTTAAAGGCTCGTCTTCAGCGGCCCGCGATCCGGGCCAGGCGTGCGTAGGAGTCCAGCAGCGCCGTGCGGTCGTACGTGGAGGTGGTGACCAGCAGTTCGTCCGCGCCGGTCCGTTCCGCGACCTCCGACAGCTGTGCCGCCACCTGGTCCTCCGTGCCGTGGACGTGCCCGGCGAGGGCGCCCTCGTAGAGCTCGCGCTCCTTCGGGGTCATCTCCAGCGCCTCGATCTCCTGCGCCGGGCGCAGCGGCGGGAAGCTGCCCCGGGTGCGGGAGTGGGCGAGGGCCCAGGCCTCCGGGACCAGGATGCGGCGGGCCTCCTCCTCGGTGGCCGCGACCGCCACCGTGCCCGAGACCACCACGTACGGCTCCGCCGCCCGGGCGGAGGGCCGGAACTCCTTCCGGTACGCCCGGACGATCTCGCCCACCCGGCCGCGGGCCCGCAGGTCGCCCACCACCAGCGGCAGCCCGGCCCGGGCGGCGATCCCGGCGCCCTCGCCGGTGGCCAGGACGTAGGCCGGGATCCGCAGCCCTTCGGCGGGGCGGGCGTGCACCTCGGGGTGGGCCCGCTGGGTGCCGTCGAGCCAGCCCAGCAGCTCGGTCAGCTGTTCCTCGAAGCGGTCGGCGTCGCCGGTGTCGCGGCCCAGCGCCCGCCGGATGCCGCCCGTGAAGCCGACCGAACGCCCGAGGCCCATGTCGATCCGGCCGGGGAACAGCGACTCCAGGACCCCGAACTGCTCCGCCACCACCAGCGGCTGGTGGTTGGGCAGCATGCCCCCGCCCGTGCCGACCCGGATCCGGTGCGTCGCTGCGGCAACGGCGGCGGCCAGTACCGTCGGCGCCGAGCCCGCGACACCGGGCACACTGTGGTGCTCCGAGACCCAGAAGCGGTGGTAGCCGAGCCGCTCGGCCGTCCGGGCCAGCTCCACGGTGTCGCGCAGGGCCTCGGGGGCCTGGTGGCCCTCGCGGGTGCGCGACCGGTCGAGTATCGAGAGTTTTCGGATCACACAGGACTCAACGTCCGGCGGCGCGGGGGATTCCCCGGCTCTCTTAGGCTGGCGGGATGAGTGAGCACACGTCCCGGCCGCTGGCCGTCTTCGACCTCGACAACACCCTGGCGGACACCGGTCATCGCCAGCACTTCCTGGAGCGCCGGCCCCGGGACTGGACGGGCTTCTTCGCCGCGGCCCCGGCCGATCCGCCGCTCGGGCGCGGGGTCGCGCTGGCCGTGGAGAGCGCGGCCGACTGCGAGGTGGTGTACCTGACCGGGCGCCCCGAGCGGTGCCGCGCGGACACGCTCGACTGGCTCGCCCGGCACGGTCTGCCCGAGGGGCGGCTGTTCATGCGCGGCAACCAGGACCGGCGGCCGGCCCGCACGACGAAGATCGAGGTGCTGCGGCGGATCTCGCGGGGCCGGGAGGTACGGATGCTCGTCGACGACGACGAGCTCGTCTGCCAGGCCGCGCGCGCCGCCGGTTTCCGGGTGGTCCTGGCCGACTGGGCCGCGGACGCGCCGGAGCTGGAGAGCGCCCAGGAGGTCGACGGACGGACGTGATCCGGCGGAGGTGACGGGCCCCGGGGCTCAGTCCTCGCCCTCGAGGCGGAAGCCGACCTTGAGCCCCACCTGGTAGTGGGCGATCTCCCCGTTCTCGATGTGGCCGCGTACCTGGACCACCTCGAACCAGTCCAGGTTCCGCACGGTCTGGCCCGCCCGGGCGATCCCGTTGCGGATGGCCTGATCGATGCCCTCGTGGGAGGTGCCGACGATCTCGGTCACCCGGTACGTGTGATTGGACATGGAGGTCTCCCGACAGTGGGTGGCTTTTGCCTGGTTCTACGGTGCCCCAGTAAGTCCGGGTCCGCGAACTTTGGGCGAACAGTCCCGAGCGAAAGGCCCTTGACCGGCCTATTGGTCTATGCCAATTTCGAGCCATCCCGAGACCGAGCCCAGAAGGTGGCCCTCTTGAAGATGCGCTTGCTCGCCGTCTGTACCGCCCTCACGGCCGCTACCGCCCTCACGGGCTGCAGCCGGTCGGCCGACCCGGCCGCAGGGTCGCACAAGGTCACGCTCTGGCTGATGAAGGGCAGCGCCTCGGAGGACTTCATCGGCAGGTTCACCGCGGAGTTCGAGACGGAACACCCCGGCACCGACCTGGACGTCAGGATCCAGGAGTGGACCGGCATCGGCGACAAGGTCAACGCCGTCCTCGCCGGCACGGGCAAGGAGAGCGCCGACGTCATCGAGGTCGGCAACACCCAGGTCGCCAAGTACATCGAGACCGGCGGCCTCGAAGAGCTCACCCTCGAAGGCCTGCGCGCATGGGGCAGCAAGGACTGGCTCAAGGGCCTCGCCGACCCGGGAACCATCAACGGCGCCCAGTACGGAATCCCCTGGTACGCCGCCAACCGGGTGGTCATCTACCACAAGGACCTCTTCGCGAGCGCCGGCATCAAGACCCCGCCCAAGAACCGCCAGGAGTGGATCCAGGCCACCCAGAAGCTCGACAAGGGCGACCAGCAGGGCATCTACCTCGCGGGCCAGAACTGGTACGCCCTCGCCGGATTCATCTGGGACGAGGGCGGCGAACTCGCCGTCGAGACCAACGGCAAGTGGGTCGGCGCGCTCGACGACGACAAGGCCCTGGCCGGCATGGACTTCTACAAGCAGCTCCAGGCCCTCGGCGACGGCCCCAAGGGCGCCGACGAGGAGACGCCCCCGCAGTCGCAGGTCTTCGCCCGGGGCCAGGTCGCCCAGATCATCGCCCCGCCCGGCCAGGCCGCCGAGATCGAGGCGGCCAACCCCGCCCTGAAGGGCAAGCTCGGCTTCTTCCCGATCCCCGGCAAGACCTCCGACAAGCCGGGAGCCGTCTTCACCGGCGGCTCCGACCTGATCATCCCGGCGCGGACCCGACAGCGGAAGGGCGCCGTGGACGTGATCACGGCCCTCGTCAGCGAGAAGTGGCAGACCGAACTCGCCCGCACGATGAGCTACGTACCCAACAAGACCACCCTCGCGCACGTCGTCGACGGCAACGAGGGCGCGGCCGCCATGGCCCCCGGGGCCGCCCAGGGCCGCGCCACCCCCACCTCCGCCCGCTGGGCCGAGGTCGAGGCGAAGAACCCGATCAAGCCCTTCATGACGGCCGTGCTCACCGGCCGGGACCCCGAGCAGGCCGCCCGGGCCGCCTCCGAGGAGATCGGCAAGGTCCTCAGCTCCGACCGCTGAGCCGGTGCCCCGGCCACCGCCGGGACGGGGGTACCGCCGAGTTCAGCGTCCGCACATCCAAGGGCCGCTGAGCGGTCATGTCGAATCCAGCCGGTCACGGAAGAAGTAAAGGAGCCAGGCCACGCACCTGCGGGCCTGGCCCTCCGTGCCCGGATCAGGAGCCGCCATGACGATCGCACCCCTGTCCCCGTCCCCCCTCCCCGCCTCGGCGCCGGCCCCCTCACCCGCGCCCGCCACCCGCCTGGCCCCCGTCAGGGCCCAGGCCGCGGCACCCGGCGCGCCCGCCGAAGGACCGCGCTACGCCGTCCGCCTCGCCCGCGACGAGGACGAGGTGCGCGCCGCCCAGCGGCTGCGCCACCAGGTCTTCGCCGGCGAGCTCGGCGCCCGCCTGGACGGGCCCGAGCCCGGCCTCGACGCCGACGCCTTCGACGCGTACTGCGACCACCTCCTCGTCGTCGACGAGGAGACCGAGCAGGTCGTCGGCACCTACCGGCTGCTGCCTCCGGAACGCGCCGCCGTCGCCGGCCGCCTCTACTCCGAGGGGGAATTCGACCTCTCGGCCCTCGCCCCCATCCGCCCCGACCTCGTCGAGGTCGGCCGCTCCTGCGTCCACCCCGACCACCGCAACGGCGCCGTCATCGCCCTCATCTGGGCCGGCCTCGCCCACTACATGGACCGCACCGGGCACAACTGGCTGGCCGGCTGCTGCTCGATACCGCTCGCCGACGGCGGGGTCCTGGCCGCCGCCACCCGGGAGACCGCCCTCACCCGCAGCCTCGCCCCCGAGGAGTACCGGGTCACCCCCCACCTCCCCTGGAGCCCCGAGGGCATCACCTTCCCCGACCGCATGGAGCTGCCCCCGCTCCTGCGCGGCTACCTCCGCCTCGGTGCCTGGGTGTGCGGCGAGCCCGCCCTCGACGCCGGGTTCGGCTGCGCCGACCTGTACGTACTGCTCTCCCTGCGCCGGACCAACCCGCGCTACCTCAAGCACTTCCGCTCGCTCGTCCCGGGCGCATGAGCGTCTGGCTGCCCACCTCGCCCTGCACCCCCGAGGCCTGCGCCGGGCACGAGGGGGACACCGCGAGCGTCGCCCGGGCGGTGCTCAGACTCGCCGCCGCCGTCGCCCTGATCCTGCTGGGGATCCTGGGCGCCCCGCCGGTCCGGCTGCTGCCGGCCGGCCCCCGGCACACGGTGGTACGGGCCTGGTCGGCCGCGCTCGTACGCGCCTTCGGCATCCGGATCACCGTGCACGGCAGCCCGGGGCCCGGCGGCGGCCGGCTCCTGGTCGCCAACCACATCTCCTGGCTGGACATCCCGCTGGTGGCCGCCGCCCTGCCCTGCCGGATGCTGGCCAAGAGCGACATCCGGGCCTGGCCGGTGCTCGGGCGCCTCGCCGGACAGGCCGGCACCCTGTTCATCGAACGCGACCGGATCCGCGCCCTGCCCGCCACCGTCGGGGCCGTCACCGGCGCGCTGCTGGCCGGGGACCGGGTCACCGTCTTCCCCGAGGGCTCCACGTGGTGCGGGCGGGCCCAGGGCACCTTCCGCCGGGCCGCCTTCCAGGCCGCCCTGGACGCACGGGTCCCCGTACAGCCCCTGCGGCTCACCTACCTGCGGTGCGACGGGAATCCGGCCGGGGCGCCCGCCTTCGTCGGGGACGACCCGCTGACCGCCTCCCTGTGGCGGATCGCCCGGGCCCGGGGGGTGCGCGCCGAAGTCAGGCTGCTGCCGCGGATCCCGCCGGGCCGGTACGCGCACCGGCGGGACCTCGCGGCAGCGGCTCAGCGGGCCGTCGCCGGAGCCTGGACCGGCCCCGCCGGCCCGAACCCGCTACCGGGCATACCCGCTCAGCCGTCCGCGCCGTCGGCGACCGACAGGGACAGCGCGAACCGGCCCGCCGCGTCCGTCCACCACTGGGTCAGCTCCAGCCCGGCCGCCGCCAGCTCCTTGCGCACGCCCTCCTGACGGAACTTCGCGGAGACCTCCGTCAGGATCTCCTCACCCGCCGCGAACGGCACCACCAGATCCAGGGCCCGGATCTTCACCACCAGTTCCGACCGGGCCCGCAGCCGCATCTCGATCCACTCCTGCTCCCTGTTCCACACCGCCACGTGCGCGAAGTCGGCCGTGTGGAAGTCCGCCCCCAGTTCCCGGTTGATGACCGCCAGCACGTTCTTGTTGAACTCGGCGGTCACCCCCCGCGCGTCGTCGTACGCCGCCACCAGCACGGCTTCGTCCTTCACCAGGTCCGTCCCCATCAGCAGCGCGTCCCCGGGTGACAGCATCGCCCGTACGGACGCCAGGAACACCGCCCGCTCCGGCGGCAGCAGATTCCCGATCGTGCCGCCCAGGAACACCACCAGCCGGGGCCCGGGGGAGTCCGGCAATTGCAGCGCACGCGTGAAGTCGGCCAGCAGGGCGTGCACCCGCAGCCCCGGATGCTCCGCCAGCAGCGTCTCGGCCGCGCCCCGCAGCGCGCTCTCGCTCACGTCCACCGGCACGTACATGTCCAGCGCGGGCATCGCCTCGATGAGGTGCCGGGTCTTCTCCGAGGACCCGGAACCCAGCTCCACCAGGGTGCGGGCGCCGCTCTCGGTGGCGATCTCCCGCGCCCGCTCCAGCAGGATCTCCCGCTCCGCGCGCGTCGGGTAGTACTCGGACAACCGGGTGATCTCCTCGAAGAGCTCACTGCCCCGCGCGTCGTAGAACCACTTGGGCGGCAGCACCTTCGGCGTGTGCGTCAGCCCGTGCAGCACATCCGTGCGCAGCGCCGTCTCCGCGGCGTGCTCGTCGAGTGTCCGGGTCAACTGAAAGTCGTTCACAGGGAGTTCTCCTTGAGCGGGGTCAGTTCGACCCTGGTGCGGGTGGCGGTCAGCAGGGTCCGGTCGGGCACTTCGCGCCACCGGGTGTCGTCGTCGTACGGCTCGGAGGCCACCACGGTGCGCCGCCGCTCCGCGTCGGCCAGGTACCAGAGCGAATCGCCCCAGGCCGTCGCGGCGATCGTGACGCCGTCCGTGAGCAGCAGGTTCAGCCGGGAGCCGGGAGCCGCCGAAGCCAGCTCCCGGACCGGCTCGGCGAGCGCCGTACCCAGGTCGTCCCCGGCCCGCAGCCGGTGCAGGACCAGCGCCCAGACCAGCGCCGAGTCCGTGCGCGCGGCCAGCCGGAGCAGTTCCGCGGGCGGCAGCCCGGCCGCGAGCGGGGCGGCGGATCCGGGCCAGTCGCGCACCGAGCCGTTGTGGCTGAACAGCCACGGCCCGTCCGCGAACGGCGCGGCGGCCGCCTCCCCGTCGGCCCCGGGGTCCGTGGCGTCCCGTACGGCGGCCAGCGCGGCCCCGCTGCGGACCACCCGGGCGAGATCGGCGAAGGTCAGGTCGCCCCAGACCGGCCCGGACCGCCGGTAGCGGGCGGGCACCGGGTCCCCGTCCGCGTACCAGCCGATGCCGAAGCCGTCTGCGTTGACGGTCCCGGACACCTGGCGGCGCGGCTCCCAGGACTGGCGCACCAGCGAGTGCTCGGGCTCGCTCAGCAGCTCCCCGAGCGCCACCACCGGTCCCAGGTAGGCAAGGTGACGGCACATCAGACGTCCCTCGCGGTCCGGAAGCCGGAGAAGATCTGCCGCCGCACCGGAAGGTCCCAGTTGCGGAAGGTGCCCCGGCAGGCCACCGGGTCCACGGCGAAGGAGCCCCCGCGCAGCACCTTGTGCTCCGGGCCGAAGAACACCTCCGAGTACTCCCGGTACGGGAAGGCCCGGAAGCCCGGGTACGGCAGGAAATCGGAGGCGGTCCACTCCCACACGTCGCCGATCAGCTGGCGCACCCCGAGCGGGGAGGCCCCGGCCGGGTAACTGCCCGCCCGCGCCGGGCGCAGGTGCCGCTGCCCCAGGTTGGCGTGTGCGGGGGTCGGATCGGCGTCGCCCCACGGGTAGCGGGTGGAGCGGCCGGTCGCCGGGTCGTGCCGTGCCGCCTTCTCCCACTCCGTCTCCGTGGGCAGTCGCCGCCCCGCCCAGCGGGCGTAGGCGTCCGCCTCGTACCAGCTGACGTGCAGGACCGGTTCTTCGTCCGGCACCGGCTCGACCACCCCGAAGCGGCGGCGCAGCCACTGGCCGGCCTCCCGGTGCCAGAACAGCGGGGCCTCGATGGAGTGCTCGCGGATCTGCTCCCAGCCCGGCGCCGCCCACCAGCGCGGATCGCTGTACCCGCCGTCGGCGATGAACGCCAGGTACGCGGCATTGGTCACGGGGACCGTGTCGATCCAGAAGGGCGCGGTCTCCCGGACGTGCGCCGGGCGTTCGTTGTCCAGCGACCACGGCTCCGCGGAGGTGCCCATCGTGAACGGGCCCCCGGGGACGAGGACTTCGGCGGCGGGCGGCGGATCGTAGGGGCCGTCCGGCTCCGGGGCGGTCAGCACGGGTGCGCCCCGCCGGAGCTGATGGGTGATCAGCATGGTCTCGTCGTGCTGCTGCTCGTGCTGGGCGATCATCCCGAAGGCGAAACCGCCGTCGAGGAGCGTGCTGCCCTCCAGTGGCGTCCGCTCCAGCAGGTCGAAGACCCGGCCGCGCACCTCGGCCGCGTACCGGCGGGCCTCCGCGGGTCCGAGCAGCGGCAGCTTGGGCCGCTCGGCGCGGGGGTGCTGGAAGGCGTCGTAGAGGGGCTCGATCTCGGGGCGCATCGACTCGCGTCCGGCGACGCGCCGCAGCAGCCAGAGCTCTTCCTGGTTCCCGATGTGCGCCAGGTCCCAGACCAGCGGCGACATGAGCGGGGAATGCTGGGCGGTGAGGTCCTCGTCGGTCACGGCGTCGGTGAGGCCGGCGGTGCGTATGCGTGCCGCGGTCAGGGCGGCGGCCGCCCGCTCCCGCAGGCGGGACTCGGAGGGGGCAGCGGAGGCGGAGGGAGATCCGGTGGTCATCGGCGGGCCTCTTTTCCGGTGAGCACCTGAGTGGACCAGTCGTCGGCCGGACATCGGCCGCGCAGTACGTAGCGTTCGGTGAAGGCACCGACCGTGTCCCGGACGTGCGTGCTCGCGCCGAGCCGGGGCAGGGCCTCGGCGGCGGCCCGGAAGCACGCCTTCGCGGACGCCCGCAGCTCCGGATCGGCCAGAGCGTTCCGGGCCGCCGACCGCCAGAGCGGATTGCGGGGCGCGGGGTGCGTGCCGTAGGAGTCGGCGAGTCCCTTGGCCACCCGGTACGCGGTCTCGGCGGCCTCCGGATCGTCGAACAGCGCGTGCACGACGGCCACCGGGACCAGCCAGCCGTCGTCGCCGGACTGCGCGTCGATCATCCTCATCTCCAGGTGGCCGCGCGGACGGACCGGCGGGAAGAGCGTGGTCAGGTGGTAGTCCAGGTCCTCGGCGGTGGGCGCCCGCAGCGCGGGGTGCCCGGCCGTGCGCAGCCAGTCGCGGAAGGTCGTGCCGGGCGGGGTCTCCCACGGGCCCTCGTCCCCGTACGACCGGACGCACATCACCTCGGTGTCCAGGGCCTGCCGGGTCCACGCGGTACGGGGTTCCGCCTCCAGCGGCGGGGCGAGCGCGCGCCGGGTGTCCAGGTCGCTCCAGATCCCCTGGCGGGCACAGCGCCAGCCGGCGTACGGGCCCTCGTCGGCGGGGGAGTTGGCGAAGGCGGCCACCAGGACCGCGCCGAGCAGGTGCGCCAGCCGCCAGCGCCGGCCGTGGCCGAGCACGCCCGGCTCCTCGTACCCGGCGTCCACGCAGACCTGCACGGAGGCGGAGGCGCACATCATGGCGCGACCGGCCGGGCCGGTGCGGTCGAAGTAGGCCTCCATGGCGTCGTACCGCGGGCTGTTCAGCAGCCGGCGGTACGGGCGGCGGGGATCGCGGCCGACACCGCGCAGGACCAGGCCCTGGGCCCGGAGGACGGCGCGCACGGCGGTGAGGTCGGCCTGCAGGTCGTCCACGCAGCCGCTGAGGGAGGTGGCGGGGGCCGAGCTGAGCTCGAGCTGGCCGCCCGGTTCGACGGTCACCCGGGAGTGCAGGGGCAGGGCGCGGGCCGCGGCGTGCGCGGCCCGCAGCCGCTCGGGGGGCAGGGGCTGCTCCGGACGCTCGGCGTCCAGGACCAGCCATTCGAGCTCGGCGCCGAGCAGGCGGGGCGGGCCGGTTTTGAAACAGATGCCGTGGATCAGGTCCTCGGCCTCCGTCTCGCTGATCGAGGGCACGGGGGTCGGGCCGGGCGCGGGTGGGGGAGCGGATGGGTCCTGGGACATGACCGGGTCCTCGTCTCCTGTCGTCGGTCGTGACATCACCCGTGCCTACCCCTCCTCGGGACGCAAAACCCTTTGCCGCCGGGAATCGCAGTGCGGAGGATGGCGGCGTGAGCAGCAGATTGCGCGAGATCGCGCGGGAGAACGCGGAGATCCTGGCGGCCGGGGGGTACCGGACGCGGTCGGGACGGCAGGTTCCGCTGGCCGCCGCCCTGGCGGACGCCAAGGCCGGAACCAGGATATATGGACCAAACCGTGTCATTCCAGATGAAGTGATCGCTTCCAGCGGCAGTGCGACCGTCGTCGAGGTCACCGGAGAGAGCAGCACGGTCGCCGCCCGAAGGCTCGCGACCGCCACCTTGGCCGACCCGGATCCGTCTCCTTGCGCGGTCCTGAACTTCGCCTCGGCCCGTAACCCCGGGGGCGGTTACGTCCGCGGGGCCAAGGCCCAGGAGGAGGCGCTGTGCCGCGCCTCCGCCCTCTACGAGACCCTGCTGGAAGCCCCGGAGTACTACGAGGTCCACCGCGCGGAACGGAGCACCTTCTACACCGACCGGGTGATTCACTCGCCCGGGGTCCCGGTCTTCCGCGACGACCGGGGCGACCTGCTGGAGACCCCCTTCCGGGTCGGCTTCCTCACCTCACCGGCGCCCAACGCGGGCACGATCCGCCGCCAGGAGCCGGAGCGGACCGCCGAGATCCCGGCCGCGCTGGCACGGCGGGCGGAGCTCGTACTGGAGGTGGCGGCGCTGCACGGATACCGGCGGTTGGTGCTCGGGGCCTGGGGCTGCGGGGTGTTCCAGAACGACCCGGCGCAGGTGGCCGAGGCCTTCCGGGGGCTGCTCGCGGGCCGGTTCGCCGGAGCCTTCGAGCACGTCGTGTTCGGCATCCTCGACCGCGACCCCACCACCCGCGAGACCTTCGACCGGGTCTTTCCGGCCTGAGATACGGGGGCGGCGGGGCCGCGGGGCGGCGGGCCCGCCGGGCCCGTGCGCTCAGAACGGGTTCGCCGCCCCCAGCAGGATCTCCGGCAGGTAGGGCGACGAGACGCGGATCCGCCAGCCCCGGCGGCGGGCGTGGCAGGCCAGGGCCAGGACGTCGAAGCCCACCGCGGCGTCGGCCCCGGCGCCGAAGAGCCGGTCGCCCACCGAGTGGTAGTCCCGGTGGGCCTCCAGGGCATCGGCCAGGGCCAGGTTGAAGCTCTCCTCGTCGCCCTCCACCAGCTGGGAGAAGAGCACGGCCGGCGCCGGGAGGAAGCCCCACTCCCAGGTCTGCCCGACGTCCGCGACGGCCCGGTCGGTGGCGGGCTCCGGGTCCTCGCCCCGCAGGTAGTCGTGCAGGGCCTGCCGGTACGAGGCGTACGCGGAACGGTCCTCCTCCAGGGCGGCGGGGCCGCTGAGGACCAGCGGGGCGAGTTCCGCACGGCTGCCGGTGATCAGGGCGCGCTTCAGGGACTCGTGCCAGTTCCCGGGACGGAGCGGGCGGTCCGGGCGGTCCGGGCGGGCGGAGTCCGCGGACGCGCCACCCGCGCGGGTGGCCTCGTACAGCTTGCGTACGAGGTGGTCGGCGTGGCCCGCAGGCTCCGGCATCTCCGGGCGCTCGACGATCAGGGGGCCCGCGGCCAGCGCCGCGACGGCGTCCGCCCGCCGCTCGCGCCCGTACGGCCCCACCCGCGGCGGCGGGGCCTCGAAGCCGGTGACCAGTGCCCGCGGCAGGTAGCCGGACTCGACGGGCGGCTGCCAGCCCTCGCGGCGGTAGCCGAGCGCGGCCAGCGCCAGCGGCAGCAGGGGCAGCAGGCTGCGCGGCTCGGCCCGGGGGTCCTCCAGACGGGAGTAAGGGAGCAGCAGCGCGGCGAGCTCGGCTGCGAAGGCCTCCCGGTCCCGGGCGGCCAGCGCGCGCAGGGCGCGCAGCGCGCCGGTCGCCGGGTCGGCCGCCCCCGTCCTGTCGGCCCCGGCTCCGGCCCTGGCCTGCCGGTCGGCGATCCGGGCGAGCGCGGCATCCAGCGCGGCGAGCTTCTCCTGCGGGGAGGGCGGGACCTTCTGGTACTCGACCCCGATGTCCCCGCTGACGTACGCCAGCAGGCCGTTGATCAGCTCCACCGGCGGGAGCCCGGGGCCGCCGGCCCGCTGCGGTGCCGTACGGGCGAAGTGGAAGGCCTCGCCGTGCCGTTCGGCCTTGTCGGCGAGGACCGCCACACAGAACGCGTCGATCCAGCGAGCGGCGCTGACCGGCTGGGCGCTGCCCCCCGCCCCGGATTCGTAGTCGCGGCCGAAGTCGACGTAGTTGAGGAAGACGTGGAAGGACGCGTTCGGGTAGGCGGCGAACGACACGGTGGCGGCGGCCGTTTCGGCCGCGTCGCCCAGGATCGCCTTCGCCTCCGGGGTGTCGAGGTCGGGGGTCACCGCCGAGTACGCGCCGAGGCCGTCGAGGAACCGCAGCGTGATGTCCCACCAGTCGTAGGCGTCGATCAGACCGGCCCGGGACCTGGAGTACACGTCCGAGATCATCTTGTTCGCGAAGTCCTCGCGCACCGCTGCCAGGGCGGCCTCGCTCACCCTGTGTCGTTCTATTCGCATGCCCGCTACTCCCTGTGTCCGCCTACGGGCCTCACCCTAGGAGATCACCGGGACCGTCCGGGCCAGGGACACGGGAGGCCGGGGCCGGTCCGGGCGGTGGCCGCGGGCCCGGCCGCGACCACCGCCCGGCCCGCGTGCGTCACTGCCAGCCGTAGCGCTCACGCAGCCGGTCCACGACCAGGCCGAAGCGGCCGCGGTCGAGCGCGCAGGCCTCGCGGCGCATCCCCGACTCGTGCACCCGCAGCACCCGGTCCACGTCCACCCAGGACTCGCGCCCGGCGCTGTCCCACGGCCCCGTCCCGATCGGCACCCACTCCCGGTCGTGGTCGTGCCGCTTGCTCGACAGCTGTACGGCGAGCAGGGTCCGCCCGCCCGCCTCCCGGGCCACGACCAGCACGGGACGGTCCTTGCCGCGCCCGTCGTCCTCCTCGAAGGGGACCCAGGTCCACACGATCTCGCCGGGGTCGGGATCGCCGTCGGGGTCCGGGGCGTACTCGGTCCGCACGGGGCCGATGGCGTGCGGATCGGCCTCAGTGGTCGCGGTGACGCCGTCGCGACCGGGCTGCTCGACGTGGCCGTTGCTGTGGTGGGAAAGTGCCGTCATCTCGCGGAGATTACTAGCCAGGCCGTCCCTTTCGGATCTTGCCGGGCGGCGCGGGTCCGGCAGGATCCGGAAGAGAATTCCGGATCCTGCCGGTGGCGAGAGGGTGGGGCAACCTGACCCGTCGCACCTCACTGCCCCGCGAAGTGTCTGCGGAGCCACGTGAGCAAGGCCGCGAAGGCGGGGGTCATGGCGGTGTCCGACTGCTCGAGAAGCGTCGTGCGGCCGCCGTCCTCCACCGTGATCGCGTAGCTCCGCGCATCCCTGGCGCGGCCGGTGTCGGCCTCCGCGGGCATCGCGACGGCGGCCGCCACCAGCCGGGCCAGCTCGGTTGCGGAACTCCCGGGCAGGCCGGCCGTGTCCAGCACCTGGGGCCGGCGGCGGCGGTCGGCAGCCGCCGCCAGCCCGCCGTACGTCTCCAGGGTCACCTTCACCGGGCGCAACCTCCGGATCGGCGGCGATTTCCGGTGGTCACCCGTTGCCCTGCAGCGCGGCCACCTCCCTGGCAAGCGCCGCCACCTTGTCGCTCAGGTCCCTGATCTGCTTGGTCAGGGCTACCTGGCCGTCTTCCCGGCCCAGGCCACCGCGCCCGTTGGTCCCATTGCTCCATGCCCGGGCGAGCCCGATGGGGACACTTCTGACCTGGATTTCAACCTCCTGCCACGCCGCCAGCACAGCCGACTGCTCGGGGCTGCCGACGCCGAACAATTCCCCGGCCTTCAGGAAGGTGGTGTCCGCGAAGTCCTGGAACTGATCCTGGGCGGTGGACGCCTTGAGCGACTCGTACCAGAGGGTCCCGGCAGCCTCCCAGGCGAATCCGCCGATGCCCACGGCCGTCAGGTAGAAGGCCTTGTTCGGAATGCCGGAGTTGTAGTGCACCGCACCGTTGTCCCCTGCTCGGGTGTCGGGCATGTGGACGAATTTACTCATACGGTCGGGCTGGGGGTCCTTTCCGACCAGCGGGTGGTTGAACGCCGTCCCCGGGGCTTTCATCGATCGCAGGGCGTCTCCTCCGATTCCCGGGGTCCAGACGTCGGCCCCGATCAGCCAGTCGGCCTCCTCGGCCGTCTCCTTCTTCTTCCACTGCTTGACCAGCGACCCGAAGACGTCCGACATCGACTCGTTCAGAGCCCCGGACTGCTTGTGGTATACGAATGCCGAGGTGTGATCGGTGACTCCGTGCGTCAACTCGTGGGCGATCACTTCGAGGGATCCGGTGAGGTCGCCGAATTCCACTCCGTCCCCGTCACCGAAGAGCATCCGCCGTCCGTCCCAGAAGGCGTTACCGACCTTCTCGCCGAAGTGGACGAATCCGTCCAGACGCATTCCCTGGCCGTCGATGGAATCGCGCTGGAACGCCTCCTTGTAGAAATCGCGCGTCAGTCCGAGCGCCTCGAAGGCCTGGTTGACCGACTTGTCCGGGGACTCTGGTCCGTCTTCCGTCCGAGCCAGGGCAGCGGTCTGGAGGAATTCCGAGTGCTCGCAGTCGAAGATGGTGCGTCGGGCGTTGCCCGGGGCGGCGGCGCCGGGGAAGGTCACTCGGGCCGAGCGTACACCCCGCAGGCGAGTAGTGGTCAACAGGGTGTTCAGGGCGGCTTTGCGCACGTCCTTGTCTTTGCTCTCCACGAGCCTGTCGAGAATGTAGGGGGGAATGATGCAGTTGATCGGGCGTGTTCTCCTCATGGGGTACCTCCTGAGTGAGAGAGCCGATGGTTCGGCATTCATCAACACACGGGGAAGATGCGCGGCGTTCAGCGTGGCCGGACGCAGCGTTGCCACGGGACCTCCGGGAAGGTCTCGCAGACAGAACGGCAGGTGCCCACTCGGTGTGGCAGCAGCGGGAGAAGCGTGGGCGCCGACCAACCCCGTTTGCAGAGGCGGGGCCACGCTGATATCACCAGTCTCCGGCCGCCCGTAGCGGCTGGCAAACGCAACGCGAGCAGAGGACGCCCGGCAGTCCGGTGTCCCCCGGATGTCCTCCGCTCGCGCGGAGACGGCCCGCGCCCGCGCTGTGGGTCAGTCGCCGTGGGTCAGTCGGTGACCAGGGCCAGGATGAGCCCGTCGTAGCCCTTGCTGCCGACGGTCTGCAGGGCGGTGGCGGACAACTGCGGGTGCTCGGAGATGAGTTCGGTGAACCGGCGGACGCCCTGCACGCGGGGGTCGGAGCTGTCCGGGTCGACGACGGCGCCGTCGCGGACGACGTTGTCGCCGATGATGACGCTGCCGGGCCGGGTGAGCCTCAGGGCCCACTCCAGGTACTCGGGGTTGGCCGGCTTGTCGGCATCGATGAAGACCAGGTCGAACGGCTCTTCGCCGGTGAGCGCGGGCAGCAGGTCGACGGCGCGGCCGCGCCGGATTTCGACGACGTGGTCCAGTCCGGCCCGGCCGATGTTGGCGGCCGCGACGTCGGCGCACCGCTCGTCGACCTCCAGCGTGACCAGCCGGCCCCCGGCCGGGAGGGCGCGGGCCAGCCAGATGGTGCTATAGCCGCCCAGGGTGCCGATCTCCAGGATGCGGCGGGCGCCGCGGACGCGGGCGAGGAGGTTCAGCAGCTTGCCCTGGTTGGGGGCCACCTGGTGGGCGGGCAGGCCGGCGGTCTCGGTGGCGGCGGCCGCGGCGAGCAGCGCCTCGTCCTCCTCGACCAGCAGTCCGTCGAAGTAGTCGTCAACGGCCGTCCATGTCTGCTGAGCCATGGGTCGCGTCGCCCCTTCCGGTGATGTGGCGCTTGATAGTTCCTCATGGGAACTTATATGAGGGGAAGGGTTCGCCGCCTACCGGCCCGGCCGCACCGCCGCCCAGCCCTCCGCCGCCTCCACCTGCGCGGCCAGCCCCAGCAGCAGCGGCTCCGAGTCGGCCGGGCCCAGCAGTTGGGCTCCCATCGGCAGTCCGTCGGCCGTGAGACCCGCCGGGATGTTCACCCCCGGCCAGCCCAGCACGTTCCACGTCCAGGCGTACGGGCAGGCCGCTATCATCGCCCGGTCCGTGGCCATGGCCCCCAGCCCGGCCAGGGCGCCGATCCGCAGGGGCGGGGTGGCCGTCGTCGGTGTCAGCACCACGTCGAAGCGGTCGAAGACCTCGCCGACCCGCCGCCGCAGGGCCGTCTCCGCCCGGCGGGAGGCCCGCAGGGCGAGCCCGCCCAGGACGCGGCCCGTCCGTACGGCCTCGTGCGTGCGCGGGTCCAGCAGCGCGGGATCGGGCACCCGCGCCACCCAGTCCCGTACGCCGCTGGTCGCGCGGGGTACGAAGGTCAGGCCGATCGGGCCGTAGCGCGGGTCCTCCGGGATCACCTCGTGACCCAGCGACTCCAGGCGCGCGGCCAGCCGCTCCACGGCGGAACGGACCTCCGGGTCCAGGTGCTTGGGCGTCGCCGTGAAGGCCATCGCGAAGGAGAGGGCGATCCGCAGCCGGCGCGGTGTGCGCCGGGTCGCCTCGACGGCGGAGATCCGTGCCGGGCGGTGCAGGTCCTCGGGGTGCGGGCCGCTCGCGGCGTCCAGCAGGAGCGCCGCGTCGGCGACGGTGCGGGCCAGTACGCCGTTGACCGTGAGCCCGTGGAAGGACTCCGGCTCCGGCCAGGTGGAGATGCGCCCGCGCTGGGGTTTCACACCCACCAGATGGGTCCAGGCCGCGGGGATCCGGACCGAGCCGGCCCCGTCCGAGCCCAGGGCGGCCGGGACCAGGCCCGCCGCCACGGCCGCCGCCGAGCCGCCCGAGGAGCCGCCGGGCGTGTAGGCCGGGTTCCACGGGTTGCGGGTCTCGCCGAAGGCCTCGCCCTCGGTGAAGGGCCACTGCCCCAGCTCCGGCGTCTGGGTTTTGCCGACGATCACGGCGCCGGCCGCGCGCAGCCTTCGTACCGCCTCGCTGTCGGCGGTCTTCGGGGCGAAGGCCCCCGCGCAGCCGAAGGCGGTCGGCTCCCCGGTCACGTCCATGTCGTCCTTGACCGCCAGCGGTACGCCCAGCAGCGGCAGCCGCTCGCCCGCGGCCAGCCGCCGGTCCGCCGCGTCCGCCTCGGCGAGCGCGGCCTCGGCGCGCACGGTCCGGAAGGCGTTGAGCTCCGGCTGGGCCGCGGCGATCCGGCGCAGTGCCTCCTCGGTCAACCGCCGTGCCGACACGGTTCCTCCGGCGAGGGCGCCGGCCATGTCGACCAGGCCGGAGGCCGTCGGTACAGCTGAATCGGACATCGCGTACCACTCCCCATTACCGATCGGTAGGGAGACCGTAATGGGGAGTGGCCGGGTAGTTCTAGAGCCAGCCCTCCAGGGAAGCCATGAACCCGTCGAAGTCGTCCCGGTGGATGGTGTGTCCCGCCCCGGCGACCGAACGCACCTCGAAACCACGGCTCTTGAGCAGCTGCGTCCGCTCCTCATCGACGAGGACGCTCGGATCGGCGAGCTGCACGAGGGAGGGGACCACCGGTGCGGGCGGCATCAGGTCGGCGCCGACCAGCGGCGCGAGGCTCAGCGCGGTCCGCTCGTCCCAGACGGCCAGGGTCTCCAGCTCGATGTCGACGTCCACCTCCTCCCAGCGCGGGCTCATCGCCCGTATCTGCTCCCTGGTCGCCGTCTTGAACTGAGCGAGCACCTCGGGGCCGAAGCCCTCGGCCGGGGCGGCCAGGTGGAACGCGGGGTCGGAGAACACGGCCCGGGCGGGCCGCAGCCGGTCCACCGCGAGCGACAGGGTCAGGCCGCCGAGGGAGTGGCCGATGGCGAGTTCGGCGCCGGCGGGGAGCGTCTCGACCACGTCGTCCGCGAAGAGCTCCGGGCTGTACTCGCCGCGGCCGCTTGCGCCGTGGCCCCGCAGGTCCACGGCGATGACGCGGTAGCCGTGGTCGGCGAGGGCGGGGCCGACCCGGCGCCAGGTGCGGTGGTCGGCCATGATGCCGTGGATCAGGAGGGCGACGCGGTCGCCCTCGCCCCAGGTCTGGCTGTTCAGGTGCACGGTGTGCCTTTCTCGGCGGTGAATTTCGGTCGTGGTGGGAAGTGTGGAAGGTGCGGAGGGTGCGGAGGGTGCGGGCCGCCGGTGCGGCATGCCGGTCGGCGCGTCAGGGCGCCGACGCGTCAGCGCACGCTGCGGATCGGCTTCACGGCCAGGGCCCCCGCCACGGCGAGCACGGCCGCGACGACGAACAGCGCGGTGTACCCGCCGCTGAAGGAGACGACCACCGAGGCGACGAACGGCGTCGTGTCGGCGAGGCCCAGCAGGAACATCGCGGGCACGGCGGCGAGTCCACCGCCGAGGATCCAGGGAGCGCCGTCCGCTGCGGTCGGACAGGGCGCCGGCGACGGGGTTGAAGACCGTGGCGAAGATCGCCGAGACCCCCGCGATCACGCCGAAGTTCGCCACCTTGTCCGCCGGATCGATGTCCTCGGCCTGGAGCGCGAGCAGGACGCCGGCCACGCCGATGCAGAGCGCGTACATGGCGCTGTTGCCGACGAGCAGCAGGGTCAGCAGAGCACGCCGCGCTGGGTCGGGTCCGGTGCCCGGTCCGGGGGACCCGTCGGTGGTGGCGGCGGAGCCGGTGCCGGGGGAGGAACGGGCCACGGTGCCCTCCTGGGCGGATGCGGGCGGATGAGGGAAGAGGGAGGTGCGGGGCGGGGTGGGGTGGGGACGGGTGCGCGCCGCCCGGTCGCGACGGCGGGGGTGCGACGGAGCGCGACAGGACGGCGGCACGGCGGGGCACGGCGTCGGCACATCGGCCGTAGAGGGATGTGACACAGCAGTTACACGTGTCAATGACTCGTGTAACCACTGTGTAGCATTCGTTTCCGGCCATCCGCCAGCCCTCGGCCGTGATCGGTCTGGAAAGATGCCACGGCAATGTCTCAGTCATCGAAACCGCCGAAGCCGCAGCCGGCCGGCCCGGCCTCCGGACCGGCCACCCCGCCGCCGCCGCCCGCTCCGACGAGCGCCGACGTGGCCCGCCTCGCCGGCGTCTCGCGCGCCACGGTCTCGTACGTGCTGAACAACGCGGAAGCCGTACGCATCAGCGAACCGACCCGCCGCAAGGTCCGCGAGGCCGCCGAGGAGCTCGGGTACGTCCCGCACGCCGCCGCCCGCAGCCTGCGCGCCGGACACACCAGGATCGTGCTGCTGCCCACCCCCCACGTGCCGGTCGGGCCCCTCTACAGCACCTTCCTCAACGAACTCCAGTGGGCGCTGCGCCGCCTCGACTACACGGTGGTGCAGTACGGGAGCCTCGGACTCAGCGGCGACGAGGCCGTGCGGGCCTGGGCGGAACTGCGTCCGGTGGCCGTGATCTCCCTCGGCGAGATCACCCTCTCCGCACGCAACGTCGCCACCCTCAAGCGGGCCGGAGCCCGCGCGGTGATCACGATGGGGCCCGTCGGCGTGCCCGGGGCGCACGCGCTCGTCATGGACCAGCAGGAGGTCGGGGTCCGGGCCGCCGCCCATCTCGTGGAGCGCGGACGAGGGCGGATCGGTGTGGTCGTTCCCGAGGAGGAGGGCCTGGAACTGTTCTCCGTGCCCCGGCTCACGGGCGCCCGGTCGGTGGCGGGCGCCGAGGTCACGGCCCTCCCGATGGCCTACTCCGAGGAATCGGCCGCGGCCCTCGCGGCCCGCTGGCGCGGGCTCGGGCTGGACGCGGCGTTCGCGTACAACGACGAGTACGCGATGCTGCTGATGCGGGCCCTCCAGGACGAGGGGCTGCGCGTCCCCGAGGACGTCGCCGTCATCGGCGCCGACGACCTCCTGATCGGGCGGCTCCTGCGGCCGCGGCTGAGCACCGTACGCCTGGAGGTGCCGACCGGCGCCGATCTGGCCTCGCTGGTGGACCACGCGGTGCGCGAGCCGTCGGAGGTCACCGAGCGGCACGACCTGATGGCGGCCGCCGCCGTCCCCCGCGAGTCGACCTGACGGTGCCGGGCCCGGCAGGATCCGGAAGGGGCCGCCCAGGTCCGGGGAGCCGTTGACAGGCGGTGACGTGCGGACGGAGACTGCGGGCGCGCCCCACCGGGCGTGCCCGGCGGCGTGCCCCGGTGTCCACACCGGCACCGACGCGCCACCGCCCGTACGGATCCGCCCAGGAGAGACCCCATGAGCATCCGCACCGTCCGCGACGTCTACGTCGTCGACGCCGTCCGCACCCCGATCGGCAAGTTCGGCGGCGCCCTCGCCGGAGTCCGGCCGGACGACCTGGCCGCGCACGTCGTGCGCGCGCTGGTGGAGCGTACGCCGGACCTCGATCCGGCCCGCATCGACGACGTCGTCTTCGGTGACGCCAACGGCGCGGGCGAGGACAACCGGGACGTGGCCCGCATGGCGGTGCTGCTGGCCGGGCTGCCGGTGAGCGTCCCCGGGGTCACCGTCAACCGGCTCTGCGGGTCCGGCCTCGAAGCCGTGATCCAGGCCGCCCGCGCCATCGCGCTCGGTGATGCCTCCGTGGCCATCGCGGGCGGGGTCGAGTCGATGAGCCGCGCCCCCTGGGTCGTGCAGAAGCCCGAGCGGGCCTTCCCGGCCGGGCACCAGCAGATGTGGTCCACCACCCTGGGCTGGCGCATGACCAACCCGCGCATGCCCGCGGAGTGGACCGGCTCGCTCGGCGAGGGAGCCGAACTCGTCGCGGACAAGCACGGCATCACCCGTGACGCGCAGGACGCCTTCGCCCTGGAGAGCCACCGCAAGGCCGCCGCCGCCTGGTCCGCCGGGCTGTACGACGACGAGGTCGTCCCGTACTCCGGAGCGGACCTGGTGCGGGACGAGTGCATCCGGGAGGGTTCCACGCCCGAGGCGCTGGCCCGCCTGAAGCCGGCCTTCCGGACGGACGGCACGGGCACGGTCACGGCCGGCAACGCCTCCCCGCTCAACGACGGCGCCGCCGCGCTGCTGTTGACCGACGAGGAGGGTCTGGCGGCCACCGGCCGGGAGCCGCTCGCCCGGATCAGCGCGTCCGCCGTCACCGGGATCGAGCCCCAGCTCTTCGGCCTGGGGCCGGTCGACGCCGTCCAGCGGGCGCTCGCCAAGTCCGGCCGCGCCCTGGCCGATCTGACCACCTTCGAGCTGAACGAGGCTTTCGCCGCGCAGGCGCTGGGCTGCCTCGCGGCCTGGCCGGAGCTCGACCCGGCCGTGGTCAACCCGCGGGGCGGCGCCATCGCGATCGGCCATCCGCTCGGAGCCTCGGGCGCCCGCCTGGCCGGTTCGGTCGCGCACCAGCTGGCGGCGGCCGGTTCCGGTACCGGCATGGCGGCCCTGTGCATCGGGGTCGGGCAGGGCATCGCGCTCGTCCTGGAGCGCTGACCCGGGCCGGTGCCACGCGGGCGTCGATCGTTTCCGGTCAGCGCTCGGCGTCAACTGCCCAATAACTGAACAGATGTGGAGCCTCCGGTCTGGCACGATGGCGCGTGCTGCCGCCCCCCGCCCCGCCCATCCCCACCCGGAGGCCCCGCGCCATGCCGCTCCTCGATCCGACGCTCTGGCAGGACGGACCCACCCTCACCGGCGGCCCCGCCCCGGTCGTCGAACCCGCCACCGGCCGCACCCTCGCCACCATCGACCTCGCCGCGCCCGCCGACGTGGCCGAGGCCGCCGTACGGGCCCTCGCGGCGCAGCGGGACTGGGCGCGGGCCGCCCACCCGGAGCGGGCGGCCGTGCTGCGCCGCGCCGGGGACCTGTTCACCGCCCACGCCGACGAGCTGCGGGAGTGGCTGGTCCGCGAGTCCGGCTCGATATCCGGCAAGGCCGACTTCGAGCTGCACGTCGCCGCGCAGGAGTGCTACGAGGCCGCGGCACTGGCCTCGCGCCCCACGGGGCAGGTGCTGCCGAGCGAGGCGCCCCGGCTGTCCTTCACCCGCCGGGTGCCGGCCGGGGTGGTCGGGGTCGTGGCCCCCTTCAACGCCCCGCTGATCCTGGCGATCCGCTCGGTCGCGCCCGCGCTGGCACTCGGCAACGCGGTGCTGCTCAAGCCGGACCGGCGCACCGCCGTCTGCGGCGGCCTCGCCCTCGCCGCGGTCTTCGCCGCCGCCGGGCTGCCGGGCGGGCTGCTGCAGGTCCTGCCCGGCGGCGCCGGGACGGGCGCCGCGGTGGTCGCCGACCCGCACGTGCGGGTGGTGTCCTTCACCGGATCCACCGCCGCGGGCCGCTCCGTCGGGGAACTGGCCGGCCGGCACCTCAAGCGCGTGCACCTGGAGCTGGGCGGGAACTCCGCCCTCGTCGTGCTCCGCGACGCCGACATCGAGGCCGCCGTGGCCCAGGCCTCCTGGGGTTCCTTCTTCCACCAGGGCCAGATCTGCATGACCGCCGGGCGGCACCTCGTCCACGCCTCGCTCTACGACGAGTACGTCGAGCGGCTCGCCGCGCGTGCCGAGGAACTGGCCGTGGGGGACCCGCACCGCGAGCGCGTCCACCTGGGCCCGCTGATCGACCGCGCCCAGCTGGACCGCGTCCACGCCCTGGTGGAGGCCAGCACCGGGCAGGGGGCCAAGCTCGTGGCCGGCGGCACGCACCGGGACCTCTTCTACCGGCCGACGGTCCTGGCGGGCGTCGCCGACGACACCCCCGCCTACACCGAGGAGGTATTCGGCCCGGTGGCGCCCGTACGGTCCTTCGCGACGGAGGAGGAGGCGGTGGCTCTGGCTTCGGCGGGCCCCTACGGCCTCTCCCTCGGGATCGTGACCCGGGACTCGGGGCGCGGGCTCGACCTGGCCGAGCGGATCCCGACCGGGATCGCGCACATCAACGACCAGACGGTCAACGACGAGGCCGTCGCCCCCTTCGGCGGAGTCGGGGCCTCCGGCACCGGTGCCCGCTTCGGCGGCGAGGCGAATCTGGACGCCTTCACGGAACTGCGCTGGACCACCGCCCGCAGCACCCCCGCCGGCCACCCGTTCTAGTGCTGTGACCGGGAAGGTTCACCGGGTCACGACGCCCGGCACGGCACCTCGCCGCGTTGTCGGACCGCGCAAGTACGTCCAGTACGAGCCGCGGTCCTCCGCCTTGCGATGCACCGCACCGGACGCCGCAACCCGGCAAACCTTCCCGGTCACAGCACTAGGCGGTGTCCCGGGCTGTTCCACCGGCACCCCCGCAGAGGCGGAATGCGGAAGGCGGGCCGTTCGTTCAAGGGAGCAGACGGCTCAATCAGGAGGTCTGGACACCGTGGCTACAGTCGAGCTCACCAAGGAAAACTTCGACCAGACGGTCAGCGAGAACCCGTTCGTGCTGATCGACTTCTGGGCGGGCTGGTGCCGGCCGTGCCTGCAGTTCGCCCCGGTCTACGAGCGGGCCTCCGAGGCCCATCCCGACCTCGTGTTCGCCAAGGTGGACACCGAGGCGCAGCAGGAGCTGGCCGGGGCCTTCCAGATCACCTCGATCCCGACGCTGATGATCGTCCGGGACCAGGTGGCCATCTTCGCGCAGCCCGGCGCGCTGCCGGAGGCGACCCTGACGGACCTCATCCGCCAGGCCCGGGACCTCGACATGGACGAGGTCCGCGCGAAGATCGCCGCGGAGCAGGAGGGCTCCCAGGGCGCGGGCAGCGGGGACCCCGGCACTCCGGAGGCCTGAGGATCCGCCGGGCCCCCGAGCCCGGCTGATCGGCGTCGGCCGCGGGCGGCGAGGCCGTCTACTCCGCTGCGCACAGCGGCTGCGCCGGGATGCGGACCGGCAGGCTCCTGCGCTCCTCGGCGGTGAACGTCCGGTTGCCGACGGCCTTGCACAGGTCGCGCTGCCACGCCTGGGGGTCGAGCGGCAGGACACCGCCCGGACCTGCGGGGTCGGCGTAGATCACCGTCCTGGCGTCCTTGGAGATGTCCATGAAGGCGTACGGACGTGCCGAGAAGAGGGAGCTGGAGCTGGAGGCCTCGCTCGGCGGCCGACCGAATTCGTACGACTCCAGGAGGGCGCGTTCCTCGATGCCGTAGGTCCGCACGGCGTTGTTGGCGGCGATCAGGAAGTGGCCGTCACCGTCGAGGAACTGGGTGACGGTCGGGGTCGCGGAGTCTTCGGCGGTGCTGCGCAGCGGACCGATCTCCTTGCGCAGCGGGTCGCGCCGCCACAGCTCGACGATGGAGCCCCGGCGCATCAGCCCGAAGTAGCGGCCGCTGGGGTCGAACTGCACGGCGAGGACGTCCTCGGTGGTGCGGACGGTCTCCGTGACGGTGCCCGTGGTGAGGTCGACGATGCGGACCGAGGGGTCGCCCCAGACGGTCACGGTCACCTTGTCCGGGGCCGGATAGGGGCCGATACCGGTATGCGGCGCGGGCCCCGTGGTGGGCAGCAGGGCCTTCGCGTCGTAGTGGGCGAGTTCGCGTCCCGTGCGCGCGTCCCACTGCTGGACCAGGGTCCCGGAGACGGTCAGGACGTTGCCGGCGACGTCGAAGAAGTGCTGGAAGTCCGGTTCCTCGCTGCCGGCGAGGAGCGGCGGCGGCGTGGTGGCGGCCGGGGCGGGCGGCTCGGCCGCGGTGATGGTGGCCAGCCGGCGCAGGGTGGAGGCATCGAGGACGGACACCACGTGGGGTCCCTCCAGGTCCGCGAGCAGGCGTCCGTCCTTGCTCAGCCTCAGGAGGTCGGTGCTCGCCGGTTTCCGGTACGGCGTCCGGCGCGGGGCCTCGGCGATCAGCTGGTCGTCGGTGCCCGGTGCCGTGGGCCGCACCTGCAGCGCGGATCCGTCGGCGAGCACACTGATCGTCCGGCCGCCGTCGTGGGTGAGGATCTGCTGGCCCCCCTGGAGTACGGATTCTCCGGTGGGAAGTGCGGTGTAGGTGATCAGGGAGTCCTTGAACCCGACGTAGTAGAGCCTGCCGTCGGCCGACGCCAGCTGACGCGACCAGTGCGCGGAGGGTGAGGGGACGGTGGAGACCACCTTGCTCTGGAGCAGGTCGACCAGGCGCAGCGTGTCGTCGAACCACAGCGCCACCCGCGTGCCGTCCGTGCTGACCGCCTGCGGAAGGCAGATTCCTGACCTGTACCGCTTGTCCTGCTCGTTGTACTCCTTCCCCTGCGGGGCGCCGTCGGAGATCCGCACCAGCCTCAGGGACATGCCGTCGCCCTGCTTGCTGCACACCACTGCTGCCCTCCGGTCCCCGGAGAGCTCGATGTCGGCCACCTCGCCGGCGACGACCCGCGTCGCGTCGGTCGCCGGGTCGTAGGCGAGCAGGACCGTGTTGTTGTCGCCCAGCCCGCCCCGCCGCAGCAGCAGGGTCCGGTTGTCCGCGCCGATCCACAGGTCTTCGTTGCTGCCGTCGTTCCGGTCCGCGGGCGCGCGCGTCGTGCGGGCGATGGCACCGCTGTCCAGGTCCCACCAGACCAGGTGGTCCAGCACCCGGTGGACGATCAGTGTCCCGTCCGCCGACATGGAGGGGTCCAGCCCCTTCTCCGTGCCGACGGCCGCTCCCGGGGCCGCGGCCAGCTTGCGCAGCTCGCCCATCGGCTCCTCACGGTCGGCGTGCACCGGGAACCACGCGGCGACCCCGTCCTCCTGGACGTAGCCGGCCCGCTTCCCGTCGGCCGAGACCATCGGGTACTTCACCTGCCCGACCGAGGGAACCTGCGCGCTGCGGACCTTGCCGGTGGTGACGCCCGTGAAGAGCATCGCCCTTCCGTTCTTCGAGGTGGCCAGCACCACGTCGCCGTCCAGGCTGGTCTGCAGGCCCCGTACCGTTCCCAGCAGGCCCGAGACGACTCGGCTCTTGTCCGAGTACGCCAGGTGCTGGCGCAGGAGCTGGTTGCGGGCCTCCTGGGTCGGTGAGGTCCGGTAGGCCGCGAGCGCGAGCATCACCGACTGGGCGGGGTCGGTGGAGGCGACGTCCTGCGATGCCTGCGTCAGGGCGCGCGAGGTGGCGAGCGCGTCGCGCCTGCGGCTCTCCTGCCGCGTGACGACGAACAGCGACCCCAGCAGGACGGCCGCGATCGCGATGAAGGAGACCGCGGACCAGGCGCCGCGCACCCGGCGGGCCCGGGAGCGCTGGTGGGCGCGCCCGGCAGCCAGGTAGGCACGCTCCCCGGGGCTCAGGTCGTCGGCGCGCCCGGGCAGCCACTGGTCGGCGCCCGCGAGGGCCACCTTCGTCGGCAGCAGCTCGGAGGTGCGCTCGGCCCGCTCCCAGCGGTCCATGTCGTGGCGCAGGGACTCCCGCCACACCAGGAAGGACCGGTCCTTCTCTACCCACCGAGCCAGTTTCTCCCAGCCGTTGATCAGGGCCTCGTGGGTGAGCTCGACCGTCTCGCCGCCTTCGGCGCTGCGGCCGGTCACCAGGAGCCGGGTGGCGGCGAGCCGCTGGGCGATCCGCCACTGCTCCTCGCCCAGGTCGGCGCGCAGGGCGATGCGGCGCGTCGCGGCAGGTGAGCCCACGGGGACCCGGATGAGCTGGGTGAACAGCCGCCGGGCCGCCGGCTCGTCCGCTTCGGGGACGTACTCGGTCCAGACCTGGTCGGCGTGCAGGCTCAGCGCCCCGGTGACACCGCCGAGGTCCTGGTAGGCCTGGTAGGTGAGCAGTCCTCCGCGCTGTTTCTGCCAGAGCAGGTCGAGGGTGAAGCCCAGCAGGGGCAGGGCGCCCGGCTCGGTGCCGGTGTCCTGCAGGATGCGGTCCACGAGGCCGGTTTCGTAGCGCACCGCCGGGACGGCGTCCACGGGCGCGGTCACGACCTCGCGCAGCCGCTCGGGGCCCAGGGGGCCGAGGGCGTGGACGCGCCGGCCGATGACGGCCCCGAGCCGGGGATGCGCCAGCGCCATCTCCAGGAAGTCGGCCCGTAGCGTCGTGAGCACCCGGACCGGCTGCGGCAGGGCGTCGTCGAACAGGACATCGGCCAGTTCGTCGACGGCTTGCGGAGCGAGAGCGAGGAGTTCCTCGAACTGGTCGACCACGACGAGCAGCCGACGGCCGCCGGACAGATCGAGTACCCGGGCCACGACGTCGGCGAGGCCGCCCTGGCGCAGTACCGCGGTCAGTTCGGGGATCCGGGCGAGGCGCTGTGTCTCGGACAGTCCGGGCTCCAGCAGCGGCAGCAGCGCGGCCGCGAGGACGGCCAGGGGACTGCTGCCGTGGGTCGGCCGTACGACGACCGCTTCCGCCCCCGATCGCCGCAGCCGGGGGACGACCCCGGCCAGCGCGAGGGAGGATTTGCCGGATCCGGAGGCGCCCACGATGGCCACCCACCGTTCGCCGGCCAGTGCGAGGTCCAGCTCGTCGCTCTCGGCCCGCCGGCCGTGGAAGAGGGGGGCGTCGGACTCCCGGAACGCCGTGAGGCTGCGGAAGGGCGAGGGCGGGAGGGCCAGCGGGCGCAGCTCGGGCCAGGCCCGGAGGATGCCGGCCGTCGGGATCAGGTAGCTGACCGGGGGCCGGCCCCCCTCGGCGACGGCGATCATGCCGACCACGCCGACATGGTTCTCGTCCCAGACCGGCGTGCCGCTGAACCCGCGGGAGACCGGGTAGCCTCCGTCGGCCAGGTCCGCCTGTATCCATCCGTAGGCCTGTGACTCCCGCAGGACTCCGGAGTGCCAGACTCCGCCCGGGCGGCCCGCGGGGAAGCCGAAGGCCCGGACCGGATGACCCCACACCCGCTCGGCCTCGATCAGCCGCACGGGGTGGGCGCCGGGCAGCGGGGCGTCCAGCCGGAGGACCGCCATGTCCCCGCCGCCCGGCTCGCGCGGCGGCAGCCAGCGTTCGACGCCCGCGGTCACCCCGACGGCGTCCGGGGCGAAGGCGGACGACAGGGGAAGGTCGACGCGGATCCGGGAGTCGGGCGCGGGATGCTCGTCCTGCGGCAGGCCGAGCGCCGCGGACACCACGTGGGCGCACGTCAGGGCGAGCTCGGGGGAGATCAGGAAGCCCAGGCCGACGGCATCCCCGCGCAGGTCACGGATCCGCAGCACCGCCGCGTTCAGGGCCTTCGGGCCGACGCCCTCCGAGGCCTGCGGCCCCGTCACGGCGCGGGCTCCGCCGCGTCGGTGTCGGCGTCGGTGTCGGCGGCCGGGCCCGCAGCGGTGCCGGCGGCCGGGCCGTCGGACGGGGAGCGGGTCCAGGTCAGCGAGATCTTGAAGTTGGCCTCGGCCGCCGTACTCGAGATCACGACGTCGGCCTCGGCGGAGACCGACAGCCCGAACTCCAGGTTGAGCTCGTCGGGCGCCTGGGCCATGCCGCGGAAGCCGTCGACGAAACTCTGCGCGACCGGCCGGATCCCGGTCACCATCTCCCCCAGCGACCGTGAGGCGCGCGCCATCACCTGCCCCGGCCGGGCCACCCGGACCAGGCCGTCCTCGCCGGTCTCCACGACCTCGACGCGCACCACGTCCTGTGGCCCGCCCGCCCCGCCGATCGGTAACTCCACGTGGAACACCATGTCTCCCCCTCCTCGTATCCGAACCGCCCCCGCGGTCCCACCCGTTGCCGCGCGCGGCGGCTCCGCTCCCTGGGGAACCCGGCCGCCCAGGCACGGCCCAGGCGCAGCCCAGTGTGGGCCCCCACTCGCAGAATGGAAAGTCTTTCTAGAAAAGAATCTAGTAATGGTGCTTTAGGCTGAACCCGACGAGGATCTGAGGTGATCCGCCGCCGTGAAGAGACCGAGGACGCCTGCCCGATGCCGAAGCAACAACGCGGCGAAGCCACTGTCGAACAGGTCCTGGACGCGGCGCTCCGTCTCTACGCCTCGTCCGGGGAAGCCGGTCTCACCCTCGGAGCCATCACCAGCACCAGCTCGGTCAGCTCCGGGAGCATCTACCACCACTTCGGCAGCCTGGACGGGGTGGTCGCCGCCCTCGCACTGCGCTCCCTGGAACAGCTCCTGAAGGAACTGGGCGCGGCGCTGCTCCAGGAGACCGACGCCCGCTCCGGCATCCGGGCCGTCGTCCTGGCCTACCTGGACTTCGTACAGGCCCATCCCGACGCGGCCCGCCTCGTACACTCCGTCACCGCGGATCGCCTGGGCATGGCCCGCGCGCGCGAGATCCGGGACACCCAGGAGGCCCGGCTGACACCGATCACCCTCTGGATCCACGCGCACCAGGAATCGGGCGAACTCGCCCAGGTCCCCGCCTCCTTGATCGAGTCCCTGGCCCTGGGCCCGGTCGTCGCCGTCGTCCGGCGCTGGCTCACCGTGGGGGACCTCGATCTGGACGAAGCCGCCCGTGAACTGCCCGAGCGGATCTGGCGGTCGGTCGGCAGCTGACCGGGCGACGAGTGGCAGGGCGGCGACGGCCCTGCTTCAACCGATTCGGAGGGGACGGGATCATGGACCTCCTCGCCGCCCTGCTCCGACGGCTGGATGCCGTGCTCGTCGTCCCGGGCGGGCCGACCATGATCCAGCACAACGAAGACCGCGCGCTTCTGCCGGCCTCCCTCAGGGACGAGCGGCCCGTCGTCGTGGCCCGTACCGGCGCGGAGATCGACCGGGCGATCCGGGCTTCCTGAACCGGCCGGGGGTCCGGGCCTCCTCAGCCGAGGGCCGCCAGGACGCGGTCCGGGGTGAGGGGGAGTTCGCGGATCCGGCAGCCGGTCGCGTGGTGGAAGGCGTTGCCGATGGCCGCCGCCGTGCCGACGATGCCGATCTCGCCGATGCCCTTGCCGCCCGTCGGGTTGAGGTGCTTGTCGTGCTCGTCCAGCCAGTGCACCTCGATGTCGGGCACATCGGCGTGGGCGGGCACGTGGTAGGAGGCGAGGTCGTTCTCGGCGAAATCCCCGAAAGCCGGGTCCATGGTGCTGTGTTCGGTGAGGGCCATGCCCAGACCCATGACCATGCCGCCCACGAACTGGGAACGGGCGGTGAGCGGGTTCAGGATGCGGCCCGCCGCGAAGACGCCCAGGAGCCTGCGGACCCGGACCTCGCCCGTGACGGTGTCGGCCTGCACCTGCGCGAAGTGGGCGCCGAACGCGTGCCGGGCGTACGGGGACTTCTGCTTGGCGGAGGCCGTCGTATCGGCGGGGACGGACACTCCGGCCTCCGGGATCGGGCCGGGGCGGCGGGCGAGCAGGGCGACCAGGCTCGTGCAGGCGTCGTGGACCGCCCAGCCCCAGGAGGCCGTACCGGCCGAGCCGCCGGCCACCGCGCCCTGCGGCAGCGCGGAGTGCCCGATCTCCACCTTCACCCGGTCCAGGGCGACCCGCAGCGCGTCGGCGGCGATCTGCGCCAGGACGGTGCGGGCGCCGGTGCCGAGGTCGGTGGCGTTGGTCTGCACGAGGTACGTTCCGTCGGGGAAGGCGTGCGCCCGCGCCGAGGAGGGGGCGACGTACACCGGGTAGGTGGCGGCGGCGACCCCGGTGCCGATCAGCAGTGGGCCGTCCCGGCGCGGCGTGCGGTGCGCGGCCCAGTCGAACCGCGTGGCCCCCTCGCGCAGGCATTCCACCAGATGGCGGCTGCTGAACGGGTGGCCGCTGTCGGGTTCCGCGTCGGGCTCGTTGCGGACGCGCAGCTCGACCGGGTCGATGCCGAGGGCGCAGGCCAGCTCGTCCATGGCCGACTCCAGGGCGTACATGCCGGGGGACTCGCCGGGCGCCCGCATCCAGGAGGGCGTGGGTACGTCGAGGGGGACCACGCGGTGGGTGGTGAGGAGGGCGGGCGCGGCGTACATGACGCGGGTGGGGACGGCGGCCTGTTCGACGAACTCCCGCACGCGGGAGGTGTGGGTGGTGACCTCGTGGGCGACGGCGGTGAGCGTGCCGTCCGTACGGGCGCCCAGGCGCACGCGGTGCAGGGTGGGCGCGCGGTGGCCGACGACGGCCGCGAGGTGGCGCCGGGGCAGGGCGAGGGTGACGGGACGGCCCGTGTGCCGTGCGGCCATGACGGCGAGGACGACGTGCGGGCGGGGGGTGCCCTTGCAGCCGAAGGCACCGCCGACGTGCTCGGAGACCACCGTGACGCGGTCCGCGGGCAGCCCGAAGAGGGCAGCCAGTGTGGAGCGTACGAGTCCGGACCCCTGGCTGGAGTCGTACACGGTGAGGGTGCCGGCGCCGGCGTCCCAGTGGGCGGTGGCGGCGTGCGGCTCCATGGGGTGGTTGTGCAGCGGCGGTACGGCGTACGCGCAGTCCACCTGGACCGGTGCGGCGGCGAACGCGGCGGCCGCGTCGCCCTTCTCGCGGTGGGCCGGATAGCCGCCGTTGACCTGTTCGGGGGTGTAGGCGTCCGGGTGGCCGGAGTGCAGGACGCAGTCGTGGGGTTCGGCGTCGTAGCGGACGCGGACGGCCGCGGCCGCGGCCCGGGCGGCCTCCGGGGTCTCGGCCACGGCCAGGGCCACGTACCAGCCGCGGTGGGGCACTGCGGGGTCCTGGAGCACGCGGAGGGTGGGGTCGTCGCAGGGGCCCAGCCGGGGCGCGTCGCAGTGCGTGAGGACGGCGAGGACGCCGGGCAGTGCGAGCGCGCCGGCGGTGTCGACGGCGGTGACGCGTCCACGGGCCACGGTGGCGGGCACCGGCCACGCGTACGCCCGGTCCGGCAGGGCGTACTCGGCCGCGTAGCGGGCCTTTCCCGTGACCTTCTCCCGGCCCTCCAGCCGGGTGGCGGGGCTGCCGAGGGAGGGCGCCGGGGCGGCGGGGCTGGAGTCCATGGCGGGTCCTCGCGATCGGGGGAGGGGCGTAGGGGGGTTTCAGGAGCGGGAGCCACGGGAGGGGGAATTGCCGGAGAGGGAGTTGAGCACGTCGCAGGCGAGGTTGCGGGCGAGGGGGACCTTGAAGGCGTTGTCGCGCAGCGGCTGCGCCCGGTCGAGCTCGGCCTCGACGGCCTCCCGTACCGCGCTCTCGGTGGGAGCGGCGCCCAGCAGCCGTTCCTCGGCGGCGGTGGCGCGCCAGGGGCGGTGGGCGAGCCCGCCGAACGCGAGCGCGACATGGCGGACGCGTCCCCCGGAGATGTCGAGCACGGCGGCGACGGAAGCGAGCGCGAAGGCGTACGAGGCGCGGTCGCGGGCCTTGCGGTAGCGCGACGGGAGGCCGGCGCGGTCCGGCGGGAGCGTGACCGCCGTGACGATCTCGCCGTGTTCGACGACGGTGTCCCGTTCGGGGTGGTCGCCCGGCAGCCGGTGGAAAGCGGTCGCGGGCACCGTACGGGCGCCGTCGGGGCCCTGGAGCTCGACGGCCGCGTCGAGCGCGACGAGCGCCACGGCCATGTCGGACGGGTGGGTGGCGATGCACTGCGGGGAGTGGCCGAGGACGGCGTGGTCCCGGTGGACTCCGTCGCGGGCGCCGCAGCCGGTGCCGGGCTCCCGCTTGTTGCAGGGTTTGGCCAGGTCCTGGAAGTAGGGGCAGCGGGTGCGCTGGAGCAGGTTCCCGCCGGTGGTGGCGACGTTGCGCAGCTGGGCCGAGGCCCCGGCCAGGAGCGCCTGGGACAGGGCGGGGTACCGGGTGCGGACGAGGGGATGGAGCGCGAGGTCGCTGCCGCGCACCCCGGAGCCGATCCGCAGGCCGCCGTCCGCGGTCTCCTCGACGGAGCCGAGCGGCAGGCCGGTCAGGTCGACGAGGGTGTCAGGAGCTTCGACCCCGAGCTTCATCAGGTCCACGAGGTTGGTGCCGCCGCCGAGGTAGCGGGAGCCGGGCCGCGCGCCGTGGGCGGCGATGGCCTCGGGAAGGCCCGTGGCGCGTACGTACGCGAAGGGCTTCACGCGCCCACCCGCCCGTCACCGGGAGCCGGGGCCGGGGCCGGGGCCGGGGCCGGAGCCGGAGCCGGGGCCTGGGCCCGGGCCGGGGCAGCGGCCTGCGAGGCCGCGGCCACGTCCCGTACGGCGTCCACGATGCGGGGGTACGCGCCGCAGCGGCACAGGTTGCCGCTCATGGCCTCGGCGATCCCGGAGCGGCTGAGGTCCGTGGCCCCGGGGTCGGCGGCCGCCTCGGCGAGCAGGCCGGCGGCGGAGCAGAGCTGGCCGGGCGTGCAGTATCCGCACTGGAAGGCGTCCCGTGCCATGAAGGCCTCCTGCAACGGGTGCGGGCCGCCGGTTCCGTCGCCGCCCAGTCCCTCCACGGTGGTGACCCGCGCGCCGTCGTGGGCGACGGCGAGCAGCAGGCAGCTGTTGGCGCGCCGGCCGTCGACCAGGACGGTGCAGGCGCCGCACTGGCCGTGGTCACAGCCCTTCTTGGCGCCGGTCAGGCCGAGGTGCTCCCGCAGCAGGTCCAGGAGGGTGACCCGGTGATCCACGTCGAGCTCGTGGCGCCGGCCGTTCACATGCAGCCCGACGCTGGAGCGGGTCTCCTGCACTGGATGCGCCACTGGTGCCCCTTTGCCGCGGAATGTCGATGGACCTCCACTCGAATAACCGGCCGGGGCGGATCTCACACCTCCCGTGTGGGACAAGCGGGTGGTCGCTGCAACGTGAGGGGCCGGCGGGTGGCCGGTCCGCCGGAGCTCTTGTACGCGCCCCCGCGGGCGTGCCCGTACCCGGCGCGGCGATGTGACCGCCGTGCCCGCTCGGCAGTTGGCGGCCGTGGCCGCGCGCGGGCAGCGGCCCTCGGCGGGGCGGCCGCGTCACCACGCCGAGGCCGCCCGGCATCTCAGGCATGTCCCGCGGGCCACACGTAGAGTGACGGGACATTAGCCCCTGACCGGGATTCCCATGGGTCCTGGCGGACCCTCTGGAACCCTTGGATGGTGTCTGTGTCGGAAGCGGTGGAGTACGACGTCGTGGTCCTCGGCGGGGGACCGGCCGGTGAGAACATCGTCGACCGGACCCGCGCGGCCGGGCTGAGCACGGCGCTCGTCGAGAGCGAACTGGTGGGCGGCGAGTGCTCGTACTGGGCCTGCGTCCCGAGCAAGGCGCTGCTGCGACCGGCGCTGGCCCGGGCCGACGCCCGCCGGGTGCCCGGCCTGGCCGGTGCCGTCCAGGGGCCCCTGGACACGGCGGCGGTCCTCGCGCACCGCAACTACTGGACCGGCGACTGGAAGGACCAGGGCCAGATCGACTGGCTCGACTCGATCGGCGCCCACCTGTACCGGGGCCACGGCCGGCTCTACGGGGTCCGCAAGGTCGCCGTCACCAGCCCCGAGGGCGAGCACCACATCCTGTCGGCCCGGCACGCGGTGGTCGTCGCCACCGGCACCCGGGCCCTGATCCCGGACCTCCCGGGGATCGCCGGGGCGCGCCCCTGGACCAGCCGCGAGGCGACCTCCGCACAGGAGGCCCCCGGCCGGCTGCTGATCGTGGGCGGCTCGGTCGTGGCCGTCGAGATGGCCACCGCCTGGCAGGCCCTCGGCTCGCAGGTCACCGTCCTCGCACGCGGCTCCGGGCTGCTGCCGCGGATGGAGCCCTTCGCGGGGGAACTGGTCGCCGACGCGCTGCGCGAGGCCGGGGCGGTGGTCCGTACGGGGGTGTCCGCCGAGGCCGTGGTACGGGACGGCTCGACGGGCCCCGTCAGCGTGGTCCTGGAAGGCGGCGAGACGGTGGAGGGCGACGAGCTGCTGATGGCGACGGGCCGCGCGCCGCGGACCGAGGACATCGGGCTGGACACCGTCGGCCTGCCCGCCGGCCGGTGGATCGACGTGGACGACACCTGCCGGGTGCCCGGGCACGACTGGCTGTACGCCGTCGGGGACGTCAACCACCGCGTGCTCCTCACCCACCAGGGCAAGTACCAGGGACGGATCGCGGGTGCCGTGATCGCCGCCCGCGCGGCCGGCACCCCGCTGGACACCGCCCCCTGGGGCGCGCACACGCCGACCGCCGACACCCGCGCCCTCCCGCAGGCGGTCTTCACCGACCCGGAGGCCGCCGCCGTGGGCGTGACCCTGGCCGAGGCCGAACGGGCCGGGCTCCGGGTGCGCGCGGTCGACTACGACATGTCCAAGGTCTCGGGCGCCGGTCTGTACGCCGACGGCTACAAGGGCCGGGCCCGGATGATCGTCGACCTCGACCGCGAGGTCCTCCTCGGGGTGACCTTCGTCGGCCCCGGCGCCGCGGAGATGATCCACGCGGCCACCGTCGCGGTCGCCGGGGAGGTCCCGATCCAGCGCCTGTGGCATGCGGTGCCGTCGTTCCCGACCATCAGCGAGGTCTGGCTGCGGCTGCTGGAGACCTACCGGGGGTGACGCCACCGGAAGTCCCGTATCGGCCGCCGGGGGTGAGGGGGCCGCCGGCGTACCGCAGGGCACCGTCGCGTACCGGGCGGTGGCGCAGTTCACCACAGCGGGCAACCCCGTGACCTGCTGCTGCACCCGGACTCGAAGAAGCTGTCCGTCGGTTCGGACGACCTGCCCGAGACCGCCGGCGTCAACGAGAGCGGGCTGCACGTCCTGGACCCCGCCGACGGCAAGGTGCGCAGCACCGTCGCCCAGGCGCCCGGGCCCACCGGCACGCTCGGCCGGCCGGCCGGCGGGCCGGCGGGCGGTGCGGCAGCTGCTCGCGCCGCTGCCCGGTGACGGGGCGGTCTTCTTCTTCCGCTGCGCGGCATCGGCAGCGCGAAGGACGGCGACGGCGCCGCGGCGGGCGCGTGCGTGCCGGGTGCGGCCGTCACCCACGCCACCGCCGGGCGGAGTTCGGCAACGCCGTCGGCGTGGGCCGCACCGCTGCCGCCAACCTCACCGTCACTATCGCGGACCCCACGACGGGCGGCAGCGGCGACGCCGGATCCGCCACGACCGGGGCGCAGCACCGGCTGAAGGCCGGCAATCCGCAGCGGGCGGGCGGTGGTTCGGCGTGTTGAATGGGTGTCCACCCTCTCTTGACCGGAGACGAAGGAGACACCGCACGTGATCGTGATCGCCCACCTCAGCGACGTCCATCTCGACGGTGACCGGCGCGCCGCCGACCGCACCCGCGCCGTCATGGAATACCTCGACGCACTTCCGTACGACCTTGACGCCGTACTCGTGAGCGGGGACATAGCCGACCACGCCGAGGACGCCGAGTACGAGGAGGCCGCGAAGCTGCTGCGCTCGCGCCACCCCCTGGTGGTCTGCCCCGGCAACCACGACGAGCGCGCCGCCTTCCGCCGCGGGCTGCTGGGGGAGGGGTCACCCGGGGAGCCCCTCCCCACTGGACCCGTCGACCAGGTGCTGCGCGGAGAGGGCTTCGTCCTCGCCGTGTGCGACTCGTCCGTTCCCGGCGAGCACCAGGGCTTCCTGGAGGAGTCCACCCTGGCCTGGCTGGACGGCGTACTGACCGGCACCCCGCAGGAGATCCCGGTCCTGGTCGCCTTCCACCACCCGCCCGTGCCGCTGAACACGCCGTACGTGGACGAGATCCGCCAGTTCGGGGAGGAGCGGCTCGCCGTCCTCGCCGAGCGCCACCCGCACCTGACCGCTTTCCTGTGCGGGCACGCGCACACCGCCGCGGCCACCACCTTCGCGGGCCGGCCGGTGCTCGTAGCACCCGGGGTGGTCTCCACGCTCCGGCTGCCCTGGGAGGCGCCGACCGGGTCCTCCGAGCACGTGCACCTCGACGAGCCGCCGGCCGTCGCCTTCCACGTGATCGGCGACGACGGCCGGCTGACGACCCACTACAGAGTGGTCGTCGCCCGCCGGTAGGTACGTCCGTCACGGGTCCGTGTGAGTCGGCCCGAGGTGATCAGATAGCGCCGCAGCGCCGAGCAGTCCTCGTGCACGGTGCGCAGCGCGTCGTTCACCTCGGGCTCCGTGTACTCCCGGTCCGCCGTGAAGAGGGTCTCCGCGAGGTGGTCGAGCAACTGCTCGCGCCGGGCGGTCTTGCGCGGGATCACGGTGAGGCGGCCGTCGGAGAAGAGGTCGGAGACGTCCCGCCGTGTCGGGCGCGGGGCGGCGGCGGACTGCGACGGCTGGTGTTCGGTGCTCTGGGACATGTCGGCGAGCTTCGTCCGTCCGCGCCGGTGGCGGCAACGCATTTTCCGCACGGAGGTGATCGGCCCAGGCCGTCTCTCAAGAAGTGACGGTCGTTCACCTTACTGAGTGGTAGTTCCGCCAGTACCCTCCCCGTGACCGGTTCCTGCCCCCCACGGAGGAGCACGTATGCGACGTCCCACCGCACGCATGAGAACCGTCGTGGCCACCGGGCTGTTCGCCCTCGGTGCCGCGCTGCTGTCCCCCCTCGCCCCCGCTGCCGCCGCCGCGGACCCCGTACCGCTTCCCATCGCCGACCACTGCGGCAACCAGTGCTCCGACATCCTGCCGCCCGGCCAGAACGGCAACGCCACACTCGCCCAGATCCTCCTGCACAAGGCGTTCGGCACCATGCCCGCCCACGCCTCCGACCAACTCGCCCGCTACGACTCCCTGGTGGCCGGCTATCCCGGACTCACGGACGCCAAGATCAACGACTTCTTCAACACCGCCTCCTTCGGGGTCCCCGCCGACCAGGTCGAGTCCACGACCAGCCCGCGCCCCGACGTCACCATCACCCGCGACAAAAAGACCGGCGTCCCGCACATCAAGGGCACCACCCGCTACGGCACTTCCTTCGGCGCGGGCTACGCCGCGGCCCAGGACCGCCTCTGGCAGATGGACCTCTTCCGGCACGTCGGCCGCGGGGACCTGACCCCCTTCGCCGGCGGCGCCCTCGCCAACCAGGGCCTGGAGCAGCAGTTCTGGCCCCAGGCTCCGTACACCGAGGCCGACCTCCAGGCCCAGGTGGACCGGATCCGCACCACCGAGGGCGAGCGGGGGCGCCTCGCGATGGAGGCCGCCCAGGCGTACGCGGACGGCATCAACCTCTACCGCACCCAGTCGAAGAACGGCCGCTACTTCCCCGGCGAATACGTCCTCACCGGGCACATCGACTCGATCACCAACGCCGGTGAGATCCAGCCCTTCAGGATCACCGACCTGATCGCCCTCGCCTCCGTCGTCGGCGGCCTGTTCGGCGGCGGGGGAGGCGGCGAGGTCCAGGCCGCGCTGTCCCTGCTGGCCGCCCAGCAGAGGTACGGCCTGGAGGAGGGCACCCGGGTCTGGGAGTCCTTCCGCCAGCGCAACGACCCCGAGGCCGTGCTCACCGTCCACGACGGCACCAGCTTCCCCTACGCCCAGAAGCCCGCGAACCCGCAGGGCACGGCGCTCCCGGACGCCGGATCGGTCGTCGCCGAGCAGCTCGTGTACGACCGTACGGGCGCGGCGACCGCCCAGGAGGCCGCCGACCCGCCGAAGCCGGTCAAGCCGAGCATGTCCAACGCCCTGCTCGTCTCCGGAGCCCACACCGCGAGCGGCCACCCGGTGGCCGTGTTCGGGCCGCAGACCGGCTACCTCGCGCCCCAGCTCCTCATGCTCCAGGAGATCCAGGGCCCCGGCATCAGCGCCCGCGGCGCCTCCTTCGCGGGCGTCAGCATGTACGTCCAGCTGGGCCGCGGCCAGGACTACGCGTGGAGCGCCACCTCCGCCGGGCAGGACATCACCGACACCTTCGCCGTCGAGCTCTGCGAACCGGGCGGGCAGGCGCCCACCCGGGCCGGCACGCACTATCTCTACCGCGGCACGTGCACGCCCATGGAGAAGCTGGAGCGCACCAACACCTGGAAGAAGTCCGTCGCCGACCCGACACCCGACGGCTCCTACCGGATGCGGGTGTGGCGCACGCACTACGGCGTCGTCACCCACCGGGCCACCGTCGCGGGCACACCCGTCGCGTATGCGGCGCTGCGCTCCACCTACCGCCACGAGGCCGACTCGATCATCGGCTTCCAGATGCTGAACGACCCCTCCTACGTCAAGGACGCCCACACCTTCCAGCAGGCCGCCGAGCACATCGGCTACGCCTTCAACTGGTTCTACGCCGACTCGCGCGAAGCGGCGTACTACAACAGCGGGTCGAACCCGGTCCGGGCGCCCGGGGTCGACGCCTCCCTGCCCGTGCACGCCCGGCAGCAGTACGAGTGGCAGGACTTCGACCCGGCCGCCAACACCGCCGCCTACACCCCGTCCGCCGAGCACCCGCGGTCCATCGGGCAGGACTACTACATCAGCTGGAACAACAAGCAGGCCAAGGACTACGGGGCGGCCGGCTTCGGCATGGGCGCCGTGCACCGCGGCGACCTCCTCGACCGCCGCGTCAAAGCGCTGGTCGCGGCGGGCGGGGTGACCCGGGCGAAGCTGACCCAGGCCATGGCCGAGGCCGCGGTCACCGACCTGCGCGCCGAGAACCTGCTGCCCGAGCTGCTCGCCGTCCTGCGCAGCGCACCGGTCACCGATCCGGCGGTCGGCGCGGCGGTCGACGAACTGGCCGCCTGGCAGGCGAGCGGCGCCCAACGCAAGGAGACCGCCCAGGGGTCGAGGACGTACGCGCACGCGGACGCCATCCGGATCATGGACGCCTGGTGGCCGCTGCTGATCGAGGCCGAGTTCAAGCCCGGCCTCGGTGCCCCGCTGTACGACGCCCTGCGCGCCTCGCTGACCGTCGACGAGGCGCCCAACGCGGGCCACCGCCCCACCGGTTCGCACGCCGGATCGGCCTTCCAGTACGGCTGGTGGAGCTACGCGGACGAGGACCTGCGCATGGTGCTCGGACGTCCGGTCGCCGACCCTCCGTCCCAGGTCCACTGCGGCGGCGGCTCGCTCCCCGCATGTCGGGACGCCGTGGCCGCGACGCTGAAGCAGGCCGCCGCCGCCACCCCCGCGGCCGTGTACCCGGCCGACGGGACCTGCGCGGCCGGCAACCAGTGGTGCGCCGACTCGATCGTCCAGCGCCCGGTCGGCGGGCTCGCCCACCCGCAGATCAACTGGCAGAACCGGCCCACCTACCAGCAGGTGACGGAGTTCGCCGCGCACCGCTGATCCCGGGGCGCACGGCGGCCCGCCCGGTCCCGGATTCCTCCGGGACCGGGCGGGTTCGTCCGGCGCGCAGCGGGTCAGGGACCGACGGTGATCTGCTGCGCCGGGTCGGTCGTGTCGGTCACTTTGTAGACCGCGTTGAAGGTGGAGGTGGTCGCGCTCGTCGGGCAGCCGAACCCGCCGGTGACCGTGACCGGTACGGAGACGTTCGTGAAGGTCAGCGTCGACGGAGCACCGTTGCCCCAGGTGCCGCCGACGTTCGCCGGGGCGGTGGGGGCGGCGGTGACCGTACAGGAGGCGAGCCCGCTCGTCTGGACCACCAGACCGCCGACCGGCAGACCCATGGTGGCGGTGATCGGGGCGCCGTCCTGCATCGACACCGACCAGGCGCCGCTGGTGGTGACCGTGGGCGTCACTCCCCACATGCTCGAGGTGCACGAGCTGTACGTGGGCGCCGAGATCGGCGAGGACACGGGCCCGGCCGGGTTGCTGTTGCCGGGGGCTCCCGGCACGCTGCCGGTGGCGACGGAGACCGTACAGGTCACGGTGACCGAACCGGCCTTGAGGGTGGCCTTCCCGCTGAGGGTGGCCTTGAACGCGTGCCCGGCCGGGGTGACGGTGGTCGACCCGGCCAGCGGTAAGGGGGCGGCGGAGGCGGTGACCGAGGCGAGCGCGATGGCTCCGGCGACGGCGGTCCCGAGGGCGAGCGCGGTGCGCGTACGGCTCATGGCTGTGCTCCTTGGGGATCGTGGTGCGGGGCGGGGGGAGGGGGTGCGGCAACGGCGGACTCCGCTTTCCCGGCATGCGCGGCTTCCCCGGCTTTGCCGGTTTCCCCGGCTTTGCCGGTTTCCCCGGCTTTGCCGGTACGCCGGGCGGCGTGCGGCTGCCAGGCGAACATCAGGCCGCCGCCGAGGATGCCGAGCAGGGTGCCGATCAGGAACCCGCCGAGGTTCGACAGGACCAGAGCGGCGGTGGCGATCAGGGTGGTGAGGACACCCGCGAGGGAACGCTGAGGGGGAGAGAACCAGGCGGTGAGCCCGAGCACGATCATCACGATGCCCATCAGGACGGACGGGATCCCCGCCACCCCCTGCTGGAGCATGATCTTCAGCGGTGCCAGCGGCAGGACGCAGATCCACGACCCGGCCAGGACCGCGAACAGCCCGCCCCAGAAGGGTCTGCTGCGCCGCCATCGCCGCCATGGCCGCAACAGGTTCAGAAGCATTCCTTCTTGCCCTTGCTGACGTCCATGCTGAGCCCGGAGAGCTTGAAGGTGCCGGCGTTCGTCGCCCACGCCGTCTGCTGGAGATCGGTGATGCTGACCGTGTCGGCCTGCTGGGCGAAGAGGTCCTGCATCCCCTGGGCCTCGGCCGGACCCTTGTCGAGGGTGGAGGCGTCGCGCCCGATCTCGATGTTGCTGAAGACGGCGTCGCCCGCGAGCTGGGTGGCGTCGACGAAGAGGTTGCTCGCCTCGACCGGGGTCTTGCGGCCGGCGGTGAGGTTGAGCGAGATGTCGCCGATCACCGGGAGCGAGGTGACCACGGACTGGCAGAGGCTGTGGAGCTTGGCCTCCCGGATGGCGGTGACGGCCACCGGTATGAGCTCCTGGCGCGCATTGACGTCCACGCTGCCGTACTGGGCGAAGCCCTCGCCCTCCAGGCTGCTCGCCGACACCTTGAACTGCTGTCCCGACACGGCGAACGAGGCGGCCAGCACGCCCTGTGCGAGGGCGATGCCGAGGCCGGCGGTCACGGCCACGGCGGGGATGGTCAGGACGGCGAACCGGCGCCAGCGGACACGGCCGGAGTCATCGTCGGAAGGGTCGGATAAATAGGGGGAACCGGTCATGAGAACGTCCCTTATATCGGCTGTGCACCGTTGTTACCGACGAGTTGAATGTAAGAGTGCCAATGGGGGTTGGCAAGGTTGTGCGAGTGCACCCTTTGAGCCGACTCCTACTGCTCCGTACGCAGCAGTTCGGCGACCTCCGTGTCCACCCGCCGGGCCATCGCCCGTGCGAACTCCGTGGCCACCACCTCACCGGCCACCGGCCGCAGGGCCGCGACCGCCGCCGTGATGTGCTGCAGCTGTGTGGCCGAAAGTCGCTCCAGGCCCTCCCGGCCTTCCGCGCCCTCCCGGCCTTCCGCGCCCGCCGGGCCGTCCGCGCCGGCCGTGCCCTCCGTGCCCTCCGCGCCCGCCGGGCCGTCCAGACCCGCGGCGTCGATCACGTACCGCCGGAACAGCCCCACGAACCGGTCCGCGACCGCGGCCGCCTGCGCCTGTACGAACTCCCCGGCATCCAGGATCTCGGCGAGCGGCACCCCCTGCCGCACCAGCGCCAGCGTCGACTCCAGCAGCCGGCGGTTCGGGTAGGTGACCAGGTCCCCGTCGATCGTCACGTAGCCGAGCTCCGCCGCGCGCCGGGTGTCCGCGGCGGTCGCGGTCGGCCCGAACAGCTCCCGCAGTTCGCCGCGGGAGAGCGTCACCGGCTCCTCCTGGACCCAGTCCCGGGTCATCTCCCGTTCCAGACCCAGCAGTTGGGACAGGCCGCCGCCCTGCTCCCACGCGTGCAGCAGCTCGGCGATGCCGTTGACCGTGTAGCCGCGCCCCAGCAGATCGCTGATCAGCCGCAGCCGGGTCAGGTGATCGTCGGAGTACCAGGCGATCCGGCCCTCCCGGCGCGGCGGCGGCAGCAGCCCGCGCTCCTGGTAGTAGCGCAGGTTGCGCACCTTGACGCCGGCCGCCCGGGCCACGTCCTCCCGGCGGTAGCGCCCGCCACCGCTTCCGTCCTCCACCTGGCTGCTCACGCGCCAGAGTGTAGGAGCTACCGGCAGGTCACATGGGCCGTGGACGGTCCTGCTTGACCGCCCGCAGGACGACGAACTTCGGCTCGCTCGCGACGACTTCGCTGTTGCCGAAGAGCCGGCGCAGATGGGTGTGGTAGCCCATGTGCCGGTTGGCGACGATCCACAGCTCGCCGCCCGGCCGCAGCACCTTGCGCGACTGCGCGAACATCCGCAGCGCCGTCGCGTCCGTCGTGGCCTGGTGCGAGTGGAAGGGCGGGTTGCTCAGCACCAGGTCCACGGAGGCGGGGGAGAGCATCGCGACCCCGTCGCCGACGTGGAACTCGGCGGTGCGCCGGCCCTCGCGGATGTTCGCCCGGTAGGTCGCCCGCGCCGAGGCGACCGCCTGGTAGGACTCGTCGGTGAACACGACCTCGGCGTCCGGGTCGTGGGCCTGGACGGCCGTGCCGACGACGCCGTTCCCGCAGCCCAGGTCCACGACCCGGGCACCGTCGGTGTTGGTCGGCAGGTTCTGCAGGAAGAACCGGGTGCCGACGTCGAGCCGGTCGGCGCAGAAGATCCCGGCGTGGTTGACGACGGACAGGCCGGAGGCCGACCCGGCGTCCTCGTCCACCGTGTACGTCAGCGGCCACGGGTCGGCGGCCGTGGGCCGGATGGCCCCCGGGGTGCCCGGCGTGCAGAAGATCAGCCGTGCCTTCTTCTCCGCGAGCGAGGTCTTCGTCGGGCCGAGGATCTTCTCGAAGAGGCGCAGCGTGGAGGTGTGGATCTCCTTGACCATGCCGGTGCCGACGACGACGGTGCCCGCGTGCACGTGCGGGGCCAGCCGGTACAGCTGGTCCTCCAGCAGCGCCAGGCTCTTGGGCACGCGCACCAGCAGGACGTCGATCCGCTCGGGCGGCGGGTCCTGGGTGGTCAGCAGGGTCACCGTCGACTTGGACGTCCCGATGCCGGCCCGGTCCAGGTTCGCGGCGGTGGCTGCGCGGGTGAGGGCGGAGTCGGTGATCTGCGTCGGGTGGTACGCGGCGAGCGCCGTCGTCAGCGTCCCCCAGCGGTCCCCGAGCACGACGATCCGGCCGGCGGCGGCCAGGTGCACCGGGCCGCGTTCCCCCGTACCGGAGTCGAGGTGACGCAGCAGGTACTCGTCGGCGGCGTCCCAGGCGCGGAGCCGGTCGCGCGGGTCCTCGGGGAAACGGGTGAGCTCGTAGGAGCCGAAGGGTGTGGTGAGGCGGTTCATATGGGCCCCAGGCTATCCGAGCCGGAGGCCCGACCCCGCATGCGCGGGGCCGGGCGGCGCCCTACTCGGGGAACTCTCCCGCCATGGCGGCGGCCATCCGCAGGTGGGGGCGGGCCTCGGCGGCCCGGCCGAGGCGCTCCAGGGTGCGACCGAGCATCAGCTGTGCGTAGTCCTCCACCGGCCAGTGCTCCAGGATGGCGCGGAGCTCGCGCTCGGCCCGGGAGAGCTGGGCGGAGTGGTAGTAGGCGCGGGCCAGCAGCAGCCGCGGCGCAAGCTGCTCGGGGGCCTCGCCCGCCAGCGCCTCCAGGATGCGGGCGGCCGTCGCGTACTCCTTCGCGTCGAAGAAGAGCTGGGCGCGCGCCCAGCGCTCGGCTGCCGTCCCGTGCTCGAAGTACGTCGTCGGCGCGTTCATCGCGTCCCTTCCGCCGTTCGGGTGATCCGTCCGACGCCTCCAACACGCCTTGGCGGTGGAACATTCCGCTCTCCGCCGGTACCGCCTCGGGGCTAGGTTGTCCACATGAGCAATCTCGATCGCCAGCCCGCTCTCTCCGCCTGCGGCGGCCGCGGCTTCGTCGTGGCCGAACCGGTGCGCGAGCTCCTCAGCCCGCGCACGGTCAAGCTCGGAGAGTCCACCGAGGTCCGCCGACTCCTGCCCAACCTGGGCCGCCGCATGGTGGGCGCCTGGTGCTTCGTGGACCACTACGGCCCGGACGACATCGCCGACGAGCCCGGCATGCAGGTCCCTCCCCACCCCCACTCCGGGCTCCAGACGGTGAGCTGGCTCCACGAGGGCGAGGTGCTGCACCGCGACAGCGTCGGCAGCCTCGCCACGATCCGCCCGCGCGAGCTGGGCCTGATGACCTCCGGCCGCGGCATCAGCCACTCCGAGGAGAGCCCGCGCCCACACGCCCGCTTCCTGCACGGCGCCCAGCTGTGGGTCGCCCTGCCGGACGCCCACCGGGACGTGGAACCGCACTTCCAGCACCACGCGGAGCTCCCGCAGGTGACGGCCCCGGGCCTGACGGCGACGGTCATCCTGGGCACCCTGGACACCGCGACCTCGCCCGGTACGGCGTACACCCCGATCGTCGGCGCCGACCTGGCCCTGGCGGCCGGCACCGAGACCCGCCTCCCGCTCGACCCGGACTTCGAGTACGCGGTCCTGTCGATGTCGGGCGAAGCCCACGTGGACGGCGTCCCCGTCCTCCCGGGCTCGATGCTCTACCTGGGCTGCGGCCGCACCGAACTCCCCCTGCGCGCAACCTCGGACGCGGGCCTGATGCTCCTGGGCGGCGAGCCGTTCGAGGAGGAGATCGTCATGTTCTGGAACTGGATCGGACGGTCCCAGGAGGACATCGCCGGCTTCCGCGAGGACTGGATGAACGGAACCCGCTTCGGCGAGGTGAAGGGCTACGACGGCGCTCCTCTTCCGGCTCCAGAGCTCCCCGCAACTCGCCTGAAGCCCCGAGGTCGCGTGCGCTGAACTGCGCCGATGTAGGAACCAGGGTCGTGTGAGCGGCTACGTAGGCCCTTCCGCTTCGGGTGTCCCTTCGGAAGTCGACACGCCTTCCGAAGGGGGCCGGTAGCCCCCTGGCCCTGGGTCTCAAGTGAGACTCCCTGTACGTCACCGCCGCCGGTGGTACGGGTCGCCGAGCCACGTCGCCCATCACCGGGATCCCGGAGCGAAGTCGACACCCTCGTCGTTGAGCTTGTGCCGGACAACGAACGTTTCCACCTCGCCGGTCGGCCAGACCGATCCCTGCTTGCGCAGCGCTTCCAAGTACTCCTGGTTCTGGGGTGCATCGGTCAGGAGGATGTTCCGGTTCCCCTTCGCCAGCCATGGGTTGTCCGAAAGCCGGACCCGGTGTTCGAGGTTCAGCGGTTCGAAGCCTTCCGTGCCGTTGGCGCGACGGACCCTGATCTGGAGCGTGCCGGTCGGGTTGAGCCGGGCGTCACCGGCGGCTACGAGCTCGCCTTCGATCGCCTGGAGATCGGCGTCGGCTCGCAGCCGCCTCATCGCCTTGCCCTGGAGGCTGCTGAAGTCCTCGCGCGCGAGGACACGGGCCTCGCGCAGGATGCCCATCGCCCGGGCCCTCTGCTGCGAAGTCAAGGCGGGGGCATTGCCGACCTCTGCCCGCAGGGCGTCGAACTGGGTGCCGAGCTGCGTCAGGCGGGCCCGCCCGGGGGTGGCCCGTTCCGCGGCCAGGGTCTGGTCGATCACAGTCGGAAGGCGTTGGTTGGCGAGCCGCTCGTAGCGGGCGACCAGCTCGGGGTTCGCGACGCGGACGAAGCGGGTCTGCGCGGTGCGAACCTCGGGAGCCGGCTGTACCAGGCCCGCCGAAGCGGCACCCGTCTTTGTAGCACGCAGCGCCCCGGCAGTGTTGGAGACGAAGGTGTCACGAACGGCCTGTTGACCGGCCTCCTTCTCTGCGTCGACCTGGGACTGGCGGCCGATCCTGGGCACGGTGACGAAGCGGTTCTCCTGATACTCGTGCCTGACGAGGACTTCGTCGAGCACGACGGGTTCCTGGGTGTCCATCCTCACGCGCGGCAGAGTGCCATTTGCCTCCAGCTCCCGCTCCAGCGCACGCGGCGAAACGCTGCCCGGGTCGATCGGGCCCCGGCCGAGACCCAGGACAAGCTGATCGAAACTCTTCCCCATCCGCTTCTCGAGTTCGCTGCGAACCTCGGCGTCGGTCCTCCTGTCCCGTGCCGCTCCCTCCTGGCGTGCGATGACGGCACGGCCGGTGGCGTCGTACTGGACGACGTGCGCCAGCTCGTGCGCCAGGAGGCGGCGACCCGCGTGGCCTTGCAGGGATTCCCCCCGGCCCAGGACGACATTCCGCCCGAAACTGTATGCGCGGGCCCCGAGTAGGTCCGCCATGGCGGCCGCCTCAGGTCCACTGTGCACCCGTACGCCGCTGAAGTCGTGCCGGAAGGCCCGCTGCCACTCCGTCCGCACCGGGAGGGTCAGCTGCCGACCTCCGGACGCGGGGACCACTCCTGTGTCCGGAGCGCTGAGCTCCGCGCCGGGGCCGGCCTGCGCCGTCATCGCCGTGACACCGGTGGCGGTGAAAGCGGCCGCCCGGTCCGGCGCCGTCAGGGCACGGTCGGCCAGCACACCCGCCGCCTGCTCCAGAGTGTCGCCAGGTGTGGTGACGGGCAGGCTGCGTGTGACGCAGGGCAGCCTGTCGGTGGCCCCTGCTGGGGAGGCCGAGGACCGGTGAACATGGCTGAACGAGGGCATCGGGCACCTCCTGGGGCGCCCTGCCGTGATTGTGATCGCAGGGGGCCTGTCGCCACCATAGGACGGGCGGGTCACCGCCGCATTGCAGGGACCTTGCCCGCGCATGCCGTCGGCGGTGGCGGTGATCTGCACACCGCCGTAGTCGGATGGCCGGTGTCGCCCTGGGTGTCGGCGGGACGCCGCCCGCCGCCCGCCTCCAGCTCCGGGGCGGCCGCGCCTCCGGCGCGTCGTGCGCCATACGGGGCAGGTAAACAGGGTCGGCGGTGCGGCGGCCGCACGCAGGCCGCTCCGTGTGCCTACGGTGCTGGGCGCCCGCCGTTCCCGTCCCGGAACCTCGCGCCGACAGCTGGAGAGAGGGCTGCCCATGCCTGTGAACGTCTCGTTCCCCGGCGTCTACATCAACGAAGTCAAGAGCCGGGTGCGGACCATCACCGGAGTTCCGACGTCGGTGGCCGCCTTCGTCGGCCCGGCCCCCCGCGGCCCCTCCGACGGGCCCGTGCGCATCACCGGCTGGGCTGACTACGAGGCCCAGTTCGGCGGGCTCGACAAGAACAGCAAGATGAGCTACGCGGTCTACCAGTTCTTCCTGAACGGCGGCAGCGATGCCGAGATCGTCCGGCTCGTCCCGGGCAGGGCCCCCAGGGTGACGGTCCGGGTCGGCAAGAGGCCCAAGACCGCCGCTGACCAGCGCCCCGAGCTCGAGGCCGCGAGCAAGGGAATCTGGGCCAAGGGCCTGCGGGTCCGCGTCGACCACGACGGGATCCGCGACGAGGACAAGGATCTGTACAACCTGACCGTCCGGGACGCCGCAACGGGTGTGCAGGAGCGCTACACCAACGTCAGTGCCGAGGCGGAGAGTCCTCGCAGCCTGGCGAAGGTGCTCAGCGGGTCACGGCTGGTCGCGGAGTTCGCATCCGGAACAGGGCGACCGCTCCCGCACGACACTCCGGAGGACTCGTCCGGCGACCTTCTGGCAGGTCCGCCGGAGGTACCGGCGAAATCCGACGACGAGGGCAGGCACGAAGACGCGCACGGAGACGGCGACCAGGACGGGGACGAAGACGCGGGTGCCGGGGACGGCGGTGGCAACAGAGGCCGGGGCAACGGCAACAGCAACCGGAGGGGCAAGACGCTGTTCCTCTACGAGGAGACGAAGACGCACCCGCAGGGCGCGAAGGCCGACGGGAGCCTGGAGGTGGCCGACTACCTGGGCAGCCGGCGCGGCGCGGACGGCGCCGCGGAGAAGGAGGGCATGCACCAGCTCCTCAAGACGGACATCTTCAACCTGCTGTGTCTGCCGGACACTCAAGAGGACGCCGTTCTGAGCGCCGCCCTGCAACTGTGCGTCGAGCGGCGCGCGATCCTCCTCGTCGATCCGCCGGACGGCTGGAAGGGCAAGACCGCCGGCAAGGTCGCCGAGCTCGCTCTCAACCAGCCCGTGCTCTCCGGCGACCCCGCCAAGAACGCGGCCCTCTACTTCCCCGAGGTCCTGGCCCCCGACCCTCTCCAGAACGGCGAGGTCAAGCCCTTCCCGCCCTGCGGCGTCATGGCCGGCGTGCTGGCCCGTACCGATGTCCAGCGCGGGGTCTGGAAGGCAGCGGCCGGCACGGACGCCTCGCTGACCGGGGTCACCGGGCTCACCACGGTGCTCACCGACCGAGAGAACGGGCTGCTGAACCCGCTCGGTGTCAACTGTCTGCGTCAACTCCCCCTGGTGGGGCCGGTGGCCTGGGGCGCGCGCACGCTGCGCGGTGCGGACCGGCTCGCCGACGAGTGGAAGTACCTGCCCGTCCGCCGCCTCGCGCTCTTCGTGGAGGAGAGCCTGTTCCGCGGCACCCAGTGGGTGGTGTTCGAGCCCAACGACGAACCCCTGTGGTCGTCGATCCGGCTGAACGTCGGAGCGTTCATGAACTCCCTGTTCCGCGAGGGCGCGTTCCAGGGGCGCACCCCCGACGAGGCGTACCTCGTCAAGTGCGACCGGGAGAACAACCCGCAGAACGACATCGACCGGGGCATCGTCAACATCCAGGTCGGCTTCGCGCCGCTGAAGCCCGCCGAGTTCGTGATCATCCACATCGAGCAGCTCGCCGGCCAGATCCAGACCTAGCAGGAGGACGTCCGATGCCGGACATCACGCGCAGGGACCCCTTCAAGAATTTCCGGTTCCGGGTGAAGTTCAGCGGGTCCACGGAGTACATCGCCGGGGTCAGCAAGGTCAGCGGCCTCAAGCGGACCACCGAGGTGATCAAACACCGCGACGGCGGCAGCCCCGGCACCAGCAGCAAGCTCCCGGGCCGCACCGAGTACGAACCCGTCACGCTGGAACGCGGCTGCACCACCGACACCGTCTTCGAGGAATGGGCCAACACGGTCTGGAGCTTCCGCAACGCCGCCGGATCGCTGGAGACCTCGCTCAAGAACTTTCGCCGGGACCTCATCATCGACGTGTTCGACGAGGGCGGCCAGAAGGTGCTCTCGTACGCCGTGCACGACTGCTGGGTCTCGGAGTACCAGGCGCTCCCGGACCTCGACGCCAACGCCAACGGGGTCGCGTTCGAACACATCAAACTCGAACACCACGGCTGGGTGCGCGAGCGCACCGACCCCCCGCAGCTGCCGCAGTTCAGCGACACGGCCTCGGGCTGACCCGGTGACGGCCGAACTGACCGAAGCCCGGCTCCTGGACATCTGGGAGACGGGCAGCGGACAGGAACCGCCGGCCCGCGCCCTGCTGCTCGCCGCTGCCGCGGCGGCGCTGCCCGGGCTGCTCGGGCCGGGCCCGGCCGGGACCGGACGGCCGGGCCCGCCGGCGGGCATGCAGCCCGTCGCCGAACGCACCCTGGCCGCCCTCAACGCCCTCCTGCTCGACCTGCGCGAACGCTGCTTCGGTACGGCGCTGCCGTGCGCCGCCGACTGCCCGCACTGCGCCGAGCAGCTCGACGTCACCCTCACCACCGCCGAACTGCGCCCGCCCGGCGACGGCACCGCCCCGCCCGACGGGGCACCCGCGACCGGCCGAGTCCGCGTCGACGGGCGCGAGGTGACCTACCGCGCCCTGACCGGGGGAGACCTGCTGGCCGTGGACTCCGGCGCGCCGGGGGCGCGGCGGGCCCTGCTGGGCCGGTGCGTGCTGGGCACCGTACCGCAGGCCCCCGAGGGGCCGAGCGATGCGGTCCTCGAAGCGGTGGCCGAGCGGCTGGGCGCCCTCGACCCGGGGGCCGACACCGCGGTGGCGCTCACCTGCCCGTACTGCCGCCACAGCTGGACGGCGGCCTTCGACCTCGCCGGATACGTGTGGGCCGAGGTCGAGGCGTACGCCCGCCGACTGCTCCACGAGGTGCACGTGCTCGCCCGCGCCTACGGATGGACGGAGGGCGAGGTCCTCGGAGTGAGCCCGGTCCGACGGCAGTACTACCTGGAGGCGACGACCGCATGAGCGACTTCGTGGGCCGGCTGCTGGGCGCGCCGGGTCCCCGGCTGCGCCCCCAGCTGCCGACCCTGTTCGACCCCGGGGCCACCCGGCTCCGGACCCCGGACGATGCCCTTCCGGTGATGGCGGAGGAGACGGCCCCGGCCCTGCCGTACGAGGCTGTGCACCCGGCTTCCCACGCGCTGCCCCCGGCGGCCTCGCGCCCGCAAACCCCGCCCCACGGCCCGCCCGAAGCCGCGGAAGACCCCGGGGCCACCCGGCTCCGGACCCCGGACGATGCCCTTTCGGTGATGGCGGAGGAGACGGCCCCGGCCCTGCCGTACGAGGCTGTGCACCCGGCTTCCCACGCGCTGCCCCCGGCGGCCTCGCGCCCGCAAACCCCGCTCCACGGCCCGCCCGAAGCCGCGGAAGACCCCGGAGGATCCCCGGTCCGGGACCCTGCGCCGGCCTCTCACCGGGCAGCCCCGCCCGCCGGCCACGCGCCGCAGGCGCGGCGTACGGCAGCGGGCGCGGGGCGCCCCGCACCGAGCGCCGCCGAGCGGGCAGCCGTACCGACGGCCGGGTCCGGGGTCGCTGCCGTCGGCGCCTCCGGTGTCCGGGCGCCGGGCGCTGTGCACCCTTCGCCCCCCGCTGGCCCGGCGCCCGTGGCGGCCGGTCAACTTCCGTCCGAAGCCGGGTTGTCGGAGCGACCCGGTGCGGCCCCGGATCCCGTCCCGCCGTCCGCCGCGCGCCCGGCCCCCGGGCACCCCGTCCTCCCGGCGGCACCGGCCGGGTACCCCGTGCGCCCGGTGCGCACCGGGCTGCCCGGCGGACCGCCCGGACCGGCGGCGCGGCGGTACGGGGCACCGGCCGAGGCCGCCGAGCCGGTCGTGCGGATCACCATCGACCGGCTCGAAGTCCGGGCTGCCCCGCAGCCGGCGGCCCCCGCGCGCACCCCGCGCTGGCAGCCGCGGCTCGGCCTCGACGAATACCTCAGGGGGCGGTCATGAGCGACAGCTTCGCCGTGGCCGCCGTGACGGACACCCTGCGGGCGATCCTCCAGGGCGCCGTCGGCAGCCAGGTGCCCGGCGCCGTGGTCACCGCGCGCCCGCCCGACGAAGTCGCCGTAGACCAGCCCAGCGCCGCCCTCAACGTCTTCCTGTACCGGACCGCCGTCGACGGGAGCTGGCGCAACCTCGACCCCGTCGGCACGCGCCCCGGCGAGACCGCGCGACCGGCGCTGCCCCTGGTCCTGCACTACCTCCTGACCCCGCACGCCAGCGGCGACGCCCAGGAGTCCACGGCCCACCGGATCCTCGGCGCCGCCATGGTCGCGCTGCACGACCACGCCGAGCTGGGGCCGGAGGAGATCAGACGGGCGGCGCCCTTCAGCAATCTGCACCTTCAGCCGGAATCGGTGCGGATCACCCCGGTCACCCTGTCGACCGACGACATCTCCAAGCTGTGGACCGCCTTCCAGAGCCAGTACCGCACCTCGGTGGCCTACGAGGTGCGCATCGTGCTGATCGACAGCTCGCTGCCCGGCCGGGCACCCCTTCCCGTGCTGGCCCGCGGGGACCAGGACCGGGGCCCCGAGGCGGCCGCGAACACCGCCGGCCCGCTGCCGGCGTTGACGGCGGTGCTTCCCGGGACTGTGCAGCCTGGTGACGAACTGACGGTCGCCGGGACCCGGTTCGACACGGGGGACGCGCTGCTGCGCCTCACCCATCCGCTGCTGGGCGGACCGTTGGACGTTCCCGCGCGGGAGGCGGATGCCGCCGAGGCGCGCTTCGTACTCCCCGAGGACCTGGCCGCGGGCACCTGGTCCGCGGCCGTGGTGCTCACCGCGGCCGACGGCACCCAGCAGGCCACCAGGCCCCTGCCGTTGGGTGTAGCGCCGCGCCTGCTCGAACCGCTGCCGCTGGAGGTGGAAGCCGAGGTCGGCGGATCGGCACGGCTGGAGGTGCGCTGCGCGCCGCCGGTCCATCCGGGACAGCGGGTCCAACTGATCGTGGGGGACCGGCCTTTGGCACCCGCTGACGCCTTCGCGAACACGACGGACCGGCTGCGGTTCCGCTGGCCGGACGCCCGGCCCGGACGGCACGCCCTGCGGCTGCGGGTCGACGACGTGGAGAGCCTGCCCGCCGTGGACGCGGCAGGGCGCCCGGAGTTCCCGGCCGATGCAGCGGTGGTGGTGGCATGAGGGCCGATTCCTCGTCGGCGCGGGGCGAGTGGGAGGAACACAACAACCGTCACCTGGCCGACTCCCTCGCCGGGCTGCGCACCCTCCTGCGCGAGCGCATCGCGGCGATCACCGGCACACCCGCCGAAGGCGAGGCGGAGCCGACGCCGGCACCCGACGGGCCCCCGGCATCCACCGTCACCGCCGACCCGCCCCCGTCGTCGGATGTGCCCCCGCCCTCGTACGCCCGCCCGCCCGCGCTCGTCGGCCTGGGCGACCTGCTCGGCCTCTCCCCGTTCGAACGTGACACCCTGCTGCTGTGCGCCGCACCGGAGTTCGACCCCGGCATCACCGAGCTGTACGCCAGGGCCCAGGGCAGCCCCCTCGCCGCCCACCCCACGTTCGCCCTCGCGCTGTCCCTCTTCCCCGATCCGGCCTGGGACGTTCTGTCCCCGTACCGGGGGCTGCGCTACTGGCGGCTCGTCGACGTCGATCGGGCGCCCGGACAGCCGCTGGTGACCAGCCTCCTGCGGGCCGACGAGCGGATCGTCCACCACCTCAAGGGCCTCGACCACCTCGACGTACGCCTGCACGCCCTGCTGACCCCCCTCCGGTCCGCCCCGGCCGATGACCCCGGCCGACCGCGGCCGCCGGCCGCCCGGCACTCGGCGGTGGACGAGGCCGTCGGCCACTGGCTCGACCCGGCGCCCGGCGCGGCCGAGGGCCTGCCGGTGATCCAGCTTCTGGGCACGGACCGGGAGAGCAAGCGGTCGGTGGCCGAACAGTGCGCCGCCGACTTCGGGCTGCTGCTGTACGGGATGCCTGCCGGGCTGCTCCCCGACTCGGCCGAGGAACTCGACGCCCTCGCCCGGCTGTGGCAGCGCGAGGCCCGGCTGGCGCCGCTCGCGCTCTACCTCGACGCGGACGACGCACCTGCCGCCGGCGAGCTCCCCGAGCGGACCGGGCAGGTCGCCCGGTTCCTCGAACGCAGCGGCGGCCCCCGCTTCGTGGCCACCCGAGAGGCCAGGGCCGACGTACCCGCGCCGACGGCGACCGTCGAGGTGGCGCCGCCCCCGGCCCTGGAGCGCGCCGCCGCCTGGGGCGCGGTCCTGCCGCCCGCGGACGCGGACCGGCTGGCCGGCCAGTTCACACTGGACCTCTCCGCCATCCACGACGTGGCCACCGCGGCCGGCGGAGACCCCGAACAGGCCTGGCGTGGCTGCCTGGTGCGCACCCGGCCGCGACTCGGCCCCCTGGCGCAGCGGCTGGACTCCCGCGTCGGCTGGGAGGACATCGTGCTGCCCGATGAGGAGACGGCCCTGCTCCGGCAGATCGCCGACCAGGTGGCGCAGCGGGCCACCGTGCACGACCGGTGGGGCTTCGGAGGGCGGATCAGCCGGGGGCTGGGCATCAGCGCCCTGTTCACCGGGGCCAGCGGCACGGGCAAAACCATGGCCGCCGAGGTGCTGGCCGGGCACCTGGGACTCGACCTGTACCGGGTGGACCTGTCGGCCGCGGTGAGCAAGTACATCGGTGAGACCGAGAAGAACCTGCGGCGGCTGTTCGACGCCGCCGAGCCGGGCGGGGCGGTCCTCTTCTTCGACGAGGCGGACGCCTTGTTCGGCAAGCGCAGCGAGGTCAAGGACTCCCACGACCGGTACGCCAACATCGAAGTGAGCTACCTGCTCCAGCAGATGGAGGCCTACCGCGGGCTGGCGATCCTCGCCACCAACCAGCGCCGCGCGCTGGACACGGCGTTCCTGCGGCGGCTGCGGTTCATCGTGCCCTTCGCCTTCCCCGGGGTCGGGGAGCGCCGCGAGATGTGGGCGCGGGCCTTCCCGGAGGGCGCCCCCGTCGAGCCGCTGGACCTGGACCGGCTGGCCGGCCTGCCGCTCAGCGGCGGCATGATCCGCAACATCGCCCTCAACGCCGCCTTCGCGGCGGCTGCTGCGGACACCGCCATCGCCATGCCGGCCGTCCTGGCAGCCGTACGGGCGGAACTGCGCAAAACGGAGACCCCGGTGCCGGAGCACGACCTGGCCTGGCCGGTCCCGGTACCGAAGGGGGCGGGGCTGTGAGGATCGAGCTGCGCATCGGCCGGATCGTGCTGGAGGGCGTCGACCCCGCGGATGCCCCGGCCGTCCGCGCCGCCCTCACCTCCCGCCTCACCGACCTCCTCACCCAGACCCCGCCCACGACCCCCCACCACACCCACCGCCTCACGCCCCTCACCGTCCCCGCACCCGCTGACCCCACGGCCTTCGGCCACGCTCTCGCAGTAACCGTCCACGCCGGCCTGACCTGCCCGACGGGGGTCGGCCGGTGAGCACGAAGGAACCGCGGAGCACCGCCGCGACGCCGTCCGCGCCGACCCACGCCCCCGAGCGCCCGCTGCGACGGGCCGCCGGGCCGGGCCCGGACGAGCTCCGGCGGCCCGGCACATGGGTACGGGACTTCAGTGGGGTGCGGACCCGGTCGGCCGATCGGCCCGTACCCGAGCACGGACTGCCGCAGCCGGCCCGGGACGTGGTGCGCAGCCCGGGTGTCCCGCTGCCCGCGGCGCTGCGCGAGGACGCCGAGCGGCGCTTTTGGCACGCCTTCAGCCACGTCCGGGTCCACACCGACCCCGAGGCGGCCCGCGCCGCCCGAGCCCTGGGCGCCCATGCCTTCACCGTCGGCCACCACATCGCCTTCGCCGCCGGCCGGTTCGCCCCAACCATCCCCACGGGCGCCCGGCTCCTGACCCACGAACTGGCCCACGTCGCCCAGCAGGACCTCGGCGCCGCCGGCCATGCGCACGGCGCGGCCGCAGAATCCGAGGCAGCGCTGCTCTCCCGCGACCCATCGACGCGCAGAAGGGTGCGGGTGGGCGCCCGGGTCGGGGTGCACCGCTCCGAGGACCACCAGATCCTGGAGGAGGACACCCGCGCCTTCTACTACCCGCCTTCCTACCGGCCCCAGATGGCGCAGAAGGGCGTCGACCTCGTCCTCGGCGGCAGCACCCCCGAGTACACGCAGACGACGAACCCCAAGGGCGGGCGGGTCGAGGTCCTCGAACGGGTCACCGGCGGCACCTGGATCCAGATCAAGCGTCTGACGCCGCAGAACGACATGAGCATCGGAGCACTGCAGAAGCGCGTACGGGCCGATGTGGCGGAGGCCGTCGTGATGTTCCGGGGCGCGATCGCCCACCCGGAGGACGCCAAGAACATGCCCATGGAGGGCGCGAAGTGGGAGGGAAAGACGCCGGTCGGGACGTGGAACCGGACGGTGCTCCAGAAGCCCGACCGCCTGCTGATCCACATCGAGGTGCCCGGCTACTCCAGCAAGAGTCCCGCGGACCAGGCGCTGCTCCGGGGGGGCCGCCGAAGGGGCGGCCAAGGGGGCCCGGTTCGGCCGCATCCCGCTGCGGATCGTCCTGGTCGACCCGCCTCCATCGGTGCGGGGCATGGCGCTCGCCCGGGTGAAGCTCGCCGGGCGCCTGGCCGGTCGGCTGCCGGTCGGCCTCAAGGCCCTCGCGGCTGTGTCGACTCTGCTGAAGGTCTACAAGGCGGTGGAGTTCGTCAAGATCCCCTTCGCCGTGTACGACTCGATGCTCGCCACCCAGTGGCAGGCGGAGCAGGCCGGGCAGGGCAGGCCGTTCATCCTCCTCGACGAGACACAGAAGGTCGAAGAGACGTGCAGACTGCTCGCCGACGCCCGGGCCGAGCAGGACACGTACAGCGAAGAACTCCGCGACCTGACCCCGCTGTTCATGGACATCGGCGCTTCGGGGGACTTGGACGCGATCCGCAACACGAGCCTGAGGCTGCTGAGCAGCGCGACGCTCACAGCCTCGCGGCTGACCGACGTCATCGGCGACCTCGACCGCCTGGAGAACTACAAGAAGCGTGCCGAACAGCGCCAGGATGTCGCGGACCGGCTGCTCAAGGTCTCCCACCTCATCCACGTCATTTACCCGAGCACCGGGATGCAGGTCGACCTGTGGCACACGCGCGAGGACCTCCAGAAACTCGCCAACCTGGCCACCAACGCCATCAACGACGCGACCGAGCTGCGGGACCGGCTCGCCGACGACGACAACTGGCTCACGGCGTGGACCACGCTCTTCCGGGTCTGGTACGCGCCCTTCGAAGCCCTGGCACAGCCGCACCCGAACACGCCCGCCGCACCGCCGGCGCCGACACCGTAGCAACGCCCCTTTGACCCGAGCGGAGAACGTCCGATGGCCCCCGTCACCCCCGCCGCGCTGCGCGGCGGCATCGTGTTCCTCGACCCCGAGCACGGGCGCGTGCTGCGTGTCGTGCCGTTCCAGTACAACCCGGACACGGTGACCCGGACGCTCACCGCGCAGGGGGTCGGGGACGAGGCGGGGGCGCGGCTGGAGGCGCTGCGGCTCAAGGGGCCGCCGAAGGAGACGTTCAAGCTCGACGCCGAGTTCGATGCGGCCGACCAGCTCGACCCGATGGGGTGCCGGTCCACGGAGGTGGGGCGGACCGGGCTGTTCGGGGCGCTGGCGGCGCTGGAGAGCGCCGTGTACCCGACCAGCGCGCAGCTGCTCGAAGAAGAGAGCCTCGCCTCGGCCGGGATGATCGAGATCGCGCCGAGGGAGGCGCCGCTGAACGTGCTGGTGCTCGGCACCCGGCGGGTGGTCCCCGTGCGCATCGTCGACTTGACCGTCACCGAGGAGGCGTACGACGGCGAACTGAACCCGATCCGGGCCAAGGTGGGGCTCTCCATGCGCACCCTCACCGTCGACGACGTCGGCTTCCGGCACAAGGCGGGCGTCCTGTACCTGCGCTACCAGCAGACCAAGGAGCGGTTCGCCGACCTCGTCGGCACCGGAGGCCCCGAGGCGGTGGGCCTGTCCGCGCTCTGAGGCCCGCCCCCGGACACGACCCCGAGAACCCCCGAAAGGCAGCGGATGTTCGAGCCCACCAGCCGGTACCACGCGATCGCGACCGCGACCTGGACGGCCCCGGACGGGCGGACCGTCACCTACGTGCGCCGCCGCTTCCTGCCGCAGCCCGACGAGCTCGCACCGCTCGGTGAGCATGTCGTGGTGGGAGGCGACCGGCTGGACCTGATCGCCGCCCGGCACTTCGGCGACCCGGACCAGGACTGGAGGATCGCCGATGCCCACCGGGTGGTACGCCCCGACGACCTCACCGCCACCCCCGGCCGACGCCTGCGCATCACCCTCCCGGCGGGAATCCCCGGCATCCCGGTCACCGGGGCCGCCACGTCATGAGCGCGAACCTGCGGCTGATGCTGCTCATGGGCGCGATGGTGCCCGCGCCCGCGCCGGCCGTGCTGCTGGACGCCCTCCAGTCGGTCCAGGTCACCAACTCCAGCGGCGGGGCCAGCGGCTTCCAGCTGACCTTCGCCGTCGCCAAGCGCTCGCCCGTGATGCGGGTGCTGCTGCCCTCGGGGGCCCTCGACCCCCAGACCCGGGTGGTCGTGGTCGCGGTGGTCGGCGGCGTCCCGCACGTGCTGATGGACGGCGTGGTCACCCGGCAGGAGCTCAACCCCGGTACGTCGCCCGGCACTTCGCAGCTCACCCTGACCGGCGAGGACCTCACGCTCCTGATGGACCTGCGGCACGTCCAGCGCAGCTACCCCGGCCTGCCGTACCACCTGCGGGCGATGGCCGTGTGCGCGAGCTACGCCCAGTACGGCATCATCCCGGCCGCCGTGCCCACGGTGATCAGCAACCTCCCGCCGGACCCCACGAGGGAGATCCCCGCCCAGTCCTCCACCGACCGCGAGTATCTCAAGTCGCTGGCCTCCAAGGCGGGTTACGTGTTCTTCCTCGAACCGGGGCCCGCCCCCGGCGTCAGCATCGCCTACTGGGGCCCCGAGGTGCGCGCCGGACTCCTCCAGCCCGCGCTCACCGTCGACTCCGGGGCGGCCACCAACGTCGAGTCGCTCACCTTCGGCTACGACGGGCTCAGCCGGACCCAGTACACGATCCCGCTCACCGAACCCAACACCAAGATCACGTTCGAGGTGCCGGTGCCGGACATCAGCCTGCTCCGCCCGCCCCTCGCCGTCCGGCCAGCCATCACCATGCGCGAGGAGCCGCTGCCCGACCTGACCGGCCGCACGATCCCCGAGGCGCTGCTGCTGGGACTCAGCCGCACCTCCGCTTCCGCGGACGCGGTCACCGGTAGTGGCAAGCTCGACGTGCTGCGCTACGGCCATGTGCTCAGCGCCCGCCACCTGGTCGGCGTCCGCGGCGCCGGAATCGCGTACGACGGCGTGTACTACGTCCGCAGTGTCACCCATGACATCCGGCGCGGGGAGTACAAGCAGAGCTTCACGCTCACCCGGGACGGACTCGTCTCCAACACACCGGTGGTGATCCCATGACCGTGCCAGCCTCCGCCACGAAGCGATGGGACGGCCTCTACCAGGGCGTCGTCGTCTCCAACGTGGATCCGACCCAGTGCGGTCGGCTCCTGGTGCGCGTGCCCGAAGTGCTCGGCAACGACCCGAGCTTCTGGGCGCAGCCGCTCTCCCCGCTCGCTGGCACGGGCAACGGGGTGTACGTCGTCCCGGCGCTCAGCTCCGGGGTGTGGGTGCAGTTCCTGGGCGGCGACCTGGGTCGGCCCGTCTGGGTGGGCTTCTGGCGGGGCGGCCCGGCCGAGGTCCCCCCGGCCGCCAAGATGACAGCGCCCGGCATCCCGCAGATCGTGCTGGCGACACCGGGCCAGAACGCGCTGGTGATCAGCGACCAGAGCGCGCCGCTGGGTGGTATCACCCTCCAACTCCACGGTCCGGCAGGGCCGTTCATCAAGATCGACGAAAAGGGCATCGAGCTGTCCTGCGGTCCCGGTCTGGCCAGCATCAGGCTCATGGGCAAGCAGGTCATCGTCAACGACGGCGCCCTGATGGTGCAGTGAGGAGTACGCGATGCCGGGACTATTGTTCCACTTCGGGGCCACCATGACCTGCGCCCATCCGCCGGGACTGGTGAACATCCCGACGCCCGTCCAGCAGCGGGTGCTGGTCATGGCGCAACCGGTCGCCACCACCGCGGACACCTTCCTCGTCACCGGCTGCGCCCTGACCGGGACCGGCCCCCCGCCCTGCACGGCCATCCAGTGGACGGGCGTGGCCGCCCGGGTGTTCGTCGGCGGGCTGCCAGCCCTGCTGCAACCCACCCCGCCGCCGTCCCCTGGCGCCGGGCTCAGTGCGTCGGCGACGCCCCTGCCGCCCATCGTGCAGGCCGCCCAGATCCGGGTGTGGGGGATGTGAGCGCCGTGAACGTCGACTTCCCCTACCGCATCGACGCGCGCGGCCGGACCGCGGCCACCGGACACGCGGAGCACGTGCGGAACATGGTGGAACAGGTGCTGTTCACCACGCCGGGCGAACGGGTGCACCGGCCCGACTTCGGCTGCGGGCTGCTGGACCTGGTCTTCGGGCCGGCCGCGCGGGAGGTGGCCGCCACCGTCGAGATGACGGCCCAGGCCGCCCTCCAGCGCTGGCTCGGCGATCTGCTGGACGTCGAGACCCTCGAAGTGACGGTGGAGGAGTCCGCGTTGAACGTGTTCGTTGCCTACCGGCTCCTTGCCACCGGCGAGCGGCAGAGCATCCGCATCGACGGAGGGACCGCGCGATGACCGCAGCGGAGCACCTTCCGAAACAGGAATCCGCTTACGGACCCGCGGACGCCACCTCGTACGGCACCTCGTACGGATCCGAGTTCGGATCCTCGTACGCTTCGCCGCCCGCGGACGGTTCCGGGTCGCCGACGCTGGGCTGCGACAGCGAGCGGCGCCGGACTGCCGTCCGCGAACACGGCCTGGTCGGCATCGAGGACGTATCGGTCGGGGCCGACCGGCGCACGCTGACCGTCATGTTCTTCGGGACGCCGCCCACCGGGCTGAACCGGCAGCACTTCAGGATCGAGGGCGGTCGGCGCGTCACCGACATCCGCGTCACCGCCGTCACCGCGCACGACGACCCCGACGGGGACGGCGACCGCTGCTGCCTCCGGCTGACCCTCGACCGGTGCGGCGACTCGTCCGTCTACCGGCTGTGCGCCCGCGGTGACGGCTTCGACTCCCGCTACAACAGCCGGGAGTTCAGCTTCCGGCCCACCCCGGCGGGTCTGGACTGCGCACCCGCGGTGGAGCCCTGCCCGCCGCTGCCCGAACCGGCACCCGTCATCGACTACCTGGCCAGGGACTTCCCGAGCTTCCGACGGCTGCTGCTCGAACGGCTCTCCCTGACGATGCCGGGGTGGACCGAGCAGCACGCCGCCGACCTCGGCATCACCCTGGTCGAGCTGCTCGCGCACGTCGGCGACCGGCTGAGCTACCAGCAGGATGCCGTCGCCACCGAGGCGTACCTCGACACCGCCCGGCTGCGCACCTCGGTCCGCCGCCACGCCCGGCTGGTCGACTACCCGATGCACGACGGCTGCGCCGCCCGCACATTCGTCTGTCTGGAGGCGCGCGAGGAGGTCACCCTGCGGGGCGGGGACCTGGCCTTCACCGTGCTCCCGCCCGGCCGGTACGCCGGCCCGCTCGGGCCGGTCCTGGCGGCGGCGGAGGTCGACGCCGGGCAGCGGCCCGTCTTCCAGCCGGTGCACGACCGGGACATCACCTTGTACCCCGCCCACAGCCGGATCTCCCTGTGGACGTGGGAGGACCGCGCATGCTGCCTGCCCGCGGGCACGACCACGGCCACCCTGCGCGACACGGCGACGGAAGAGGGGTCCCGGGAACGCGTGCTGCGGCTCGTCCCCGGCGACGTCGTCGTCTTCGAGGAGGTGCTCGGCGCGGGCACCGGATCCCCGGCCGACGCTCTCCCCTCACACCGGCAGGCCGTCCGGCTGACCGGGGTCACCCCGGCTGTCGACGCGCTCACCGACACCCCCGTCCTCGAGATCTCCTGGGCCGCCGAGGATGCCCTGACGTTCCCCTTCTGCGTCAGCGCCACCGACCCGGCCGGCGAGGACCTGGAGGTCGGCATCGTCCGCGGCAATGCCGTGCTCGTCGAGCACGGCCTGTCCAACATGTGGGCTGGCCGCGACCCCGAGAAACTGCCCCCGCCCGTCGGGCGCCGGCCCCACGCATTGCGGGGCAGCCACGTCACCCGGACCGCGCCCTACCCCCGGCCCGCCGACATCGCCGCCGCGCAGGCCCGGTGGCTGGAGCGGCTGCCGGATGCGGCCCGGGACCGGCTCTGGGAGCTCGGCAGGCGGAACGTCCGGCCCGAGGATGGCGACCTCGCCTTCCTGCGGACGCTGTTCGGGCCCCGCGCACTGGACCGGGTCCGCCTCGACGAGTACCCCGGCGCGGCGTTGGAAACCCTGCTCCATCGCTTCGACGAGCTCCTCAAAGGCAAGCTCCGGCGCATCGAAGGCCTGGCCCGGCAGACCCGTTCGGGGTACGTGCTCCAGGAGGCGGACACCGGCTGGGAGCTGGACCACACCTGGGGCGACGGCGCGTGGAGGCTGATCGCCCCCGACAACCACGCCCTGCACGGTCCGGCCCGCGAGGCCCTGCTCCCCGACCCCCGCGAGGCGCTGCCCGCCCTGCGGGTCTGGCCGTGGGACCCCAAGGACGAGCCCGACGGGCAGCACGGGCAGAACGGGCCGGCCGTGCCCGCCGGCCCGTCGGGCAAGGAGCAGACCGGCGGCAAGGCCCAGCAGGCCCACCAGGCATATCAGGCACAACAGACCCAACTAGCCCAACAAGCGCAGACGTCGCACACAGCGCAGACGGCGCAGGCCGCCCCGCCGCACCAGCAGACGACGGCGCCCGACGACCACCACCACACGCGCCACCCCCATCGCCCCCACCACTCAACCGACCGCACCCCCCAAGACGACGACACCGACCCCTCCGACCGCTCCGACCGCTCCGATCGGTCCGGCGAGCCCTGGACCCCGCGCCGCGACCTCCTCTCCAGCGGCCCGCGAGACCGCCACCTGGTCGGCGAGAGCGACGACGACGGCATGCTCACCCTCCGGTTCGGCACGGGCGGCGCCGGGGCCGCACCGCCCCGCGGCAGCGGATTGGTGGCCGAGTACCGGATCGGCAACGGCCGGGCCGGTAACGTCGGCGCCGGCACGATCTGCCTCGTGTCCGCGGGCGCGGCCGACCTGTCGGCCGTCGCCAGGGTGTGCAACCCGCTGCCCGCCACCGGCGGCACCGACCCCGAACCGGTCGCCGCGGTACGGCTCGCCGCCCCCCGAGAACCCTTCCGCCGCCTGCGCCGCGCCGTCACCGCCGCGGACTACGCCGCGCTCGCGGGCCTGCGCCCCGGAGTGCAGCGGGCCGCCGCGGCCCTGCGCTGGACCGGCAGCTGGTACGAGGCGGACATCGCGGTGGACGCCCTGGGCAGCGCCGACGTACCGCACCGGCTGCTGGCGGAGGTCCGGCACGAACTGCACCGCTACCGCTGCATCGGGCACGACGTGGTCACCGGCCCGGCCGTGCACGTCCCCCTCGACGTCGCCCTCGCCGTCACGGCCGAGCCCGACCACATCGGCGGGCACGTGCGGCGGGACGTGCTGCGCGAACTGCGGCCGGGCCCCCTGCCGGGCGGCCGACGGGGCTTCTTCGACCCCGACGAGCTGACCTTCGGAACCCCGGTGCGGGTGAGCCGGCTGGTCGCCGCCGCCGCGGCCGTCCCCGGCGTCCGCCACGTCGAGGTGACCTGCCTGCGCCGGCTGTACGGCCCGCCCGGCCCCGCGCCGAATGCACCCGCCCCGAGCGCATCCGCCGGGACCGCGACCACCCCGGCCGCCCCCGCCCCGCCCCCCACCGCCGAGGCCGTACCGGCCACCGGCGTCCTGCGGCTGCGACCGCTCGAGATCGCCCGGCTCGACGACGACCCGGCGCGCCCCGAGAACGGGCGGCTGACCGTCACTGTGCAAGGAGGACGATGAGCGGCTCGCCCCGCCCTTGCGGCTGCTGCGCCAGCACCCGTTCCGCCACCCCGGCCGCGGTCTGGAACCGCCCCGGTCTGCCCGCACTGGACCGCCGCATCGGCACCCACCGGCAGTTCCTGGACTCCATGCTGGCCCGGCTCTCGGCCACCGACCGCCCCGCACTGGCCCCGCTGACCACCCGCGAGCCGGACGACCCGTCGATCGCCCTGCTCGACGGCTGGGCCGTCATCGCGGACGTCCTGACCTTCTACCAGGAGCGCATCGCCAACGAGGGGTACCTGCGCACCGCCACGGAAATTGACTCGCTGACCCGGCTCGGCCGGCTCGTCGGACACCGCCCCCGGCCCGCGCTCGCGGCCGCCACCCACCTCGCGTACACCCTCGACCCGGGCACCAGTACGACGATCCCGGCGGGCTCGCAGGTCAAGAGCGCCCCCCTGCCGGGCGGGCTGCCGCAGACCTTCGAGACGTCCCAGGACCTCACCGCACGTGCCGAGTGGAACGAGCTGCCGGTCCGACGCACGGCCCCGCCCGCCTTCACCCCGCACCGGGTCGAAAACCTCCGGGAACTCGAACTGACCGGCATGCAGCCCTCGATCCGGCCGGGCGACCGCCTGCTGTTCCGCTTCTCGGCCCCCGAGGACGCCAGAGTGCGCACCGTCTGGGAGGTCCGCCCCGACCCCGCGCGGGGCCGCACCGTCGTGTACTTCGCCTCGGCCAACGGGGAACAGCTGTACGCCGAGACCATGGCCCGGCTGAGCAGCGGGGTACGCGCCGCCGTCCTCCAGGTGCCGACGGGCGAGATCGCCGCCGACATCAAGACCCGGGTACTGGAGCCGCTCCAGGCCACCGGCATGAAGCCGCGGATCGGCCAGTACGTCGAGCAGATCGCCGACCCGCTCCGGCGCCTCGGCGAGCACCTGGCCGTCGCCCGCGTCACCGGGGACGTCGCCGTCGAGGCCTGGCTCGCCCGGATCGTCGAGCGCGGCCGGGAGGTGTCGGCCGCGGCCGCCGCCGTGACCGGGGTGCCGCTGCTCGCCGACCCGGGCATGGCCGTCACCAATCCCAAAGCCCGGTCCGGCGGGGTGCCCGAGGGCAGCCCGGCGCTCGTCGGTCTCGCCCCCGCCCTGGACGCACTGGCCGGCCCCGGATCCCGCCCGCCCACCGGGTCCCGGCTGCGGCCGCCCGGCGTCGCCGACCTGTTCGCCGCCGACTCCGACGGCCTGCCCAGGCTGCTCGCCGCCGTCCGCCCCCGGCTCGCGGCGGGGCTCTACCGCGCCCTGAACACCGTCTCCGTCGCGGCACCCGACTCCTTCGTCGAGGTGCAGTGGCTGCGCGTCCGGGCCGCCCCCGCCGGCACCGCGTTCCGCGAACGGGGCAACAGGGGTGCGCGGCTGATCGACGTGGACAACCACGAGCGCAACAACGGGCTCGCCCCCGAAGGCCGCCAGCTCACCCTCGACGCCGTCTACGACACCGTCGTCGCGCACAGCTGGATCGTCGTGGAACGCGGCGGCAAGGACCCGCTCGTCCGCCAGGTGCAGGAGGTCCGCCAGCCCTCCGCACTGGGCCGGAACCTGGCCGTCAAGTCGACCCAGCTGCGCCTGGAGACCTCGCTGCCGCCGAAGTACTTCACGGACGACGGGCGGCGCGAGACAACGGTGTGGGCGGCCGGCGAAGCCCTCCCCGTGGCCGATGCCCCGCTCCGGGACGACGTCGGGGACTGGGAGATCGACCTGGACGCCGCCTACGAGGGGCTGCGCCCCGGCCAGTGGCTGGTGGTCTCCGGCGAGCGCACCGACGTGCCCTTCGTCACCGGCGTACGCGGCACCGAGCTGGTCATGCTGGGCGGCGTACGCCAGAGCCACCCCCGGCGCCCCGGCGAACGGGCCCGCACCACGCTCATCCTGACGGCTAAGCTCGCCTACCGCTACCGGCGCGACACCGTCGTCGTGCACGGCAACGTCATCCCCGCCACCGTGGGCGAGACCCGCACTGAGGTCCTCGGCAGCGGCGACGCCGGCCGGGGCGGGCAGACCTTCGCGCTGCGCCAGGGCCCGCTCACCTGCCTGCCCGCCGCCACGCCCGACGGCGCGGCCGACACCCTGACCGTCCGGGTCGCCGACCTGCGGTGGCAGCGGGCCGACGACCTCACCGAACTGGGCCCGGCCGACACCGGCTACCGGCTGCGAACCGGCGCCGACGGCGCCGCCGCCGTGGAGTTCGGCGACGGCCGGCACGGCAGCCGACTGCCCACCGGCACGGAGAACGTCGGCGCCCGCTACCGGATCGGCTCCGGCAGCGCGGGCAACGTGGCCGCCGGACAGGTCAACCAGGTGGTCAGCAGGCCCCCGGGCGTCAGCGCCGTCACCAACCCACTGCCCGCGACCGGCGGCACCGACCCGGACGGCGTCGACGACACCCGCAGCCGCGTCCCACTGCGCCTGCGGGCCCTGGACCGGCTGGTCTCCCTGCGCGACTACGAGGACTTCGCCCGAGCCTTCGCCGGCATCGGCAAGGCGAACGCGCAGTACGTCGTCGACGGCCGCCGCCGGATCGTGCTGGTCACCGTCGCCGCCGTCGACGACGCCCCGCTCACGCCGGGCTCGCCCCTGGTCACCGCCCTGGAGACCGCGCTCGCCACGTACGGCGACCCCCACCTGCCGGTACGGGTCGCCGTACGCGAGCGGGTCCTGCTCCTGATGGCGGCCGGGATCCGGGTACAGCCCGACCGCACCTGGGAGTCGGTCGCCCCCGCCGTCCGCAGGGCCCTGAACGACGCCCTCGGCTTCGCCGGCACCGAACTCGCCGCGCCCGCCCACCTCAGCACGGCCTACCGCGCCGCCCAGTCCGTGCCCGGCGTCGACCACGTGGACGTGGACCTGTTCACGGGCGTCCCCGACGACGTCGACACCACCGCCCTGGCCCGGCTCGCCGACACGCTCACCACGGCCCGCGCCTGCGTCACGGCCCGGCCCGCCGGGAACCGGGCCACCCGCCACGAAACGGCCGACCGGGACACCCTCACCTCGGTGGCCCGGCAGTACGGGCTCACGGTCCACCGGCTCCTGCGGCTCAACCCCGGCATCGACCAGGTGGTGCTCCGGGCCCGGCTGAAGGACGCCTTCCCCCAGCTGGTCGTCCGGCGCGGCCTGCGGCCCGCGCAGCTCGCCGTGCTCGACCCTGCGACCCCCGACACCCTCGTCCTGCGGAGGATCCCATGACCCCCGACGAGCTCTACGGCCTGCTGCCCGCGGTCCACCGCCGGCGCGACGAGGAGAGCGGCGGCCGGCTGTGCGCGCTCCTCGCCGTCATCGCCGAACAGGCCGACCTGGTCGAGGCCGACATCGAACGGCTCTACGCCGACTCGTTCATCGAGACCTGCGCCGACTGGGCCGTCCCCTACCTCGGCGACCTCGTCGGTCACCGCATGCTGCCCAGGGCGGCCGGGCTCGACTCGGGCACGGCCGAGGCGCAGCGCTGGCTGGCGGCGGCCGTCCCCCGCCGGGAAGTGGCCGACGCCGTCGCCAACCGGCGCCGCAAGGGCACGCTCGCCCTCCTGGAGGACCTGGCCGCCGATGTGGCCGGCTGGCCGGCCCGCGCCGTGGAGTACCGTCGGCTCCTCGCCGTCACCCAGCCCGTGCGCCGGTACCCGGCCGACGACCGCGGGGCCCGCCGCCGGCTGCGCCACGGCCGGCTGCCGGACCTGCGCCGGGTGGACGCCCTCGACCGGCTCTGCGGGCCCTTCGACGAACTGGCCCGCACCGCGGAGGTCGCCCGCCCCGGATCCGCTCGCCGGGCCGGCCGGCACGGCATCCCCGGCGTGGGCTTGCACGTGTGGCGGCTGCTCGCCCACGCGGTCACCCGCGCCCCGGCCTACTGCGACGACCGCGCGCCCTACCGGTTCACCTTCAGCGCCCTCGGCAACGACATCCCGCTGTTCACCAAGCCGGTGACCGAGCCGTCCCCGTGCCACACCGCGGACGAGATGAACGTTCCGGCGCCGATCAGACGGCGCGCCCTCACCGAGCGGCTCGCCGACTACTACGGGCCGGGCAAGAGCCTGTGTGTGTGGCCCGGCCCCGAGGGCCCCCCGGTGCCGCTCGACCGGATCGTGGCCGCCGACCTGTCGGGGTGGACCTACCGGCCGCGGGCCGGCCAGGTCGCCGTCGACCCGGTTCTCGGCCGGATCGCCTTCCCGGCCCGCGAGGCGCCGGAGGCCGGCGTCCTGGTCACCTACCACCACGGGGCCGCCGCCGACCTGGGCGGCGGCGAGTACCCCCGCCCGGGTGCGGCGGACACCGACGCGGGCGCCCACGTCTACCGGGTCGGGCCCGGCGAGCGGTACCGGCGCATCACCGAGGCGCTGGATCGCTGGCGCGCCGGCTGGCGGCACGGCGGGCGGCGGCCCGAGGCGGTCGTCGAGATCACCGGGAACGGCGCCTACCAGGAGGTCCTCGCGATCGAGCTCGACCCGGGGGACCGGCTGACGCTGCGGGCCGCCGACGGCGTGCGGCCGGTGCTGCGGCTGCTCGACTGGTCCGGCAACCGGCCCGACGCCCTGCGGATCACCGGCACGGGCCGGGGCGAGGGGCCGCTGCCGCGGATCGTGCTGGACGGCCTGCTCATCGCCGGGCGCAGCGTGCAGGTGCACGGGCAGGTGGGCGAGGTCGTCGTACGGCACTGCACCCTGGTGCCCGGCTGGGACCTGGACGAACGGGCCCGACCGCAGCATCCCGAGGAGCCCGGCCTGGAGCTCGTCAACACCCCGGCGCGGCTGCGGGTCGAGCACTCCGTACTCGGCACCGTCGTCGTCAGGCAGGACGAGACGGCAGACGAACCCAACCGCGTCTGCCTGGCCGACTCCGTACTGGACGCCACCGGCCGCGAGTCGGCGGCACTGACCGGCCCGGAGGGCCGCCCCGCCCACGCGGTGCTCGCCGCGCGCCGCACGACCGTGATCGGGACGGTGCGCGTGCGGGCCGTGGAGCTGCTGGAGAACTCCCTCTTCGACGGCGAGGTACGGGTCTCGCACCGGGGCGAGGGCTGCGTGCGGTTCTGCTGGGTGCCGCCGGACTCCCACACCCCCGCCCGGTTCCACTGCGAGCCGGAGCAGTCCGGCGACCCGCGACGCGTCGCACTGCGTTTCACCAGCACCCGGTACGGCACTCCGGGGTACGTTCAACTCGCCGACGGGTGCGCCGAGGAGATCCGCCGGGGCGCGGACGACGGCTCGGAACCGGGTGCCCTGCACGACCTGTTCCAGCCGTTGAGGGAGGACAACCTGCGCACCCGACTCGACGAGTACACGCCCGCCGGCTGCGACAGCGGCCTGTTCTTCGTCACCTGAGCCGCGGCGGCCCCCGGGCCGCGCGCGGACGAGCCACTCCTCACGTCAGGGAGCGCACCACGATGCAAGGCGATTTCTCCCGGGTCACGTTCGACCCGAACCGGCACTTCTCCGCGGTCCTGTCCCAACAGGGGCGCGTGCAGCTCGACTCCGAGATCAACGAGCAGACCGCGATCCTCCAGCACTACCTGCGCACCCTGGTCGCCGACGTCCTCGGCCCGGCGGCCTGTGCGGCAGGACCGCAGCCGACGGACCTCGGCGGGTTCCGGGTCGCCGTCAAGGACGGCGTGCTGACGGTGGCCGAGGGACGTATGTACGTGGACGGCATCCTCTGCGAGTGCGAGAAGGACACGGAGTACTGGAGCCAGCCCGACGGCTACCTCGAACAGGAGCGGGACAAGGCGGGTGGCAAGCTGGACGGAGGCGCGTTCCTGGTGTACCTGCGCGTGTGGGAACGCCTGCTGACGGCCCATGAGGCGCCCGAGCTGCGGGAGCCGGCCCTCGGCCTGCACGGCCCCGACACCACGGCGCGCACCCGCGTCGTGTGGCAGATCGACTGGCTCCCGCTGCATCCGGACGACGACACCCCCGTCCCCGCCCCCGAAGTCGCTCCGCGCTGGCTGGCGGAGGAGCTTGACGCCCGCTTCGGCCCCAAGGCGACGCTCGCGGCCCGCGCCCGGCTCGCGGAGGGCGACACGGACCCGTGCGACGTGGCGCCCGACTCCGGCTACCGGGGGCCGGAGAACCAGCTGTACCGGGTGGAGGTGCACCGCGGGGGCCCGGTGGGCCTGGCCACGTTCAAGTGGTCGCGGGAGAACGCCTCGGTGGTCCTTCCGATCAGGTCGGTCGCCGGGGCAACGCTGGAGCTGGACACGCTGGGCCGGGACGACAAGCTCGGGGTGGAGACCGGAGACACCGTCGAGATCGTCGACGACGCCTCCGTCTGCCGGGCCGCCCGCGACGTGACGGAGGGAGCTCCACGCCTGTACCGCATCACGGAGGTGGACCACGTCGGCCGGCGGGTGGTCCTGGACGCGGATCCGGCGTCCGACCCCCACCAGCCGGGGCTCGGCATGCTCCCCGAACGCCATCCGCTGCTGCGCCGCTGGGACCACCGGCCGCCGGAGCCGGCCACCGGGCCGGCGGGGAGCACGGCGAGTGTGGCCACGGCGGTGTCCGGCGCGGGTGCGCTGCTGATCGAGGAGGGGAGGTGGCTGCCGATCGAGGACGGCATCGAGGTGTTCTTCGAGCCGGTCCCGCCGCCCGCCGCCCCTGCCGCTCCCGTCGACCCCGATGCGCCGCCCCCGCCCCCCGCACCGCCCGCCGCCCCCGCACCCCCGCAGCGGTCCTACCGGGCGGGCGACTACTGGCTGATCCCCGCCCGTGTCGTGAACGGGGACGTCCTGTGGTCGGCCGACGCGAACGGCGACCCGGAGCTCAGGACGCCGCACGGCATCGACTACCACTACGCCCCCCTGGCCCACGTCGGAGCAGCGGACCCCGGCGGCGCCCGGACCCCGCAGGACCTGCGCATGGTGTTCCGCCCGCTGGCCAGGGCCCTGACGTAGGCGCGGCCCGGGCGGCCGGTGGTGACACCCCGCGCCCGCGGTGTTTGACTTGAAGTGTGCGGGCCAGGGGAGGGAAGGACCCGGGCCCGGGAGTACCGGTCCCGTGGGAGGCCCCGTGGAGTTCCAGACCGAGCCCTCGAAGCGGCTTGCTCCTCCCGCCGTGCCACACGCCGAACCCCGTCTCGCGCCGCCCGTCGTCGACGAGGTCGTCCGGACGGGGGGAGAGCCGCTGGACGCATCCGTACGGACCGCCATGGCCCTAAGGTTCGGGCACGACTTCAGCACGGTACGCGTGCACGGCGACGGGCGCGCCGCCGAAGCGGCCGCGTCCGTCGCCGCCAAGGCCTTCACCACCGGCTCCCACGTCGTGTTCGGCGCCGGGCAGTACCAGCCCGGCCGTGACGAGGGCCGGCGCCTGATCTCCCACGAGCTGGCGCACGTCGTACAGCAGCACTCCGCCCCGACCGGCGGCTCGCCCCTCGTGATCACGGACCGCGGCGACGGGGAGGCCGAGGCGGCGGCCAGGACCGCCACCGCCCCGGGCTCCGCCCGCCCCGTCGGCGTACTGCCCCTCGCCGGCCGCGTGGTCCAACGGACCCCTGCCGCCCCCGCGGACGGGCCGGCGCCCGCGCCCCGCGACCCGAAGAGGGTCCAGCTCACGGCCATGACCGAGCTGTACGCGACCGTCGCGGGTGGAGCCGTCACGCTGTCGACGGGCGCGATGATGGCCAAGGTGAAGGTGTTCGAACCGACAGTGAACCACCTCTCGTGGGAGCTCTACGACCCGGCTGACAAGCTCCTCGCCACGCTGCGGACCACGCGCGGCGACGCGGGCGCGCTCTTCCCGGTCTACGCCTTCACCGGTGACGTGTTCCGGGGCACCGTGACCGAAGGCCGCCACACCATCCGCTGCATCGGCCGGCGCGACGGCAAACCCGTCGTCTACAACGACCACACCTTCTTCCTCTGGAACGGGCCGCCCCTGGTCCTAAGGGACCTCCCCGCGCTGCGGGCCGTCACACCCGCCACCCACACCCTCAGCGAGGTGGCCGCCGTCAAGGCACGGTCCATGATGCTCGAGCACCGCGAGGCGCTCACGGCCACCGGGACCGGCACGATCGCCGGAAACCAGGCCACCGGGCCGGTCCCCGCCGGGGCATCGGCGGAGGACTGCACCACCTACGTCCTGAAGGTCCTCAAGTACGCCTTCACCGCCAAGGGCCGCGCCGCGGACTGGCAGAAGATCTTCAAGGAGGCGCAACGCGCCAGCGCGGGCGCCTTCAAGGGCACGGCCCTGATGGCGGCCCTGGAGTCGCAGGCGGGCTGGCGAGGCGTCTTCTGGGCACCGGACCCCCGCCACCCCGCGGACACGGCCTCCGAACACCCCAAGATCTTCAGGGACATTAGCGAGGGGGGTGGCACGTACCACGGGGTCGCCGTCACCAAGGAGAAGTCCGTGGTGGACTACCGGCCCACGAACCCGGACAGGCCGGCGAAGCTGGACCGCCTCGACCAGCTCCGCCGGGTCCCGTTCGGCGTAATCGCCGCACGGGGCGGAACCCACATGACGCTGCTTCTGAACGGGCACGTGTACGAGGTGCATTTCGAGCGCAAGGCCGACGATCCGCACGTGATCGACGAGACCCCGCTCGAAAAGTGGGCCTGGCTCTCGGGCACGGTCGTCATGCCCCCCGAGAGCTTCGCGGCCGCCTTCGGCCCGTGAAGCGGGCCCCGCAGGCGCGGACCGTCGGTGTGCGCCGCTCCGGAGCACCCGGTAGGCTGAGCTCGTTCCGCTTTGACGGACACCGTTGGTGTGTTGTCAGGCCGTGAGGGTGGTCTCGTAGTCGGCGGGGCTGCGGTAGCCGAGGCTGCTGTGCAGCCGCTGCAAGTTGTACCAGCTCTCGATCCACTCGAATATGGCGATGTGGGCGGCGGCCCGGGTGAGCCAGGGACGACTGTCGCCCAGTTCGTTCTTCAGGGTAGAGAAGAACGATTCTGCGAGGGCGTTGTCCCAGCACTGGCCCGTGCGCCCGACGGACGGCCGGATGCCGAACTGCGACGCCAGGACGACGAGTTCACGACTGGCGTACTGACAGCCACGATCCGAATGGAAGATCACCGGCCCGGACGGCCTGCGGCTTCGGCAGGCGGCCTCGAGGGCGTCGGCGACCAGTTCGGTTCGCAGATGGTCGGCGGTGGCCCAGCCGACGACGCGCCGGGAGGCGATGTCGATGACGGTGGCCAGGTAGAGCCAGCCCTCGTCGGTGGCGATGTAGGTGATGTCGCCGCACCAGCGGGTGTCGACCGCTGCCGGGTCGGGCCGGAAGTCGCGAAGGACCAGGTCAGGTCGGGTGGCCGCGTACGGGTCGGGGATGGTGGTGCGGTGGCGTCGCCTGCGGGTTCGGCCGACGAGTCCGGCTTGCCGAATCAGGCGGGCCACGCGACGGCGACCGCAGCCGGCACCCTCGCGTTTGAGGACGGCGTGGACGCGCGGGGACCGGGGACGCCGGCGCGGCGGGCGGAGTAGGCGGTTCGGGAGACCTTGAGTAGTTCACACGCCCGTTTGACGTTGTGACCTGCAGTTTTCTCCGCCTCGATGAACGGCTGCACGTTCACCGGGTCTCCGTCGCGAAGAAAGCCGTCGCACGCTTGAGGACTTCCACGTCCTCCCGCAGCCTTCGGTTTTCCCGCCGGAGCGCGGCCAGTTCCTCGCGCTCGCTGCTGGTCAGGCCGTCTCGTTCGCCCGCGTCGACCTGGGCCTGCTTCACCCAGTCCCTCACCGCGGTCTCGGTCAGGTCGAAGTCAGATGTCCGTCAAAGCGGATCAAGCCCAGGGGCGGCCTTCTTCGCTTTGTAGGCATTCGTCAGTCGATCGGTGACCTCGTCTTGCGTCAGGAAGCCCGACTCCTCGACCTGGTTTCCGCCAGGACCCCTTGTAGCGGACCTTGTAGAAGTGAGGGCACCTTGCCCATGGGTTGCCGGGTGCTCGCAGTCCTTGTAGAAGGTGCCCATTCCTCGGGCGAGCGCTTTGGACGCCATGCGCCTGGGGCTCCTCGGATTCCGATGCTGACGGTTTGCTGACCGTCAGCGATCCGAGGCCCACTTGACCTGCGAAAACGTTGCTGTGCCGCGCTTTGTTCTGGAACTGGATTGGCCGCTCCCATGAGGAGATCGCACAGGCCCGCGAGGAGTGGATGAATGGGACCAGATTCGGCGAGGTGAAGGGGTATGACGGACCTCCACTTCCGGCTCCTGACCTGCCCCCGGCCCACCTCAAACCGCGTGGCCGAGTGCGTTGACCTGCAATAGCTGGGAAGAGACGGCCCCGCGGGGCGCGGGTCCGGAGCCTTCCGGTTGATGAATCCTCGGCGCTTGCGATCACGCCCCGCGCTCGCCCTTCGATGGTGCGGGGCCTTCCCCCTCTATGGGCGTCCGTGGGTCTACGAATGCTGACCCATTGCTAACTTTCCTGACGGGGTGTCAGGTAGGGCTTCGGGCAGGTACAGACGTTGAAGCGGCTTCGTCGGCGGAGCAATGCTCATGACCTGTGCATCGGCCTCGGGTCGGACGCGAAGGGCGTACCTTCCCGAGTGATCGACTTCTGGTCATCGAGTAGGCCGACGTTGCACCGTCGGTTGGGAAGGCACGCCCGTGCTGAGCGTAGTGAATGCCGATGGAACGACCGAGACCGGCTCTCTGATCGACGACATCGTCCGCGAGGGCGCGAGGCGGATGCTGGCCGCCGCCCTGGAGGCTGAAGTCAATTCCTACATCGCCGAGTTGGCCGACCAGCGAGACGAGAGCGGGCGCCGCCTGGTGGTCCGCAACGGCTATCACCAGACCAGGAAGGTCGCGACCGCGGCCGGGGTGATCGAGGTGAAGGCCCCACGCATCAACGACAAGCGCATCAACGAGGCAACCGGCGAGCGCAAGAGGTTCTCCTCGGTGATCCTGCCGCCGTGGTGCCGCAAGTCCCCGAAGATCAGCGAGGTGCTGCCGCTCCTCTACCTCCACGGCCTGTCCAGCGGGGACTTCGTGCCCGCGCTCGAGCAGTTCCTCGGCTCCTCGGCCGGCCTGTCGCCGGCCACCATCACCAGGCTGACCGCCCAGTGGCAGGCCGACCACAAGGCGTTCAGCGAGCGCGACCTGTCCACCACGGACTACGTCTACGTCTGGGCCGACGGTATCCACCTGCGCATACGGCTGGAGGAGGCGAAGGCCGCGGTCCTGGTCGTCATGGGCGTGCGCGCGGACGGAACCAAGGAGCTGATCGCGATGGCCGACGGCTATCGCGAGTCCTCGGAGTCCTGGGCGAGCCTGCTGCGGGACTGCCAGCGGCGCGGCATGCGCGCTCCCGTCCTCGCCGTCGACGACGGAGCCCTGGGCTTCTGGAACGCGTTGAACGAGGTCTTCCCCGAAACCCGCCACCAAAGGTGCTGGGTTCACAAGACGGCCAACTGCCTCGACAGCCTCCCGAAGTCAGCTCAGCCCGCGGCAAAGAAGGCCATCCAGGACATCTACAACGCCGAGGACAAGGAGCACGCGGCCGCCGCGGTCAAGGCGTTCGCCAAGCAGTACAGCGCGAAGTTCCCCAAGGCCGTCAAGAAGATCGTCGATGACGAGGATGAGCTGCTGGCGTTCTACGACTTCCCCGCCGAGCACTGGATCCACCTGCGGACAACCAACCCCATCGAGTCGACCTTCGCGACCGTCCGTCTGCGAACCAAGGTCACCAAGGGCGCCCGATCCCGGGCCGCCGCCCTGGCGATGGTCTTCAAGCTCGTCGAGTCCGCCCAGGCCCGCTGGCGAGCCGTGAATGCACCCCACCTCGTTGCCCTCGTCCGCGCCGGGGCCCGCTTTGAACGCGGCCAGCTCCTTGAACGGCCGAAGACGACCGCGGCGTGAATAGGGTGGCGGACGTGCCTCGAAGTTCGAGAACATCCGGTCATGTTGGATGGCACGGCAGGACAGGACCTTCCGGTCGGCCTCGGGTTCCGGCCGTATCGCGGCGACGAAGACCACGGCGCCATGGCCGCGGTGCGGCTGGGGTGTGTTGAACGGGACCGGGTCGATGTCCATTCGGTAGTGGAAGGGCTCCCGACAGCCGCCGAGATCGCCGAAGCTTCTGCCAAGTTGGAGGCGCCGTCCAGGAACCAGATCCTGGTGGTGCTCGACAAGAGCGTCGTCGGCTACGCGACGATCCGGTGGTGGCAAGAGCGGGACGATACGTGGCTGTACCTGCACCGCGGCTACCTCTTGCCCGAGCATCGCGGCCAGGGCATCGGCTCAGCCATGCTGAGCTGGGCCGAAGAGCGGATCCGCCAGCTCGTCAAACAGCATGGAACGGCGCGGACGGCAGTGATCGGCGCGAACGCCATGGCCTCCGAGCAGGACGCCACGGCACTTCTGCGCGCAGCCGGCTACCGACATGTCTTCAGCCTGGTCGAGCTGGAACTAGGCGATCTGCAGCAGGTGCCCGAGGGCAGCGAACTGCCAGCCGGGATACGGACAGGGCCGATCGGGACAAGACACTACCGTGCAGCCTGGAGGACGGTCGTCGATTCGTACGCGGACCGCGGTTTCACTCAGAGATGGCCTTTCCAGGACTTCGTCGACACCGCCGACCCGGCATGCTGGAGGGCTGCCTGGAACGGGCAGGACATGGTCGGCGTCGCCCTGTGCTCCATCCGCCGTCACGACCACACCGTGGGCGAGGTGGAAGAGCTGAGTGTCCGGACGGACCAGCGACGCCTCGGAATCGGCCGGGTCCTGCTGCTGGACGGGCTGCGGAGCCTTCGCGAGCAGGGTGCAACGACCGCTCGGCTGTTCACGGGCGCGGCAAATCCACACCGGTCCTACGACCTTTACGAGAGTGTGGGGTTCCGGCGGCGGAACGAGTACGTCCGTTACCGCAAGCTGCTTGCTTGATCGACCGGCCATTGGGCTGTCGGGTCAGTCCACAGGATTTGACAATTCCTCTCGTCGGCGATCGGCGCTCGTCTGGAAGTTGTCCCGGCTGCGCGCCGGTCGGGTTGCCCACTGCGCTTCGCAAGAGCCGGACCGAGAGTCTGATCGCCTGGGTGTCACTGCTTGTAGAAAGCCGACAACCCCTGCAGCGGTCATCGCAGCGGCGTCCTACAGTCTCGGCGAGGTGGGCTTCCGGGAGGCAACGCTCGCGCGGCGGGACTGCTCACCTTCGGCTCCTCACCCGTGCACGGCGGCGAACTGGCGCGCTCACCACGCCCGGACTGGCCGAGCTCATCAGGTGCCCTGGGCTTCCCCGGCCGCCGCCTGTCTCCTCGCCGACATCTCCTGTCCGAGCCTGGACGTGGTACTGGTATCCGCCAGCACCCCCGAGAACTGGGCCGCCGCGCAGCAGGCCACCGCCGACCCGCTCGGCCCCGGCCGGTTGAGGAAGGTCAACGATGTACTCGCCCAAGGATGACGATCCGTGGGGCATGGACGAGGACGCGCCGCTCGCGGGCCGGGACCACTCGCGCCTGTTGCCGGCGCCGGTGCCGGGCACGATCGGTGGCTGCATCTGCGGACTTCCGCAGTGGAGGAACAGCGCTGACGGGAGCCATGTGAGCCTCCGCTCTGGCCGGCCTGCTGGTGCACAAGCTGGGTTTCCCCATTCGCTCGCCTCGTACAGAGCTCTGCCCGTCGGCAATGCTTCCGGGCCGGATGACAGGGCCGAACGGCCGAAGGGGGTTACCCGAGATCGTCCTGAGGCTGAAACCGCTCGGCCTGGAACGGGGCGCTCCCGTGGCCCGCGGAGCGGTACACGTGGTGCGACACCCAGGCTGCTTCACTCGACCCTGACGACCCAGTCGAGCTCGCCTTCTGGCGTCGGCCCGGGCGGGCAGTGCGGTGGTGTGGGCTGGGGTGCGGTTCCAGGATCTGCTACGCGCTGGGGATGCGTGTCGCCCCGGGACGACGATTCCGCTGTCCCGGCGGTCTTGCGGGGGCGGTTCCGTCCAGGGAAACGCCCAAGAATGAAAGGAGGATCATCAGGGCTCCCCCGCAGACAATCGCCGAGTCGGCGAGATTGAAGACCGCGAAGTGCTGAACAGAGATGAAGTCGACGACGTGTCCTCGGAGGACCCCAGGTGCCCGGAAGGTCCGGTCGGTCAGATTGCCGAGCGCACCCCCCAACAGCATGCCCAGGGCGAGAGCCCACGGGAGGCTGTGGAGCTTGCGTGACGCACGCACGATGACCACGACGACCGCGAGCGCGATCGCCGTGAACACAGCAGTGAACGCCTGGCCCATACTGAACGCCGCGCCCGAGTTGCGTATCACCTGGAGAGTGAGCACGCGGCCGACAACGTCGACGGGGTCGTGGTTCTCCAACCGCGAGACGGCCAGGAACTTGCTGCCCAGGTCCAATGCGTAGGTGAGACCAGCTGCTGCCAGCAATGCGGCCAGATGGCTCTTGCTCAGAGCTCGGGCGCCGGCTTCGGGCCCTGCTGTTTTCCGCTGGGGTTGCGAGGAACTGCGGGTAGGCATGATCCACTCCACTGATACCGAGCCGCCATGACGAGACGGCATTACGACACAATAGCGCCTGCCCTGCTGAAGGCAGGCAAACGCGGACAGTATGTACCTGGCCGGCCACTATCAGTCACAAATACCGGCTTGGTCGACTTAGCCGTATGCGTCGAAGCACTGGAAAAGGACTGACGGGAAATCCCGGAAAGCGTTCACTTCTGTTTCGATTCCGATCCCCCTCGGATCTGAGGGGGATCGCGGAAGACGGTGATCAAGAAGTGGTCCCAAGACGGTGGAACGGCGGAACGCGGTCCAGTAGCTGAGCCAGGCCTTCGGCCACCTCGGGTCGGCGACGCCAGGCGGACTCCGACTGGTTCCCCACGGGAAACTGGTGCACCGGGCCAGGTCGGCCTGCGGCATTCCGACAGCGGCGAGCTGATCCTTGAGCGTTTCACAGGGTGGTCTGGCGGAGTCAGGGGTGTAGGCGGCGTAAGCAGTCGGCGGCGTCCCGAGGACCTCTCTCAGTTCGTACGGAATGCTCATCGAGCAGACCGAGAGAGGTCAGCCGGACGAAAGAGCAATCAGCGGTCAGGGCTGGCCATTTGGCGTCGGCGCCACCGCGCGCACTTCGGCCCACTTCCCATCCGTCATGTCGGGGGTGCCGTCAGCCAGGAGACCCCGGGCCCGGTGCGTCCAGGGCGCCCGGAAGCCGGGCGGCAGGGTGGCGACCACCGTGCCAAGGAGCGAATAAGAGTCACTCGGAGTAGCGTTGGCGATAAATGTAACCAACGGGGAGGGGTGGGGCAGTAGGCGCCATGGGTGCTACTGCCTCATCTCGACAGGACCAGGCCGGCGATGGGGCTCGCGTTATGAAGAGCACGCTCAATCGACTGATAGAACGCACCTACTTCCGCGGATTGGTATTCAACCAGTCCTGGGAGGATCCGCTTCTCGATCGTGAGGCGCTCCACATATCGGCGGACCAGGACACCGTTCTGTCCATCACGTCGGGTGGTTGCAACTGCCTGAACCTCCTCTGCCTACGGCCCCGCCAGCTTATCTGCGTCGACCCCAACCCCGCTCAGACGTACCTGCTAGACCTCAAGCTGGCAGGCATCCGACACCTCGACCATGCCGACTTCCGCTCTCTCCTCACGTCCTGCGGCAGCACAGAGGCGGTCGACATCTATCGGCGAGCACTGCGAGCCACGTTGCCTGATGGCGCACGAAATTACTGGGACAGTAACACTCGGGTACTGGAACGCGGGATACTTACCCAGGGCAAGCTGGGGTTCTTCTTGAAGTGGATTCGCTGCTATATGCGATGGCAACTCGGGGAGCGGCGGATGCGCCAGTTCTTCGAGGTTGGCGACATCGATGACCAGCGCGATTTCTATTACCGCGAGATCCACCCGCGATTGTTGCGCGATTCGGTACTCAAAATCCTCGGCTCCCGATGGGTACTTGCCTGTGCCGGCATGCACCCCTCCCAGTATGAGCTGATTCAAGACCGCCATGGCATAGGGCGATACATACGCGATCGCATGGAATATGTGCTGACCACCGTCCCGATACGTGACAACTATTTCATCGCCCAGGTATTTTTGGGCGCCTACCTGGACGCGGAGAACGTTCCTCCCTACCTGCTCGAACGGAACTTCGACACCTTGAAGCAAACGGCCGATCGCGTAGTCAACACCACGGCCTGGCTCACCGAGTACCTCGATTCACTGCCCGAGTCGTCGGTCGACAAGTTCAACCTTCTGGACATATTTGACTGGATGAGCCGGGAGTCCCTCCATACGACGGTGCGCAGCGTGCTCAGGGCTGGTACGCCAGGCGGCCGCTTCATCTACCGTTCCGCCGTACGCTCACTTCCTGTCCCTCCGGAGCTCCGAAGTGCGGTGGTCAGCGAGGACGATCTCGCCCACCGGCTCTTCGCGCAGGACCGGTCCTTTACGTACAGCAGCTTCTACATCTACCGAATTGACCCGCAGCGAGTCGCGGATCAATTGCACCGGACGTAACCTTGGGGGGCCAGCCAGACCTTCACAACCTTGGGGGGCCAGCCACACCTTCACAGGCCAGATGTAGCTCGCTTCTCCTGGCCGGATGCCGGACCAACTTTCACCCGAAGGAGTGAAGTCTTGCTCGAGCAGCTCAGCATTTCAGGCACCGGTCATGCCGTCGGCTCCAGGATTGTCTCGAACACCGGATTGGCTGTTTCGATGGGGCTGTCCACGGATTGGTTCACGAAGCGAACTGGAATTGATGAACGACGGGTTTGCGGGGAAGGAGAGGACGTACTCACGCTCGCGGTGTCCGCTGTCGAGTCGGCTCTTCAGTCGAGCGGGCTGAAACCTGACATGTTGGGCCCCGAAACAGTTCTCCTTCACGTCCAGAACGGCCTGACGGCCTTCACCCCGCCGTCCGGGGTCATCTTGGCGAATGCGCTGGGGCTCAAGGGTCTACGAGTGCTCTCCCTTGACGGAGTGTGCGCTGAACCTGTGGCCATGTTCGAGATGGCTCTGCTCATGTTGTCGAGCAATCGTTGCAGTCGGGCCGTCATCTCGTCGAGTGTGGATTTCCTGCCGATCATCAGCTCGGAGGACAGGGGCACGGTCGGGCTCTTCGGCGCTGGTGCGGGCGCGGCCGTGGTCGAGCGGCACAGCACGTCACAGGGCATGTCGGCCAAGGTCATGAGCATCCAGTGGGAGACTCACGCCGACCATGCGGCCCTCGGGAGCATCCCGGTACGGGGCTACAACGCCGGCCCCGAAGGGGTCAGCGTGCAAGCCGGTTTCTACGACATGGACGGCTCTGGCCTGGTTCGTACGGGGGTACGCGTCATCCCTCCCCTGGTTTCCCGTGTACTCGAAGAAGCCGGGTGGGGCCACGACGACGTCCACCTCGTCATCTCCCATCAGCCGAACGTTCGCATGCTGCACGTTCTCATCGAGGCTCTGGGCTTCCGGCCGGAGATTTTTCCGATGCCTGCCAGCCGCCTGGGGAACATGGGTCCGGCCAGCCTGTTGGTGAATCTCTCCCTGGCCAGAGATGAAGGCCTACTCCGTCCAGGGCAAAGGCTGTTGCTTCTCGCCTTCGGCCTCGGGTTCTCCTGCGGCGCAGTGGCAATCGAGCTCCTGCCCGACGAGGCGGGGTGCAATGACTGACGCGCGCACATGGGTGCGACCTCCCGTCTCGGACTCGCTTCGCACGAGGATGACCGAGGACCAAGGAGCGATCGCGGCGGCCATGCGTCCCGTCACGCTTCCCGACGGCAGAACACTCCGCGTACTCGACTGCGGAGAGGGGGACGCCGTTGTACTCCTGCCCATGGTCACCGAACTGAACTTCGTCTACGCACCTCAAATCGCAGAGTTCCAGCGCGACCACCGCGTCGTGCTCTATGAACCGCTGCTCAGCACGAACACGCGAGTCGGCATCAAGGACAGGGCCCACGAGGTCCGCTGTCTGCTTTCCGCCCTCGGTATCAGCCGCGCGCACTTCGTCGTGTGGGGCGACACGGGTGCGGCAGCCTATTATCTCGCCAAGCATCATCCCGAGTTGTGTCGCTCGATGGTCTTCGTCGGGCTGGCCGATCGTTACCGGTTCCCGCAACCCTACGGCTTCTGGCTGAAGATGCTGGAACACCTTCCCATCGAGCGAGTGGTGTCATCGCGTGTGTTTGCGACACTCCTTGGGCGCTTCGTCGGAGGGACCCAGATCAAACCGGAGTGGATCGTCCAGGAGGCGCTGGTCGTCCTTCGGTTGACGGCGCTGTTCAAGCACAGCATTCTTCCCAACCTGACCGAGCATCGCCCGACGCCGGGCGAGGTTCACGTGCCGAGCCTGGTCATCTCCGGCGACAACGACCACATTGTCTCGGTCGCCCAGGCCCGCCGCATGGCCGCGCTGCTTCCCAACGCGGGTGCAGCGGTCATCAAGCCAGGTGGTGAGCACTTCATCACCTACGTAGACGACTCATTCGTCAACGAGACCGTTCGCCGCTTCATCTCAAGCGTGGAGTAGCTGATGAGACCATGGCGAACGTAAGGAGACCCGCGGTTCCGGACGCGCAAGCCGCCGACCCCACCGCACCCGTCGGCGGACTCCACCCGCTCACCGTTCTTTGCATCGGTGTACTGGTCACCGCGGTCGCCCTTCCGGAGTCATGGCAAGGCTGGCCCTACGCGCCGTTTCCCGTCTTTCACGCGTGCCTCGCCATTGTTATCCCGCTTTGGTTTCGGGTTCGCCCCACCGGTCGACCCTGGCCTGAGATTCGGGCGCATCTTCCGAAGCAGGGCCGGCCGTTTGCTGCCGCCATCGTGTTCATCGGGGGCTTCATCCTTCTGTACAGCCTCGCTATGACCGTCCTCGGCAAGACGCGGGATCCCGCATGGAACCTGCTTGCGACCTATGGGAAGTTCGCGGATCTGTACGCCGCGCGTTATGGAAGCTGGTTCGCGCTGATCACCGTGTACGTCTTCCTGGGACTTTGGCCCATGTTCGGAGAGGAACTTTTCTACCGGGGATTCCTCCAAGGCTCGCTGTTGGGGCGCTACTCGCTGCCGATCGCCTCGGTCGTCACGTCCACCCTGTTCGGACTCCGCCACTCGGCCCAACTGGTCTACCTTTTGCCTGCATACCCGTATGTGGCCGGCGCAGCGTACTTTGTATGGGCTTTCGGCGTGAGCATGATCTGGTGCTGGGTGCACGCACGGACGGGCTCTCTGTGGCTCTGCATGGCGACACACGGGGTGAACATCGTCCTCGCCCCCATTGTTGTGGCCCTCGTGGTTTGGTAGGTCCGCTCGTGCCACGTCCCGCATCACCGCTGCGTGCATTCACTCTGCGCGGCGTACGCGCTATTCATCGAGCCGGGGCCTGGGGGTTCGACCGTTCTGGTCCCCTTGCGCCACTCCTTGCCGAACTCGGCGCGCCCCTGCATCGGTGGCTGTTTCCCCACTCGCTTCTGACGGATCCGGCCATCCCCGTCGAGGTCGACGGCTTTCGGCTCTACCACGAAGGGCGCCCCTCGTATCACCTGCAGATGCTGGCGATGGGCATGCACGACCGCGACGTCGCGGCACTCATCCGGCACCTCGTCAGGCCGAACATGTCGGTCGTGGACGTCGGTGCGCACCTCGGCTACTTCACGCTGCTGTGCGCGCGCCTCGGCGGATCGGCGAGCACGGTCTGGGCATTCGAGCCGTCGTCGGCACTGCTCCCCATCCTGCGGAGAAACGTGGCGGAGAACGACGTCGGCGGCGAGATCCACGTGGTGCCGAGTGCCGTGGGAGATTCGGTCGGTGCAGTGACGCTGTTCGCGGGCACGTCCGACAGCATGCTGTCCAGCATGCACCGGGCCGCGGCGGCTGGCGATGGCCCGGGGCCGAGGGAGATCGTTGCGTGCACCACCTTGGACGCATGGGCCGAACAGAGTCTGTGGCCCCGAGTGGATCTGGTCAAGATCGACATTGAAGGGCATGAGGTCGCGGCGTTGGCCGGTATGCGGGAGCTGAGCCGTCGAAATCCCGGTCTGGTTCTGATCATCGAGCTCAACGAGCGGACGTTGGCCGCTGCAGGTGAGTCGATCGACTCGTTCTGGGCGGCCCTGGCCGCATGCGGATTCGACGACGTCTCCCTGGCGGGGCCCCCTCCTCGACCTGTGACGTTCCCCCAGGACCGGGACGCCATCCGGCGGGAGATCCGGCGCCAGGGAAACGGGCGGGTCAATCTGATGTGCCTGCGGAGGCCGGGGTAGCCGGCCGGTGACCGGCTCGTCGGATCTCCGATCCGCTCCTCGCACTCGCGACCAGGAAAGCCCCTGCCAGGGACGAGAGCAGGAAACACGATTCGGCGTAGCCGCGCACGACGGACAGCAGCCCGGCCGAGAGGAACACGACACCCAGGCCCAGTTCACACCATGCGATCCGCGAGGCGGTTCCGACCCACTTCGCTTCGCTCTTCCGGATAATGCCTGACGACCCTTCCTTGGGGGTTCTCACGAACTCCGGCTCGTCTCGCTTGATCGTGTCCCGGAAGCCGGCCAGGATGGAGACCGATACGCCGATGGCGAGCGGCAACGACAGTGGGAGACGCAGACACCGCCGCGCCCAGTCGGCGTAGAGAATTCTCTGCGAGAGCACGCATTCCTGCAGCGGCGGGAACAGTACGAGAAACGCGCTGAGGCCGACTTGGGTGATCGCCCAGTACGGAGTGCGTGGGAGCCCGAGAACGACATATGCACTGGAGAGCACTCCGGTCAGGACGAGTACCGGTGTGCCCAGAACCAGGTGCAAGGAAGAAAGCTCAAGAAATCGACGTCTCTTGCCCTGTGGCGGACTGAGCGCCTTCTTCCCATAGTCGAGGAAGAGTCGGAATGCCGCGCGCGCCCAGCGGCGTTGCTGGTTTTTGTAGCTGAGGTAGGTGTCGGGAAGGTCGCTGCTGGCCAATGCCTCGTTGACGAAGACGACCCGCCATCCCGCGAGCTGGGCACGGAAGCTGAGGTCGATGCCGTCGTCGGTGAACGGTGCTTCGCGCCACCCGCCGAGCTCTTCGATCGTGCGCTTCCGCCAGACCCCACTGGTCCCCAGATATATGGTGGACTCCCCCCTGGCCTGGCGGATCCCGCTCGAAAAGCAGAACAGGCTGTCGAGGACCGCCGCTTGGAACAGCGTCAGAGTGGACGAAAGACCGTTGCGGTGCCGCCATCGCGTATGGACTGCAGCGACGCAAGCATCCTCGAACAGAGGTACGGTTTTGATGAGGAAGTCACGATCAGGTGTGAAGTCCGCGTCGAAAATCGCCACAAGGTCGCAATCGACCATCCGCGTACCGTGGTTGAGCGCCCCTGACTTGTACCCGTCGCGGCTTGTCCTGTGGACGTATTCGATCGGGACGGAGCCTCCGTGATGTGCGTCGACGACGGCCTTGGCCAGCGCGGCCTCTTCCCCCTCGGAGTCGTCCAGAACTTGCACCGCGAGTCGGCCATCCATATAGGCGAGGTTCGTTACCGCCGTGAGTACCCGGTGAAGAACTTTGTGTTCTCGGTAAATGGGGAGTTGCACCACTACCGTCGGCCAGGAGCAACTGGTCGGCCGGGTGAGTTCGATGGGCTGCGCTCCGACGCCCTTCATCTGGGCATATGCGTGAATGACCAGTATCCGCAGTTGAGCTATGGCGAAGAACGCCAGCATGGCGGAAAGAGTTATCACCAGCATCCCATCAGTCTAACCCGAATTCCGTATAAGGGCTCGCCGGCTTACTGACGCGACAGTGGTGCGTTCGGGTGATGAGCCGACGAGCTCCCGGTGAGGAAGGGGAGCCAAGGTGGGTTCTCACTCATCATGGTGACGTAACTGTTCGCAACCGTTCGCTCCGCTTCTTTGTTCATGAGTAGTCGAGGAGGCTGTCGCGTGAGGCGTCACTCACCATTTGGTCGGCACCTCGAGGAAGCCAGAGACGAAGCAGTCTTCGTCACCGGTACATCCAGCGGGATCGGCAGGGCAATCGCTCTGGACCTCGCCGGGCGAAGTGTGACCGTATTCGCCGGTGTGCGTAGGGCTGGGGAAGCGCCGAAGGGCGACGGACTACCAGGTGCGGTGCACGAGATCCTCTTGGACGTCACCAGTGGCAGCCAGATCACGGAGGCGGTCGATTCGATCCGCCGGCTCCTGGGCCGGCAGCGCCTCCGCGGAGTGGTGAACAACGCCGGCGTCGCGACAGGCGGCCCCCTGGAATACGTGACCATCGATGAGATGCGACACCAGTTCGAGGTCAACGTCTTCGGCCAGTTGGCCGTGACTCAGGGGGTTCTTGACCTGATCCGCGATCACGGGGATGGACGCGTACTTTTCACGAGCTCTATCGGAGGACACATCGCCGCACCCTGCTTCGGACCCTACGCCGCGTCAAAGCACGCACTGAACGGCATGGCGGAGTCGATGCGACGCGAGCTGCGGCCATGGAACATCCGCGTGTCCGTCCTCGTGCCCGGAGCGGTGGCGACCCCGATCTGGAGTAAGGCAGACCATTCTGTGCAGGGCTTGACGGACCGACTGCCGACGAGAGCGAAGGAGTTGTACGGCAGCACACTGGAGAACATGCGGCGATACGTGGCTTCCGCCGCGGCGGGACGGAGCATCTCACCGTCGGTGGTCGCCCGTGCCGCCCGTCATGCGCTCTATGCGCGACATCCCAAGGCCGTCTATCTCATGGGCGCGGAGGCACGCGCGGGGGTGGCCCTGTCCACCGCTCTGCCCACGCGTGTCTTCGACGCGCTGCTTGCAAGGCAGCTGAGCAGATCCCCGTCGAGATAGACCTTCAGTGCCGTGGGCCGGCCCCTCTCAACAAGCCGCGGGCACGACCTCCCAGTCCGGCGTGTAGCCGCAGTGCCAATACAACACGGAACCTTTGCTGCGCCCCTGGGCTAGACAAGACTCCATGATCGACCAGGTCTTACCTCCGAATACCGGGTCGAGTTTCAGTCCTGTCTCTTCCTTCACGGATGTGCACAGCTCGACCAAGTCGGCCGGGTAGCGACCGAATTCGCGATAGGTCCTGGTCGTCGTCAGGTCGATGCGTCCACTGGGCACCCGGTCGGACACCGACAAGTAGTGCTCGGTCCACCGGACGAGTCCGTGGATCCACCAGCGTGCTGGGCCAGGGTAGACCTGAACGCCGACGACATGGATCGGACGATGTCCTTGCAGGCGCAGGATGTTCTCCGCCAGTACGAAACCCGCGAACGCCGTGCCCGACGCGGCCGTGATGAACACCGTCTGCAGCGGCGGCACCCCTAGGGCGTCGACCTGACCCACCATTTCCAGGAAACCGCGCGCAGCAGCGATCACCGCTGCGGGATGTGCGAGGCTCGGCGGGGCGAAGAACGGCCGCCGTCCCGCTCTGCGGCTCCGGTGATAGGCACCGGCCAGCGCACCGGCTGCCTCGATGTGGCCCGGACCGATCAGACGCACGTTGTTTCCGAGGCCGCCGAACATCCTCCGTCGTTCACCGGGAGGAAGGGGCGGAACGTCAGCGACGACGATTTCCCATGCGATGTCGAACCGTCGAAGAACCGGGAGGATGTCGTGTACGAGGTTGGTCACGTTGCCCACCGGGGTGACGAGGCTGCCGTACCCCTTCTCCAGCATGTGCCCGACCAGATGCTCGATCTTGCGTGTCTTGACGCCTCCGCGGCCGTGACCGGAGAGGTCGTCACGCTTGACCAGGACATCCACCCCGTTTGATCGGGAGATTGCCGAGATCGGCGTCGGCCACTGTCCCAGAGGGACGAACGGGGCCTCCAGAATGCGCTGGATTCCGTTGTGGTCGCGCATAGCTGGTCCCTCAACCTGCTGTCACGGTTGGTCCGGGCACGGGATGGAGAATCACAATGGGAAGCTCTCGGGCTGTGCGCTGCCGGTAATCCTCGTACCCGGGGAAAGCCTTGACGAACCGGAGCCACAGTTCCGCACGTTTCCGTTGGTCAGCTTGCTCGGCCCTGACATGGAAGGTGCGACCTCTGATCTCGACCGTCGCGAAGGGATTTTCTCCGAGGTTCAGCCACCAGCCCGGCGGCTGGTCCAGGCCCCCATGAGAAGCGATGACCGCGAGGTCTTCGCCGTGCTCGACAGCGAGGAGGGGAACCGTCCGCGGCTCGCCGGTCCTACGGCCCGTCGTCGTGATGATCACGATCTTGCCGTGCTTCAGACCCAGTCGTCCCAGCAGACCACCCGTCCGTCGATAGGCGCCGAGATGCAGCACGCTCATGACGACGATGAATCTGCGAAGGGCAGGGCTGGACTTCTGCCCGATCCGGAACATGACCGCGCGCAGGAGGGCCACCCCGAGTCTGTGCATAGGGACTCCCGATGTCAGTCGATCTCATGTTCCAAGTTACGTCGGACCGCCTACGTCCGCATGACGGCGGATTGATGCCTGCACAGCAGTCGTGAGCCATGGAATCCGAGAGCGTTCTACGCCCCTTTCCGTCTGTGGTCCCCCGCGCCTGTTCCGTGAGGGCCGACAGCGGCAGGTCGAACGCGACCTCGAAGGCCGAACCCGCGCTCAGGCGGGCCGGAACAGGGGTGTGGTGCGGAGGCGTGCGCGTGTCGTCAGGACTGCGTGCCGGGGGCGTGTGTGGCCTGGGCGATGACGGCGGCCACGACGGCCGGGCGGGAGACGTGTGTTGGATCCTTCCCCCGGCCTTCCGGCGCGGCGCGCCACTCTCACTGCCCAAGCAAGCCGACGCCAAGGCGTGAGCCAGATCGATGCAGGGACAGCTTCCCCGGAGTCGGTCTGGTCGGAGATGGGGCCAGGGCGTCGTCGACCAAGGCAACGTCGTGCGTCCTCTCGGCGGTGAACGCCTTGGGGGTCCCCCTACCGTCGGCGCTGCCGACCCGGGTTGACGTGGCCGTCGGTGGGAAGGGGGCGCCACTTCGGCAGGGCAAGAAGTCGGTCGGCGCGCACGAACAGCCTGCCCCAGTGCTGTGTGACGCCGACTGCCTCGCCACTCGTATGGCGCTGAGGTTCCGAACGAACGTCGCGGAGGTTCAAGTACGTGCCGTGTCGGTGTTCCTAAGATTCGACGGCAGAAGGGAACCCGGGCTGTTCCTGGACGGGTACACACCAAGGACCAGAAACTCGTGAAGCAAGAGAAGTCCAGCCGCATGGCCGTCATCGCAGGCACCGGCGCCGACTTGGACATCCCCAACCGGGCGATCGGCAATGCCCGGACCGGGCGCGCCCAGGCCCGTCGGATCAAGGTGATCGTTTGCCACCGGGCCACCTCGGTGTCCGTCAGTACCAGCGGCGCGCGCGGCCTGCCTCCGGATAGCCCTGCTCCACTGGAGCCCGCTCCCTGCTGATCAGCCGGTTCCACGCCTTCTGCGCGCCGAGCTCGGAGGCGGCCGAGCGAGGCACAGGGCCGACCTGAAGAGAACCATCCCAACTTTTCGGCCCCGTCAGTACATGCAAGCAATCAGCTCTTTGATCGTCGAGGAGCCTTTTCCTGAAACCCGGTGGCCGGACAGTGCTGCCGTGGGAAGCGGAGACATGATGGGCCAGAGTCCTTATGACTATGTCGTTGTGGGAGCGGGGACGGCGGGGTGCGTGATTGCCTCCCGGCTTTCGGAACGCCCCGGCGTGCGGGTTTTGTTGATGGAGGCGGGCGCCCGCGACGCGACCCAGGCGATGGCATCTCCTTGGGGGTTCCTGGGGTTCGACCCGTCATCCCTCTGGCTGGGCGCCGCGACCGTGCAGGCCGGTACAGGCAGGGCCGCTGACGTGTTGCGCGGTAAGGCGCTCGGCGGATCGTCAAGCATCAACGGCCTCTACCACCTGCGGGGGCACCGCTCCGCTTACGACGAATGGCCCGGACTCGGTGCTCCGGGCTGGGGTTTCGACGATCTGCTGCCCTATTTCCGCCGCAGCGAGAGTACTCGCAGTCGTGATGCCTCCGTGCGGGGCACGGACGGGCCGGTCGTGGTCGCCCCGGTTCCGGAACCCCATCCGCTTGCCACGGCGTGCGTCGACGCCGCGGTGCAGGCTGGGTTCACACGCGCCGATGACATCGGCGGCGGGCTGGAGACCGGGTTCGGGTGGAGTGACATGAATCTGCCCGGCGGCGCCCGCCAGAGCGCGGCCGACGCCTACATCCGTCCGTTCCTCGACCGGCCGAACCTGGACGTCGTCACGGACGCGACCGTACAGCGGCTGCGCATCACCGAGGGCCGCTGCACCGGCGTCGAGTACACCCTGGGGGGCGAGCACCTGTCCGTCGAGAGCGCCGAGGTCATATTGGCCGCGGGGGCCATCGGTTCCGCGCACCTCCTGATGCTGTCGGGGATCGGCCCGGCACGACACCTTGGCGAACACGGCATCGGCGTCGTCGCCGACCTGCCAGGAGTGGGATCCCATCTGCAGGACCATCCGATGGCGGCAGTGGTGTACGAGGCCGCCCAGCCCGTACCGTTCGTTCCTGCCAACCCACCGGCCGAAATGATGGGCCTGCTGTACAGCGACCCGGCCGCGGCCCGGCCGGACCTTCAGGTGTACATCGTCGCCGCCCCGCTCCCGTCGGCATGGGGCCAGCCGCCGGCGGGCGGCTACTCCATAGCCTTCTCCGCGGTGGCTCCGCACAGCAGCGGCACCGTGCGCCTGGCGGACGCCCGTCCCGCCAGCGCTCCCGTTGTCGACCCGGGCTACCTGAGCGACGACCGTGACCTGGAGGTCATGCGCAAGGGGCTGGCAGTGGCACGCCGCATCGGCGAGGCCGACGCGTTCGCCGACTGGCGCAAGCAGGAAGCGGTGCCGGGCTCCGGGACGAGCGGCGAATCCGTGGAAGAGTTCATCCGAAAGGCTACCGGCCCCTACTTCCACTTCACCGGCACCTGCCGCATGGGAACCGACGCCGATGCCGTCGTCGATCCTGCGAACCTTCGCGTACATGGGATCGCCGGGCTGCGGGTCGCCGATGCCTCGGTGATGCCGTCCATCCCCTCGGCCAACACCAACGCGACCGTCTACGCCATCGCCGAACGGGCTACCGAACTGCTCGACTGAGCCTTCATCCGCGCCCACGGCGCTTCCACGACGCCCTTCATCCCCCCCGCCGTGCGCCGAATGCGGCCCAGACTCCGGCTTGCCGCTGAGGCGGTGACGTGCAGGCGCGCGACCGCCCCGGCCACACAGCCCTCTTCCAGCAGCGCGTCGAACGCGCGGGCAGGTTCGAATCCAATTGCATGCGAGTAATCCTTGCCGTTCCTCACATGCATTTGAAGTCAATGGTGGGGCCATATACCTTCGAGACGAAAGCGCGAGAAGCAACGCGCAGTTCGGCCCCGACCGGTCTCATCACCCCTCCTCAGACAGGAGCACCACCATGTCCGAAACCCTTCAGGCCACTGACATCGCCATCTCCGACGCCGACCTGCTCGACCGCACCGCGACCGCCGTGCGCGCCGCCGGTGCCGCGCTGCGGGAGCGCTTCGGCGACGTGGTCCGCTACGAGACCCGCGAAGAGCTGATGCACGCGCTCGCCGTCAACGACAACACGGCCCTCGACATCCTGCGCCCCCGTCTCACGAGCCTGCGCCCGGAGGCCGGTTGGGTGGAGGACGAGCTGGACGGCGGGGCGCTGCCGTCCGGCGAGTGGTGGGTCGTGGACCCGGCTGAAGGCAACGTCAACCACCTGCACGCGCTGCCGGAGTGGGCGGTGACCGCCACCCTCGTACGGGAGAACCAGCCGGTGCTCACCGTGGTCCACCTGCCGCTGACCGGCGAGACGTACACCGCGCTCAGCGGCGCGGGCGCCTACCTCGACGGCCGGCCGCTGCACGTCTCCGGGACCGAGGACCTCGGCCTGGGCATCGTGGCCACCAGCCAGGCTCGGCCGGACGAGGACGAGAAGGTCGTACGGCGCGTCGGCTCCTCGATCACCGCGATGCTCTTCGACGCGCTCGTCGTCCGCACCGCTGTGCCCGCGACCCTGCACCTGACGAACGTGGCCGCCGGCCGGATCGACGCCTTCTGGCAGTTCGCCGGCGCCCGAGCGGACCTGCTGCCCGGCGCGCTGCTCGTTACCGAGGCCGGCGGACGGATCTCCGACGCCGAGGGCCGTCCCTGGACCCCGGAGAGCGACAGCTTCCTGGCTGCCGCGCCCGGCGTCCAGGCCGAGGCCGTCGCCACACTCTCCCGCTGACCCCCTACACCACAACCCGCACCCACGCAAGGACCACATCATCATGACCACGATCGCAGTTCTCGGAAACGGCCGCGTCGGCGGCAATCTGGCCGCAGCCCTCACCCGCGCAGGACACGAGGTGACGGTGGCGGACCGCGCGCCGGGCGCCGCCGCCAATGCCGCCCGGACGGCCCGGATCGTCATCAACGCCACCCCGGGCGCCGGCTCCCTGGAACGTCTCGCCGCCCTGCGCGAAGAGCTGCACGACAGAATCCTCGTGGACGTCTCCAACGCCACGACCGACGGACCGGACGGACTCCCCGCCGACCTCATCTACCCCGGATCGAGCCTCGCCGAACAGCTCCAGGAAGCACTGCCCGAAACGCATGTCGTCAAGACGCTCAACACCATGCTCTTCCCGGTGATGACCGCGCCGGACACGCTCACCCAGACGCCAACCGCCTTCCTCTCAGGCGAGGACCCGCTGGCCAAGCAGACTGTCCGTGAACTGCTCGTCGACCTCGGCTGGCACAAGGAATGGATCACCGATCTCGGCGGGATCCAGACCGCCCGCGCCACGGAGGCCGCGATATTGTTCGTCCCGCACGTCATCCGGTCCACCGGATTCGCTCCCTTCGCGATCTCGATCGCCCGCTGACTGCCGAGCCGCGCCAGCTGCAGGTGACGGGAGCCGTCACCGGCACGGACGGGCTCCCGGTGGGAAGCGATCGCGGCAGGCACTCTCCGACTTGGTCGCGGAGTTGACGTAGACATGAGGTCGTCATGCATGAACTCTCCTGAAAATCGGAGTGCCGGCGTCCAGGTCGACGTCCCGGTGCGACAGGCTGATCTTGGCCGAGACGGCTTGGCAAGCACGATCGGCATGGCCCGCTGGCTCGAGGACGCCCGGATCCGGCTGCCGCTGCACCGCTTCGAACGCCTCATCGCTGAGGATGGGTTCGGCCCGTTCCAGATACTGCTCGTCGGCCAACGGGTCAGCCGACTCACTCCAGTTGGACCGGTCGGTACCCGCGTGCAGGTGCACACTGGCGTTCGCCGGGTCGGGCGCTCCTCCGTCACCTTCGGGCAGGAGGTCATGGTCGGCGACAAGCGTGTGGGCAGCGGCGACGCGACGATCGTGCTGGCCGACAACTCGGGGCCGCTCCAGCTTCCGGACGAGCTGATCGCCGATCTCGACGACATGCAGCTACTGGAGACAGGGGTGGCAGGAAGGCCGACCGCCACCCGTCCGCGCCCCGAGCGCCTGCACCGTGCCCACTACTCGTACTGGACCCCGCTGCGTTCCCGGATCGGTGACGTCGACTCCAACCAGCATGTCAACTTCATCGCACTGGCCACTTGGTACGACGAGGCCGTCGCCGCATTCACTTTGGACTCGATCGGGACGGCTGTCGGGGGCTCGGTGCCGGATCTGCCGCCATCGTCGTACCAGATCCAGTATCTCGGCGAGGTGACCTACCCGGGCACCTACGAAATCGCGCTCACGGTCCGTTCTGTCGACACCGGGTCTGTGCACTACGAACTCGGTGTCTTCCGAGGCAGTACCTGCCTGGGCGTGGCCGACGCCATCGGCCCACGCGACGAACTGCGCGCCAGTGACTGACCGTTACCTCCGGTGGAAGAGAAACGAAGCCCGGCCGGCAGCTCCATCGTGGTCGGCATGTAGTGGCCAGTAGCCGGTCGACGAACGACAGCCGGTGCTTCGCACCGGCGCCGACGACCGCCTTCCGTGACTGCGAGGCGAGCCTGGCCTGATGCCGTACCTGCCACAACGGCCCCCTCGGCGCCTCAATGGCTCACCGCCAACCATGCACGGGCTCATTACGGAGGATGGAGCGCTATTGCGACCCCTGACGCTCAGGCTGCGAGAGGCCTGAGCGTCAGGGGTCGCGTCTCTCGTTGCCGAACGGGGCGAACCGACCACCGCGGTGCGTTTTCAGGCGATCAGCTCATCTCGCCGAATCAGAAGCATCAACTCTGCCTCCTGACCGCCGCAATGCGATCCGCCCATAGGAAGATTGGCGCGGTATTCACACGAGTCATGGCAGCGTCCTGCGGAACACGAACACCACAGGACGGCGCTGAAGCAATGAAGTACGAGAGGATCGGAAAGGGATGCACGCTACTGGAGCGGAGGTCGACAGCGCGCGCGGCGTGTTCGCAGTGGACTCGACCGCCCCGGGTGCCGCACCGCGGGGACTCGACGTCTTCCGGCGCGGGTGGGAGACGCAGGTCGGCGACGATGTCTTCCAACTGCCGGCTTTCAGCCCGGACACGGTCGGTGACTTCCGGGTCAAGGGCAACGTGGCCAAGGTGCACGGCGCGGCGATCGCCGATCTCCACGCCGCGTCGCCAACCCGGACCGCGGACGTCCCGGGCGGCGATCAGGACCTGGTTGCCATGTACGTCGTGCGGCGCGGCGCATGGACTCTGGGCGGCCCGCCCGGTTACGGCGACCAGACCGTGTCGGCCGGGCAGTTCCTCGTCCGGCACCTGGGGGGCCTGACGGCCTTCGAGACGACGGCGCACCTCACGGCGAAGTTCCTCGTCCTGCCCCCCGGCGAGCTCAAACCCCTGCTCGGGACCCGGGTCATCACCGGGCCGGCGGACTCGGCCGAGATGCGCTTGCTGACGGCCCTTACAGACATGATTCACACCACCGTGGCCGACCTCGGCCCGGCCGGTGTCGCAGCGGCCCAAGGCACTCTGATCGAGCTGACCAAGGCGGTGGCGAAGGGCCGGTTCGACGATGTGGAACCCCGGTTGGCGCCCGCGCTCACCCAGGCAGCCAAGGACCTCGCGGACCGTCGGCTCGCCGACCCGGAACTTTCTCCGGCGATGCTCGCCCGCGAACTCAACGTCTCCGTCCGTACGCTGCACCGGGCATTCGCCGCGGTGGGTGAGCAGGTGACCACCTACATCCGCCACCGGCGACTGCATGAGGCCCGGCTCGCCCTCGTCTCGCCGTCAGGGCGCTTGAGCATTTCGGAACTTGCCGCACACTGGCAGTTCTCGGACGGCAGTCACTTCACCCGGGCCTTCAAGAAGCAATATGGTCAGACTCCCACCGAGTACGCCCGCTCGACCGGAGCAGCCTCGCTCTCGCCGAACCGGCACCCGGCGGGCCGCGGGTCGGCCGAAAGCGCGTGACCAGAGCTATGGCCACAGTTCAGCGGATGTCGCCGACTCACGTCCCAAGCAAGGCGGTGCGGCGCTTTAGGCGGCCTGGGCAGCGACTGGAGGCTCGACGACCTGCATCGCACGCGACCCTCCGACAACGAGGGCCGGGTAGGCCGGCCAGACGTCATTCCACGCCCCCCAGTGTGCGCAGCCGAACGGAACACGATGTTCGCAGGCCAAGACGGGAGACGAACCCCCCCCGTAAGTGTGATGATCCCTCATCACGGCACAAGGTCGCTGTGGGCCGGGCAGTTCCGCGGAAGCGTGGAGAAGTCGGTGCGACAGCAGCAGGAGCTTCGAGTCTGGTGCCGGGCGGTCGGTACGAATCGGTGACCTGGTGGTGGGCATCGGATGCTCGCCTGCCCCGGCAGGGGGCGTCCGGAAGTCGGCCGTGTGGCTTTGACAGTGACTTGAACTCGGGTCTGTCACCGTCAAAGCCAGCTGGCGGAGAGCGCTACTCGAACTGCCCGGGCCGGAAGACGACGCGACGTAAGGCTCACGTCATCTGGATGCCCAGGCGTACGCATTCGATGAGGTAGTCCCCGGTGTCGGCATCGATGGTGACACCGTGGGCCTCGCTGTGGAACCCGGGGAAGGCCCGGTCGAACGCCTCCAGCGCGCACAGATAGCGCAGGACCGGGCCGCCCGGCGCGCCGAGCGCTTCTCCGGGCATCAGGACGGGGATCCCCGGGGGAGTCACGGTCACCATGGCCGCGGCCACCCTGCCGGCGGCCTGGGCGAGGGGGAGCCGTTCCGTGCCGCCCCGGATCAGCTGCCGGTAGCACGCCTGGGGCGGGACGACGGGTTCCGGCAGCTGCTGGAAGGCGGTGTCCAGGGCGTCGATCAGTTCCGCCCGGGTGAGGTGTTCGTGCATGTCCTGGCAAAGACCGCGCAGGGTCGTGCCGCTGTAGCGCTGCGGGTAGCGCTCGACGAGGTCCGGCAGTACTTGGCGCAGCGGGGTGTCTGCGTCATGGAGGGCCTTGAAGTCCATGAGTGCGTCCATCAGGGTGCCCCACTTGCCCTTGGTGATGCCCATGGAGAACAGGACGAGGGTGGTGTAGGTGTCGGTCTTCTCCACGACGATGCCGCGGCCGGCCAGGTACGCGGTGAGGATCCGGGCGGGGATGCCCCAGGCGTCCGCCTCGCCGCGCGCATTGACGCCGGGGCAGGTCAGCGTCACCTTGACGGGGTCCAGCAGGCACTGGCCCTCGCTGAGTCCCTCGAAGCCGTGCCAGTCGGCCTCTGGGACGAGCTCCCAGCAGCGGGGATCGGAGGCCAGGAGTGTCGGGGAGGCGTCTGCGAAGGCCACGGTGGTCCCGTCGGCCGGGTCGGTGACGGTGTCGGGCTGCCAGACGCCGAAGAACCACGGCAGCCGGTCCCCGGCCTCCGCGATCCGGCGCCCGGTACGGACGACGGCCTGCCGGAACCGCACGGCCTCGGTCACCGCCTCGTTCACCAGCCACTCACCCTGCGGTCCGTCCATCATCGCCGCGGCCACGTCCAGCGAGGCGATCACCGGGTACAGCGCCGAGGTGGTGCCGTGCATCATGAACGTCTCGTTGAACCTGTGGTGCTCGACCGGCGCTCGGGGTGAGGACTTCACGTGGACCATGGCGCTCTGCGACAGGGCGGCCAGCAGCTTGTGCGTCGAATGGGTCGCGAAGACCGTAGGACGCTCGTCACCCTCGAAGGTGTCCGGCCCCACGGCCATGCCGTACCGGCCGGCGTACAGGGGATGGAAGCGTGCGTAGGCGAACCAGGCCTCGTCGAAGTGCAGCCGTGGAGTACTGGGTGCCAGTGTGCGCGCCGTCTCCACGGTGTCGTAGCACAGGCCGTCGTACGTCGAGTTCGTGATCACCGCGTACTGGGCCTGGGGCGATACCGCGCCGGGCGTCAGCGGGTGGGCGGCGATCCGGGCGGCGACCGCGGCAGGCGCCGTCTCGCGTGCCGGGAGCGGTCCGGCCAGCCCGTATCCGTTGCGGGTCGGGACGAGGTAGACCGGGCGCGCGCCCGAGATCACCAGCCCGTGCAGCACCGACTTGTGGCAGTTGCGGTCAACCAGGGCGATCTCGTCGGCGGTGACGCAGTAGTGGCCGACCATACGGTCCCCGGTGGAGTCGCCGTGGAGCACGAAGTACGTACGGTCGGCGCCGAAGATGCGGGCGGCGTTGCGCTCGGCTTCCCCGATGGGGCCGCTGTGCTCGAAGAGGGAACCCAGCTCGCCCACCGAGATCGACAGGTCGGTGCGGAAGAGCCGCTCACCGTAGTAGTCGAAGAAGGCCCGGCCGACGGGCGACTTCAAGAAGGCCACGCCGCCCGAGTGCGCCGGGGTGTGCCAGGAGTACTCGTGGGCGTCGTCGAACCGTCGCAGCGCTTTGAAGAACGGCGGCAGGACGGAGTCGCCGTACTCCCGGGCGGCGTTGAAGACCCGGCCCGCGATGAAGGACGGCGTGTCCTCCAGAGGCCAGATGTATCCGACGGCGGTCTCCGCCACCCACAGGGGGAGGCGGTCCAGGCCGTGGTCCGATTCCTCGCTCATGACGACGAAGACGGGCAGGGCCGTGAACCGGCGGGTGATCTGGCGCAAGACGGCCGCTCCCCGGCCGTCGCTGTCCTCGCCGGTCTCGGACGGCAGGTCCCAGGCGACGACCGCTGCCGACAGGCCCGCCTCCGTACGCAGGGCGGCGCAGGCCGCCTCGACGGTCCGCGCCCACCGCACCTCCAGTCCGCGGTTCTCCAACTCCTTGCCGATCCTTCGCAGTTGGTCACCGCCGACACCCCGGCCCAAGGGGTCCTCGCGCAACGCCAGCAGGACACTACCGTTCGCCATGACACTCTCCACGTGCGTCAATCCATCCCGACTTGCCAAGTGTCGAGTTCAAACACCACGGACCGGGTCGACTTCCGGCGACCCTCACCCGTTCGGCGGGGGCGCACGACAGGGCAACCCGCGTTCCGCAGACCTAAGGCCGAGCGAATGACGGCTCGCGCAGGTCTGGTTGTCCGTTATCCGTTATCCGTTGTCCGGGTCGGGCGCCGCCGGGCCTCTTCCGCGACTCTGCGACTCCGCGGCGCATCGCCGCAGCCGACCGGGGGCAGCGGTCCGGGTGTCACCCGAGGGTGCAGGCCCGGGAGCCGGTCGTACGTCTTGAAGGTGTAGACGGAGGAGAGGGCTCACGGCAGCGCAGGAACAGAGCTGGGAGGCTGTGGTGGTGGCTACTCCACAGGGTCAGCTGTTCCTCTACTCCGATGATTTCGGCAAGACCACCGAGCACGCAACCTCGCACGAAACCAACACGGTCCTCGTCGCCGGCTCTCGACGGCCTAGGAGCCTTCCCTGCTCGCCGGCCTCCACGGCGGCAGCGTCTACCGCCTGTGTCTGCAGAACCCCGTGCCGGGTCAGGCTCCCGCCCCCTACCCTGGCCCGAGCCTGCTCCTCAGGGTTGTCCCGTCCCGGAGAGGTGCCGGCTTTGACGGCACGTTGCGAGCTCACGGACGCGTTCCGTACGGGTGTCGATGCCGCCCACCGCACCGAGTACCTGCCGGCGATGGTACGGATGAGGTGCCAGCTGGCCCGGCCGCTGTGGGAGCAAGGGCAGCACGAGGAAGCGGCCGAACACCTGCGGCACGCCTCGGCCGCCTCCGCGTCGCTGGGGGAGTCGGTTGCGGAACGGAAGCTGAAGGCTTCGGCGGCCGAGTTCCAGGGGCTACTGAAGGCCGAGACCGGGGACCTGGCCGGTGCGGCGCCGGACTTCGAGGCGTCGAAGGCGATCCACACGGAGATCGGCAATGCGTACGGGGTGCTGTTGCAGACCTGCCTCCTGGGCCGGACCGCGTTGCGGGCCGGACAGCACCAGGAAGCGGTCGAATTGCTACGTGAGGCTCACCAGGCGGCCAAGGACCAGGAGCGGGAGCGCATGACCGCACGGACGGGCTTCGAGCCGCCGCTACCGGGTCGTCGCCGTCGACCAGCGCGGCCACGGCGCGAGCGAGCGCCGACCGGGCGATGTCTCCCGCGCTGCGTACGTGGCCGACGTCGGCGCTGTCATCGGACAGCTCGACCTGCGCCGGCCGGTCCTGGTGGGGCAGTCGCTGGGCGGCCACACCGCCATGCTCACCGCCGCCGCGCACCCCGACCTGCTGCGCGCGCTCCTCCTCATCGAAGCGGGACCGGGCGGCTCCGACCCGAACGTGCAGGCCGAGATCGGCGCAGCGCTCGGCGCGTGGCCGACGCCGTTCCCCTCGCGCCGGGTCGCCGTCGAGTTCTTCGGCGGCGGTGCTGTCGGCGAGGGCTGGGCGGCCGGACTGGAAGAGCGCGCCGACGGCTGGTGGCCGCGCTTCGACCGTGACGTGATGGTCGACGCACTGACGGAGAATGCCCGGCGTTCCTTCTGGGACGACTGGACAACCATTGCCTGCCCGACGCTGGTCATCCTGGGGCAATCCGGCATCATCCCCGCGCACGAGACGGAAGCCATGCTCCAACAGCGCCCCGAGACGGTGGCCGTGAGCGTCCCCAAAGCGGGGCACGACGTACACCTGGAACACCCTGAGATCCTGCGGCAAGTCCTTCAAGAATTCCTTGAGCACGTTGCCGGCCAGCCTGTTCGTGGGCAGGTCTGACCCCGACACCTTGGGACGCGTCCACGTATCAGCAGCGCGGCCTTCCTGTCTGCCGGGCCGTCTGTCTGCTGGCCTAGTGGGCTGTGCCGAGCCGCGTTCGAGGCCCGGACGACCTGGTGCCAGCGGGAACGCACGGAATCCGGGTCGTCACACCAGATCGTGGAAGACGGCGCGGGCAGAGGCAGGCCGGCCATGTAGTGGGCGCTGTCGGGGCTGGGCAGGGTGCCTGCGTCGCGGACGAGCGCGGCGATCCGCAGGGTGAGGCGGGTGGCGCGGAGGTCGAGGCCGGTGAGGTACTGCTCTGCAAGGTGGAGCTCGTCGTCCGCGCGGTCGCGCTCATCGAAGCCGAGTCCGCCGGCTCCTTGGACGTATCCGCCGGCAGCGGCGTGGGTGGGGCCGGAGCGGGTTACCGGGTGCGGAGGGCGTACACGGCGATGCCGGCGGTGGTTCTATTCGATGGCGCCGACCTTGTTGCGGAGGGTGGGCAGGGTACCGGTCTTTCCCGCGACGTGGACGTCGTCGAAGGGGAAGGAGTGGCACCGCGATCACCTCGACCCCTGCATGTTCCAGCTGCGAAGCTCCAGCGGCCTGATGGCGGGCTGCACCAAGGGCGAGCACCAGATCGGCCACCGGATGCCCGGCAATGGCGCCCAGTGCGTGGAGCCAGGGCGACGAATGAACCTCACCTGGAGCGACCGCGGCAACGCCTGCTGCCAGAGAAGGCCGCGTCGAGCTTCACCCAGCGGGGTGCGGTGATCGGCTCACAGGCGAAACGCCACTGCACCCCTTTGCCAGGCCGTCAGCCGCAGCCCGTCAGGACGGACACGCCTTCGTCACGAATGCTGGATGTCCGCTACGTGATATAGGAACCCTGTTTCCCGGGCCGACAGCGATGCCCGCCAGGCAGGTCCAGACGAGGTGCTCGTGAGTAAGAAGCCGAAGCCAGTAGGTGAGCCGCCGCCCCACGATGACCAGGCGGACCAGATGGCCCTCTTCACCGCGACGGCCGGGGCGGGCAAGACGGCGCAGACACGTCCCAGTGCTCCCCCCAGCCTCAACAAGGTGCTGAACAACTTGGTCACCGCCATTGCGCGCATGACCGGGATCGGCTACCCGGAGGTCAACCGGCGGCTGAACCGGAAACTGGGCGTTACCAGCAGAGCGGGCGCCTCCGACGCGCTCTTGGAGCGCGGCATCGCCTTGGCCGAGCAGTACATCGACCACGAATCTCGCCGCGCCGTGCGAGCAGCCACCCCTGCCGTCCCGCCCCAAGCCCCCCGCGCAGATCCCCTCAAGGCACCGGTGCAGCATCCGCGCACACCTCCTCGGCGTCCCGTTGGCCCCCCTCCGACGGACGAACAGCAGTGGGCGATCGAAACCAAACAGGCCGGCGCGCACTTCGCTCTGCAAGCAGGAGCCGGTACGGGCAAGACCACCACACTGGCGATGCTGGCCAGGAGCGACCGCGGGCGCGGTATGTTCCTGGCCTTCAACAGGCCAGTGGTCGACGACGCAGCACGCAAGTTCCCCCCACACGTCAGGTGCCTCACCGGGCACTCACTGGCGATGCGCGAGGTAGGCGGTCTCTACCGTGCACGTCTCGGCAAGCCACGCGAACCAAGCTGGAAGGCCGGCCTTCGCCTGGGCATCGCCACCACCATGCTGGTGCGCCTCGGCGAACGCAGGATCACCAACAAGACACTCTCCTACGTGACACTGGAGACCCTCGGCCGGTTCTGCCACTCAGCCGACACAGAGCCCTCGCCGTGGCACGTTCCCCGGTTGCGTGGCCTGCCCGACGAATACCGGCCCGAACTCGCCCGCATCGTGCTGCCATATGCCCGCAGGGCCTGGGCGGATGTGCAGGACCCCGATGGTCAGCGGGTGCGGTTCGACCCCAACCACGCCCTGAAGATCTGGGCCCTGACCAGGCCGCGCATCCCCGCCGACTACCTCCTCCTCGACGAGGCGCAGGACACGAACCCGGTGATGGAAGAGATCTTCAACGCGCAGCGGTCGCATGCCCAACTGATCATGGTGGGCGATTCCGCCCAGGCCATCTACGGATGGCGCGGCGCCCGCGACGTGATGACCGGCTTCGACGGCCTCCAGCTCACTCTGTCGCAGTCATTCCGCTTCGGTCCCGCGCTTGCCGAGGAAGCCAACCGGTGGCTACAGATCGTTGAGTCGCCCCTGCGCCTGCGCGGAACCCCCACCATCGATACCCGCATTGGACCGCTCCAGGAAGCGGACGCCGTGCTCTGCCGCACCAACAGCGGTGCGATCGCCGAGATCTTCCGGCTACTGGACGAAGGCAAGCGCGTCGCCCTGGTGGGCGGCGAGAGGGGGCTCAGGGACTTGGCTCGCGCAGCTGGCGAACTCAAGGCCGGACGCCGTGCCACTCACCCCGAACTCGTCTTGTTCCAGACCTGGGCGGAACTGCAGGAATACGCCGAAGAAGACCCGGCAGGGCACGATCTGCTGCCCCTCGTCGACATCATCGACAAGCACGGCGTCACTAAGGTCCTCGACGCGATGGACTGACTTCACGCGGAAGAGGACGCGGAAGTCACCCTGTCCACTGCACACAGGGCTAAAGGCCGGGAGTGGCCCGCAGTCCGCATCGCGAACGACTTCGACCCCCCTCCCTCCCGAGAATGTGACGCGGAAGGCACACCGGTCCCCGGCGTGCTCAGTCTTGAGGATTCGCGCCTGGCCTACGTTGCCGTCACACGTGCCCGCCAGCACCTTGACCTCGGAGGTCTCTCCTGGATCAACGACCACCCCGACGGCAGGCCCGGCATGCCCAGCACGACAGATCCCGGCCGCACGCAGAACGGCCCGCACCGCGCCGGCCCCGCCTCCTCGCCGTGGGACCGCCTCGGACCGCCGACCTGAGTCTCCCCGTCTCCGCTCGCCAGACTTCCGAGGCCCGTCAGGGTGAATCCCCGCGCGTCCTTGGGGCTTTGCTCCCACCCCGCACCTTTAGGGTCGCGGTGTGGCCGACTGGTTTCCCCCCATCTCTGAGTACGCCATTGCCCACGCGTGCCCTCGCTGCCGAGCCCAGCCCGGCGACCCCTGCACCGCCCCGCGGAAGAACGCCAGGCTGGCCCGCATCGATCAGATCCGGGCCGACGCAGGCCTGGAAGGTGTCACGCACGAGGCGGTCAAGCGGATGCACGCCCGGCGAATCGACGCGGCGATCCGGCACTACAACAGCGACGTGGCCAAGGCGCCGTGGCCCGAGGAGCGCGTGCCGGGCGAGCGCTACGACTCCCTGAGCCAGCCGCCCGTCAAGCCGAAAGTCGTCCTCCTACCCGCGCCCCGGGCCGACCGACCTCTGGCTCTCCGTGCTGCAGACGTCTTCGGTCGGCAGGGCGGACGGGTGTGCTGGCCCTACGGACTCCATCGGCCAGCCCCACCGAAGGCGAAGACCGAGGAGGCCCTCAGCCAGCACGAGGCCGCCGTCGCGGACCGGGATGCCGCCCAAGAGCAGATCACTTCCTGGGCCGAGTCCCTGGGTCTCAAGCAGAGCCAGTCCGGCTGCTGCCCCCGCTGGCTCCAGCGCGGCCGTAGCAGCCGATGCATGCCATGGGCGTGCACACAGTACGGCGGCAACGGCCTGGACCACGACTGGCTGGATCATCTCATTGCCTGGACCCGGGCCGGGAAGCCTGCTGCGATCACCACCGCGCCCTACGGCATCAGCCCTAAGGACGAGGCACGGCTGAGCTGGTGGACGGAGTCCGACTCACGACTTTCCGTGGCCCGAGGTGCTGGCTGGTACGGGTTCGGCACCTCTCAAATTGTCATGTGGCGCTCGGACCTGGTGAGCGCCACTGCATCGAACCCCACGGGCAAGAAGACCGCTTCCGCAGCCACGCAGCTCTGAGCGCGATCATGCCTGGCCGGCAGCGTGATCAACATGCCACGGCCGGAAGGAGCCGTCGAGCACGTGCGGGTGGTGCGCGACCCCGCGCCACATGTGGACGCTGTTCCCCTTCGGGGTGCCCTCGTGCGGGAAGAGCCGGGCGCGGACCACGGAGTCGATGCCGTCGGTGCCGACCAGCACGTCGGCCTCATCGACCACGGGCAAAGGGCTCGACCGGTCCAGGAAGTGGGCGCGGACGCCGAGCGAGGTCTGCTCGAACCTCTTGAAGAGCAGGCCGGTACGGACCGAGTCCGGCCCCAGCCGCTCACGCACCGCCGCCAGCAGCAGCATCTGCAGACGGCCACGGTGCACGGAGTACTGCGGCCAGTGGTATCCGGCCGCGCGTCCCAACGGCTCCTCCCAGACCACCTCGCCCGCCCGGTCGCGGTAGCTCAGCCGGTGCGGGGCAGCGCGACGGAGGCCAGCCCGCCGGCCAGGCCGAGTTCGGAGAGTTCCCGGACGGCGTGCGGCAGCAGATTGATCCCGACACCGATCGCCTCGACCTTTCGCGCCGCTTCGTACACCCGTGGCTCGAAGCCTGCGGCGTGCAGGCTCAGGGCACAGGTCAGCCCGGCGATGCCGCCGCCGACGACGGTCACTTTCATCGGTCTGTCCTCGCCCTTCGCCGGGGCCACGGGCATGGCCGACAGTCTCGTATCACCCTCGGGACAAGGACTCACGCCCGCGCCTGTCTGGCGGCGGCCGCATCGGCCGTCCTGGAGTTCGCCGACCGCTCCGGTCTGCTCAGCGGTTCGCTCGCGCTGGGGACGGTGGGCGGTCTGGAAGGCACCGTCGTTCCCCGACTGCTGGGGGAGTACCACCGGCGGTATCCGCGGGTGGCGGTGAGTCTCACCGGGGCGTCGAGCCCGGCCCTGCTCGGGAAGGTCCGCGACGGGGAGATCGACGCTGCCGTGGTTGCGGGACCGCCGGAAGGCGAGCCGGCCGGCGTCGCCTCGCGGGTGCTCCTGGAGGATCGGATCGTTGCGGTCCTCCCCCCCCCCCCCGGAGGCCGCCCCGCGAACCTCGCGAACCTTCCGATGACGCTCGACGAGGTGGTCCGGGGCCCGGTCATCAGCTACGGCCCCGACAGCGGAGTGCACGCGTACATCCGCGAGGCCTTCGCCGCGAAGGAATTGCGGCTGGACATCGCCTATGCGACGAACGACGTAGCGCTCCAACTCGCGCTGGTCGCCGAGGGGATCGGCACCGCTCTTACCTCCCACGCGAGTCCGGTCCTCGCAGCCGACCCGCGGTTCGTCGTCGTGCCGCTGGAGCCCGCCATCCGATGGCGGAAGGTGTTCGTATGGCGCGCAGGTGCCCGGCCGCCTGCGCCACTGCGAGCTTTCCAGGGCCTGTGGACGGAGCTGTCCGAGTAGCGCGAGCCGACGCGGCGGTTCAGCGCACCGCCATCGCTTCGATTCCGGGGAGGACGCCGGGCCCCCGCAGAACCACCCCCGCGCAGCCTGGAATCTGGCTCGGTCCCCCTCGCCCGGGTCCAACCGTCGGCGGACCCCCTGCCGCCGTATCGCCGAACTCTCTTCCGGGTGAACGTGTCCCCACCCTTGACTCCAGCCTTCAGAGCCCGCCGGATGGGCTCTACCCCAGCGGCGCTCCTGTGCAGGTCGCCGAGCTGACGGGGTCGGGGAAGGACTCCACCTCCTCCATCGGCAACAGCACGAACCTCTCGATGTGCTTCTACGAGCACAAGAACTACGGCGGTCTCGAGTTCCGTATCGGCCCCGGCGAGTGGTGGGCCGCGATGCCCTCGTGGATCGACAACAAGATCTCGTCCTACGGTCCCTGCTGACCGAGGGGCACCCGCTCAGGGCTTCGGATCCGGTCTTCGCCGGCCCTCTCGCGAGAACAGCGGGGCTGGACGGCCGCCGGGAGATTCGACCTCTTGCCGGGGTCATCAGCACCCCGTCGGGGCCCGTAGGAAAACCGCCACGAGTGTCGGGGAAAGACGCACGCCCGGGCAGCACCGCCCTGGCGAGGGACTCGGACGCTCCCGGGGCGGTCTGACCTGCAAGATTCACCCGCCGGATCTAGTTGCCGGTCGTGCCGTCGAGCATCTCGCGCAGGATGTCCAGGTGGCCGTTGTGGCGGGCTGTCTCCTCGGTGAGATGGAGGAGGATCCAGCGCAGGTCGACATAGAGGCCGTCGCGGATGGCTCGCTGGGCCTGCTTGTCCAGGCCATTCCCGGCGACCAGTGCGCGGTAGCGGGCGCTTTGTTCGGCGTATTCGTCGAGCAACTGCGTGAGTGGGAAGTCGACGGCGATACGCATCTCGCGGTCGGGGTCCTCATCGGTCCAGGGACCCCGGTCTTCCTCGCCGAGGAAGACCACTTGGAACCAGTGGTACTCGACCCAGCGGAGGTGGTTGATCACTCCGCTCATGGTCATCAGCGGTGAGCCCGGCAGGAGCGCCTTGCGGGCATTCTCTGCCGAGACGCCATCGCACTTGGCGCGGGCGGTGTTACGTGTGTAGTCGAGAAACGTGGTGAGCTGGGTGCGCTCGTCCCACGCGGGTGGCGTGTCGTCGATTCTTGTCATCGCGCGAAGCGTCCCCGATCATCGCGCCCGGTGTCGAGGCATTTAACGGCGGGCCCAACCTGCCCCACCAGCCTCCTCGTCCTCGTCCTCGGCCGCCATGGCACCGGCGGCCGGCTGCGCGCGGTCGGCCGGACCGTACCGCTGCGCCCGGACGCGGCCCGACAGGTCTCCGAGGCGTCGACCCCCAGGCCCTGCCAGCCTCACGGCAGAGCCCCGGAGGTACCCCGTATGGCCAGCAGGAATGGCAGTGTCTCCCGAGCCAGGTCCCAGGGGAGGCGTGTGTCCGACAGCCGCGCCATGGAGATCCTGTCCAGGGTCGGGCTCTGCGCACGGGGTGTGAGCTACGTGCTGGTGGGGCTGCTGGCCGTGCAGATGGGTTTCGGCGGCGAAAGTGGCAAGGAGGCCGACCGGTCGGGTGCGGTCCGGACCATCGGTGAGCAGCCGTTCGGCCGGGTGCTGCTGTGGGCGCTGGTGGTGGGGCAGCCGGCGATGGCGCTGTGGCGGCCGGGCGTCGTCTGGACTGCGGCCATGGCTTCTGGGACTGTGAGGGAGACAACCAGCCTGGTCTGGTGGGAGACCCCGCGCCGCCCCTACGGCCATGCAATGGCCAAGGCCTGGTACGGGTGGTCTCGCTCGGCTGCGCGTGGCCCTACGCCACGTGCTCAGCGGCTCTCTCTCCCGCATCGGCGGGCGACCGTGATGGGCTCGACCCCTGAACGGGGCGAACCATGGACAACAACATCCGCGTCACCATGAACCAGGGTCCAGAAGGCACATTCATCACGGTGGCCGGCGAACTGGACATGGACACCTGCCCGACCCTGCACCAGGCCACCGCCGCCGCGGCAGCCCATGGCACCCCCTTACGCCTGGACCTCATCGGCGTGCCCTTCATGGACGTCATCGCACTGAACCTGCTGCTCGACCTCCAGCGTGACTTCCAACGACGTCGAGCACCGTTGGTCATCAGTGGATTCCAGCGGCAGCCCACACGGCTTCTCACCCTCACCTCCAGCGACCACTTGCTCCCATGCACCCCGCCACGCAATGTCGTCTTCCCGCCGGTCTTCTGGGAGTTGGGGTCCCGCCTGACGCCGGCCCTGTGGCATGGAGCCGCGCATGCTGTCGACGTCGCGACGCGCAGGTGTTGACCGCCACAGCCGAGGGGACTGTGGCGAGCCCGGCTGAGCGGTCGAACCAGTGTGGTGCGTCCTGCGGGGCGAGGACGGTGAACAGGGCGCGGCGGGTCGCTCGGAACGACCCCGCGGCCGGCTGGGGAGGTTGGACGGGCGAGACGGTCCTGCCTCCGAGCGGGTTGCTGTTTCCACGGCCGCCTCCAGATCGTGCCGCGCGAGAGGCCGGGCAGGTGAGGCCGCAGAGATGCCGGGTACCCGTCTGCCGCCGCGACGTCCTGGACCCCGTCCTTGTCCGCCCGGAGTCGGTGGCGGAGATCAGCGCCGACCGGGCCGTGGACCGGGGCGGTGTCTTCCGGCACTCGGTCCGGTGCAAGCGGCTGCGCCTGGACGGACGTGGGGACGGAGGACGTTCCCCGGATCGGGCAGGGTCCGGCTGCGACGGCCGGCTGAGAGGTGCCCGGGCTCTGTGGTAGCCGCCGTCGGTCATCGGCGTGCCGCGACGCCGGGGCTGAGGTTCGGGCCGCCGCGGGCCGGCTGCGCTGCGGTGTGATTCGGTCGACCTTGCCGGCCCGTTCCCAGGGGAAGTGACCGGAGTCGAAGGAGACGAGCCGGCTTCAGCGGTGCGGGTCCGTGGTGCCTGTGGCGGGAGTGTCGATCTGTTCGGCGATCCAGGAGGCTGCGAACCGGGTCCAGAGCGCCGCCTCGCCGGCCCCTGGGGCAAGCCCGAGACCGTGGGGGCCGTGCGCGAAGACATGGACGGTGTGCGGGACGCCGTGCGCGGACAAGGCTGCCGCGAGGCGGTAGGTGTGCTCCGCGGGCACGTAGACGTCCTCGGCGGTGTGCCACAGGAAGAACGGTGGCGACTGGGCGGTCACGAGCCTGTCCAGCGACGTCCGGCGCCGCAGGTCCGGCTCGGCGTCCTCGCCTAGCAGGATGATCCGCGAGGGCCGGTACGTCTCGGTCTCCATCGACGTGTGTCAGGAGCCCCAGCGGGAGGCCCGTGCCGCGAGCTCGAGGGCGGTCACGCCGCCGGGTTCGCCGCGTTCGCGCAGGAATTCGCCGGGGACGGTGTAGCGGGCGCCGGCCTGCGGGGAGCGGGCGGCCTGCCGCACGACGTCGTCTACCAGGACGCTGGCCATGTCCAGCCGGGGATGGCGGCCGTGGAGCGCCTCCCCCTGGGCGTCGGTGACGAACTCGGTGCCGAAGCCGATGTCGACGCCGATGCCCCGATGGGTGAGGTAGGCCAGCACGCCACGGCGCTCCGCGATGCCGTCCGAGGTGTGCAGGGCGATCGCCTCCCACACCGGGTCGGTCTTGTCGGCGCCGTAGCCGTGCTCGGTGAGGAACCGGGCGGCCATGTCGGCGCCCTCGACCTCGAAGCGCGCCTTGCCCGGGGCCGACGGCGAGGCCCCGAGGTCGTGCAGGACACAGGCGTGGAAGAGGAGATCGGCATCGAAGTCGACGCCGGGCCTCAGCCCTTCGTGTTCGGCCAGCAGCGCGGCGAACACGAAGCTGCGGATGCTGTGGTTCGCGACCGGCTCGCTCTCGCTCGACCGGACGAGCTCGACGGCGGCACGGGCGACGGGTGTGTCCGGGAGCGCCGGCAGGAGGCGGAGTTCAGTGTCCATGGGACGACCGTAGGCGCGTATCGGACCCAACCGTCAGTGGCACCCATGCCATGAGGCGATAGAATCGTGCCATGACTGGTCGGGCATCAGGCGGAGCACACCACGTGGTCGTGGTGGCCCTCGACAACGTCCTCGCGCTGGACATCGGGATCCCGACGCAGATCTTCGGGAGCTGGCGGGACAGCCCGTACACGCTGACGGTCTGCGCGGAGCGGCCCGGCCCCGTCCCGATGCACGGCGGCCCCGCACTGTCCGTCGCGCACGGTCTTGACGCCCTGGCATCCGCTGACACCGTGATCGTCCCGGGCTACCTGGAGCCGGACGTGCCCGGCGGCGAGGTGACCGCCGCACTGGCGGGGGCGGCAGCCCGTGGCACCCGCATGGTGTCCATCTGCACCGGCGCGTTCGCCCTCGCCGCCGCCGGTCTGCTCGACGGCCGCCGGGCCACCACGCACTGGCTGTACGCGCAGGCGCTGGCCAGGCGGTACCCCAGGGTGACGGTCGTGCCCGAGGACCTGTACGTCGACGAGGGCCAGGTGCTCACCTCGGGCGGCGTGTCCTCCGGACTGGACCTGTGCCTCCACCTCATCCGCCGCGACCACGGCCCCCGCCTGGCGAACCAGCAGGCCCGCCTGCTGGTGGCCGCCCCGCACCGTACCGGTGGCCAGAGTCCGTTCATGGACCTGCCGGTGCGACCGGAGCCCTCCGACGGTGCAGCGCTGTACGACTGGGCCCTGCGCAACCTGCACCAGCCGCTCACCGTCGACCAGTTGGCGCGCCAGGCCGGCATGTCCCGCCGCACCCTGATCCGCCGCTTCCATACCGACACAGGCCTGCCACCCATGCGGTGGCTGCTCGATGCCCGGCTGGCCCGCGCACGCGAACTCCTCGAATCCGGCGACCTCACCGTCGAGGCCATCGCACGCCACTGCGGCCTGGGGACCCCAGCCAACTTCCGCACGCTGTTCAAGTCACACGTCGGAATACCGCCCAGCGTCTACCGAGAGACGTTCGCCGACTGACGGACGCCCAGGCGCAGTCTCCTCCTCGGCCACTACCGCTACAGGCGGTCGGCGTTCAGGGCTGGACCGCCAGGCCACCCCGGTCTCGCGGACAAGGGCACCGGTTCACGCCTGGCTGCCCCGCCCCGGCAGCGTTGATCGCCTCCAGGCTGAGCGACAGCGTTCCTAGAGGAAGCTGACCATCGCCCAGCACCGCGACGTCTCCGGTTCGTGGCTACGACAGGTTGCACGTGGCGAGCAACTTCCACCGGGCTTCGGCCCTTTCGGGCCGACCGGGCACCGCCGCTTCACCGAGTGGAGCCTGGACCGGTCGCGGTGCGCGATCGACTCAGTGAACATGCGGGCCCTCAAAGGGGGACCTGACGGTCCGAATCCCGTAGATCGCGGCAAGAATGGATCAAGATCCACTTGATCATGGAGCGGACCGGTCTGCCCCTCCCTATCGGGATCTCGGCTGCGAACACCCACGACAGCCAGGGTCTGCAGCCCTTGGTTCGCGGCATCCCGTCCATCGGGTCCCCGCCTGGAGGCTGCTCACCGGCGGGTAGCCGGGCCTGACTTTTGTCCGCGGACAGAAGTCAGGAGCCCGAGCCCGAGCCCGAGCCCGGGGGCGGGGGCGCGGGCGGGTGAGGGTGAGGGTGCTTGAGTGTGGGGCGCGGACTGGTCGCCGGTGGGTCAGGGGCAGGTCTCTTCGGTCTTGGCGACGGTGAAGGAGACCGGCTGGCCGCTGAGCGCGGTCCCGGGCTTCGGGTCCTGGCTGCACACCTTCCAGTTCGACTCCTGGAGCACCATGCGGCTCTGCACCGCGTCCTTCACCGTGATGCTCGCGTTGGACGGCAGGGATCCCCGTACAGCCTTCATGCCCTGGCCGGCGAAGTTCGGCATGGTGTCGCCGGCGGGCTTGGGGGCGGGGGCGTCGGTGGCCGGACAGGTCTCCTCCAGCTTGACTGCGCCGAAGTCGACGCTCGTGCTGGTGTCGATGCTCGCGCCGGCGGCGGGGGTCTGGGAGCAGACCTTCCAGTTCCGGTCGAGGGCCTGGAGCCTGTCGCGGCCGAGGGCGTCGTGGGACTTGAGGGCGTAGAACCCGGCGGCCTGCGCCTCGTCCTGGGCGGTCTGGAGGCCCTTGCCGGCGAAGTTCGGGAGCGTGGCGGTCTTTGTGGCGGGCGCGGCGCTGGAGGGCGCGGACGAGGCACCTGGGGCCGGTGCGCTCGGCGCTGCGGGCTTCCCGTTGCCGGAGGTCTGGGGGTTGCAGGCGGTGAGGGCGAGGGCGGTGGCAGCGGCGGTGGTGAGCAGGGTGATCGTGTGGTGTGTGCGCATCGCGCCATGTTCGCCGGGGCTGGGTGCCTGTGTGGTGGCTGTGACCGTTCTGTGACGCGCGAAAGCCCCGCGCGGTAACGGGCTTCGGTGTCTGGGTGCGCCGGACGTGAGGCCAGGATGGCCACGGCGGCTGATTTTCCAACGGGGCGCCACCTGGCTGGACTTGATGATCACCCAGATGATGAAGAGGAGCAGGGGGAGGACGGTCAGGCAACCTGCGCAGGCCATGCAGCTGTCGTCTGGCAGCTCCTCGCCGTTGGCTCGCCGGTTCATCGGCAGAGGGTCCGCCACGAACACGTCATCGCCTATGCCGGTGATGGTGGACATGCTCTTTCCCTTCGCTGAGCGCGTGCGGTCGCGCAATCGGTGTGGGCGTCAGGGCTGTTCACTGGCGGTCGAGGAATTGGACGACGTCAGTGGCGAACTGTTCGTGGTACTGGAAGAGGAAGCCGTGTGCCGAGTCCGGGTAGATCTTGATCTCCGCGCCGGGGATGAGCCCGGCCAGCAGGTGGGAATAGCGGGGGAGGATCATGGGGTCGCTGTCGCCGTTGGCGACGAACACCGGTGCCTGGATCGCGGTCACCCGTTCCAGGAGCGAGAAGCCGGGGATGCCCCAGGCGCAGACCGCGTCGTACTGCGCCTGGCGCGTCTGCCACGTCGCGGGCGCGTCCAGCTCTGCCCGGGTGAACATCCGCCCCATGGCCTTCTCGCCGGCCGACCGGCTCTCCGGCGATCGGGTGTAGAAGACGTCGAGCACCGATGGGGGGTCGATCTGCGGCCGGCCCACCGCGTCGATGACCCATTTCGCCCACCCGTGCATACCGGGTGCACCCTGCGGTGCTGCCGAGGCGAGCACGACGCGCCGCGCGAGCGCGGGCCGGATCAGCGCGATCTCCTGGGCCACGAAGGAGCCCAGGGAGAAGCCGAGGATGTCGACCTGGGCCAGGTCCAGGGCGTCGGTGAAGGCGATGGCGTCCAACGCCATCTGCGTGATGGTGCCGGGTGTCCGGCCGCTGGACCGGCCGACGCCGGCGTTGTCGAAAGCGATGACGCGCCGGCTCTGGGCCAGGGTGTCGACCAGGGCGGGATCCCAGTTGTCGAGGTTGCCCCGGAAATGCATGAGCAGGACCAGCGGCACACCGCCCTCGCCGACCTCGCGGTACGCGTACTCGATGCCGTTGGCGGCAGACACCGTCGTGATGGGCGCCTGCGCGTAGGACCGTGCCATAGGAGTCTCCCTTCAGGCCCGTCCTGTATGGGTCGTGATCGACGCTGGGACGGGCAGGAGCCGGTAGTAGGCCACTGAACCCCATCAATGTATAGCGATCGCTTTACCTGCTGTCGACGCTACGCCGCCCGGTATTGGTTGTAAAGCGATCGCTATACTTATGGGTATGGGGGCAACGACATCCATCAGCGGGGCGATCCGCGGCGGGCGCGGTGCGCGTGAGCGCATCCTGCGGGCGGCGGAGGAGCTCTTCTACACGCGCGGCATCCACGCCACCGGCGTGGCGGCGCTCATCGAGGCCGCGCACGTTTCGTCCCGCACCTTCTATGTTCACTTCCCGACCAAGAACGCGCTGGTGGAGGAGTATCTCCGCCGGTTCGAATCCGAGACGCCGATCGCCGCCGAAGCAGAGCTGGAGCGCGACGACCTCCCTCCCGCCCAACGGCTGCTGGCGATCTTCAACCCCCTTGAGGGGGACCCGCCAGCGCTCATTCGCGGGTGCCCCTTCCACAACGCCGTCATCGAGGGCGCTGGAGAACTCCCGGAGGTCGCCCGCCTCGCGCAACGCCACAAGCAAGCCTTCCGCGATCGCCTCGTGGCCACAGCCGCAGAGGCCGGAGCAGCCGACCCGGAGGCCTTCGGCAGGCAGCTCGCCGTGATCTTCGAAGGCGCCAATGCGCTGGCAGCCTCCTGCAACGACGCGCAGGTGTTCACGGATGCCCGGCGAGCCGCCAAGACGCTCCTGGACATTGCTTTGAGCGCTGCGCCCGGAGGGTGAACGTTCCGTGACCCAGGCGGACGCTTGCGGCCGTACCGGGCGGCCGCGTCGCGGCTTGTGCCGACGAAGCCCAGGCCGCCGACGCCTCGTCGGGCCTGGGCGCTGTCGCGCTCGCGCGTGCGACGTGCGCGTTTCCCCAGGGGGAGCGCCGCCGCTCGGTGGAAGACCGGCTCCTGTGGAGGGGCGGACTGGGCCACGGCGTGGCGGACGACGCGCAGTGCCACCTTCCCGCCTTCAGCGACAGAGGCCTAGGACGGCCGGCGGATCTCCGTGACGATCGTGTAGAGCTCGACGATGACGCCCCGCCGGCGCGGACGATGTCCATGCCGCTGACCATCGGCGGTCGACCGTCGGCCGGGCCGTAATGGAATCCGAGGTGGCCGATGTCGTCGAGCCCCGACGTGGTGCCTGCGGGTCGCAAGACCCAGTCCGGGTTCTCGGCACGCAACTCCGTGGCGCGGCGCGTGAGGTCCGTGCGCCCATGGTTGATGCGGTCCGGTTCGTGCCACACCACGTCTTCGGCGTAGTTCTCGGCGATGACCGCGGCCCGGCGCTCCGGGTCGGGTTCGTTGAACACCTCGAGAAGGTTGACTCGCATCAGATCGGCGGCGGATCTGGTCACGGTGAGTCCGTTCGTGGGGCTGGTCGGTCGGTGTGGCGGGGGGCCACCGGTCCGCGCGGCCGAGTGGGTCAGTTCGCGACGGCTGGGGCCGTCCGTAGCGGGGCGAGAGCCGAGGTCCAGGCGATGACCTGGTCGAGCATGGTGTCGAGGGTGCGCAGGTTGTGGTCGCCGGGCTTGAAGACGCTGAAGTTCTCGAACTCGGTGATCAGGGAGAGCGTGACCTGCTGGCGTACGTCGGCCATCTGGAGCTCGGCGGCGACCAGGCGCAGGTGCTCGGCGGACCGTACGCCGCCCGCGGCGCCGTAGGAGACCAGGCCGAGGGCCTTGTTGTTCCACTCGGCGTAGAGGTAGTCGAGGGCGTTCTTCAGTACGCCGGGGATGCCGTGGTTGTACTCGGGGGTGACGATGACGAAGCCGTCGTACGCGGCGATCGTCTCGGCCCAGCGCCGGGTGTGTCGTTCTGGTACTGGCCGAGCGAGGGCGGCATCGGCTCGTCGAGGTGGGGGAGGGGGTGGTCGCGCAGGTCGAGCAGCTCGAACGTGGCGTCGGTCCGGCGCGAGGCGTGGTCGAGGACCCAGTGGGCCACCTGGTCGCCGACGCGGTGGGGTCGGGTGCTGCCGAGGATGACGCCGATGGTGGTCATGGTTTGCCTGCCTCTTCGTGGTGCCTTGCGCCTGGGGGCCACGCGCTGCCCGGAAGGTCGGTGATCGGGCGGGCGCGCTGCCCAGCAGCATGTTGCCGGGTTTCAGAGAGAGGTTCGGGTCACCTCCGCGCGGCGGGCGGCGCCGTGACGGCGGAGGAGAAGTCGGGCTGCACGCCGAGCTGGGCGAGCATGACGCTGAGGCCGACGTAGCAGTTGAACTCCTTGATCCTGCCGTCCTCGACGTACCAGAATTCGGCCGTCGGGATGCTGAGCCGGGCGCCGGTGGGCCGGATGGTGCCGGCGGGTGTCTCGAACGGCCCGGTGACGGTGCCCTGGATCACGGCCGGGGCGGCTTGCCGGAACGGTGCCAGGTGTCCGGTCATCCTCATGGCGCCCTGAAAAAGACGCTTGACCTCGACCAGGCTTGAGGTGTGACGATGATCCACATGACCACGGAATCCACATCCCGCGCGGCAGACATCGAAGCGATCGGCCGACTCGTCGCCACCGTCGAGCACTCCCAGCAGAACAAGGACCCCGAGGAGTTCCTCGGCCTCTTCCATCCGGAGGCGATCTGGACGACGGCCCACGGCAAGGTCCTCATCGGACTCGACGCGATCGCGGAGTTCACCCGCAAGGTCCTCCCCGCGGCGAACTGGGACGGCAAGGTCACCTACGAGGTGGACCACGTGCTCTTCATCCGCCCCGACGTCGCGGCGGTCAAGGTCCGTCAGCGTTACCTGGCCCCGGGCGAGGAGAGCGAGGGCGCCCCGCTGTACGTGATCTCGAAGCAGGCCGACGGCCGCTGGCTGCTGACCGCCTGCCAGAACACGGGGGTCGTCGCCGACTAGTGCTGTGACCGGGAAGGTTCACCGGGTCACGACGCCCGGCACGGCACCTCGCCGCGTTGTCGGAGCGCGCAAGTACGTCCAGTACGAGCCGCGGCCCTGCGCCTTGCGATGCTTCCCCCAGGCCCTGCGGGCCTGGGGATACCCCATGCACCGGACGCCGCGACCCGGCAAACCTTCCCGGCCACAGCACTAGGGGAGTTGAAAGGCTGTCGCAGCTTGATGAGTAATGGTCTTAGGCCCTGAGCACCCCTATACTTCGGCCTATGCAGTCCATGATGATCAGGCGTGCCACTGATCAGGATGCCGAGGGCCTCACCGCGCTGGTGCAGAGGTCCAGCGCCTATCAGGGGCAGTACGCCACGGTGATCTCCGGCTACCGTGTCACGGCTGACTACATCGACCGGCACCAGGTCTTCGCGGCGGTCGAGACGACCGGCCGGCTCCTGGGCTTCTACGCCCTGGTCCTGGAACCGGCCGAACTGGACCTGGCGTTCGTATCGGATGAGGCACAGGGAACGGGGGTCGGCCGTCTCCTCGTGGAGCACATGATCGACCAGGCCGGGAGAGCGGGCCTGGCGCACGTGCGTGTCGTATCGCACCCTCCGGCCGAGCAGTTCTACCGGCGCCTGGGCGCCGAGGTGGTGGGGAAGGTTCCTCCCTCACCGCCGAAGGTGACCTGGGAACGCCCGGAATTGCGGTTCGCCATAGTTGACCGAAGCATCGAGCACCCGGACGTCACAGCCACTCGTTGACCGCGGCGATGGCGACGGTGGCTTCGAAGCGGACCCCGGGTTGGTCGAACCGGGCAGCCACGGGCCGGTTGCGTTTGGGCCGATCGATGCCGCACTCGACCGCGTCCTGGGCCCTGTAGTCCTTGAGGCCGATGAAGCAGGCCCACGTCTGCGACCTGGGCCTGTTTGCTGCGGTCATCGGTTTGGCCGGAC
>NZ_JBVIWA010000002.1:667805-697606 GCF_055595065.1 Streptomyces sp. NPDC040545
CGGACGCCGCCTCGCGCGGACGCCGCCTCGCGCGGACGCCGCCTCGCGCGGACGCCGCCTCGCGCGGACGCCGCCTCGCGCGGACGCCGCCTCGCGCGGACGCCGCCTCGCGCCGGACGCCGCCTCGCGTGGGCGGCCCGACCGGACACCAGGTGCCTGCTCAGCTGACAGGAACCGTCTCGTGCAGGAAGCCGATCAGCAGGTCCGTCACCGTGGCAGGCCGCTCCAGGCTGGGGAGATGGCCGGCCCAGGGCAGTTCGACGCGGCGGGTGTCGGTGAGCAGCTCCGGCAGTCGGGCCGCGATCTGCCGGAAGTCCGTCAGGTCGCGGCCGCCCGAAGGCACGAGGCCGGGTGCCTTGATCGCTGACAGGTCGATGTCCACGCTGTTCCGCCCGGCCCCTTCGGGGGCGGCCAGTTGTACCTCGAAGGCACGCCGCTGCATCTCGCGTACCTGATCCCGGACCGCGTCCCCGGCGTCCGGTCCCAGGAAGGTGTCCACGCTCAGTTCCACCGCCCCGGCGATGTCACCCGCCCCGAGCAGCGCGTCCTCCCGCTCGCCGAACGCGCGCAGCTCATCGCTGGGTTCATGCCCGGGCAGTCCGGAGCACACCAGCGCCATGGCGGAGACCCGGTCCGGACGGCGTGAGGCGATCTCCAAGGCAACGCGTCCGCCGTACGAGGAGGCGATCAGTGCCGCTTGCTCGACGCCGAGGGTCCGCACGGCTGCGTCAAACCCGCGCCTCGAGTGGCGGTCTAGCATGGAAAGCAAGGTTTCATCTCCTGGCCCGGGCCGCAGCGGCAGGGAGGCCGGTATGGCGTTCGACACGGCTGGTTTTGAACAGGTGGACGGCGGCCGTTACATCCCGATCTCCGATCACGGCCTGATCGGCGATCTTCGTACGGCCGCGCTGGTGGGCACGAACGGCACCATCGACTGGTACTGCTGCCCGCGTTTCGATGCGCCCAGCGTCTTCGGGTCGATCCTCGACGCCGACCGGGGCGGGTCGTTCGAGCTGGCCGCGGAGGTGCCGACCCGCACCAGGCAGTTCTACTTCCCCGACACGAACGTGCTGATCACACGGTTCTTCGCCGCGGACGGCGTGGCGGAGATCCAGGACTTCATGCCCGTGGTCGACGAATCCCGCGAGGCGGCCCGGCACCGGCTGATCCGGCGGGTGATCTGCGTCCGCGGAACCCTCCCGTTCAGGGCGCGGATCGCCCCCCGCTTCGGCTACGGCGCCGACGCGCACACCACGCACCTCGAAGGCCACACGGCGGTGTTCCGCTCCCCGTCACTGGCGCTCGCGCTGACCTCCACCGCACCCCTGGAAGCCGACGGCCCGGACGTGTGGTCGCACTTCAAGCTCCTGGAGGGCGAGTCCCACGTGTTCGCCCTCGACCGGATCGGCGACGGCTTCCCGCCCCGGGCGTGCCCGCGCGCCGAGGCGCAGGAGCAGGCCGACGCGACCGTCCGGTTCTGGCGCCACTGGCTGGCCCGCTCGCGCTACCACGGGCGGTGGCGGGAGATGGTGAACCGCTCCGCGCTGCTGCTCAAGCTGCTCACCTACGCGCCGACCGGTGCGATCGTCGCCGCTCCGACCACCAGCCTGCCCGAGCAGATCGGCGGCGAGCGCAACTGGGACTACCGCTACGTCTGGGTCCGCGACGCAGCCTTCTGCGTCTACGCGATGCTGCGCCTGGGCTTCACCTCGGAGGCCGAGGCGTTCATGGGGTTCATCTCCGAGCGCGGCATCCTGCGGGGCAAGAGCGACACCGGTCCGTTGCAGATCATGTACGGCATCGACGGCCGCACCGACCTGCCCGAATACGAGCTTGCGCACCTGGAGGGATACCTCGGCTCCGCACCGGTCCGGGTGGGCAACGCCGCCACCGGCCAGCTCCAGCTGGACATCTACGGTGCGCTGATCGACTCGGTCTACCTCTACGACAAGTGGGGGCAGCCGATCAGCAGTGACCGCTGGGACGAGGTCGGTGCCGTGGTGGACTGGCTGTGCGAGCACTGGGACCAGCCCGACGAGGGGGTGTGGGAGACCAGGGCGGGCCGGCGGAACTTCGTGTACTCGCGGCTGATGTGCTGGGTGGCGCTGGAGCGCGCGATGCGCATGGCGAACCGCCGCGGTCTGCCGGCGGACCTGAACCGCTGGCGGGAATCCCGGGACGCGATCTACCGGCAGATCATGCGGCGCGGCTGGTCGGCCGAGCGAGGGGCGTTCGTCCAGGGGCTGGACGGCCACGTGCTGGACGCGTCGCTGCTGATGATGCCGATGGCCAAGTTCGTCTCGCCCACCGACCCCAAGTGGCTCTCCACCCTGGACGCGCTCACCGCGGACCTGGTCTCCGACTCGCTGGTGTACCGCTACGACCCGACCGCCAGCCCGGACGGCCTGCACGGACCCGAGGGCACCTTCTCGATCTGCTCCTTCTGGTACGTGGAGGCGCTGGCCCGCGCGGGCCGGCTGGAGGAGGCCCGGCTCGCCTTCGAGAAGATGCTCACCTACGCCAACCACCTCGGCCTGTTCGCGGAGGAGATCGGTCCGACGGGCGAACAGCTGGGCAACTTCCCGCAGGCCTTCACCCACCTCTCGCTGATCAGCGCCGCCTTCAACCTCGACCGCGCGCTGGGCTGACGCAGCATCACCACCGGGCCGGCGGTGGCGGCCCGGACCGCCGCCTCGGCCCGGGTCTGCTGGTCATCGCCACCGCTCAGCTGATGGTCGTGCTCGACGCGACCATCGTGCACGTTGCCCTCCCCGACATCCAGGAGGCGCCCGGCTTCTCCGGCAGCGGCCTGGAGTGGGTGGTGAACGCCTGCGCGGTCACCTTCGGCGGCCTGCTCCTGCTCGGCGGCCGCGCCGGCGACAGCCAAGGGCGGACACCCACCCACCCGGATCGGTACCGCAATCTGACCGCCTCCGGTGAAGGGCACCGTCGAACGCGGCACCGCGACCTACCCGGTGACCGCTCGCGAACCGACCGGCGCCGAACGCGACCGCACTTACGCCGAGCAAGCGCGGTGTTACCCCGGCTTCGCCGAGTACGAACGACAGACTGCCGGAACCCGCAGCATTCACGTGCTTGAACTCCGGCGGGCGTAGCCCACACACCCGTCAGGTTCGGCGAGTCGAAGGAGAGAGACCATGCCCAAGGCGGTCAGATACGACGAGTTCGGCGGGATCGACGTGCTGAGGGTCGACGAGGTGGCACGCCCCGTGCCCGAGGACGGGCAGGTTCTCGTACGCGTGAAAGCGGCCGGCATCAACCCCAGTGAGGCGGTCATCCGCACGGGTGCGCTGGCGGACATGTTCCCGTCGACGTTCCCGTCCGGGCAGGGCAGCGACCTCGCCGGCGTCGTCGAGGAGGCCGGCTCCGGGGCTGCCGGATTCTCGCCCGGCGACGAGGTGATCGGCTTCAGCCAGAAGCGGGCCTCCCAGGCCGAGCTGGTCCTGGCCGAGGCCGGTGACCTCACGCGCAAGCCGGAGAAGGTCTCATGGGAGGTGGCCGGCGGTCTGTACGTCGTCGGCGTCACCGCGTGGGGGGCGGTTCACGCCGTCCAGCCCGAGGAGGGCGAGACCGTCGTCGTCTCCGGAGCCGCCGGGGGAGTCGGCTCGCTCGCCGTCCAGCTCGCGCGCCGTACCGGGGCCACGGTCATCGGCCTGGCGAGCGAGAGCAACCACGAGTGGCTGAGGGCCACGACGTGATCCCGGTCGCGTACGGCGAGGGCGTCGCGGACCGCATCAGAGCCGCCGCGCCCGGCGGCGTGGACGCCTTCATCGACACCTTCGGCGACGGATACGTCGAGCTGGCCCTCGCCCTCGGCGTCGCGACCGATCGGATCGACACCATCGCCGACTTCGCGGCCGCCGACAAGCACGGGGTGAAGACGGACGGAGGGGTCGCGGCCGGGCCGGGCGCCAAGGTGCTCGCCGAGCTTGCGGGCCTGATCGCCGACGGACACCTCGAGGTGCCGATCGCGAACGTCTACCCACTGGCGCAAGTCCGCGAGGCCTACACCGAGCTCGAACGCCGCCACACCCACGGCAAGATCGTCCTCAGGCCCTAGTGCTGTGGCCGGGAAGGTTTGCCGGGTCGCGTCGTCCGGTGCGGTGGATCGCAAGGCGGAGGACCGCGGCTCGTACTGGACGTACTTGCGCGGTCCGACAACGCGGCGAGGCGCCGTGCCGGGCGTCGTGACCCGGTGAACCTTCCCGGTCACAGCACTAGCAGCCGCGCGATGGCCCGGGGTGCGGGCGACGCCCTTGGCCCGCTTACGTACCCGTCGTTGGGGCCACCGGCAGTGGCTGCTGGTGGGCGTAGCGGCTGCGCATGGCGTCGCTGGCCGCAGGGCCCGCTGCGAAGACGTAGGCACGGCTGTCGTCGAGCCGGCGGCCGGTCCCGGCGTCGACGACCACGGGCTGGACCTCCTCGCCGCTTTCCGCGTCGACGAGGATCATGCTGCGTTCGTGCGGTTCCAGCCGGGAATTGCCCCACGCGGCCAGGGCGACGATCACCGGGCGCAGGGAGCGCCCGAGATCGGTCAGTACGTACTCGTGGCGGACCGGGTTGGTCTGGTAGGGACGACGCTCCAGCAACCCGTCCGTCACGAGACTCTTCAGGCGGGCCGTGAGCATGCTCGAGGAGATGCCCAGGTTCTCCTGGAACTGATCGAAGCGGGTGTAGCCGTCGAAGGCGTCGTGGAGGATCAGCAGCGTCCACCATTCACCCACGTGTTCCACCGTCGTGGACAGCGGGCACTCCCGGTCCTCCAGCCTGATGCGGCTCGCCACGGTGACCATCCCCTCGGTTACTGCTAAAGTCGAAGTTAGTTGCTTCTATTTTAGCAGTAACCGAGTGTCGTGCCGTACGCGCACGTCAGAGATCGGAAGACACCATGACCAGCCCCGTCAGCGAATCACTCGAAGGCCGCCGTGCCCTGGTCACCGGCGGCACCAAGGGCACCGGAGCCGCCATTGCCCGACGGCTCGCCGAGGCCGGCGCCGACGTGCTCGTCACCGGCCGCAGCCGCCCCGAGGAGGTCGAGGAGAAGTCGTTCGTCGCTGCGGACCTGTCGACCTCCGACGGGACCGACCGGGTGATCGACGAAGTGGTGGCACGCCTGGGAGGTGTCGACGTCGTGGTCCACACCCTCGGCGGCTCCGAGGCGCCGGCCGGCGGATTCGCGGCGCTCGGCGAGGAGGACTGGGCCAAGGAGCTCAACGTGAACCTGCTGGCCGCGGTCCGCCTGGACCGAGGGCTTCTGCCCGGCATGATCGCGAGCGGCAGGGGCGTGATCCTGCACGTCACGTCGATCCAGCGCCGCATGCCCCTGTGGAACGGCACCCTGGCCTACGCGGCGGCCAAGGCGGCGCTGACCACCTACAGCAAGGGCCTGGCCAACGAGGTCGCCCCGCACGGCGTCCGCGTCAACACCGTCTCACCGGGCTTCATCCAGACCGCCGCCGCAGACAACCTGGTCGCCAGGATCGCCCAGGAGTCCGGCGTCACCCGGGAAGCCGCCCTGGGCCGGCTCATGGACTCGCTCGGCGGCATTCCCCTCGGCCGCCCCAACCGACCGGAAGAAGTCGCCGAACTCGTCGCCTTCCTCGTCTCCGACCGCGCCTCGGCCATCGTCGGCGCGGAACACGTCATCGACGGCGGCACCACCCCCACCGTCTGAGCCGCCACAGCCGAGAGGACCGTCATGCCGAGCCATCAGCCCCACACCATCGCCCCGAGCGACTTGCCCAAGACGATCACCCGCTACCTGCGGGCCCACCACGACCACGACACCTCGACCGCAGTCACCGCCTTCACCAGCGACGCCACCGTGACCGACGACGGCAGGACGCACCAGGGCATCACCGCGATCGAACGGTGGCTGAACCGCTCCGCCACCGAATTCACCTACACCATCGAGCTCACCGATGCGCAGCAGATCGATCCGGCCCACTACGTCGCCACACATCACCTCGAAGGCAACTTCCCCGGAGGCAGTGTCGACCTCCGCTATCAGTTCAGCCTCCGCGACGACCTGATCGAGCGCCTGGTCATCGCACCCTGATCCGCCTGGGCGTTCTCCTTCCGGCCCTCGGCGGTCGCGGCAGCGTACCTCCCGAACTCATCGAGACGGCCGGGCCGTCAGTAGCGGTGCGAGCGCCGCGGCGCCAACGCCGGACGCGTGATTCGCATGATCGTTCGGCGGGGCACCCCGACCTCCGCTGCTACATTGCGTAGCGACCTATTCTCTCTGAGTGCCCACACGGTGATCGAGTACGTTGTCCCGTGCCCTAGGGCCGAGATCAGCCGAGGCCGTGAGCTGTGGATGCCGCTCACGGCCTCGCGCGTCGGGTGCTGTCGGCGGCGGCCGGATCGAGGTGCGATCGGACTGCCGGCGGCCGCCGGTCTTGTACACCCGAAGAGGGAGATCTCGTCGTAGCCGGGTTCCAAGTACAACGCCAAGGCGTGATGCCGGACGGACGGACGGACGAGGGCAGCCTTGCCCCCCTAAGTCGGTTCGAGGAGTGTGAAGTCGGCGAAGTCGAACCCGGGTGTCACCACACAGCTCACCAGGACCTCTTCGTCGCCGACGGGGCAGGCGCTTTGCCAGTGGCCGGCGGGCACACACACCTGCTGCTCGGTGCCGGGGGAACGGTGCGATCCCAGGCGGTACTCGGTGACCGTGGTCGGTGTCGGTCCCGGCGGGCTGACGTACAGGGCGAGGGGGCCGCCGTCGCGCCAGAGCCAGATCTCGTCGCTGGCCACCGTGTGCCACTGGGACCGTTCCTCCGGTGCCAGCAGGAAGTGGATGAGGGTGGCCGACGGCCGCTGACCGCGGCCCGCCGGATGCGGGACGGTGAAGGGAGCGGTGTAGATCCTGCGGTACCAGCCGCCCTCGGGGTGGGGTTCCAGGTCGAGGGCGCGGGCGGTCTCGGGACGGGAAGTCATCGGTGGCAGCCTCCGGTCGGGACGACGGTCCGGGCGGTGGGCGGACCGTAGCGCTCGTAGTGGTCCTGGAGGAGTCCGGATTCCTCCAGGACGGTGTCGGCCACGGCAGGGCGCAGCCCCAGGGGAGCGGTCCCGGTGGCGACGGCGCAGGCGCCGGTGGCTACGTCTCCGCGCGTCTTGGTGGAGACGAACACTCGGGCCTGCAGGTCGGGTCCGAGATGTGCGGTCAGTTCGCCCGCGTCCTGGCGGAGCACCGCCTTCGGGGCGGGTGCGTCGCACAGGCGCCGGTCAGCGCGGTGCAGGAGGTGGGGCCTGTCCTCCGGGGGCGGGGCGGCAGTGACGTCGACCGAGTTCGCAGCGAAGGAAACCCGGCCGTCTGCGGGCAGCGACACGTAGGAACCCGCACGTCGGATGGTCACGGTGTTGAACTCTCGATCCGTTCGGCATTGGATTGCGGTCCGTTGTACCCGGTGGGTGTTGTGTGCCGCAATGCTGCACGGCGGCCTCGGCGCGGGAGTCGGCGTGACAGCCCTTCGGGGTAAGGGAGCCGTGCCCGTATGACAGACCCGTCAACGTTTCGAAGCCATCAGCGTGGCCCCGCCGGATCCTGCCGGGGCCGAGTCCGCGACGCGCCGCCAGGCCTTGAAGCCTGGCCAACACTGCGCAAATGATCTCCCCGACGACTCGGTCCGGAGGAACTAGGCTGGGACGGAGCGTCTGCACGGTGGGAGATGTCGTGGATGTCGATCTGCGCAAGCTGCGCTACTTCGTGATTGTGGCCGAGGAGTTGCACTTCGGCCGGGCCGCCGAGCGGCTGCACATCACGCAGCCGGTGCTGTCCCGGCAGATCCGCGCGCTGGAGCAGGAGCTGCGCGCGGAGCTGTTCACCAGAAACAGGCGGACCACCGAATTGACGGACGCCGGCCGTCAACTGCTGGAGGACGCGCACCCGCTGTTGGCCGGCGCGCAGGCTCTGTGCCGCCGGGTCCAGCAGGCCGCCCACGGATCTTCGGCGTTCACGATGGGCTTCATGCCCGGAATCACGGTGACGGGCGCGGTGCGCGCCTTCGCCGCCCGGCATCCCGAGCTGAGCGTGCGGGTGGTGCGCACCTCATGGGGCGACCCAGGTCCAAGGGGTGCACGAGGGCGTTCTCGACGTGAGCTTCGTACGGCTGCCCGTCGACCATCGCGGTCTGGAGCTGCGCCCGCTCTTCCGCGAGCCCCGCGTAGCCGTACTGCCGGCTGGCTCCAGGTGAAAACGAAGAGCGAATGTTGGTGGGTCCTGGCAGCAGCAAGTGGCCTGACAGCTGTGAAATGTTGCTCAGTTTTAAGAGCACGTGGGCTGGCCAGGAGGTCACAGCGCGTTCCGACCTCACGTGGCGTCTGGCAGCGGTCCGCTGGCCGGCCGAGGCGTGACCGCCTCGCCACGACCCGCGCCCGAGCCGAATTTTCCTCGCGTTCGGTCAGGACCTGGAAGAGGAGTTCGGCGCCGCGGCGGTCGAGTTCCATGTAGCCGAGTTCGTCGATGCACAAAGGTCGACGCGGCCGTAGCGGGCGATGGTCTTGGTCAGCTGCTTCTCGTCGGCGGCCTCGACGAGCTCGTTGACCAGCTTGGTCGCCAGGACGTACTTGACCCGGTAGCCGGCCATTGCGGCCTCGGTGCCGAGGGCGATCAGCAGGTGGGACTTGCCGGTGCCGGAGTCGCCGATCAGGCAGAGAGGCAGGCCTTTCCACGCTGGCCATGCTCGCCCACGCCCGGGCAGGTTCCGCGAAGCGGAGGACCTCTACGGGCAGGTACGGGAGCGGCTGGTCCGGCACAACGCCCCGCGCGCCGCCGACCTCCATTCACGGGGCTTGATCACGATCCGGCTCAGCCAGGGCCGGGTCGCGGAGATCGAACCGCTGGCCCGTACGGTGGCAGCTGCCTGGGGCACACGCGGGGGAGAAGCGCTCGCACTGGTCCTCGCTCTCCAGGGCAGGTTCGAGGAGGCACGCGCGATCCGCTTCGATCCGCATCCCGTGAAGGACCACTTCTACGGGGTACGCCTCGGAGCCCGCGCCCGACTGGCTTGTCTGCTCGGCGACACCGAGGCGGCAGCCGCGCTCGTCCCCCTGCTGCATGCGGTGCGGAACCAGCTCGGTTCGGCCGCCACCACCGCCTTCTGCACCCCCGCTGGCCCTCGCGCTGGGCGAGGTGCATGCCCTGCTCGGCAATGTGCCCGCCGCGCGCTCGGCCTTCGGGGAAGGCGGCGAAGTGGCCGCAATGTGGGGGTCGGAGCCCGCAGGCTCGGGCGATGAGTACTGCGATGTCTTCGTGGTCGCCCGGACCGCGCGGATGACGGCGTGCAGCGCGGCGACTGCTGCCGGCACCGCCCGTGCGACCGTTCCACCGGGGCATCAGCCGTGTTCGCCCAGCACGATCTTCCACACTCGGGTCGCCACCTGGAGGTTGAGCCGGTCCTCGACGTTCGCGAGGTCGTTGCCGCTGATGTTGCGGATGCGCTGGAGCCGATAGCGCAGCGTGCTGCGGTGGATCGCGAGGGATTCGGCGGTCTCGTCGTAGTTGCCGCCGCAGTCGAAGTACTGGGACAGCGTCTCCACCATGGCCGTGTGGTGCCGGGAGTCGTAGTCGATCAGCTGGCCGAGCCACTCGTGGACGAACGTCTCCAGTTCCCGGTAATCGTTGCCGGGTCCCAGGATGCGGTAGAGGCCCAGCTCGTCGAAGAACGTCGTGCCGTAGTGCTCGCGGGAGTGGCGGCGCACTTCCAGGGCGCGCTGCGCCTCCTGGTAGCGGTGGGGGATGTCGTCCAGGGAGTCGCTCGGGGCGCTCACCCCGATCGTCCCGGACCGTGTTCCGGTCTCCCGGACGAGCGCCTCGTACAGCGCGCGGGCGTGCGGCCTGTCATCGGCGACCAGGACCACGTGGTCGGAACGCCGGGTCAGCAGCGAGTGCATGCCCACGGCAGAGGCCGCCCGGCCCACGGTCTGCGCGAAGGAACCGTCCGCGGTCCGGTTCGACCACTGCACCACGACGACGTAGTGGCGGCGGTGCAGGTCGTGTCCGACTGCCTCGGACCGGGCGTAGGCGCTCGCCTCGTCCGTCCCTGCCAGGAGGTCGTCGGCCAGCTCGCGGTGCAGCCTCGACTCCACTTCGGCCAGATCGCGCAGGTGCGCCAGCTCCGGGGCGAGCGACGCGGCGGCGTGTTCCAGCGCGAGCACGGTGTGCTCGTCGGCCTCGCCCCGGACGTCGACCAGGGCCAGCACGCCCAGGATCTCGCCGTGCGGGCGGACCAGGGTGACCAGCCGGTCCTTCATCCGCACCGGCCCGGCCCGACGGGCGACGGCGGACAGCATTTCGTCCCGTCGCACGGGGTCCGGTTCGGGATAGGGGTCGGGGCGGTCGGGACCGGTCCAGGACCGCAGCCGACCGAAGCGGTCCTCGACCAGCGCGGGGAGTCCGGTGAGCCCGTGCAGTACGCGGGTGAGGGCTTCCTCGCCGCCGCCCGAGGCGGCGACGTCGGCCATGAGCGTGTGAACGGCTCGCTGGTACCCCAGCTCGGCCACGACGGAGATCAGCCGACCCTGGAGGGCTGTCCGCTCCTCCCTCAGCCGGTGCAGCTCCCGCGCGTCCTCGCGTCGGCGGCGGTGTGCGAAGGCGACCGACAGTGCGGCGCCGGTGTGCCGCACGAGCGTGGCGAGCAGGGAGCGCTCGGCCTCGGTGGGCCGGGAGCGGGACGTCACCACGAGGTAGCCGTGGAGCCTCTCAAGCCCGCGTAGCCCCAGGGCCCGGCCCCAGGGCCGGCCGGGCACGGTCACAGGGCCGTCCTCACCGGCCAGCTCCCGCACCCTCCGGTCCACGGCCAAGGCATGGACCTGCCCGTTCCGCGGGCTGGGGACCAGGTCGCCGTCCACCTTGAGGTATCCGGCCTCGGCGCTGTAAGGCCCTGCGGCGGCTATGTGGTCCATGGCCAGCCTCAGGATCCGGCCTTCGTCCAGGGTGTCGAACAGGGCGCTGGAGAGCACCATCAGTGCGTGGGGGACACGGTCGGCCGGGGTCGGAGCGGGTGGGCGGGGCCCTCGCCGCGCGGCCGTGGCGTGCCGCCCGCTGCCGCGGGGTGGGAGAGACCCTCTCCGCGTGGCGATGGGGAGCCGCCCGCCGCTGCCCCGCGGAAGGCTGCTCTCCTGGTCGCAGCGGCGGCGGTACAGGTGGTGCGCCCGACTGCCGGCCATGGGATCACTCCCCTCTCTTCGAGCCTACAGGCGAGCGGTGGTGCTTGGTCGGCCCGGCTCATACGGGATGTTCGGATTCTCCCTCTCGTACTGGTGGGGCGACCGGACCCGTGCGTTTGTGACTCGCCAGGCGCAGGCGTGGAGCCACTCGGCCCGCCACCCTGGGGAGTGTTCGAAACCGTCCGTCGCACCTGCAGGTAGGGCCGGGCGGTGACCGAGCAGCTCCGCAGGCCGGTTGCCTCGTACCAGACGTACCGGGAAGCCGCACGCGCCGTTGACCACCTCTCCGGCCACGGGTTTCCCGTGGAGAGGGCCCCGGTGTCCTGCCCGGCCGGCTGTTCGGCCTGTGAAACGGCTCGACCCCGTCGTCTCCGCCCTGCTCCTCGTCCTGTCGCCTCGCTCTGCCTCGATGCGGTCGAGCCGGTACGAGGTCGTCGTGGACGAGGAGGTCTCCGACGAGGCCGCAGGGCTGATCGGCGGGCTGCAGACCACTGGCAGAGGTCCCACCCGCACCTGAACGAACGTGATCCGGACAGTCGGCGCAGGCGCCGTACCGGGAGGAGTTCCTCATGGCCAAGGCAGTGGGCATCGACCTGGGCACCACCAACTCGGTGATCGCCGTGTGGGAGGGCGGAGAGCCATCCGTCGTGCCCAACAGCGAGGGCAACCGCACGACACCGTCCGTGGTGGGCTTCACCGACACCGGGGAACGGCTGGTGGGCCAGCTGGCCCGGCGCCAGGCGATCCTCAATCCCAAGGGCACCATCTACTCGGCCAAGCGGTTCATCGGCCGGCATTTCGACGAGATCTCCGACGAGGCCAGGGCGGTGGCGTACGACGTCGTCGAGGGCGACGGCGGAGCCGCCCGCTTCAAGGTGCGCGACAAGCTGTACGCGCCTGAGGAGATCAGCGCACAGGTGCTGCGCAAACTCACCGACGACGCCTCCAAGCAGCTCGGGGAGCGGGTCACGGAGGCGGTCATCACGGTGCCCGCCTACTTCAATGACGCCCAGCGCACCGCGACCAAGGACGCCGGACGGATCGCGGGACTGGAGGTGCTGCGGATCATCAACGAGCCGACGGCGGCCGCCCTCGCGTACGGCGTGGACAAGAAGGAGCACGAGACCGTCCTCGTCTTCGACCTGGGCGGCGGCACCTTCGACGTGAGCATCCTCGACGTCGGCGACGGCGTGGTGGAGGTGCGCTCCACCGCCGGCGACAGTCACCTGGGCGGCGACGACTTCGACCGGCGTCTGGTGGATCACCTCGCGGACGACTTCCAGAAGGAGAACGGCATCGACCTGCGCCAGGACGCGCAGGCGCTGCAACGATTGTTCGAGGCGGCGGAGAAGGCCAAGACCGAGCTGAGTTCGGTGACGCAGACGCAGGTCAGCCTGCCGTTCATCACCGCCGACGCCGCCGGGCCCAAGCACCTCACCGACTCGATCATGCGGTCCACGTTCGAGCAGATCACCGGCGACCTGGTGGAGCGCTGCCTGGGACCGGTCCAGCAGGCCATCGCCGACGCCAAGGTCGGCGAGAGCGACATCGACGAGGTCATCCTCGTCGGCGGATCCACCCGCATCCCCGCTGTCCAGACTCTGGTCCGCCGGCTGACCGGCGGCAAGGAACCCAACATGAGCGTCAACCCCGATGAGGTCGTGGCCCTGGGGGCCGCGATCCAGGCAGGGGTGCTCAAGGGTGAGGTCAAGGACGTCCTGCTGCTCGACGTGACCCCTTTGTCGCTGGGCGTGGAGACACGCGGCGGAGTGATGACGAAGATCATCGAGCGGAACACCACCATCCCGGTGCGCCGCAGCGAGACCTTCTCCACCGCCGAGGACAACCAGCCGGCCGTCGACGTGGTGGTCCTCCAGGGCGAGCGCGAGCTGGCCGCCGACAACCGGGTGCTGGGCCGGTTCCAGCTCACCGACATCCGGCCGGCGCCGCGGGGCGAAGCACAGATCGAGGTCACCTTCGACATCGACGCCAACGGCATCCTCGAGGTCAAGGCCCGTGACCGGGACACCGGCAAGGAACAGGGCATCACCATCAGCGAGAGCTCCAACCTGGACCGCAGCGAGGTCGAACGCATGGTCCAGGAAGCCGAAAGCAACCAGGGCCAGGACAAGGCACTCCGCGAGGCCGTCGACGCCCGCAACGAACTCGACGCCATCGCGTACCAGGCCGAGAAGCGTCTCGCCGAACTGGGCGACGCGGCGCCCGCGCACGAGAAGGCACGCGGCGAGATGCTCGTGTCCGACGCCCGGGCGGCGGTCAAGGAAGAGGCGGGCGTCGAGCGCGTGCGGCCCCTGACCTCCGAACTCCAGCAGGTGCTCGCCGGGCTGGCGGCCCATCAGGGCGCCGCCGCTACGGGAGGAGGTCCCGCCCAGGACGCCGCCACCGGCGGTCCCACGAGTGGCAGCGGCGGTGACGATGATGTCATCGACGCCGAGTTCGACAAGGGCTGAGGCGCGCCATGCCCACCTACCCCCAGGAACCCGACCGGGCCGCGCCGGATCCGGTCGAACCGGTCCCGGAAGGCGCCGGAGGCCCTCCTCGCGGGGATCTGCCCCAACCGGGCCCGTCCCGGCCCGAGGCGGCGAACGGTGAACCGGGACCCGATGCCGCCGGCCCCGCGGCTGCCGAAGACGAGTACACGACCGCGATCCGGGAACTGGAGGACCGTTGGCGGCGCGCCCTCGCCGACCTGGACAACCTTCGCAAGCGTCACGCCAGGGAACTGGAGCGGGAGCGGACGGTCGAGCGTTCCCGTACGGCCGCCGCCTTCCTGCCCGTCCTCGACAACCTCGAACTCGCCCTGGCCCATGCCGGAGCGGATTCCGGCGCGATCGTGGAGGGCGTACGGGCCGTACGCGACCAAGCGGTGAACGTCCTCGAACTGCTCGGCTACCCGCGGCACGCGGAGACCGGCGTCGCCTTCGACCCGGCCCGGCACGAGGTGGTCGGCGTAGTCCAGGACCCCGACGCCCCACCGGGCACGGTCGTCGAGGTACTGCGCCCCGGCTACGGGGACGGCGAGCGGCAGCTCAGGCCCGCCGCCGTGACCGTCGCGAAGCGGGAGTGACCGGTCATGGCGCGGGACTACTACGAGGTCCTCGGCGTGTCGCGGTCCGCGAGCCAGGACGAGATCCAGCAGGCGTATCGCAAACTCGCCCGCAGGCACCACCCCGACGTCAACAAGGACCCAGGGGCGGAAGAGCGTTTCAAGGACCTCAACGAGGCATACAGCGTCCTGTCCGATCCCAAGACCCGGGCCCGCTACGACCGCTTCGGCGAGGATTTCCGCAAGATCCCGGAGGACTTCGACGAACGGGTCGCGGCGGGAGCGGGCGGCGGCTTCCGCGATCGGACGACCGCGGGCGGGGGCGGTCCTCGGGTCCGGTACGCCGGCTTCGGAGACGACTTCGGAGCGGAGGGCATCGATATCGAGGACCTGTTCGGCTCCATGTTCGGAGCCGGCGCCGCCCGAGGGAGCGTCCCCGGCGCGGACCAGGAGGCCGAACTGCCGCTCACCGTCGAGGAGGCGTACCGAGGCGGCCGTCGCACCGTCACGCTCGCCGGTCCCACGGGGCAGCCGCGGCGGTACGAGGTCGACGTGCCGCCGGGCGTCACCGACGGGCAGCGCATCCGGCTGGCGGGCGAGGGCGGCCGGGGCAGTGGTGACGCCGCCGCGGGCGACCTGTACCTGCGCGTGCGTATCCAGCCCCACCCCCGGTTCCGGCTGGACGGCCGCGACGTGCACGTCCAGGTCCCGGTGGCCCCCTGGGAGGCGGCCCTGGGTGCGACCGTGCCGGTGCCCACCCCCGGCGGCGGCACGGCCAAGGTCACGGTGCCCGCGGGCTCGTCCAGCGGCCGGCGGCTGCGGCTGCGCGGCGAGGGCATGCCGAACCCGCGCGGTGCGAACGGCGACCTGTACGCCGAACTCCGCATCGTGGTGCCACCCACCCTCGGCGACCGGGAGCGCGAACTGTTCGAGGAGCTCGCCGCCGCCTCCTCGTACGACCCCAGGAGGACGTGATGAACGAACCACCCGCGGGAGCGGCAGGCCCCGGCCGGGCCGGCGTGGGCAGCCGTCCGGTACGAACGGGCGCCGACCTCACCGCCTCGACGGCCGTCCGGTACGCGCTCGTGCCCGCTCCCAGGCTCTCCCTCGACGCCGTGGCCCGTCGCTCGGGCCTCCACCCCGACCTGATCCGCCGGTTCGTCGCACTCGGCCTGATCGACGCCGAACGCGACGCCGCGGGGCACCTGGTGTTCGACCCCGCGGCCCCGGCGGTCCTCGCCCGCATCCAGCGGCTGCGCACCGGACTCTGCCTCAACTACGCATCCATCGGTCTGGTGCTCGACCTGCTCGACCGCATCAGCCTGCTCGAAGCCGCCCTGCGCGGCCGCGGCACGAGGAGTGAAACACCCCCATGGACATGAACCGTCTCACCCAGAAGTCCCAGGAAGCCCTGCAAGAAGCCCAGACCGCGGCAGGCCGCATGGGGCACACCGAGGTCGACGGGGAACACCTGCTGCTCGCACTTCTCGATCAGGAGGACGGTCTGATCCCGCGGTTGCTGCAACAGGCCGGCAGGGAGCCGAAGGCACTGCGCGAGGCCGTGAGCGAGGAACTCTCCCGCCGCCCGAAGGTCACCGGCCCCGGCGCGGCACCCGGCCAGGTCTTCGTCACCCAGCGCCTCGCCCACCTGCTCGACGCCGCCGAACGGGAGGCCAAACGCCTCAAGGACGAGTACGTGTCCGTGGAACACCTCCTGCTCGCCCTGGCCGAGGAGAGCTCATCGACCGCCGCCGGGCGCCTGCTCAAACAGGCCGGCATCACCAGGGACTCGTTCCTGAACGCGCTCACCCAGGTCCGCGGCAACCAGCGCGTCACCTCCGCCAACCCCGAAGTGGCCTACGAAGCTCTGGAGAAGTACGGCCGCGACCTCGTCCTCGAAGCTCGGTCCGGGCGGCTGGACCCGGTCATCGGCCGTGACGCGGAGATCCGCCGCGTCACCCAGATCCTCAGCCGCAAGACCAAGAACAACCCCGTCCTCATCGGGGACCCCGGCGTCGGCAAGACCGCCATCGTCGAGGGCCTGGCCCAGCGCATCGTCCGCGGCGATGTCCCCGAGGGCCTGCGCGACAGGACGGTGTTCGCCCTGGACATGGGCTCCCTGGTCGCCGGCGCCAAGTACCGCGGCGAGTTCGAGGAACGCCTCAAGGCCGTACTGTCCGAGGTGAACGCCGCCCAAGGGCGCATCCTGCTCTTCGTCGACGAACTCCACACCGTCGTCGGCGCAGGCGCCGCCGAAGGAGCCATGGACGCGGGCAACATGCTCAAGCCGATGCTCGCCCGCGGCGAACTCCACATGATCGGCGCCACCACCCTCGACGAGTACCGCAAGCACATCGAGAAGGACGCCGCCCTCGAACGCCGCTTCCAGCAGGTCCTGGTCGAGGAGCCCAGCGTGGAGGACACCATCTCCATCCTGCGAGGACTGCGCGAACGCCTCGAGGTCTTCCACGGCGTGAAGATCCAGGACACCGCGCTGGTCTCCGCGGCCACCCTCAGCCACCGCTACATCACCGATCGGTTCCTGCCCGACAAGGCCATCGACCTCGTCGACGAGGCGTGCGCCAGGCTGCGTACCGAGATCGACTCGATGCCCGCCGAACTCGACGAGATCACCCGCCGCGTCACCCGCCTGGAGATCGAGGATGCCGCCCTGTCCAAGGAGACCGACCCCGCCAGCAAAACACGCCTGGAGGAGCTGCGCAGGGAACTGGCCGACCTGCGCGGGGAGGCCGACGCCAAACACGCCCAGTGGGAGGCCGAACGGCAGGCGATCCGCCGCGTGCAGGAACTGCGCCAGGAACTGGAACAGGTCCGCCAACAGGCAGAGGAGGCCGAACGCGCCTACGACCTCAACCGCGCCGCCGAACTGCGCTACGGCCGCCTCCAGGACCTGGAGCGCCGGCTCGCCGCGGAGGAGGAGCAACTGGCCGTCAAACAAGGGCAGAACCGGCTGCTGCGCGAGGTCGTCACCGAGGAGGAGATCGCCGAGATCGTCGCCGCCTGGACCGGCATCCCCGTAGCCCGCCTCCAGGAGGGCGAACGCGAGAAGCTGCTGCGCCTCGACGAGATCCTGCGCGAGCGCGTCATCGGCCAGGACGAGGCCGTCAAGCTCGTCACCGACGCCATCATCCGTGCCCGCTCCGGCATCCGCGACCCTCGCCGCCCCATCGGCTCGTTCATCTTCCTCGGCCCCACCGGCGTCGGGAAGACCGAGCTGGCCAAGACCCTCGCCCGGACGCTGTTCGACTCCGAGGAGAACATGGTCCGCCTCGACATGAGCGAGTACCAGGAGCGGCACACCGTCAGCCGGCTCATGGGCGCACCGCCCGGATACGTCGGCTACGAGGAGGGCGGCCAGCTCACCGAGGCCGTGCGCCGCAAGCCGTACTCGGTCGTCCTGTTCGACGAGGTCGAGAAGGCGCACACCGATGTCTTCAACACGCTGCTGCAGATGCTCGATGACGGTCGCATCACCGACTCCCAGGGCCGCACCGTCGACTTCCGCAACACCGTGATCATCATGACGTCCAACATCGGCTCCGAGCACCTCCTCGACGGCGCCACCGCCGAGGGTGAGATCAAGCCCGACGCCCGCGCCCTGGTGATGGGCGAGCTGCGCGGGCACTTCCGCCCGGAGTTCCTCAACCGCGTCGACGACATCGTGCTGTTCAAGCCGCTCGGTGAGCGGCAGATCGAGCGGATCGTCGAGCTGCAGTTCGACGAGCTGCGGCGGAGGCTCGCCGAGCGCCGCATCACCGTCGAACTCACCGACGCTGCACGGGAGGTGATCGCCCACCAGGGCTACGACCCGGTGTACGGGGCCCGGCCGCTGCGGCGTTACATCTCCCACGAGGTCGAGACGCTGGTCGGGCGCGCGCTGCTGCGCGGCGACGTCCAGGACGGCGCGACGGTGCGCGTCGACGCCGAGCACGGAGAGCTGGTGGTCACCTACGACCAGCAGGAGGGGGACCGGGAAGCGAGGGCGGCGTGAACACCACCCGGACGACGAGGGTGACCTGCCCGAACTGCGGGCGCGGCAACCGGATTCCCGTGGCCGCCGAGGGACGGCCCCGATGCGGCCACTGCAAGCAGCCCCTGCCCTGGGTCGTCGACGCGGGCGACGACGACTTCGCCGAGGTCGCCGACAACGCCACGGTGCCCGTCGTCGTCGACCTCTGGGCCACCTGGTGCGGCCCCTGCCGCATGGTCAGCCCAGCCCTCGAACAGGTCGCCCGGGACCTCGCCGGACGCATCAAGCTCGTCAAGGTCGACATCGACCAGAGCCCACGGCTCAGCCGGCGGTTCGAGGTGCAGGCGGTGCCGACCCTGCTCGTCCTGGACCAGGGCGAGACGGTCGCCCGGCAGGCCGGCGCGGCACCCGCGCACGTCCTGCGCTCGTGGGTCGAGCAGGCGATGGCGGGCCGGCAGACCACTGCTGGAGGGTGAAGGCGACGGTGATGAGGAAGACCATCGCCGGCCGCGGCCGATCAGGCCCATTCACGGAAGGAAAACCCTCATGGCCACGATTCCCGACCCGCACCTGGCGATGGTGCGCCCAGTGACGCCGCGTACCCCGCAGGGCTGCGAGGAGTGCCTCAGGGAGCATTCCCCGTGGCTGCACCTGCGCCTCTGTCTCACCTGTGGGCACGTCGGCTGCTGCGACTCCTCCCCCCTCAAGCACGCCAGACGGCATGCGGGGAGCGTCGGTCACCCCGTCGTGCAGTCCTTCGAGCCGGGAGAGGACTGGCGCTGGTGCTACGTTCACGAGGTCCTGGTCTGATGAGCACGGCCGAGCACAAGAAGGGTGCGGTCCGCGAGACACCTGACCGGTACGGGGCGTTCCCGCGCCTCTCGCCGGAGCAGCTGGAGGACCTGACCGCGCACGGTGAGCGCCGCAGGACCACCGAGGGCGAGGTGCTGTACCGCGAGGGCGAGCCGTTCCGGGAGTTTCTCGCGATCCTCAGCGGGACCGTCGAGATCCTCCACGACCAGGGCGGTCCCGACGAGCGGACGGTGGCGGTCCACGGACCCGGGAGGTTCCTGGGCGAACTCGGGCTGCTGGAGGGCCATGCGGCCTTCGACACCGCCGTGGTGCGCGAGGCCGGCGAGATCCTGGCCGTACCGGTGGAGCGGCAACGCGCCCTGGTCGGCAGCGACCCCGTCCTCGGCGACCTGATCCTCCGCGCCTACCTGGGCCGCAGGTACCTGCTCATCGGCCTCGGCGCCGGCTTCCGGATCCTGGGGTCGTGCTATTCACGGGACACGCTGCGGCTGCGCGAGTTCGCCGCCCGCAACCGGCTGCCCCACCGCTGGGTGGATCTGGAGAAGGACAAGGAGGCCGAGGCGCTGCTGCGCCGGTTCGCCATCCGTCCCGAGGAGACTCCGGTGGTCCTGTGGAAGGGCGAGCGGCTCCTGCGCAATCCGAGCAACGTCGAACTCGCCCGGCTCATCGGGCTGCCCGCCCCCTCGCCCGAGAACGAACGGTGCGACGTCATGGTGGTCGGTGCGGGCCCCGCAGGACTCGCCGCCGCCGTGTACGGTGCCTCCGACGGCCTCACCACGGTCACCGTCGACGCCGTGGCCACCGGAGGCCAGGCCGCGACCTCGTCCCGCATCGAGAACTACCTCGGCTTCCCGTCCGGCATCTCCGGGGGCGAACTCATCGAACGTGCGGTACTCCAAGCCCACAAGTTCGGCGCCCGCCTCATGGTGCCGGCAGAGGTCAGCGCGCTCACCCCGCAGGACGATGAGTACGTCGTCACCTTCACAGACGGGTCCCGGGCCCGGGCCGGCGCCGTGGTGCTCGCCTCGGGCGTGCGGTACCGCAGGCTCGAAGTGCCCGGCATCGACCGCCTGGAAGGCATCAGCGTCTACTACGCGGCGACGGTCCACGAGGCCAGCCTCTGCCGGGCGGACCCGGTCGCCGTGGTCGGCGGCGGGAACTCCGCCGGGCAAGCGGCGCTGTTCCTCGCCCACCACGCGTCCAGGGTCCACCTCCTCGTCCGGGGCAGCGACCTCCACGCGGACATGTCGCGCTACCTGGTGGACCAGGTGGAACAGCACCCCAAGATCGAGGTGTCGCTCCACACCGAAGTACGGGGCGTCGCTGGGGAGGAGCAGCTGGAGTCGCTGACGGTGGAGGACAACGCAAGCAATGAGCGCCGAGAGCTGCAGGCCGCGGCGCTGTTCGTGTTCATCGGGGCCCGGCCGCGCACGGAATGGCTGGGGGGCGTGCTGGCCCTGGACGAGAAGGGCTTCGTCCTCACCGGCGCCGACGCCCGGGCCGTGGCCGACGCGAACCGGTGGGCCTCGCTGGGCCGCGATCCGATGCTGCTGGAGACCACCCTTCCCGGGGTCTTCGCCGCGGGCGACGTCAGAAGCGGCTCGGTGAAACGGGTGGCCTCGGCGACCGGCGAAGGCGCCATGGCGATCCGCCTCGTGCACGAGCACCGGGAAAGGAGGGGAAACCTCGTCACCGCCGGCTCCGAGGGACGTCGGCCGGTAGCGGGCGGGTCCGTGTCCTCGCGCTGACCCTGCCCCTGACGGCACCCGAGCGATCTCCTCGCTCGGACGGCCCCGGCGTTCATGGTCGACGAGCAGCCCATGAAGGTGACCCGCAAGAACAGCGTGTCACCGGGGCTTCGGCTATACCCCGGGGCATCCTGTGAACCCTTGCAATCGTGGAGGGGCAGCCGAGGAGGATGGTCCGGTCGTGCCGGTGTCGTCGCAGGGCGTTACGGTCGTAGCTCTCCTGGCGGATCCGGACGCGCCCACGGACATCGCGCGACGCATCGCCCGGATACTTCCTGATCGGCTCGCCGAAAAGGCGGGCACGGGGCGGAGGTTCGACGTCAAGGTGGTCAGTGAGCCATTCAGCTCAGGGACCGAGGACCCGCCCACCTTGATGCGCCGGATCATGGACCGCGGAAGTACGGAGAACTGGGACATCGTCGTGGCCCTCACCGACCTTCCGCTGCACTCACACGGGCGCAGGATCGCAGTCGATCTGAGTCACGAACACGGCTTGGCGCTGCTGTCCCTTCCTTCCCTGGGGGGCTTGCGGCTGCAGACGAGGGCTCGGCGGGCCGTGGAAGAAGCCGTGCTCGGCTTGGCGGGTCCGCAGACCATTGGGGCTGAGGAGCTTCCGCAGAGCCAGCCGCTTCTGGGACCTTTCGCCGGTCGTCTCGCGCCCATCCACCGGGGCAAGGTCGGTGACGAGGAGACTGCCGATCTTCGATACGTCGTCAGCGGGCCGCGCGGCTACCTGCGGGTGCTCGCCGGTATGGTCCGCGCCAACCGGCCCTGGCGGTTGGTATCGGGCCTGTCGAAAGCCCTGGCGGCCGCACTCGCCACGGGGGCGATCGCCACCCTGGACTCCACCACCTGGAGCCTCTCCGGGGCCCTGAGCGCGCCACGCCTCGTGATCGCCATGGTCGGGTCCGTCGGGCTCATGATCGGCTGGCTGATCGTGGACGGGGAACTATGGCATCGATCGACAGAGGGCTCGCCGGAGGCGAGGCAGAGGGCGCGGCTCTACAACACCTCGACGGTCCTCACCGTCGGTATCGGGGCGCTCGTCTGCTACGTGGGTCTGATGGTCATCAACTTGGTGTGGGCGCTGTTCATCCTCAACGACCGAGTGTTCGCTTCCATGACAGGAACCCCGCTGCACGCCACGGAGTACTTGACGTTGTCCTGGTTCGTCGCTTCGGTCGCCACGGTGGCCGGCGCGCTGGGATCAGGCTTGGAGAGCGACGAGGCGATCCGCGCAGCCGCCTACTCCACGCGCGAAGAGGAACGTCGCCACATGCTCCAAGGCGACCACGGTGACCAGCTGGTGACCTGAGTCGGAGATGCGTCGGTGATTGGTGGTCGTCCGGGCCCGAAGATGTCGGCGGTCGATCGGCGGCCCTGAGGGACACGAGGACTCCGGCCTCACGCTGAACGGACTCGGCGGCGTGGCCGGCGCGACCTGGCAAGGGGTCCGGCTAGGCTCATATCCGTGACGTGGCTGCGGGCCCTCCGGGAAGTCGTGCGATCCGGGCTCACGATCGAGGAGGCGCGACTGGAGCCCCTGCTCGCGCTGCGCACAGCTGTCGGGGTGGCGATCATCATCGGGCCGGCGCTGTGGCTGGCCTCCCCGGCGTACGCCGCGTCCGCCGCCCTCGGTGCCTACTCCGCGGGCGCAGCCACTTTCCAGCGCACCTGGCGTCCCCGCAAAGTGATCGCGCTCGGCGCGGGCGCCGGTCTGGCGCTCAGCACCTTCGTAGGCTATCTGGCGGCGGGGCGACTCGCGACGTTCCTCCCACTGCTGGCCGTATGGGCCTTTGGCGCGGGGATGGCGTGGGCCGTCGGATCGACCGCCGGGATCGTCGCAGCGACGACGGTCGGCAGCATGCTGGTGACCGTCACCCTGCCCACGAGCGTAGGGCGAGCTCTGGAGCACGCCGGGATCATCGCGCTCGGGGGCGTGGCGCAGGCCGTGCTGATCTTGCTGTTCCCGATCCGCCGTTGGGGGGCGCATCGCGACGCGCTCGCCGACGCCCTGGCCGCCGTGGCGGACTACGCCCGCCGGCTGCGGCACGACCCGATCGCCCCGTTCGACCCGGAACCGTTGATGACGGCCCGGGACGCGGCCGCCGTGACGCCATCACAGGCCCGCACCCGTCCCCCCGTCCTGCACGGCCCCCGGGGACTCGCCGAGCGCATTCGGCCCGTCGTCGCCGCACTCGCCGACCCGGACGTCGGCGCCCCGGCGGAGGGACCCGGGCGGGACCGCGCGCGGGAGTTGCTCGACGCGGCCGCCGACGTCCTGGATGCGGCCGCCCGTTCGATCCGCCGCGGCACTCCCGCCGAGGTGTCGCCCGGAAGTATGGACGCCGTGCGCGTCGACGAGGAGCACGAGGTGCTGGAGGGCCCCGCGCGGCAGGCCGCCGAGCGGCTCGTGGAACTGCTCGGCGAGGCGTTGGAGATCGCCGGGAGCGGCGGCGCGCGCGGGAGGACGCCCACGCCGCCCGGCCCCGCGGGCACCCAGTTCCTGGTGCGCCCGACCATGTTCCGGCTGGTCCCGGTCGTAGTCCGGGCGGTCCGCCGTGAGCTCCGCCGGGACTCGCCCGTGTTCCGGCACGCCGTCCGCCTGGCGGCGGTGGCCACGCTCGGCTACCTGATCGCCGCCCGGCTACCAGTGGGCCACGGCTACTGGGCGCCCATCACCTCGGTGATGGTCATGCGGCCGGACTTCCACCAGACGTACGCGCGGGCGGTGGCCCGTTTCGCCGGGACCCTGGCGGGGGTCGCGCTCGCCACCGGGATGGTGCGGGCCCTGGGCCCGGACGCCCATGTGTTCGGCCTGCTGGCGGTGGTCTCGGCGGGCCTGTCGTTCACGCTGAACCGTACCGGCTACGCCTACTCCCAGTGCTTCACCGCCGCATACGTCGTCTTCCTGCTCGGCATGGGCGGCCAGGCATGGGAGCAGACGGTTCCGGAGCGGGTGGTGCTCACCCTGCTCGGCGGGGCCCTGGCCATGCTGGCGTACGTGGTGTTCCCCGCATGGGAGACACCCCGGCTGCCGGGCCGGCTTGCGGACTGGCTCGCCGCCGACGGCCGTTACGCGGCCGCGGTGCTCCGCAGCTACGCAGAACCGACCCGGGAACATCACGCCGACCTGCGCAGGTCTCTGCTGGAGAGCAGGGAGGCACGCGCCGCCTGGCAGGAGACATACGACCGGGCAAGGCAGGAACCGGTCCGCCCCAGGGGCCTGACGTCGCGCGAGGCGGAGGAGGCGCAGGAGGCGCTCAAGGGGTTCGGCCGGGCGGCGATGCTCATGGAGAGCCACGTCCCGCGGGCCGACAGCCGTCTCGTCCCCGAGGCGGAGCGGTTCGCCGAGGCCCTGGAGGCGGACACCGCGCAGGCGGCGGTCGACGTGCGCGAGCACAGGAATCCGGACTGGGGGCGCGTGGAGGAGGCGCTCCGCGCGTGGGAGGGCGCCGCCGCCGGGGACGGGAGCCCGGTGGTGCGGCGCGGGGCGGCACTGCAGAAACAAGCCTTGGAGGATCTCGCGACGGCCGTGAGCCGTACACCCCTGGAACGGGACGTCGGCTCCGCTCGCGAGGAGCAACGGGTGCGGGCGGCCGCGGCGGCGGAAGGTGACGGATCAGGAGTCGCCCGCCGGGGCGGGTGACGGCTCCGGCGACGGGGAGCGCCGCGCCTCCTGGTGCGGGAAGTAGTTCTCCCGGCACCTCGGCATGGTGCGCGCCAACCGCCCCTGGACGGCTGTGCATGAGCCTGTCCCGCGCCCTGGCGGGCGTCTTCGCCCTGCGTGTGCACAGGGCCGGCGAAGACGTGGGCGCGGACCAGGTCCGGAAGCGGCCGGCGACGTTCAGACGTCGTCGATCGCTTCCGGCGGCTGTCACCCGCTCACCGCTTGCGGGCGGTCACCAGGGCGAAGGAGAGGTACTCTCCACCGTCCTCGACGAGCATGTCGATCACCGGCCGGTTGGCCTTCTCGCCGTCCGGCTGGTGCTCGGCGCACGCACGCGCCCACAGCAGCCAGTCCCGCCAGGCGTCGTCCTGGAGGCGGGCGGAGGTGACGTCCACCAGTTCGGTGATCTCCCACTGGAAGCGCCACCATTGCGCCGTATGCCAGGCGATGGCCTCCCAGCCGACCACGTGCTTGATGTGGGGCGGGATCGCGCCGAGGTCGCGGATCTCGCGGGTCATGGCGGGGGTGGCGACGCCCAGTTGGCCGCCGGGGCGGAGGAAGCGGGCCAGGTAGGGCAGGTAGCTGTCGGCGGTGCCGAAGTACTCGAACGCGTCGATGCTCACGATCGCGTCGAAGCTCTCTGCCTCGAACGGCAGCACGTGCGCCTCCGCCCGTACCGCCGTCACGCGGTCGTCGACGCCCGCCTCGACGAAGACGGCGGCGGCATCCCGTTCGGGGATCCACCAGTCGGCGGCGATGACGTCAACGCCGTACTCGCGGGCCAGGAACACGGAGCTGGCGCCCTTACCGGAGCCGAGGTCGAGGACCCGCATCCCAGGCCGCAGGTCGAGGTCCCGTGCCAGGTCCTCCAGGAGCCACAACGGGTTCGGGCCCATGTCGAGGCCGACGAGCCAGGCAGGGTCGTAGCGGGAGGAACGCGGGTACCGGTCGGGTCGCACGAGATCATTCAAAGCAGTCACGGACGCACTCAAGCCCGCATCCGGCCCATGCACAAAGCGTTTTTTCTGGGTCTCAGCGGGCCGGGCGGACTTGACTGATCTCGTCCAGCCGGGATCCGGCCGGGTCTACCGCAATCTCACGCGCTGTTGATCCGGGCGGTGATGACGGGCAATCCCCGGACCTGGCACACGGTGGCTGCGCCGGCTGCGTAGTTGACGGGGGCGGCTCCCTGCCGGACGCGTGGGCTGGTCCCATAGGTGTGGCCGTCGACCACTTCACGGGGGGCGGTGCAGCCGGGTGCCACCAGGATCCCGCCCCGCATCTGGCTCGGCCACATCCTTTCCATACGGCCGCCCTGCCGGGCATCCGCTCACGGCCCGGCCCCATGTACGCCTGGCCGCCGCACAGCCCGTTCGGAGCCGTCGCCGACCTGGTCCGAACCGTGACATGTCTCCAGCCGTTGTGTGACGCCGAGTCCTTCGCCGGTGACCTGCCCCGCGCCCAGGCCGAGTTCATGGCCGACTCGCAGGTCCCCTGGGGCGTGGAAGCGCTGGTCGGCGCGGTGTCCCAGCCCGCCTGGCGGACCAAGCGGGCCTGGTACCTGATCGCGACCGACGACCGCATGATCCCGCCCCCGGCCCAGCACGCGATGTCCGAGCGGATCGGCGCGCAGACCGTCGAGGTGGCCGCCAGTCACTCGGTCTACGTCTCGCAACCCGACGCCGTCGCCGACCTGATCCGGCAGGCCGCCCGCAGCTGAACCCGACGACACTCGGCCCTTGGGCTCCTCCACGCGACGCCTTCGAAGCCACGCAGCAGCGTCAGGGGGATACCACGTGTTCGGGGGCGGACAGCAGGCCCCCGGCCCAAAGGACTGCCGCAGGCTCGGTAGGACAGCTGTCAGGGGCCTGTGCTCCGCTACACCGTGGATCTGCGAGCGGGCCATCCTGGCAGCGGCCTCTGCCTGGAACGGCCGGCGGATCTCCGTGACGATCGTGTAGAGCTCGATGATGACGCCCCCGCTGGTGCGGGCGATGTCCATGCCGCGGGACCGGCCGTAGCCGTCTACCGTGACAAGCACGGCACCCGCGACCAGCTGCTGGTAGTCCACCGCGGCGGGGAAGCAGAAGTTCGACGGCCGTCGAGTACTCCTGTTCGCCCCGGCCGCCCCTGGCGGCCGGGTGTTGCTGACCCGGCGCGGAGTTCTGGTCGAGGACCGGTTCCCGGACTCGGTGGCGGCCGCGGGGCAGCTGCCCGACAAGCCTCGTCCCTGGCGGGCTGGTGGCGTGGGGTGCGTCCGGGGGGTGAGGCCGCGCCTGGCCGTTCAGCGGCCAAAGGTCCTTCGATACGCGCCGGGTGTCGTGCCCAGCATGGTCCGGAAGCGGCGTCGCAGGTTGACGGCGGAGGACAGGCCGACCCGGCTGGCGATGGCCTCGACTGGCAGCTGCGTCTGCTCGAGCAGAATGCGGGCGGCGGCGAGGCGCTGGGTGAGCAGCCATTTGCCGGGGCTGTGGCCGAGCTGTTCGGTGAAGCGGCGGGCGAGTGTGCGGGCCGACACTCCCGCCTGCTCGGCGAGGCGGTCCACGGTCAGCTCGGTGTCGAGCCGGGTCAGGGCCCACTCCAGCAGCGGTGCGAGCGACTCGTCGGTCCGGATGGCCACGGGCTGGGTGGCGAATTGGAGCTGGCCGCCCTCCCGGTGCGGGGGCAGTACCATGCTTCGGGCGACCTGGGCCGCGTAGGCGGCGCCGTGGTCGCGGCGTACCAGGTGCAGGGCCAGGTCGATGCCCGCTCCGGACCCGGCGCTGGTGGCCACGTCGCCGTGGTCGACGTACAGCACGTCCGCGTCGACCTCCACCCGCGGAAACGCGGCAGCGAACTGCTCCGCACGCCGCCAGTGCGTTGTAGCCCTGCGCCCGTCCAGCAACCCGGCCTGCGCCAGCACGAACGCTCCCGTGCAGATGGACACCACCCGCGCCCCGCGCCGGTGCGCCGCGCGCAGGGCGCTGAGGATGCCCGGTGACACGGTCGCCCCGGTCGGCTGCCAGCCCGGAACGACGATGGTGTTCGCGTCGGTCAGCGCGTCCAGCCCCGCCTCGACGTACATCGCGGGCCCGGTCGTCGCCGGGAGCACTCCGGGACGCTCGGCGCAGACCGTGAAGTCGTAGTGGACCGGCTGATCCGGCCGCCGGGACCCGAACACCTCGGCGGCACAGGCGAGTTCGAACGGTGACTGCGGAGCGTTCAGCAGCGCGACCACTTGATGGCGGCTCATGGCAGGAATGTACCTGATGATGTGTTTCCAGACTCTCGGCCCGGATGCCCGCTCCGCGCGATCGTGGGCGCATGAGCGAAACAACGCCTACGGGCCCTTTGAAGACCACCGTCCACGTCGACGACATCGAACCGGGAGACGTGGCCCCCGGCATCGCCCGCCGCAGGCTCCCCGCGACCGAGTCGCCACCGGCTGGCTGATCGACTTCGCCCCGGGCACCCAGTGGCCGGACGTCGACGTCCATGAGCGAGGCCGAGTACGACAGGTGGCAAAGTGGCTGTCTCCGCAAAGGCGTTTGGTCCATGATCGCGGGGCCGCAGTTCGACCTGCCGCCGCATACTTCGACGACCAGGAGCCCGCATGTCGATCGAGCTCGACTTCCCGGAATTTCCCTATGAGGAACCGCCTGGCTGGATCACCTGCCGGCACAAGCCCTGGAATGGGGTGCTCGTTAGGGTCGACCGCATACCCTTCAAGACCGGCGACAAGGTCACATTCGACGTCACGGTCTGCAGCGACACCAACAGGCAGACCTCGACCGCGAAGACCCAGGGTGTCGTGAGCATCACCGCTGACACCACCTCCGTCAGCTACACCATCCCCTGGGACGGCGTCCTGGACGCTGTCACCGACGGTTCCATCACGGTCTTCTATACCCTCACCCCCGCCGACGGCGGCGAGCCGTCAACCTCGGAGGCCGCCATGGTCCGATACTCCCGTCAGCAGTCCGGCGGTGCCGTCTGCGGCCCAGGCACCTGAGCAACCACAGGCCGGCAAGTCGGAGGGCGGCCCGATGGGTGCCCTAATGTGGAGCAACATCAGCACCTTGTTCGAGAACGCCGACTGACCCTCCCTGGATGACCGCTGGAACCAGGGCTGCACGAACGCCTGGACGGCGTGGGAGGAATTACGCCGCTCGGCTATCAGGGGAGCTACCAGCGCGTTCGCGCCTACTTCCGGGAGAAGCGGCTCTCTCCCGGCCCCGTAACAGCTCGGCCGCCGTCACCCCGTCCTGATCCACTGCCCCGAACTCGATGCCCTCGCCGGTCACGTCCGGTCCTTCGGCCAGATGCTCACCGACCGCGGCGGCGAACGGCTCGCAGTGGCTCGACGCCGTCCGGCAAGACGACCTCCCCAGCCTCCACACCCTCGCCGCAGGCATCGACCGTGACCGCGATGCCGTCATCGCCGGCCTCACCCTGCCCCTGGAACTCCGGCGTCGTCGAAGGCCACGTCAACCGGATCAAGATGCTCAACGCCAGATGTTCGGCCGGCCCGGCTCCGCTCTGCTGCGGAAGAGGGTTCTTCTGGCCAACTGACGCCAGCCACCCATAGAGTGACGAGGACGAGAGAAGAGCACGATGGATCCCCGCATACCCCGCCTGCGTCGCAAGCTGGCCGCGATCCCGTTCCAGCCCCTGCGCAGCCATTCCTTCGGGGAAGAGCAACACAAGTTCATCCTCGGTCCGAAGCTGGCGGAAGCACGCGTCGCTGCGTTTGAGGTCGCATAGGACATCGTCCTGCCCGACGCCTATCGACAGTTCCTCACGCACATCGGCGGCTCAGGCGCGGCGCCGTTCTACGGCCTCATGCCGCTGGAGCGGTGTTCCCTGATGGTCATGAATCCGCGCGGAGAACCGGGGACACCCCGCGGCTTCGAAGGCGTAGCACCCGGGTCCCACGGACGCGAACTCTTCCTCCACGTCATCGAGATGGGCTGCACTGACGTATGCGTCATCGCGGTGACCGGCCCCCTCACTGGCCGCGTCCTCATTGGTAACGGCGACGGGTTTTGGGGTCCCAACGTCTCCTCCGCCACCGACTTCTTCGACTGGTACGAACGCTGGCTCAACCACATGAGCGCCGGACGCGACAACCGGGCCCTGGAACTCACCTCGCCTCGACTTCGTGCCCATCCAGACCGTCATCGCATGGCCTCGAAGATCTGACTCTCCGTAATCACTCCACGGAATGTGAGCCAGAACCCGTTCTGGTTCTGGCTCACTTTCCGTGGAGCATGCACTCTGAGTGATGATCGTCGGGCGAGCGGGTCCGGGGGAAGACGCCCGGAATTGATCCGTACCGGG